>NZ_JBGDVS010000002.1:0-608419 GCF_046551635.1 Salmonella sp. SAL04157
TGTTAGGGCGCGGCTGGTAAGAGAGCCTTACAGGCGCATCTGAAAAACCTCCGGCTATGCCGGAGGATATTTATTTACGCCGGCTAATAGTTAGCCTGATGGCGTTGTGCTCGCGGTAGGCGGACAAGGCGCTTGTAAATTGCGTCATCATCCGGTAATCGACGGGGGGGTAATGCGAAAAAAAAACCCGTACATTCGTACGAGCTCTTTCTTAAATATGGCGGTGAGGGGGGGATTGACTCGCTGCGCTCGCCCTTCGGGCAGTCTCCTCGCAGGCTCGTCGTCTGTCCAACTGGCTGCGCCAGTTGTCGAACCCCGGTCGGGTGTTCTCATCCCCCCTGTAGGGTGGCTTTATGTGAAAAAAAAAGCCCGTACTTTCGTACGAGCTCTTTCTTGAATATGGCGGTGAGGGGGGGATTCGAACCCCCGATACGTTGCCGTATACACACTTTCCAGGCGTGCTCCTTCAGCCACTCGGACACCTCACCATATTGTATTGCTGCCTGACCACTTGGGGGGCAACGGGGCGCTACTATAGGGAGTTGCGCTAAAACGGTCAAGCAGAATTTACATATTCACTGTCGTTTGCTCATGCAATAGACATAATCCCCGCCCAAACTGGCGCGGGGAGGCAAATTAGCGCTGTGAATCCAACATTTCGTTGTTTTTCACCACATCCTGCGCTTTGCTGTAGCTTTCGATCAGCAGTTGATAGGCCGGGAATACCTGAGTATAAACGTCGGCCCACGCGGCGGCGTCTTCACGGTTCCAGGTGCCTTGCAGCTCAGAGGCGACCGCGGCAGTATCCATCGGTACGACGCCAGCCTGTACGATACGCGCCAGGGTGATCTCCTGCGCCATCTTACTGTAGGTACCGGATGCGTCGATCACGGCAAATACCTTATAACCTTCCGCTACCGCGCTAATGGCCGGGAATGCCATGCACACGCTGGTAATCGTCCCGGCAATGATCAGCGTCTTACGACCCGTCGCTTTTACCGCCTTAACGAAATCTTCGTTATCCCAGGCGTTAATTTCACCTTTGCGCGCAATATACTGCGCATGTGGCGCATTAGCGTGGATCTCCGGGATCAGCGGGCCGTTCGGACCTTGCGGTACGGATGCCGTGGTAATGACCGGCATTTTCGCTAACGTCGCCATCTTCGCCAACGCCGCGGCGCGAGCGCGTAATTCCGGCATTGGCATATCGCCTACGGTCTGGAAAAGACCGCTTTGATGATCGATTAAAAGCATCACGGAATCGTTAACATCAATTACCGGGCGCAAACCATTAAAATTAGCAGGACTTGACATCGTGTTCTCCTTCATGTTTTCAGATTTGGCCAAAACGGCCGGAGTTGAAATCGCGGACTGCTTCTGCGATCTCTTGTTTCGTGTTCATAACAAATGGGCCGTAACCCACAATCGGTTCATTCAGCGGCTCGCCTGATAACAGCAATACGCTGGCGTCGCTGCTGGCCTCAAGGTGCAGCGTTTTCCCTTGCTGGCTCAATACCACCAGTTGCGCTTCGTTGACCGGCGTCGTGCCGTTCACCGTGATATTGCCTTTCAGTACCACCAGCGCGGTGCTCCATCCTTCCGGCTGTGCCAATGTAAGCTGGCGATTGCGTTGCAGGCGCATATCCCAGACATTGAGCGGCGAGAAAGTGTGCGCTGGGCCTTTTGTCTCTTCATAACGCCCTGCGATGACCCGCACGACTCCGGCGTCATCCGGCAACGTAACGGTCGGGATAACATCGTGGGTAATGCTTTGATAACCCGGGGTGGTCATTTTGTCCTTCATGGGAAGGTTAACCCACAACTGCACCATTTCCAGTTCGCCGCCCCGACGGGTAAACGCGTCGGAGTGGAACTCTTCATGCAAAATGCCTGCGCCTGCGGTCATCCACTGAACGTCGCCCGGGCCGATAACGCCGCCGCGACCGGTAGAGTCCCGGTGCTCGACTTCGCCACTATAAACAATCGTCACGGTCTCGAAACCGCGGTGTGGATGCTCTCCAACGCCGCGTTTTTCATTACCCGGCGTAAATGTGTGCGGCCCGGCATAATCCAGCAGCAGGAATGGACTCAACTGCTGCGCATGTGACTGATAAGAAAAGAGTGAACGAACCGGAAATCCATCGCCAACCCAGTGCGGGCGAGGTGCGGTATAGACGCCTGTAATCTGTTTCATGGTGTTCTCCTCAGTGGCGTTGTCTTGATGTGAATAAGCTTATATTCATGACAAAAGGTTCGGTAGTGGCTAAAATGGCTCATACCGTTCCATTAATAGGACAATGTAATGATAAAAACGGATCTCAATGATTTTGCGTGGTTTGTGCATGTGGTCGAAGAGGGTGGGTTTGCCGCGGCGGGGCGTGCGCTTGATGAACCAAAATCAAAACTGAGCCGGCGTATTGCGCAACTGGAGGAACGGCTGGGCGTGCGATTGATTCAGCGAACCACCCGGCAGTTTAACGTTACCGAAGTGGGACAAACATTCTATGAGCACTGTAAAGCGATGCTGGTGGAAGCTCAGGCGGCGCAGGATGCCATTGCCGCATTGCAGGTAGAACCTCGCGGTATCGTGAAGCTGACCTGCCCGGTTACGCTGCTGCATGTACACATCGGCCCAATGCTGGCGAAGTTTATGGCGCGTTATCCTGATGTTTCGCTACAGCTTGAAGCGACCAATCGTCGGGTGGACGTCGTAGGGGAGGGGGTGGATGTGGCGATTCGCGTCAGGCCGCGCCCGTTTGAGGATAGCGATCTGGTGATGCGCGTCCTGGCTGACAGAGGGCATCGCCTGTTTGCCAGCCCGGATCTCATCGCACGGATGGGAATCCCTTCCGCGCCGGCGGAGTTGAGTCATTGGCCAGGGCTAAGTCTTGCATCCGGCAAGCATATCCACCGCTGGGAACTTTACGGCCCGCAGGGCGCGCGTGCGGAAGTCCATTTTACCCCGCGTATGATTACTACAGACATGTTGGCGCTACGCGAGGCGGCGATGGCGGGCGTGGGGCTTGTGCAGTTACCTGTCTTAATGGTGAAAGAACAACTGGCCGCCGGTGAACTGGTCGCGGTGCTGGAAGAGTGGGAGCCCCGGCGGGAGGTTATTCATGCTGTGTTCCCATCCCGGCGAGGATTATTACCTTCCGTACGCGCGTTGGTCGATTTTTTGACGGAAGAGTATGCGCGGATGGTGGAAGAGTAACCTGCTCGTCATTCATCGACTTAATGGACGCAAAAAAGGCCGGTTAAACCGACCTTTTATCCAGCCGCCCTTCAGGGCGTGAGGAGACAATTAGCGACTACGGAAGACAATGCGGCCTTTGCTCAGGTCGTACGGGGTCAGCTCAACGGTCACTTTGTCGCCCGTCAGGATGCGGATGTAGTTCTTACGCATTTTACCGGAGATGTGTGCAGTAACCACGTGACCGTTTTCTAACTCTACGCGGAACATGGTATTAGGTAACGTTTCGAGAACGGTACCTTGCATTTCAATATTGTCTTCTTTGGCCATCTAATCCTCTGGGGTATCACTACCATAATTTGAACCGGCAAGATAATGCCGAACTTCTTTTGATAAGTAAAGATTTGTGCGTTTAAAACACAGCAAACCAGGTTTAGCACATGATTCCGCGACACACGACAACGCCGCGTTATACACCTTTTCCCTGATACTACCGCCTGATGTATCGACATAAGCGCAACATATAAGGGAACGGTGAAATAAACGATGGGCGTTACCTGACAACGGGCTGCGGGATAATATGCTAAACCAATTCTGCGGCAGCAATTATAACACCCCAATAAAAAATGTGCCGAAAACATTCACTTCCGGGGCAAAAATAATGTCCGCGGCACCCAAAAACGGGAGGCCAGCGGTTGTTGGCGTAAGGCTGCGAGGTGATCGAGGTAGTCACGACGTGGAATTTCAATGGCGCCGAGCGAGGCGGTATGACTATTAATTACCTGACAATCAATAAGTTTACCGCCGTGACGGGTAAATTCAGCGCAAAAAACCAGCAGTGCGGTTTTAGAGGCATTCTCCTGGCGGCTAAACATCGATTCGCCGCAAAACAGCGCCCCCTGCGAGACGCCATACATCCCGCCGACCAGTTCCTGATCACGCCACACTTCAATGGAGTGCGCGTGGCCCAATTCATGTAATCGGCGATAGGCTTCCTCAATACCACGCGTTATCCAGGTGCCTTCGTCACGGTGATTGGCGCATCCATCAATGACCCGATCGAAAGCGTAATTGAGCGTCACGCGGTAAGGGGATGCGTTGTGAAAGCGCTTCATGCTGCGACTGAGGTGAAACTTTTCAGGCCACAGCACGGCGCGCGGATCGGGCGACCACCACAGAATCGGGTCGCCCGGCGAAAACCACGGGAAAATCCCGTGCTGGTAGGCCATTAACAACCGGGCAGGGCTGAGATCGCCGCCCAGCGCCAGTAAACCGTTAGGCTCGCGTAAAGCGCCTTCCGGCGAAGGGAAGGCGATAGAATGTCGGGAAAGCTGAACCAGACGCATGACGGCGAAACTCCAGTACGCAAGTCGGATCGTTCAATAATAGCTTACAGACGTTGTTTAAACTGATAATAGCGCCCTTGTCCGGCTAACAATTCTGCATGAGTGCCTCGCTCAATGATGCGCCCGTCGTCCATTACGATGATTTGATCAAAACGGGCCAGGCCGCGCAAACGGTGAGTCACCATCAGGACGGTTTTCTCGCGCATCACATCGGCAAGTAATTCCAGCATTTCGCTCTCGGTGGTCGCATCCAGCCCCTCAGTGGGCTCATCCAACAGCATTAACGGGGCATCGTGCAACAGCGCGCGGGCGATGGCCAGGCGACGAAGTTCGCCGCCGGACAGCAGACGACCGCCTTCGCCAAGCCAGCTATTAAGCCCACTATCTTCGAGCAGATTTTCGAGGCCGACGCGACGCAGCATGTCGGAAAGGGCTTCGTCGCTGGCATTGGGCGCCGCCAGTAATAAATTATCACGCAGTGTGGCGCTGAACAGGTGGACACGCTGCGGCACCACGCTGATAGTCTGGCGTAAGGCGGATTCGCTCAGCGAGGATAGCGGAAGATCGTTGAGCAGAATTTCGCCTTGTTGCGGGTCCCAGGCGCGGGTGAGTAGCTGCAACAGCGTTGATTTTCCGCAGCCGGTACGCCCCAGAATAGCGACATGCTCGCCAGGATTAGCCTGTAATGAGAGGGCATTGAGCGCATTAATCGGCTGGTCGGGATAACGAAACGAAACGTCCCGCAGGGTGAGTGTGACCTTTTCCGGCGCGGGAGTTTCTGCCTGTGGAAAGGTCACCTCCGGTTTTTGCTCCGTTAATTCAGTGATACGAAGCGCAGAGGCGATAACCTGCCCCAGATGCTGGAATGCGCCGGTAACGGGCGCAAGCGCCTCGAAAGCCGCCAGCGCGCAGAAGACAAACAGCGCGATGAGCGCGCCGGGCTGCGTATTGCCGCCAACGCCGCCGGAGGCCATCCACAACATTAACATCACCGCCAGCGCGCCAATCAGCAGCATTAACGCCTGCGATAAGGCGGTCAGTTCAGACTGTCGGCGTTGGGCCTCATGCCATTGTAATTCGGTGGCTTCCATTTGCGCCCGATAGCGTTTGCTGGCGCCAAAAATGGTGAGTTCCGCC
Source organism: Salmonella sp. SAL04157 (assembly GCF_046551635.1). NCBI lineage: Bacteria > Pseudomonadati > Pseudomonadota > Gammaproteobacteria > Enterobacterales > Enterobacteriaceae > Salmonella > Salmonella sp. SAL04157. The sequence goes on from NZ_JBGDVS010000002.1 coordinate 5,677, forward strand.
TGGCCCTGTAACCATGACGTGAGCTGTTGGCGATACTGACCTCGTAGATGCGTCAGATTTTGGCCGGTATTTTTGCCGGCGCGATAAAACACCGGCGGCATAATAAACAGCGTCAACAGCATAATGCCGCCCAGCGTGATCGCCAGCGTCACGTCGAGAACGCTAAGCCCCAGGGTGACAATCATAATCACTACAAAAGCGCCGACCAGCGGGGAGATGACGCGCAAATAGAGATGGTCCAGCGTGTCGACGTCGGCAACGATGCGGTTCAGCAGTTCACCTTGCTGATAACGCGCCAGACCCGCGGGGGAGAGCGGTAAAAGTTTGCTGAAGGTATAAATACGCAGATGTTGCAGCACGCGGAACGTGGCGTCATGACTTACCAGACGTTCAAAATAACGACCAGCGGTACGGGTAATGGCCGCGCCGCGCACGCCGGCTGCCGGGAGCATATAGTTAAAACTGTAAATTCCCGCGAAGCCTGCGATAGCGGACGCGGACAGGAACCAGCCGGAAAGCGTCAGCAGCCCGATACTGGCAAGCAGGGTCAGGATTGCCAGCGCAATTCCCAGCGTTAGCATCCATTTGTGGCGTTTATAAAGCGTCAGATAAGGGAGTAGCGCGCGCATTTAAATATCCTCCTGACGGTGAGCCAATAACGTCGCAAAAGCGCCGTTGGCAGCGCTGAGTTCGGCATAACTGCCTTGTTCGACAATCGCGCCATCTTGCATAACCCAGATAGCGTCCCAGTCGGCGAGATCTTCCAACTGATGCGTCACCATTAATGTGGTCTGGCGTTTTGACGCCGCTTTTAACGCCTGCATGACGCGTTGCTCGCTGTGAGCGTCCAGGCTTGCCGCCGGTTCATCCAGCAGTAGCAGTTGACAGGGATTAAGTAGCGCACGGGCGACCGCTACACGCTGTGCCTGGCCGACGGAAAGTCTGCTGGCATGATTGCCGAGCGGGGTGTCTACTCCCTGCGGCAGCAGCGGTAAAAACTCGCTTACCCATGCGGCGTCAAGCGCGGCATAAAGTTCCTGCTCGCTGGCGTCCGGGCGCGCCAGTAATACATTTTCGCGTAGCGTCGCTGCAGGTAATTGCGGGTTTTGTCCGACCCAGGAGAGATGCTGGCGCCAGGATTCCGGCGAGAGATCGCGAAGCTCGACACCGTTAATACGCAAAGATCCCTGATAGGAGAGAAAACCGGATAATACATTCAACAGAGAGCTTTTACCGGAACCGCTGCGTCCTACCAGGACGGCGCGTTCTCCTGCCGCTAATGAGAAATTCAGCGGCCCGGCAAGCGTTTTGCCTTCTGGCGAGGTGATAATAAGATTGACTGCGTCAATGGTTACAGGTTCGTTTTCCGCCAGCTCAACTTCGCCGCGCGCCGGGTGGGCGAGGGGTGTTTCCAGAAATGTCTTCAGACTATCCGCCGCGCCAACCGCCTGCGCCTTAGCATGATAAAACGTGCCGAGGTCGCGTAACGGCTGGAAAAACTCCGGCGCGAGGATCAAAGCGAGGAACCCGGCGGCGAGCGTCACACCAGTACCGTAATGACCAAAGTTCAGCTCGCCCAGGTAAGAGAAGCCAAAATAAACGGCGACCAGCGCAATAGAAAGCGAGGTGAAAAACTCCAGCACGCCGGAAGATAAAAAGGCGAGGCGCAGTACTTCCATCGTGCGTTGACGAAAATCCTGCGATGCTGCGCGAATGTTCTCGGTTTCCGCTTCTCCACGACCGAAAATTCGCAGCGTTTCCATCCCGCGCAGACGGTCAAGAAAATGGCCGCTTAGCCGGGCAAGCGCCAGGAAATTGCGGCGGTTGGCGTCAGCCGCGCCCATCCCCACCATTGCCATAAATAGGGGAATGAGCGGGGCGGTGCCCAGCAGAATCAGCGCCGCCGCCCAGTTTGACGGGAAAATCGCCGCCACGATTAAGAGCGGTACGCAAACGGCAAGCGCCATTTGCGGCAGATAGCGCGCATAATAGTCATGCATATCGTCAATCTGTTCCAACACCAGCGTCGCCCAGCTACCGGCGGGCTTGCCCTGAATCCAGGCTGGGCCGGCTTGCTGCAGACGATCCAACACCTGACGGCGGATCTCAAAGCGAATATGTTGTCCGGCATGAAAACCGACACGCTCGCGCAACCACACCACCCAGGCGCGAAGGACAAAGACCAGTATCAGCAGGATAAAAGGGAGCAACAGCGCTTCCCGTGGAATGTTCTCCATGATCATATGTTGCAGGATACGCGCCATGATCCAGGCCTGAGCGACAATTAATACGCCACTCATGAACCCCAACAGGCGGGAAATATTCAACCACCGTTGGGAGATTACGCTTTGCTGTTTTAACCAGCGGGTCAGCTCTTTTTGACGGGTTTTATTCATTGCACGCTTAGCAGGTGAGTTATTAGAATTTCAGGCAGGGGCAATGTTACAACGACGCAAAAATAAAGGCGACTTATAGTCGCCTTTTTTACTTTTGTTACTGATTTGTAAAAACTATTTGCTCGCGTCGGCCAGACCATCGAGATAGCGTTCAGCATCCAGCGCCGCCATACAGCCCGTACCTGCAGAGGTGATCGCCTGACGGTAAATATGATCCATAACGTCACCCGCCGCGAATACGCCAGGGATGCTGGTTTGTGTGGCGTTGCCATGGGTGCCGGACTGAACTTTGATATAACCATTTTCCAGCTCAAGCTGGCCTTCGAAGAGCGCCGTGTTTGGGCTATGACCGATGGCTACGAAAAGTCCGGCGATATCCAGCGTCTCGATATTATCGCTCTGCTGCGTGTCGCGAAGACGCAGACCGGTGACGCCCATCTGATCGCCGGTCACTTCTTCCAGCGTCCGGTTGGTGTGCAGAATGATATTGCCATTTTCAACTTTATCCATCAGGCGCTTAATGAGGATTTTTTCAGCGCGGAAACCGTCACGGCGATGGATAAGGTGCACTTCCGAAGCGATGTTGGACAGATAAAGCGCTTCTTCAACTGCGGTGTTGCCGCCGCCGATCACCGCCACTTTCTGGTTGCGGTAGAAGAAACCGTCGCAGGTTGCGCAGGCGGAAACGCCGCGCCCTTTAAAGGCTTCTTCCGATGGCAGCCCCAGATAGCGCGCGGAAGCGCCGGTCGCAATGATCAACGCATCGCAAGTGTACTCTGCGCTGTCACCTGTCAGACGGAACGGACGATTTTGCAGATCCACTTTGTTGATGTGATCAAAAATTATCTCGGTTTCAAATTTTGCCGCATGTTCATGCATGCGTTCCATCAGCAGCGGGCCGGTCAAATCGTTTGGATCGCCGGGCCAGTTTTCCACTTCCGTCGTGGTAGTCAGTTGACCGCCTTTTTCCATACCGGTAATAAGTGCTGGCTGTAAATTTGCGCGCGCGGCATACACCGCCGCGGTATATCCCGCCGGTCCTGAGCCCAGAATAAGCAGCTTACTGTGTTTGGTCGTGCCCATGAGATCCCCATAGTTGTTGGCAGACAATGAGCAGAATTGTAGGGAATTTACAGACGTAAAAAAAGAGCATAACGATTTTGTTAACAATATGTGTAATAGCATGAACCGATGAACGACCGGGACAGCGACGTTATCATCACAAATTTTACTTGAAATCGGTAACTTATAAGGTGACGAAATGACAGTTTACCGCCCTCTCTAATGAATAACTGGCATGTTGTACTAAAAATCGATGTTTTGCTTTGACAATCACCTGCTGTTTTGCGAAAACATTCGAGGAAGAAAAAAACTGTGTTATGTATGTGCTGCATAATCATGCATGTAAATACCATGTTTACCGGGCTAGTGAAATCTACGCATGGCGTGGACAGACGCCATTCGTGATGTCGATAGCTGCCGCGAGGCAACGGTCTTCTCACCATAGACCAGGCATTGCGCGCCGTTAATCCCTCTGGGTTTCGGTCTATTGTGATGGGCAGCGACTCTGAACAGTGATGTGAGTAGAGTCAGGCAGGAGTAGGGAAGGAATACAGAGAGACAATAATAATGGTAGATAGCAAGAAGCGCCCTGGCAAAGATCTCGACCGTATCGATCGTAACATTCTTAATGAACTGCAAAAGGATGGGCGTATTTCCAACGTCGAGCTTTCTAAACGAGTAGGGCTTTCGCCGACACCTTGCCTTGAGCGTGTGCGTCGGCTGGAGCGACAGGGGTTTATCCAGGGCTATACGGCGCTGTTGAACCCGCATTATCTGGATGCGTCACTTCTGGTATTCGTTGAGATTACCTTAAATCGCGGCGCGCCGGATGTGTTTGAACAGTTTAATGCCGCCGTGCAAAAGCTTGAAGAGATTCAGGAGTGTCATTTGGTTTCCGGCGATTTCGACTACCTGTTGAAAACCCGTGTACCGGATATGTCAGCGTATCGAAAACTATTGGGAGAGACGTTGCTGCGCTTGCCAGGTGTGAACGACACCCGAACTTACGTAGTGATGGAAGAGGTAAAACAGAGTAATCGTCTGGTTATTAAGACACGCTAACACGGAACAGGTGCAAAATCGCCGTAGTTTGATTACACTCCTGTTAATCCATACAGCAACAGTGCCGGGGTAACCCGGTGCTGTTGTCCGTTTTAGCATCGGGCGGGAAAAGCCTGGAACCTGGAGAGCCTTTTTTGAGCCAGGAATATACTGAAGACAAAGACGTCACATTGACGAAGTTAAGCAGCGGGCGCCGACTTCTGGAAGCGTTGTTGATACTTATTGCCCTTTTTGCCGTCTGGCTGATGGCGGCCTTGTTGAGCTTTAACCCTTCGGACCCCAGTTGGTCGCAAACCGCCTGGCATGAACCCATCCATAATTTAGGCGGCGCGCCGGGCGCGTGGCTGGCCGATACACTGTTCTTTATTTTTGGCGTAATGGCCTACACCATCCCTGTCATTATTGTCGGCGGGTGTTGGTTTGCGTGGCGTCATCAGTCTACGGATGATTACATCGACTATTTTGCTGTGTCGCTACGCCTTATCGGCGTGCTGGCGCTGATTCTCACTTCCTGCGGTCTGGCGGCCATTAATGCCGACGATATCTGGTATTTCGCCTCCGGCGGCGTAATTGGCAGCCTGTTAAGCACCACGCTGCAGCCGTTGTTGCATAGTAGCGGCGGAACGATAATGCTTCTCTGTATTTGGGCTGCCGGGCTGACGCTCTTTACCGGTTGGTCCTGGGTTAGTATCGCCGAAAAATTAGGCGGCTGGTTGCTTAATATACTGACCTTCGCCAGCAACCGTACCCGGCGTGATGATACGTGGGTTGACGACGAAGAGTATGATGACGAATACGATGAAGAAACCGACGGCGTGCAGCGTGAATCTCGCCGGGCGCGTATTTTGCGCGGCGCGTTGGCGCGTCGTAAGCGACTGGCTGAAAAATTCAGCAATCCACGGGGCCGTCAGACCGATGCCGCGCTCTTTTCCGGCAAACGGATGGATGATGACGAGGACATTCAGTATAGCGCGCGCGGCGTCGCTGCCGATCCCGACGACGTTCTGTTTTCGGGCAACCGTGCGACGCAGCCGGAATATGATGAATATGATCCGCTGTTAAACGGCCATTCTGTCACCGAACCGGTTGCCGCCGCTGCGGCCGCAACTGCCGTCACCCAGACGTGGGCAGCGTCCGCCGATCCCATAATGCAAACGCCGCCCATGCCGGGGGCTGAGCCGGTTGTCGCGCAACCGACCGTGGAGTGGCAGCCCGTACCGGGGCCGCAAACCGGCGAGCCGGTTATCGCGCCTGCGCCGGAGGGGTATCAGCCGCATCCGCAATATGCTCAACCGCAGGAGGCGCAAAGTGCGCCGTGGCAGCAACCTGTGCCTGTCGCTTCCGCGCCGCAATACGCCGCGACGCCAGCGACCGCAGCAGAGTATGACTCTCTTGCGCCGCAGGAAACACAGCCGCAATGGCAGGCGCCGGATGCCGAACAACACTGGCAGCCGGAGCCGACCCATCAGCCGACGCCGGTTTATCAGCCGGAGCCGATAGCGGCTGAACCTTCCCACATGCCGCCGGTTATCGAACAGCCGGTTGCCACCGAGCCTGAACCTGTCATAGAAGAGACCAGACCCGCCCGTCCTCCGCTTTACTATTTTGAAGAGGTGGAAGAGAAACGCGCCCGTGAGCGCGAACAACTGGCGGCATGGTATCAACCGATTCCGGAGCCGGTAAAAGAGAACGTGCCGGTCAAACCTACGGTATCTGTCGCGCCATCCATACCGCCAGTGGAAGCGGTAGCCGCCGCCGCGTCGCTTGACGCAGGTATTAAGAGTGGCGCTCTGGCAGCAGGCACCGCGGCCGCTGCGCCTGCATTTGGTCTGGCTACCGGCGGCGCGCCGCGTCCGCAGGTGAAAGAGGGGATTGGTCCGCAACTGCCGCGTCCGAACCGCGTTCGCGTGCCGACCCGACGGGAACTGGCGTCGTACGGTATTAAGCTGCCGTCACAGAGGATTGCAGAAGAAAAAGCCCGCGAGGCGGAGCGCAATCAGTACGAGACGGGCGCGCAGCTAACCGATGAAGAAATAGATGCAATGCATCAGGACGAGTTAGCCCGTCAGTTTGCGCAGTCGCAGCAGCATCGTTATGGTGAGACGTATCAGCATGATACTCAACAGGCAGAAGATGACGATACCGCTGCGGAAGCTGAATTAGCCCGCCAGTTTGCCGCTTCGCAACAGCAGCGATATTCCGGCGAGCAACCCGCTGGCGCGCAGCCGTTCTCACTGGACGATCTGGATTTCTCGCCAATGAAAGTATTGGTTGATGAAGGTCCGCACGAACCGCTGTTCACGCCGAGTGTCATGCCCGAATCAACGCCTGTTCAGCAGCCGGTAGCACCGCAGCCGCAGTATCAACAGCCGCAACAGCCGGTAGCGCCGCAGCCGCAGTATCAGCAGCCGCAACAGCCGGTAGCGCCGCAGCCACAGTACCAGCAGCCGCAGCAGCCGATAGCACCGCAACCGCAGTATCAGCAGCCGCAACAGCCGGTAGCGCCGCAGCCACAGTATCAGCAGCCGCAGCAGCCGGTAGCGCCGCAGCCACAGTATCAGCAGCCGCAGCAACCGACAGCGCCGCAGCCGCAGTATCAGCAGCCGCAACAGCCGGTAGCGCCGCAACCGCAGTATCAGCAGCCGCAACAGCCGACAGCGCCGCAAGACAGCCTGATTCACCCGCTGTTGATGCGTAACGGCGACAGTCGTCCATTACAGCGTCCGACGACGCCGCTGCCTTCGTTAGATCTTCTGACGCCGCCGCCGAGCGAAGTTGAACCGGTAGATACCTTTGCGCTGGAGCAAATGGCGCGTCTGGTTGAAGCGCGTCTGGCGGATTTCCGCATTAAAGCTGATGTGGTGAACTATTCGCCAGGCCCGGTCATTACTCGCTTTGAACTGAATCTGGCCCCGGGCGTTAAAGCGGCGCGTATCTCCAACCTTTCCCGGGATCTGGCGCGCTCATTGTCAACGGTAGCCGTACGCGTTGTGGAGGTCATTCCAGGCAAACCTTACGTAGGGTTGGAATTGCCGAACAAGAAACGGCAAACCGTTTATCTGCGCGAAGTGTTGGATAACGCCAAATTCCGCGAGAATCCGTCGCCGCTTACCGTGGTGTTAGGTAAGGATATCGCGGGCGATCCGGTAGTGGCGGATCTGGCGAAAATGCCTCACCTGCTGGTGGCCGGTACGACCGGTTCCGGTAAGTCGGTCGGAGTTAACGCCATGATCCTCAGTATGCTGTATAAAGCGCAGCCGGAAGACGTTCGCTTTATCATGATCGACCCGAAAATGTTAGAACTCTCGGTCTATGAAGGTATACCGCATCTGCTGACAGAAGTTGTTACCGACATGAAAGACGCGGCTAACGCGTTACGCTGGAGCGTCAATGAGATGGAGCGTCGCTATAAGCTGATGTCCGCGCTCGGCGTGCGTAATCTGGCTGGGTATAACGAGAAAATCGCCGAAGCGGCCCGCATGGGGCGTCCGATTCCGGACCCGTACTGGAAGCCGGGCGACAGTATGGATGTTCAGCATCCGGTTCTGGAAAAACTGCCGTATATCGTGGTACTGGTTGATGAATTTGCCGACCTGATGATGACCGTCGGTAAAAAAGTTGAAGAGCTGATCGCGCGTCTGGCGCAGAAAGCGCGCGCCGCGGGGATTCACCTGGTACTGGCGACGCAGCGTCCGTCGGTCGATGTGATTACTGGTTTAATTAAAGCCAACATTCCAACCCGTATCGCTTTTACCGTATCCAGTAAGATCGACTCCCGCACCATTCTTGATCAGGGTGGCGCTGAGTCGTTATTGGGAATGGGGGACATGCTCTATTCCGGACCAAACTCCACCATGCCGGTACGTGTCCATGGGGCGTTTGTGCGTGACCAGGAAGTCCATGCGGTGGTTCAGGACTGGAAAGCGCGCGGTCGTCCGCAATATGTGGATGGCATTACCTCCGACAGCGAAAGCGAAGGTGGCGGTGGCGGTTTTGACGGCGGCGAAGAATTAGATGCGCTATTCGATCAGGCCGTTAATTTCGTCACCCAGAAGCGTAAAGCGTCCATTTCAGGCGTTCAGCGTCAGTTCCGCATCGGCTATAACCGTGCGGCGCGTATTATCGAACAGATGGAAGCGCAGGGTATTGTCAGCGCTCAGGGGCATAACGGTAATCGTGAAGTGCTGGCTCCGCCGCCTTTTGAGTAAACCTGTAAGCCGGATGGCGCTGTGCAGGCTGCCATCCGGCAACAAAATTCAGTATTTTCTTCTTTCCTCATGCTGATTTTTGGCCTGGAATAGAAAGCAAAAGGAGCTCCTGGTCGGGAGTGTCGAAACCTGAGGAATAATGATGAAAAAAATGGCAATCGCCTGTGCATTACTTTCAAGCGTTGTAGCCAGCAGCGTATGGGCTGACGCCGCCAGCTCTCTGAAAAGCCGTCTGGATAAAGTGAGCAGCTTTCATGCCACCTTTACTCAAAAAGTCACCGATGGCAGCGGTGCCGCGGTGCAGGAGGGACAGGGTGATTTATGGGTTAAGCGGCCAAATCTATTCAACTGGCATATGACGCAACCTGACGAGAGTATTCTGGTTTCTGACGGCAAAACGTTATGGTTCTATAACCCGTTTGTAGAACAGGCTACCGCCACGTGGTTGAAAGATGCCACCGGAAATACACCGTTTATGCTGATTGCCCGCAACCAGGCCAGCGACTGGCAGCAGTATAATATTAAGCAGGATGGCGATAATTTTGTGCTGACGCCGAAAGCCAGCAACGGCAATCTGAAACAGTTCACCATCAATGTGGGACGCGACGGGACTATCCACCAGTTTAGCGCCGTAGAACAAGACGATCAGCGTAGCGCCTATCAGCTAAAATCCCAGCAAAACGGCGCTGTTGATCCGTCAAAATTTACGTTTACTCCGCCGCAAGGGGTAACGATAGACGACCAACGTAAGTAGAGGCGATGAGTGAGCAATCTGTCGCTCGATTTTTCTGATAATACGTTTCAACCGCTGGCCGCGCGGATGCGGCCGGAAAATTTAGCGCAGTATATCGGCCAGCAGCATTTGCTGGCCGCAGGTAAGCCGTTGCCTCGCGCTATTGAGGCCGGGCATCTGCACTCCATGATTTTATGGGGGCCGCCAGGGACGGGGAAAACCACGCTCGCTGAAGTGATCGCCCGCTACGCCAGCGCCGATGTCGAGCGTATTTCCGCCGTCACTTCTGGGGTAAAAGAGATTCGCGAAGCTATCGAGCGCGCCCGCCAGAATCGTAATGCCGGTCGCCGTACCATCCTGTTTGTCGATGAAGTGCATCGCTTTAACAAAAGCCAGCAGGACGCCTTTTTACCGCATATCGAAGATGGCACTATCACCTTTATCGGCGCGACCACGGAAAATCCCTCTTTTGAGCTGAACTCGGCGCTATTGTCGCGAGCGCGGGTCTATCTGCTGAAATCGTTGACCACTGACGATATTGAGCAAGTACTGGACCAGGCGATGCAGGACAAAACGCGTGGTTACGGCGATCAGGATATCGTGTTACCGGATGAGACACGGCGAGCGATTGCTGAGCTGGTCAATGGCGACGCGCGGCGCGCCTTAAATACGCTGGAAATGATGGCCGATATGGCGGAGGCGGATGATAGCGGCAAACGCGTTTTATTGCCCTCCTTGTTGACCGAGATCGCCGGCGAGCGCAGCGCGCGTTTTGATAACAAAGGCGATCGCTTCTACGATCTTATTTCCGCCTTACATAAATCAGTGCGCGGCAGCGCGCCGGATGCCGCCCTCTATTGGTATGCCCGTATCATTACCGCGGGAGGCGATCCGCTGTACGTGGCGCGTCGCTGCCTGGCGATTGCCTCGGAAGATGTGGGTAATGCCGATCCGCGCGCGATGCAGGTCGCTATTGCCGCGTGGGATTGTTTCACCCGCGTTGGTCCGGCTGAAGGCGAAAGGGCGATCGCGCAGGCTATCGTTTATCTCGCCTGCGCGCCGAAGAGCAACGCCGTCTATACCGCCTTTAAGGCTGCGCTGGCCGACGCGCGCGAACGTCCTGATTATGACGTTCCTGTCCATCTGCGTAATGCGCCAACCAAACTGATGAAAGAGATGGGTTATGGCCAGGAGTACCGCTATGCCCACGATGAGCCCAATGCCTATGCTGCGGGTGAAGTGTACTTCCCGCCGGAAATCGCGCAAACGCGCTATTATCATCCGACAAATCGTGGTCTGGAAGGCAAGATTGGCGAAAAGCTCGCCTGGCTGGCTGAACAGGATCAAAATAGCCCCACAAAACGCTACCGCTAGTGTAAACGTTGCGGTAAGGTTATCTCTAAATATGATGCTCCAGGTATCATGGCGTTGATGATGAATCTCGTTATGCTTGATAGCACGTTGCTTATGAGGTCCGCAGGTATAGCGCAATGGATGCGTTGTTGCTGTCGTCGGTCAGGTAAGGCGAAAACGTCGCTATTACGTAAACGTGGTTTATGTTCATCAATACAATCAGAGGCGATCATCAATTGATCGCGTTTCCTTTTATTATTCGATAAGCACAGGATAAGCATGCTCGATCCCAATCTGCTGCGTAATGAGCCAGACGCAGTCGCTGAAAAACTGGCACGCCGGGGCTTTAAGCTGGATGTAGATAAGCTGCGCGCTCTTGAAGAGCGTCGTAAAGTTTTGCAGGTCAACACGGAAAACCTGCAGGCGGAGCGTAATTCTCGATCGAAATCCATCGGCCAGGCGAAAGCGCGCGGGGAAGATATCGAGCCTTTACGCCTGGAAGTGAATAAACTGGGCGAAGAGCTGGATGCGGCGAAAGCCGAGCTGGATACCTTGCTGGCGGAGATCCGCAATATCGCGCTGACCATCCCAAACCTGCCTGCGGATGAAGTGCCGGTAGGTAAAGATGAAAACGACAACGTTGAAGTCAGCCGCTGGGGTACCCCGCGTGAGTTTGATTTTGAAATCCGCGATCACGTCACCTTAGGGGAAATGCACTCCGGCCTCGACTTTGCCGCCGCGGTTAAGCTGACCGGCTCCCGTTTTGTAGTGATGAAAGGACAGATTGCGCGTATGCATCGCGCATTGTCGCAGTTCATGTTGGATCTGCATACGGAACAGCACGGCTATAGCGAAAACTACGTGCCGTATCTGGTTAACCACGACACGCTGTATGGCACCGGTCAACTGCCGAAATTCGCAGGCGATTTGTTCCATACCCGTCCGCTGGAAGAAGAAGCAGACAGCAGCAACTATGCTTTGATCCCGACGGCGGAGGTTCCGCTGACCAATCTGGTACGCGATGAAATCATCGACGAAGATCAGCTGCCAATTAAAATGACGGCGCATACGCCTTGTTTCCGTTCTGAAGCAGGTTCTTATGGTCGTGATACCCGTGGCCTGATTCGTATGCATCAGTTTGACAAAGTGGAAATGGTGCAGATCGTTCGCCCGGAAGATTCTATGGCTGCGTTGGAAGAGATGACCGGTCACGCGGAAAAAGTGCTCCAGCTACTGGGACTGCCGTACCGTAAAATTATTCTGTGCACTGGTGATATGGGCTTCGGCGCCTGCAAAACCTATGACCTCGAAGTCTGGGTTCCGGCGCAGAATACCTACCGCGAGATCTCTTCCTGCTCTAACGTCTGGGACTTCCAGGCGCGTCGTATGCAGGCACGCTGTCGCAGTAAGTCCGACAAAAAGACCCGTCTGGTCCATACCCTGAATGGTTCTGGTCTGGCGGTAGGTCGTACCCTGGTGGCCGTGATGGAAAACTATCAGCAGGCTGATGGTCGCATTGAAGTGCCGGAAGTATTACGTCCGTACATGAACGGACTGGAATATATCGGCTAATCCTCGCTTTCTCTTCTTCTAAAAAGCGCCTTCGGGCGCTTTTTTTATGCCAGTTTGATACCGGACAATAATCCCTACCCTATTAGGGGTAATACTGATTTCGAATGAAGGTCAGTTTTTAACGCTATTTTTCTATTTTTTCGATATATATCAGACTTTATAGCGACGTTATCGCTATATAAAATTCTATACATCGTTTTATTGTTTTTTTTATTGTGAGCAGCAGAGTGAGCCCTTATGAAAACTAAGATCCCTGATGCCGTGCTGGCAGCCGAGGTGAGCCGTCGTGGTTTAGTCAAAACCACCGCGATAGGCGGCCTGGCGATGGCCAGTAGCGCATTTACCCTGCCATTTACCCGCATCGCTAACGCCGCAGAGGCGATAAGCCCGGCGAAAACCGGCGAGAAAGTCGTCTGGAGCGCCTGTACGGTAAACTGTGGCAGCCGTTGTCCGCTACGTATGCATGTTGTGGATGGCGAAATCAAATATGTAGAAACGGATAATACCGGAAACGATGATTACGATGGCCTGCACCAGGTTCGCGCCTGCCTGCGCGGTCGTTCTATGCGTCGTCGCGTCTATAACCCGGATCGGCTCAAGTATCCGATGAAGCGCGTCGGCGCGCGCGGCGAAGGTAAATTTGAGCGTATTAGCTGGGACGAAGCCTACGATATCATTGCTACCAATATGCAGCGTCTTATCAAAGAGTATGGCAACGAGTCCATTTATCTGAACTATGGCACGGGTACGCTGGGCGGCACTTTGACACGTTCATGGCCGCCAGGAAAAACGCTGGTCGCCCGTCTGATGAACTGCTGCGGCGGTTATCTTAATCACTACGGTGATTACTCTTCCGCGCAAATCGCAGCGGGTCTGAATTACACCTATGGCGGCTGGGCGGATGGCAATAGTCCATCCGACATTGAAAACAGTAAGCTGGTGGTGTTGTTTGGTAATAACCCTGGCGAAACCCGCATGAGCGGGGGCGGTGTAACGTATTATCTTGAACAGGCGCGGCAGAAATCAAACGCGCGGATGATCATTATCGATCCTCGTTACACCGACACCGGCGCCGGTCGCGAAGATGAGTGGATTCCGATTCGTCCAGGTACCGATGCGGCGCTGGTCAATGGTCTGGCATATGTCTTAATCACCGAGAACATGGTCGATCAGCCGTTCCTGGACAAATATTGCGTCGGTTATGACGAAAAAACCTTGCCTGCCAGCGCGCCGAAAAACGGTCACTACAAAGCCTATATTCTGGGCCAGGGTAAAGACGGTATCGCGAAGACGCCGGAGTGGGCGGCGCAAATTACCGGTATCCCGGCGGATCGCATTATTAAGCTGGCGCGAGAAATCGGCAGCGCTAAACCCGCCTATATTTGCCAGGGGTGGGGACCACAACGTCATGCTAATGGAGAAATCGCCACGCGCGCCATCTCAATGCTGGCGATCCTGACGGGTAATGTTGGGATTAACGGCGGTAACAGCGGCGCGCGCGAAGGGTCTTATGCCCTGCCATTTGAACGTATGCCCACGTTAGAAAACCCGGTTGAAACCAGCATCTCCATGTTTATGTGGACCGATGCCATTGAACGCGGCCCGGAAATGACGGCGCTGCGTGATGGCGTGCGGGGGAAAGATAAGCTGGACGTGCCGATCAAAATGATCTGGAACTATGCTGGCAACTGTTTGATTAACCAGCACTCTGAGATTAACCGCACCCACGAAATCCTGCAGGATGACAAGAAATGCGAAATGATCGTCGTTATCGACTGTCATATGACATCGTCGGCAAAATACGCCGATATTCTGTTGCCTGATTGCACTGCTTCTGAGCAGATGGACTTTGCGCTGGATGCCTCCTGCGGAAACATGTCTTACGTTATCTTCACTGACCAGGCGATTAAACCGCGCTTCGAGTGTAAGACGATTTATGAGATGACCAGCGAACTGGCGAAACGTCTTGGCGTGGAACAACAGTTTACCGAAGGACGGACGCAAGAAGAGTGGATGCGTCATCTGTACGAACAGTCGCGTAAATCCATTCCGAATCTGCCCACCTTTGAGGAGTTCCGTAAGCAAGGCATCTTCAAACAGCGTGACCCCGAAGGCCACCATGTCGCCTATAAAGACTTCCGCGAAGATCCGCAAGCAAATCCACTTACAACGCCATCGGGCAAGATTGAAATCTATTCACAGGCGTTGGCGGATATCGCCGCCACCTGGGAGCTGCCGGAAGGCGACGTGATCGATCCATTACCGATCTACACGCCAGGTTTTGAAAACTATAACGATCCGCTAACGGATAAATTCCCGCTGCAGTTGACGGGTTTCCACTATAAAGCGCGTGTGCATTCCACTTATGGCAACGTAGACGTACTGAAAGCCGCCTGTCGCCAGGAAATGTGGATTAACCCAATGGATGCGCAGAAACGCGGTATCAACAATGGCGATAAAGTCCGCATCTTCAACGATCGCGGCGAAGTACATATCGAGGCTAAAGTGACGCCGCGCATGATGCCGGGGGTGGTCGCCCTGGGAGAAGGCGCATGGTATGACCCGGATGCAAAACGCGTGGATCAGGGCGGATGTATTAACGTACTGACGACCCAACGTCCTTCTCCGCTGGCGAAGGGGAACCCGTCACATACGAACCTCGTTCAGGTTGAAAAGGCGTAAGGAGTAACCGATGACAACCCAGTATGGATTTTTTATTGATTCCAGCCGTTGCACCGGTTGCAAAACCTGCGAACTGGCCTGCAAGGACTACAAAGATTTGACCCCGGATGTCAGCTTCCGCCGCATTTATGAGTATGCAGGCGGCGACTGGCAGGAGGATAACGGCGTCTGGCATCAGAACGTTTTTGCCTACTATCTCTCCATCTCCTGTAACCACTGCGAAGACCCGGCCTGTACCAAAGTCTGCCCGAGCGGCGCGATGCACAAGCGCGATGACGGTTTTGTGGTGGTGAACGAAGAGGTCTGTATCGGCTGCCGCTACTGCCACATGGCCTGCCCGTACGGCGCGCCGCAGTACAACGCGGCCAAAGGTCATATGACCAAGTGCGACGGCTGTTACGACCGGGTGGCGGAAGGCAAAAAACCGATCTGCGTCGAATCCTGTCCGCTGCGAGCGCTGGACTTTGGTCCTATCGACGAGCTGCGTAAAAAACACGGTGAGCTGGCTGCCGTCGCGCCGCTGCCGCGCGCGCATTTCACGAAGCCGAATATTGTGATTAAACCCAACGCCAACAGCCGCCCGACCGGGGACACCACCGGTTATCTGGCCAATCCGAAGGAGGTATAAGATGGGAAGTGGATGGCATGAATGGCCGTTGATGATCTTCACGGTCTTTGGTCAGTGCGTGGCCGGTGGTTTTATTGTTCTGGCTCTGGCGCTGATGAAGGGCGACCTGCGCGCGGAAACGCAGCAGCGGGTGATCGCCTGTATGTTTGGTCTGTGGGTGCTGATGGGGATTGGCTTTATCGCCTCGATGCTGCATCTGGGCTCGCCGATGCGCGCGTTTAACTCGCTTAACCGCGTGGGTGCTTCCGCACTGAGCAATGAAATTGCCAGTGGCTCGGTGTTTTTTGCGGTCGGCGGGATTGGCTGGCTGTTGGCGGTACTGAAAAAGCTGCCGCCGGCACTGCGCACACTCTGGCTGATTATCACGATGGTACTGGGCGTCGTCTTCGTCTGGATGATGGTACGCGTCTATAACAGCATCGATACAGTACCGACTTGGTATAGCGTCTGGACGCCGCTGGGCTTCTTCCTGACGCTCTTTATGGGGGGGCCGCTACTGGGTTATCTGCTGCTGCGCATCGCGGGCGTGAACGGTTGGGCGATGCGTCTGTTGCCTGCGGTGTCGGTGCTGGCGCTGGTGGTTATTGCCATTATGGTGGCCATGCAGGGCGCGGAACTGGCGACGATTCACAGTTCCATTCAGCAGGCGTCTGCTCTGGTGCCGGATTATGGCTCGCTGATGGCTTGGCGTATGGTGCTGCTTGCGGCGGCGTTGTGCTGCTGGATTGTGCCACAGTTAAAAGGGTATCAACCTGCGGTACCGTTGCTCTCTGTCGCCTTCATTCTGATGCTGGCGGGGGAATTGATTGGCCGCGGCGTATTCTATGGGCTGCATATGACCGTGGGCATGGCGGTAGCCAGCTAACGCGTTGACGCGTATTCGGCCTGCAGAACGTGCAGGCCGAATACGCCTTTAGCCGCCATCAATTTAAGGGATATAACCGGGGCGGAGAAGGTGCATATAAATCCATAGAGAAGAAAACGAAGCTAAAGGAACCATGAAATTTTTCGACTGAACAAAACGCCGATTTTGCGGGTTAGATCAATAAAAACAAGGGGATGAATTTTTAGCCTTTTAATATATTCACGTGCAGAATAAGTAAATCAAATCGATAGTCTCAAAACTTGCGGATCGCCCATGCGGAGCCGATTGACAATGTTTTTGGCGATGGCATGATGCGCATGAAATTTGAACTTCCTCACGGTTTTTATTCATGTCCACCTATACCCGTCCCGTCATGCTTTTGCTGTGCGGGCTACTTTTGTTGACCCTGGCCATTGCGGTACTGAATACGCTTGTGCCGCTGTGGCTTGCTCAGGCAAACCTTCCGACCTGGCAGGTGGGGATGGTCAGCTCGTCTTATTTTACCGGCAATCTGGTCGGGACGTTATTTACCGGGTATTTAATTAAACGCATTGGGTTTAACCGTAGCTATTATCTTGCCTCGCTGATCTTCGCCGCGGGTTGTGTCGGGTTGGGCGTGATGGTGGGGTTCTGGAGCTGGATGAGCTGGCGTTTTATTGCCGGTATCGGCTGCGCCATGATTTGGGTGGTTGTCGAAAGCGCGTTGATGTGCAGCGGAACCTCGCATAATCGCGGGCGCCTGCTGGCTGCCTATATGATGGTCTATTACATGGGGACCTTCCTTGGACAATTATTGGTCAGTAAAGTATCTGGTGAATTGCTGCACGTTCTTCCCTGGGTGACCGGAATGATTCTGGCGGGAATTCTGCCGCTACTCTTTACCCGAATTGTAAATCAGCAAACGCAGGCACGTCATTCCTCTTCTATTAGCGCCATGCTGAAGCTACGCCAGGCGCGTCTTGGCGTGAATGGTTGCATTATTTCCGGCATTGTTCTTGGTTCATTATATGGCCTGATGCCGTTATATCTGAAGCATCAGGGGATGGCTAACGCCAGCATCGGTTTCTGGATGGCGGTGCTGGTGAGCGCCGGCATTTTGGGGCAATGGCCAATGGGACGTCTGGCGGACAAATTTGGTCGCTTGCTGGTGTTACGCGTACAGGTCTTCGTTGTCATACTCGGTAGTATTGCCATGTTAACCCAGGCGGCGATGGCGCCAGCTCTGTTTATTCTGGGGGCGGCGGGTTTTACGCTTTATCCCGTCGCAATGGCCTGGGCCTGTGAAAAAGTCGAACATCACCAGCTTGTGGCAATGAACCAGGCGCTGTTGTTAAGTTATACAGTAGGGAGCCTGTTGGGGCCGTCTTTTGCTGCGATGTTAATGCAGAATTATTCAGATAATCTGCTGTTTATTATGATCGCCAGCGTATCGTTTATTTATCTGCTGATGCTGTTACGTAACGCCGGCCAGACGCCTAATCCTGTCGCCCACATCTAACTGTTCTCTGAATCGTATGCAGGACGTGAGTCTTGCATACTCTTTGTTTATGTTTTACGTAAAATAATTGACCTGCATAATTTTCTTGCTTTACTGAAAAATAAAATGTGCCGAAGGTTATAATTTTGCGCTCCTCTATTTTCTCTCTTCGTCTTTACCGCGCATAATTCCCCGCTTCATTTATAGTAATAGCATTGTGTTCACGAAGGATCACGTTATGCCGAATGTGCAGGAAAAACAGTTGCGATGGTACAACATCGCCCTGATGTCGTTTATTACCGTTTGGGGATTCGGCAATGTTGTCAATAACTATGCTAACCAGGGGTTAGTGGTTGTCTTCTCCTGGGTGTTTATTTTTGCGCTCTATTTTATTCCTTATGCCTTAATCGTGGGGCAACTGGGCTCAACCTTCAAAGAGGGAAAAGGGGGCGTCAGTACCTGGATTAAGCATACGATGGGGCCGGGGTTGGCTTACCTTGCGGCATGGACGTATTGGGTCGTGCATATTCCCTACCTGGCGCAAAAGCCGCAGGCGATACTCATTGCATTGGGATGGGCTTTAAAAGGCGACGGCTCGTTGATAAAAGAATATACCGTCGTTGCCTTGCAGGGGCTGACGCTGGCATTGTTTGTTTTCTTTATGTGGGTTGCTTCCCGGGGGATGAAATCGCTAAAGGTTGTTGGATCTGTGGCCGGAATTGCCATGTTTATCATGTCAATTTTATATGTTGTGATGGCAGTGACCGCGCCAGCAATTACAAACGTTGAAATTGCGACCACTAACATCACCTGGCAGTCATTTATTCCTCATATCGATTTTACCTATATCACCACCATCTCTATGTTGGTCTTTGCGGTTGGTGGGGCAGAGAAGATCTCGCCTTACGTTAACCAGACGCGGAATCCAGGAAAAGAATTTCCGAAGGGGATGCTCTTTTTAGCCGTCATGGTTGCGGTCTGCGCTATCCTCGGTTCGTTGGCGATGGGAATGATGTTTGATTCCCGGCATATACCTGACGATTTAATGACCAATGGGCAATATTATGCATTCCAGAAATTGGGTGAGTATTACCATATGGGTAATTCATTAATGGTGATTTATGCCATTGCCAATACTCTGGGGCAAATCGCCGCGCTGGTGTTTTCTATTGATGCGCCACTAAAAGTATTGCTGGGTGATGCAGACAGTAAATATATCCCGCAGCGCTTATGCCGTACTAACGCTTCAGGTACGCCAGTTAACGGTTATTTGCTGACATTGGTGTTGGTCGCTATCTTGATTATGTTGCCAACGCTTGGCATCGGCGATATGAACAACCTGTACAAATGGCTGCTTAATCTCAACTCAGTTGTTATGCCGCTGCGCTATCTGTGGGTATTTGTCGCCTTTATTGCTGTCATTCGACTGGCGAAAAAGTACAAACCCGAATATGTGTTTATTCGCAACCGGGCGTTGGCGTTAACTGTGGGAATATGGTGTTTTGCCTTCACCGCGTTTGCCTGCCTTACCGGTATTTTCCCCAAAATGGAGGCGTTCACACCGGAGTGGACATTCCAGCTGACGTTGAACATCGTGACGCCTTTTGTCCTGGTCGGGTTGGGGTTAATTTTCCCACTGCTGGCGCGTAGAAACACATAACGACGCTCTTTTCCACGGCGCTCCTGTCAGGCGAGCGCCTTTTAAGGTCACAGGTGCCTGGGTTCCAGGCGGAGACCATGGTATTAACAGGCACCGGGTCAGCAATAGTTGTCAGACCTTCAACCCAGCAGCAGATAAGCGACTCTGTATTTAATACCTGGTAAGCGCAATATTGTTAACCAGGCCTGTCTGACGGCGGAGTCGGGTATTTTAGCGGTAAGAGCGTTATCCAGACAGCAAAACGGCTACCGTCACGGGTAGCCGTTTAAAAGCGGATAAGATAGCAGGCGATTAATACATCACTTTATGACCATACTGCTCAAGAATGCCCTTCACACGCTCCATGGTCTCTTTTTTAGGCGGCTTCACGCCATCCAGTTTATATTCTTCGCCCATTGCCACCCATTTATGTTTGCCCAGCTCATGATAGGGCAGCAGTTCGATTTTTTCGACATTCCCCATATCGCGGGTAAACTCACCCAGGCGATGCGCGGAATCATCGTCGTCAGACCAGCCGGGAACGACAACGTAACGGATCCAGACCTTCACATTTTTCTTTGATAAATACTGAGCGAATTCCAGCGTCCGGTGATTAGAGACACCGACCAGATTCTGGTGGATCTCATCATTCATCTGCTTGAGATCGAGCATCACCAGATCGGTAACGTCCAGCAATTCATCAATCACCGGGTCATAACGGCGCACAAAGCCGTTGGTGTCGAGACAGGTGTGGATACCTTCTTTTTTACAGGCGCGAAACCAGTCGCGTACAAATTCTGCCTGCAAAATGGCCTCGCCGCCGGATGCCGTCACGCCGCCGCCAGAAGCATTCATAAAATGCCGATAGGTCACCACCTCTTTCATTAAGTCTTCAACGGTGATTTCTTTACCGCCATGCGTATCCCATGTGTCGCGGTTATGGCAATACAGGCAGCGCATCAGGCAGCCCTGGAAAAAGGTAATAAAGCGGATGCCTGGGCCATCAACGGTGCCACAGGATTCAAAGGAGTGAATGCGACCAATAACCGGCTTTTTATCAGCAGTTACTGCAACACTTTCATTTGTAATACAATCGGTTAAGTTACTCATATCGCTTCGGCTAGCTCTAAATAACATGGGGTTTATGGACACATTCCGGGCATGTTGAGCACCCTGGTAAGGGGGTTGCATCCTGTAAAAAAGCGGTACTGCGAGCGTAAATTTTGGACTACAGAATGTGTGGCTGTTCCAGAATGTGCTGCAATGGAGCTATTTTACCTCTATTCAGTATAAAATATACGGCAAATCTATGCTGTATAACTTGCACCACCAGAAATTCTGGCTCATTCATCAGCTCGTAACGCCCGAACCGCAATACATACTGCAAGTGTATCATCCATAGCGCCCTGGTTTTGCTGTTTATGATCCGCCTCTTTTTTCAAATGGTTGGCGCCGTTTTGTTGTGGTCAGAACGAAAATAATTCTCAACATAATTCAGATGTGTCCAAAGAACGTTATGCGCTGTCCAGCGCCTGGCGCCGCATTCAACATGCAATCAGGTCTAAATCTGATGTTATTTCTAAAGCCGGACTGATTCAATCTCTTAAATAGAGTGTGGCTTTAATCAAAAAATGAGAGCAACGGATTGAATTTTGCTTTCGCGGTAAATAATCAAAGGAGTTATTATGCCAGTTACGTTAAGTTTTGGTAATCGTCATAACTATGAAGTTAATGCTTCACGGCTAGTCCGTTTGATGAGTTCTGACAAAGAAGAAGCGCTATACATGGGGGTATGGGATAGATTTAAGGACTGCTTCAGAACACACAAAAAAAGAGAGGTACTGGAGGTATTATATACACTCATCCATGGATGTGAACGTGAAAATCAAGCTGACCTTAATGTTGATACAGTCGGTATGGAGAAGATATATGCCTTTGCACAATTAAAACAATATGCTAATCCATCTCAACAAGACCGCTTTGTTATGCGTTTTGATGTGAGTCAGACACAAGTTTCATTTGAGATTGATGGCAAGGTTATTGATAAATGTAATTTGCATCGTATCCTCAATGTTTCAGAAAACTGTATTTTTAAAGTGATGGAAGAAGATGAAGAAGAGTTGTTTTTTAAAGTATGTATTAAGTATGGAGAAAAAATTGCTTGCTATCCAGAATTATTAGAAAACTTTGCTTTTAAACTTAGGCAGGAAGTTAATGAAGATGATGAAATTAAGGATGAAGTTTATAAGCTTATGCGATCTGGAGAAGATCGAAAAATGGCATGTGTTGAATGGAATGGTACGCTTACTGAGGATGAGATGGATAAACTACGCTGTCTTCAAATGGGGTCTTTTGAGATTTCTACCCAATTTTGTAAAATAGGTTACTGGGAATTAGAGGGAGAAGTCCTGTTTGATATGTTTCATCCAACACTTATCTATCTGCTACATGGATATATGCCGTCATTGTCATGTGATTTTACAGAAGCTAACACCATGCTGTTTTCTGATGTATTAAATAAGGATTATGATGATTATCAAAATAATAAAAGAGAAATTGATGCTATTCTGAGAAGAATATATAGATCACATAATAACACTTTATTTATAAGTAAAAATTCTGGTTGTCGAAATATGCTTTTATAAAAATTAAAAAGGCCCCACTGACATGGAGCCTTTTTTGTACGCTTTTTATAGCGTAATTTCAGTCAAACCCATTACATGGTCTGCGTGAAGGTACGAGTAATAACGTCCTGCTGCTGTTCTTTCGTCAGGGAGTTAAAACGTACTGCGTAACCAGATACACGGATGGTCAGCTGCGGATATTTTTCCGGATGTTCCATCGCGTCCAGCAGCATTTCACGGTTCATGACGTTGACGTTCAGGTGCTGACCGCCTTCGATGGACGCTTCGTGGTGGAAGTAACCATCCATCAGACCTGCCAGGTTAGTCTTACGAACTTCGTCGTCTTTACCCAGTGCGTTCGGAACGATAGAGAAGGTATAAGAAATACCATCTTTCGCGTAAGCAAACGGCAGTTTAGCAACGGAGGTCAGAGAAGCGACAGCGCCTTTCTGGTCACGACCGTGCATCGGGTTAGCGCCTGGTCCGAACGGCGCGCCAGCACGACGACCATCCGGGGTGTTACCAGTTTTCTTACCATACACAACGTTAGAAGTGATGGTCAGAACAGACTGCGTCGGGATAGCGCCACGGTAGGTGGTCAGTTTCTGAATTTTCTTCATGAAACGTTCTACCAGGTCAACCGCCATGTCATCTACACGAGCGTCGTTGTTACCAAACTGCGGGTATTCGCCTTCGATTTCGAAGTCGATAGCCAGACCATCTTCGTCACGAATCGGTTTAACTTTCGCATATTTGATGGCAGACAGGGAGTCAGCCGCAACGGACAGACCTGCGATACCACACGCCATGGTGCGGATAACGTCACGGTCGTGCAGCGCCATCAGAGAGGCTTCGTAGCTGTACTTGTCGTGCATGTAGTGGATAACGTTCAGCGCGGTGACATACTGTTTAGCCAGCCAGTCCATGAAGTGATCCATGCGATCCATCACTTCGTCGAAGTTCAGAACATCGCCTTTGATCGGTTCGGATTTCGGACCAACCTGCATTTTCAGTTTTTCATCAACGCCGCCGTTGATTGCATACAGCATGGTTTTCGCCAGGTTTGCACGCGCGCCGAAGAACTGCATTTGTTTACCAACGATCATCGGGCTTACGCAGCATGCGATAGCGTAGTCATCGTTGTTGAAGTCCGGACGCATCAGGTCATCGTTCTCGTACTGCAGAGAAGAGGTGTCGATGGAGACTTTAGCGGCGAATTTCTTGAAGTTCAGCGGCAGTTTTTCAGACCACAGAACGGTGATGTTCGGCTCCGGAGACGGCCCCATGGTGTACAGGGTGTTCAGGAAGCGGAAGCTGTTTTTGGTGACCAGAGTACGGCCGTCAACGCCCATACCACCGATAGATTCGGTTGCCCAAATCGGGTCGCCGGAGAACAGTTCATCATATTCCGGAGTACGCAGGAAGCGAACCATACGCAGTTTCATGACCAGGTGGTCAATCATTTCCTGTGCGTCTTGCTCGGTGATTTTGCCTGCTTTCAGGTCACGTTCGATGTACGCATCCAGGAAGGTGGATACACGACCGAAGGACATTGCTGCGCCGTTCTGAGATTTAACCGCAGCCAGGTAACCGAAGTAAGTCCACTGGATTGCTTCCTGAGCGTTAGTCGCCGGGCCAGAGATATCGCAGCCGTATTTAGCTGCCATTTCTTTGATCTGACCCAGAGCGCGGTGCTGTTCAGCGATTTCTTCACGCAGACGGATAGTCGCTTCCAGATTTACGCCGTTTTCCAGATCGGATTGCAGAGACGTAAACTGCGCGAATTTGTCTTTCATCAGGTAGTCGATACCGTACAGCGCTACGCGACGGTAGTCACCGATGATACGGCCACGGCCATACGCATCCGGCAGACCGGTCAGAACGCCAGATTTACGGCAACGCAGGATGTCCGGAGTATAAACGTCGAATACGCCCTGGTTGTGGGTCTTACGGTATTCGGTGAAGATTTTTTTGAGCATTGGGTCCAGCTCGCGATTGTACGCTTTGCAGGAACCTTCAACCATTTTGATGCCGCCGAACGGGATAATCGCACGTTTCAGCGGAGCTTCAGTCTGCAGACCAACAATTTTCTCAAGCGCTTTGTTGATGTAGCCAGCGTCGTGAGAAGTGATGGTGGAAGCAACGGAGGTGTCAAAGTCAACAGGCGCGTGAGTGCGGTTTTCCTGTTTAACGCCTTCCATTACGCTGTCCCACAGCTTGGTGGTCGCGTCAGTAGCGCCAGCCAGGAAGGACTCGTCACCCTCATACGGAGTGTAGTTTTTCTGAATGAAGTCACGGACGTTTACTTCATTCTGCCAGTCACCTTTGGTAAAACCTTCCCAGGCTGTGGCTAACTTTTCATTAAGCTCGGACATGTAACACCTACCTTCTTAAGTGGATTTTTTATTTACTGCGTGTAATGGGCATCAACAGATTAATGATGCTCGTTACCACGCAGGTAAATGACCCAGTATGTCAACCCGACCAACAAACCGCCGCCGATAATATTACCGATCGTGACCGGAATCAGGTTATCAGTGATGAAGCTCATCACGGTCAGGTGAGAAAAACTTTCCGGAGACGAACCGACTGCGGTCCAAAACTCCGGTGTAGCGAAATCGCGTATTACAATACCCATAGGAATCATAAACATGTTTGCGATACTGTGCTCAAAACCGCTGGCGACAAACATGGCGACGGGCAGTACCATGATGAACGCTTTGTCCATCAGGCTACGACCTGAGTAGCTCATCCACACGGCCAGACAAACCATCAGGTTCGCCAGAATACCGAGGCAGACAGCTTCAATAAAAGTGTGGTGCATTTTGTGGTCGGCGGTTTGCAGGACGTTAAGTCCCCATTGACCGTTGGCAGTCATATACTCGCCGGAAAGCCACATCAGTAACACGAAAAGCAGAGCGCCAATCAGGTTACCAAAATAGACGTTTAACCAGTTTTTAGCCAGTTGCCCCCAGGTGATGCGACCGCTAGCTTTAGCTACAACGATCAGAACAGTAGAGGTGAAAAGATCAGCGCCGCAAATAACACAGAGAATCAGTCCCAAAGAGAAACAGATACCCCCGATAAGTTTCGCCATACCATAAGGCATCGCGCCAGTACCGGTTGTCGCAGTAATATAAAAAACAAAGGCAATTGAAATGAATACGCCGGCGGTAATCGCCAGATAGAAAGTCTTAAGCGGATGTTTCGTTGCTTTATAGACGCCTGCTTCTTCAGCCACTTTGGCCATTGCTGCAGGGAGTAAAAGGTCAAAAGGGTTGTCAGCTTTCACACTAACTCTCTCTTTATTAAGTCGGCGACGAGATACTAACAAAGCATTATAGATGAGAATTTGATATAGATCATATCTCGCCTGGCTTATAGGCCCGTAAGTCGCATGGCTTTTATGCAATTACGGTGTAACTTTTTGATTATCCTAATGAAAATAAATTTTAAAAATTATAAATAGAGTTGAATTTTTTCCTGACTCCTCCTGCTGCACGGTTAATTAATATGGAGTAATCAACAAATAAAGTAACATCACTATGTCAATTAATTTAATATCAACAACCAATATTTAACCTTGTTATTACATTTTTCACCGTTTAGCGAAAATAAATAAAACGGGGCCGCAAAGGCGCCCCGTAATATAACGCAGCCGAGAGGGTAAACCTACCCTAAGTCACTCATATGGCCTTATTTTGACCA
Source organism: Salmonella sp. SAL04157 (assembly GCF_046551635.1). Lineage (NCBI taxonomy): Bacteria > Pseudomonadati > Pseudomonadota > Gammaproteobacteria > Enterobacterales > Enterobacteriaceae > Salmonella > Salmonella sp. SAL04157. The sequence continues at coordinate 31,686 of NZ_JBGDVS010000002.1, forward strand.
GTATGCCGCTTTCGCGCGCTGTAATTTATCATACGCTTTTAACAAGGACTGATGCGCCGGGAACGCTTGTAGATCGTGGTCGACAGCCGGTAGCCCGTAAAAAGCCGCTTCACCGCTAAGCGCAGCGCTGGCGGCTTCTACAGCCTCCGCGCCATACATTTTTATAAAAGCATTGAGATATTGCAGCGGCTGACGCGCATCTTCTTGCGACAGGAGCAGCAGCGTTTGCAGGCAACGGTAATAGTTTGCGCGTGCCGGACTAAAGACCGACGAATTGAACTCCATCGTCCATTCTGTCCAGATTAGCGCCTGCTCCAAATCGCCGCCCGCTAACGCTAGCATTGCTTTTAATTCGCCGACGCGCAGTGTATACCAACCATTGTCCGCTCCGGTCGCCAGACCCAACAGTTCACGCACGCGGGTGAAATCGTCAAAACCTTCTTCATCCAATTGTTCAATCAGATTGAGATAGTCTTCTTTATTCCAGGCGCTACCGGGCAGCGAAAGCAGAGTCTCACGAAGATGGCTACCCATATTGTTGTTGGCCAGCCACAGATCTTCGGCAGGATAAATATCAGACATTCCCGGTACGATAATACGACAGGCGTATACGCCGAGATGCTCGTAATCGGCAATGTAAACTTCTTTATCTTCAGCAGCAAAGATGGCCATCAGCGTGGCGAATTCTTCTTCGGTAGTGCCGGAAAAACTCCAGTCCGTGAACGGGTAATCGGCGTCCTGTTTGAACAGATCCCAGGAAATCAGGCCGCTGGAGTCGATGAAGTGGGTCTCCAGATTAGTGTGCTCCGCGACTTCTTCATCATCGAACGTTGGCGGGGTGAAGACATCAAGATCTTTCAGACCGCGTCCCTGGAGTAGTTCGGTCACTGTACGTTCCAACGCAACGCCAAAGTCAGGATGGGCGCCAAAAGAAGCAAAGCAGGTACCGTTAGCCGGGTTGAACAGCACGACGCAGATAACCGGATACTTACCGCCCAGCGAGCCGTCATAGGCGAAAATCGGGAAACCCTCGGCTTCCAGCGTGGCGATTGACTCCATTACCGCCGGATAACGCGCCATCACCTCTGCGGGAATCTCCGGCAGACTGATACTTTCTGCAATGATGCGATTTTTCACATAGCGCTCGAAGACTTCCGACAGTCCCTGAACGCGGGCTTCATTACGCGTATTGCCGGCGGACATTCCGTTAGAGACATACAGGTTGCCGATAATATTCATCGGAATATACACGGTCTGGTTATCGGACTGACGGGTAAATGGCAGGCCGCAGACGCCGCGTTCTTCATTGCCGGACTGAAGATCAATTAACTGGCTTCCGGTGAGTTCATTTTCCGGATCGTAAAACGCGCGCAGACGGGCATCAAGCAAGCCTTCCGGTACGTCGTCATTTTCAGTCAGCGGGAACCACTTTTCATTCGGATAATGCACGAATGGCCCGTTGGCAACCGTTTCGCCAAGCCAGAAATCAGCAAAAAAGTAGTTGGTTGACAGACGTTCGAAGTATTCGCCCAGCGCCGAGGCCAGCGCCGCTTTTTTGGTCGCGCCTTTTCCGTTGGTAAAGCATAACGCGCACTCTTTATCGCGAATATGCACTGACCAGACGTTTGGCACCGGGTTCAGCCAGGAGGCCTCTTCGATGTGAAAGCCGAGGTCGAGTAACTTTTGCTGGAAGCGGGCGATGGAGTCTTCCAGCGCGGCGTCTTTGCCGGGAATAAATGTTTGCGTCATGAAAATCACTTTTGTCGTACGGAAAGCGCGCAATGATACGGGTTTTATGTGACGGGCGCTATCTCGCCGGGACGTCGGCGGAAATAAAAGTATTGGCTATGCTTTTACACTGGAATTCACAGGAAGAGCATAAAAAATGAAAGCATTTGATTTGCAACGAATGGCGCTGGATAACGTGCCGGTAGCGTTTTTGGGGGAAGTGGCGCTACGTAGCTTTTACACCTTTGTTCTGGTGTTTCTTTTCTTAAAGGTGACAGGACGACGCGGCGTACGGCAAATGTCGCTTTTTGAAGTGCTGATCATTTTGACATTGGGGTCGGCGGCAGGCGACGTCGCGTTTTATGATGACGTTCCGATGCTCCCTGTTCTGGTGGTATTCATCACCCTGGCGCTGCTCTATCGCCTGGTCATGTGGCTGATGGCGCATAGTGAAAAGTTGGAAGATCTGCTGGAAGGCAAGTCGGTGGTCATTGTTGAAGACGGCGAACTGGCGTGGGAAAAACTGCAGCGCTCGAACATGACGGAGTTTGAGTTTTTTATGGAGCTTCGCTTGAATGGCGTTGAGCAACTGGGGCAGGTCAGACTGGCCATCCTGGAGACAAACGGACAAATCAGCGTCTATTTCTTTGAAAATAAAGACGTTAAGCCGGGGTTAAGCATTCTTCCTGAGCACTGTACGCCACGCTTTATCGTGGCGCCGGAGGCTGGCGACTATGCCTGCGTACGTTGTAGTGAAGTGATACGCATGAACGTCGGGGAAAAGCAATTATGTCCGCGCTGCGCAAATCCAGAATGGACGAAGGCAAGCCGGGCTAAACGCGTTGTTTAACAGCGAAAATATCGGATTTATACGGTTAATCCGGAAGATTCTGTTGTGTGACGCATGCCGCATTTTCTCCTCGCATTGTTTTACCCATTGCGGCGCGTGTCACTGAATGATAAAACCGATATTCACATGAATAACGTTTGCCTGATGTCTGTCAGGCAGGAAACAATGCAGCGTGGTGAGGGGAAATGGCTCAGGTCTTTAATTTTAGTTCAGGTCCGGCGATGCTACCGGCGGAAGTACTTAAACTGGCGCAACAGGAACTGCGTGACTGGCACGGTCTTGGTACGTCGGTAATGGAAATTAGCCATCGAGGCAAAGAGTTTATCCAGGTCGCTGAAGAAGCGGAGCAGGATTTTCGCGATCTCCTTAATATCCCCTCCAACTATAAAGTTTTATTTTGTCACGGCGGCGGTCGCGGGCAGTTTGCTGGCGTGCCGCTCAATCTGCTGGGCGATAAAACCACGGCGGATTATGTCGATGCTGGTTACTGGGCGGCGAGCGCCATCAAAGAAGCCAAAAAATACTGTGCGCCGCAGATTATCGACGCCAAAATCACCGTGGACGGCAAACGTGCCGTAAAACCGATGCGCGAGTGGCAGCTTTCCGATAACGCCGCTTATTTACACTATTGCCCGAATGAGACCATTGACGGCATCGCCATTGATGAAACGCCTGATTTTGGCCCAGAGGTGATCGTCACGGCGGACTTTTCTTCTACCATCCTGTCTGCGCCGCTGGACGTCTCTCGCTATGGCGTAATTTATGCTGGCGCGCAGAAGAATATCGGTCCGGCAGGACTGACGCTGGTTATCGTCCGGGAGGATTTGTTAGGCAAGGCGCATGAGAGTTGCCCGTCCATCCTCGACTACACCGTCCTGAATGATAACGACTCGATGTTTAATACGCCGCCGACTTTCGCCTGGTATCTTTCCGGCCTGGTGTTCAAATGGTTGAAAGCGCAGGGCGGCGTGGCGGCGATGCACAAAATCAATCAGCAAAAAGCGGAGTTGCTGTACGGTGTGATTGATAACAGCGATTTCTACCGTAACGATGTCGCACAGGCCAACCGTTCGCGGATGAACGTTCCGTTCCAGTTAGCGGACAATGCGCTGGACAAGGTCTTTCTGGAAGAGTCTTTCGCCGCCGGTCTGCACGCCTTAAAAGGGCACCGTGTTGTTGGCGGTATGCGCGCCTCTATCTATAACGCCATGCCGATTGAAGGGGTAAAAGCGCTGACCGATTTCATGATCGATTTTGAGCGTCGCCACGGCTAATACGTTTCTTTTTTCATCCCCACGGCCAGTCTGTGGGGTTTTTATTTCTGTTTTTTGAGAGTTGAGTTTCATGGAATCCCTGACGTTACAACCCATCGCGCGGGTCGATGGCGCCATTAATTTACCTGGCTCCAAAAGTGTTTCAAACCGTGCTTTGCTCCTGGCGGCTTTAGCTTGTGGTAAAACCGTTCTGACGAATCTGCTGGATAGCGATGACGTCCGCCATATGCTCAATGCCCTGAGCGCGTTGGGGATCAATTACACCCTTTCTGCCGATCGCACCCGCTGTGATATCACGGGTAATGGCGGCGCATTACGTGCGCCAGGCGCTCTGGAACTGTTTCTCGGTAATGCCGGAACCGCGATGCGTCCGTTAGCGGCAGCGCTATGTCTGGGGCAAAATGAGATAGTGTTAACCGGCGAACCGCGTATGAAAGAGCGTCCGATAGGCCATCTGGTTGATTCGCTGCGTCAGGGCGGGGCGAATATTGATTACCTGGAGCAGGAAAACTATCCGCCCCTGCGTCTGCGCGGCGGTTTTACCGGCGGCGAGATTGAGGTTGATGGTAGCGTTTCCAGCCAGTTCCTGACCGCTCTGCTGATGACGGCGCCGCTGGCGCCTGAAGACACAACTATTCGCGTTAAAGGCGAACTGGTATCAAAACCTTACATCGATATCACGCTAAATTTAATGAAAACCTTTGGCGTGGAGATAGCGAACCATCACTACCAACAATTTGTCGTGAAGGGCGGTCAACAGTATCACTCTCCGGGTCGCTATCTGGTCGAGGGCGATGCCTCGTCAGCGTCCTATTTTCTCGCCGCCGGGGCGATAAAAGGCGGCACGGTAAAAGTGACCGGGATTGGCCGCAAAAGTATGCAGGGCGATATTCGTTTTGCCGATGTGCTGGAGAAAATGGGCGCGACCATTACCTGGGGCGATGATTTTATTGCCTGCACGCGCGGCGAATTGCACGCCATAGATATGGATATGAACCATATTCCGGATGCGGCGATGACGATTGCCACCACGGCGCTGTTTGCGAAAGGAACCACGACGTTGCGCAATATTTATAACTGGCGAGTGAAAGAAACCGATCGCCTGTTCGCGATGGCGACCGAGCTACGTAAAGTGGGCGCTGAAGTCGAAGAAGGGCACGACTATATTCGTATCACGCCGCCGGCGAAGCTCCATCACGCGGATATTGGCACGTACAACGACCACCGTATGGCGATGTGCTTCTCACTGGTCGCACTGTCCGATACGCCAGTCACGATCCTGGACCCGAAATGTACCGCAAAAACGTTCCCTGATTATTTTGAACAACTGGCGCGGATGAGTACGCCTGCCTAATCCTTCTGTTGTGCCAGTCGACAGGCTGGCGCATCGAGGTCCGCATTCGCACTATTTTTACAATTATGACTAATGCTAATTTGTTGATGATTTAACACATTGATTTATGTGTTTTTTATAATAGTTATCAACGGAAGATTAGTATGAAAAATAAATCATTATTACTGGCGGTGGCGATTTCCGCTACGCTACTGGCAGGATGTAAAAATGGCGTGAATGGCAATTTAATCGCCAGTTCCGGCATGTCAGCCTACAAAGCCGCCACACTGTCCGATGCGGATGTTAAGGCATTATCTAATAATGCCTGTAAACAAATGGACAGCGAGAATCAACTGGCAGGTACGAAAAGCAAATACACCAAACGTCTGAGCAAAATCGCCAAAGCGCTGGGTAACAACATTGACGGTACGCCGGTTAGCTATAAAGTCTATATGACCAGCGATATCAACGCATGGGCGATGGCGAACGGTTGCGTTCGCGTATACTCCGGCCTGATGGATCTGATGACCGATAATGAAATTGAAGGCGTACTGGGCCATGAACTGGGCCATGTCTCTTTAGGGCACTCCCGCAAGGCAATGCAGACCGCCTATGCCACGCTGGCGGCTCGCGATGCGATTTCCGCCACCAGCGGTGTCGCAGCGCAGCTTTCCCAGTCTCAATTGGGCGATCTGGCGGAAGGCGTCATCAATTCGGCGTTTTCTCGCAGTCAGGAGTCGGATGCGGATGACTTCTCTTACGATCTGCTGAAAAAACGTGGGATTAACACCCAGGGCTTAGTCACGGCATTCGAAAAATTCGCCACAATGGACGCAGATCATGCAAAATCATTGATGGACTCCCACCCGGCTTCAGCCGATCGCGCGCAGCATATGCGCGACAGAATTGCCGAAGATAAAAAGTAAATCATTGTCATCTTTCGGGCTGGTTTCTCGCCGGCCCGCTATAATTGCGCAATTATTCCGCATCTGATTACAGACAAAACTGGTTTTTGCACGCAACGTTAACGGTCGCGAGCGTTGGCGCGTATAATGCGCGGCGTTTACGTTAACGGTACGCCTGTTTAAGGAGATAAAGATGACGGCAATTGCCCCGGTAATAACCATTGATGGCCCAAGCGGTGCAGGTAAAGGCACCTTGTGCAAAGCAATGGCGGAAGCATTGCAATGGCATCTGCTGGATTCCGGCGCGATATACCGCGTACTGGCGCTGGCGGCATTGCATCACCATGTCGATCTCGCCTCTGAAGATGCGCTGGTGCCGCTGGCGTCCCATCTGGACGTGCGTTTCGTCTCAACGGACGGCAACCTGGAAGTTATCCTGGAAGGCGAGGACGTTAGCGGCGAAATCCGTACGCAGGAAGTCGCGAACGCGGCATCCCAGGTGGCGGCATTCCCACGCGTGCGTGAAGCGCTTCTTCGCCGCCAACGTGCATTCCGCGAAGCGCCTGGTTTAATCGCCGATGGACGCGATATGGGGACCGTGGTCTTCCCGGATGCGCCGGTAAAAATTTTCCTTGACGCCTCCTCGGAGGAACGTGCGCATCGACGTATGCTACAGTTGCAGGAGAATGGCTTTAGTGTTAACTTTGAACGCCTTTTGGCCGAGATCAAGGAACGCGACGATCGCGATCGTAATCGCGCTGTAGCGCCGTTAGTTCCTGCTGCTGATGCATTAGTTTTGGATTCTACCCGATTAAGCATTGAGCAAGTGATTGAAAAAGCGTTACAATATGCGCGCCAAAAATTGGCTCTCGCTTAAATGCGACCGAATTTGTAGTACCCCCGTTGCAAAGGATTGACAGCGGGTATGTTAAACAACCCCATCCGGCACGGAGCCAGGTGGACGTTAAATATGAAACCTGAAGATTAAACATGACTGAATCTTTTGCTCAACTCTTTGAAGAATCCTTAAAAGAAATCGAAACCCGCCCGGGTTCCATCGTTCGTGGTGTTGTTGTTGCTATCGACAAAGACGTAGTACTGGTTGACGCCGGTCTGAAATCTGAGTCTGCCATTCCGGCTGAGCAGTTCAAAAACGCCCAGGGCGAACTGGAAATCCAGGTTGGTGACGAAGTTGACGTTGCTCTGGATGCAGTAGAAGACGGCTTCGGTGAAACTCTGCTCTCTCGTGAGAAAGCTAAACGTCACGAAGCATGGATCACGCTGGAAAAAGCTTACGAAGATGCTGAAACTGTTACCGGTGTTATCAACGGCAAAGTTAAGGGTGGCTTCACTGTTGAGCTGAACGGTATTCGCGCGTTCCTGCCAGGTTCTCTGGTAGACGTTCGTCCGGTGCGTGACACTCTGCACCTGGAAGGCAAAGAGCTTGAATTCAAAGTAATCAAGCTGGACCAGAAACGTAACAACGTTGTGGTTTCTCGTCGTGCCGTTATCGAATCCGAAAACAGCGCAGAACGCGATCAGCTGCTGGAAAACCTGCAGGAAGGCATGGAAGTTAAAGGTATCGTTAAGAACCTCACTGACTACGGTGCATTCGTTGATCTGGGCGGCGTTGACGGCCTGCTGCACATCACTGATATGGCCTGGAAACGCGTTAAGCATCCGAGCGAAATCGTGAACGTTGGCGACGAAATCAACGTGAAAGTGCTGAAATTCGACCGCGAGCGTACCCGTGTATCCCTGGGCCTGAAACAGCTGGGCGAAGATCCGTGGGTAGCTATCGCTAAACGTTATCCGGAAGGTACCAAACTGACCGGTCGCGTGACCAACCTGACCGACTACGGCTGCTTCGTTGAAATCGAAGAAGGCGTTGAAGGCCTGGTTCACGTTTCCGAAATGGACTGGACCAACAAAAACATCCACCCGTCCAAAGTGGTTAACGTTGGCGACGTAGTGGAAGTGATGGTTCTGGATATCGACGAAGAACGTCGTCGTATCTCCCTGGGTCTGAAGCAGTGCAAATCTAACCCGTGGCAGCAGTTCGCAGAAACCCACAACAAGGGCGACCGCGTTGAAGGTAAAATCAAGTCTATCACTGACTTCGGTATCTTCATCGGCCTGGACGGCGGCATCGACGGCCTGGTTCACCTGTCTGACATCTCCTGGAACGTTGCAGGCGAAGAAGCAGTTCGTGAATACAAAAAAGGCGACGAAATCGCTGCAGTTGTTCTGCAGGTTGACGCAGAACGTGAACGTATCTCCCTGGGCGTTAAACAGCTCGCAGAAGATCCGTTCAACAACTGGGTTGCTCTGAACAAGAAAGGCGCTATCGTAACCGGTAAAGTCACTGCAGTTGACGCGAAAGGCGCAACCGTAGAACTGGCTGACGGCGTTGAAGGTTACCTGCGTGCTTCTGAAGCATCCCGTGACCGCGTTGAAGATGCGACTCTGGTTCTGAGCGTTGGCGACGACGTTGAAGCTAAATTCACCGGCGTTGATCGTAAAAACCGCGCAATCAGCCTGTCTGTTCGTGCGAAAGACGAAGCTGACGAGAAAGATGCCATCGCAACTGTTAACAAACAGGAAGATGCAAACTTCTCTAACAACGCAATGGCTGAAGCATTCAAAGCAGCTAAAGGCGAGTAATCCTCTGAAACTTCGGGCCTTTTAGTCCGAAGTATAACGAGATTACTTGACAGATTGCAGGTTTCGGCCTGTAATCAAGCACTAAGGGCGGCTACGGCCGCCCTTAATCAATCTCACGGCTGCAGCCAATTTGCCTTTAAGGAACCGGAGGAATCATGACCAAGTCAGAATTGATTGAAAGACTTGCAACCCAGCAATCTCACATTCCCGCTAAGGCGGTTGAAGATGCGGTAAAAGAGATGCTGGAGCATATGGCCTCGACTCTTGCGCAGGGCGAGCGTATTGAAATCCGCGGTTTCGGCAGTTTTTCTTTGCATTACCGCGCGCCTCGTACCGGACGTAACCCCAAGACCGGCGATAAAGTGGAACTGGAAGGAAAATACGTTCCTCACTTTAAACCGGGTAAAGAACTGCGCGATCGCGCCAATATTTACGGTTAAGTTTTAACGCAAAACTTGAACCCGAAAAAAGCACCTCCAGGGTGCTTTTTTCATTTATACGCCGTCAGGCGCAAACGCTATTCGACCGAAAACTGGAAAACGTTTCGCATTTTTTGCTGCGTCTTACATTTATCAGGTAAAAAACCTGGAATCCGCGCCGTATAGCACAAAATCCCCTCCAGACAATGGCGTCCTGAACCTGCACACTTTCCCGCACAGGGAGGTGTCTATGAAGATAACGACGGTCAGCGTATGCGTAGTATGCGGCATACTTCCGCTCATGATATTGCCAGTATTACCTGACACGTGGATTCTGGCGGTGCTGTTTTGTCTGGCATGTTTGCTTTGCCTCATACCTCATCACTATGCGCGCTACGCGGCATTAACTTTGCTCTTTTTCATGTGGGGGATATTTGCCGCCAGGCAGGCCATCTGGGCGGGAAACGTCCTGCCCGCCGCGACGCAGGAGGCGACAGTCGTCATTACTGCCACCGATCATATGACCACTCATTATGGGCGAATCACCCATTTGCGCGGAAAGCCGCTCTTTCCTGCTGTAGGGATTGTCCTGCATGGCCAGTACTTACCCACGGAAGTGTGTGCCGGGCAACAGTGGGCGATGACGCTGAAGGTCAGAGCGGTACACGGACAGCTTAACGAAGGCGGTTTTGATAGCCAACGTTACGCGCTGGCGCAGCACCAACCATTGACCGGGCGTTTTCTACAGGCTAAAGCGATTAACCCTGAGTGTAGTTTGCGTGGGCGCTATCTTGCTTCGCTTCGCGCTACGCTTGCGCCTTATCCGTGGCAACAGGTTATTCTGGCGTTGGGAATGGGGGAGCGGGGAGAGGTGTCGCAGGAGGTGAAGGCCGTTATGCGCGATACGGGGACTGCCCATTTGATGGCGATTTCCGGCCTGCATATCGCTTTTGCCGCGTTATTGGCTGCCGGATTAATCCGTGGCGGACAATTCTTTTTGCCGGCCAGATGGATTCGTTGGCAGACGCCATTGCTGGGCGGCATTCTTTGCGCGATATGTTATGCCTGGCTTACCGGTTTACAACCGCCTGCGCTGCGCACGGTGGCGGCACTGAGCGTCTGGGGAGGATTAAAATTAAGCGGACGACAGTGGAGCGGCTGGCAAGTCTGGTGCTGCTGTCTGGCCGCGATTATTTTCGCCGACCCTGTGGCGGTTATATCACAAAGTCTTTGGCTGTCAGCATTTGCGGTTGCCGGCCTGTTATTCTGGTATCAGTGGTTTCCTGCGCCAAACGGAAATTTTCCACGGGGCTTACGCTGGTTGCTTAACCTGCTTCACCTACAGGCAGGCATTACACTTCTGCTTTTGCCTCTCCAGGTGGCGCTTTTTCATGGCATAAGCGTTACCGCAATGCTGGCGAATCTTTTTGCCGTACCCTGGGTCACATTTGTGACGGTTCCACTCATCCTGGCGGGAATGATTCTGCATTTAACCGGGCCGTTTTTTCTTGAAGAGTGGGTATGGTACCTGACCGATCGCGCGTTAGCCGCGCTATTTTACCTGTTGAATGCTTTACCGCAGGGCTGGGTGAATATTGATAACCGTTGGCAGTGGCTGACGTTTTTGCCCTGGCTAATGCTTATCGCGTGGCGATTAAACGTCTGGCGTACCTGGCCGGCGGTCTGTTTATGCGGGTTATTGTTGATGAGCTGGCCACTCTGGCGACCGATAAACGCCAGCGGATGGCAGGTGCATATGCTGGATGTCGGTCAGGGGCTGGCGATAGCGATCGTCAGGGGCGATAAAGTAATACTCTACGATACCGGTCGGGCATGGCCGGAGGGCGACAGCGGGCAACAGGTTATTATTCCCTGGTTGCGCTGGCATAATCTGACGCCGGAGGGCGTTATTTTGAGTCATGAGCATCTGGATCATCGGGGCGGGCTGCGTTCGCTACAGCAGGTCTGGCCGTCAATGTGGATTCGCAGCCCATTAGGCTGGCAGGGACATTTGCCCTGTTTTCGCGGCGAGCAGTGGCAATGGCAGGGGCTAACGTTTCAGGCGCACTGGCCGTTACGCAAAAGTGCCGATCGAGGAAATAACCGCTCCTGTGTGGTCAAAGTGGATGATGGCGTACATAGCATCCTGCTCACGGGCGATATCGAAGCGGGCGCTGAACAAAAAATGCTAAGTCGTTACTGGCGACATCTTGCGGCGACGTTTATCCAGGTGCCGCATCATGGTAGTAATACGTCGTCGTCGCTACCATTTATTCAGCGCGTACATGGTGAAGCGGCGCTGGCGTCCGCATCGCGCTATAACGCATGGCGGCTGCCGTCCCGCAAGGTAAAACAGCGCTACCGACAACAGGCGTATCAGTGGTTTGATACACCCCACCAGGGGCAAATTTCGCTGCGGTTTTCTCCGCAGGGCTGGCGCATACAAGGCTTGCGGGATCAAATTTTACCTCGCTGGTATCATCAGTGGTTTGGCGTGTCCGAGGATAACGGGTAGAATATGCGGCTATTTCAACAAATGCTGGTTTTTTGAATGCATAACGATAAAGATCTCTCTACGTGGCAGACCTTCCGCCGACTGTGGCCAACCATAGCGCCTTTTAAAGCAGGTCTGATCGTGGCGGGCATAGCGTTAATTCTCAACGCAGCCAGCGATACCTTCATGCTATCGCTCCTCAAGCCATTACTGGATGATGGTTTCGGTAAAACGGATCGCTCAGTGTTGCTGTGGATGCCGCTGGTGGTTATTGGGCTGATGATATTACGAGGCATCACTAGCTATATCTCCAGCTACTGTATTTCATGGGTGTCAGGCAAGGTGGTAATGACCATGCGCCGTCGCCTGTTTGGCCATATGATGGGAATGCCCGTCGCCTTCTTTGATAAACAGTCTACCGGTACGCTGCTGTCGCGTATTACATACGATTCAGAACAGGTTGCCTCTTCTTCATCTGGCGCGCTGATTACCGTGGTGCGTGAAGGGGCATCGATCATCGGATTGTTTATCATGATGTTCTATTACAGCTGGCAGCTGTCGATCATCCTGGTTGTTCTGGCGCCGATTGTGTCGATTGCGATTCGCGTTGTCTCAAAGCGGTTCCGCAGCATCAGTAAAAATATGCAGAACACGATGGGACAAGTGACTACCAGCGCTGAACAAATGCTGAAAGGACACAAAGAGGTACTGATTTTTGGCGGTCAGGAAGTCGAAACTAAACGCTTTGATAAAGTCAGCAATAAGATGCGACTGCAAGGCATGAAAATGGTCTCTGCCTCGTCAATTTCTGATCCTATCATTCAGCTCATTGCCTCGCTGGCGCTGGCGTTTGTTCTCTATGCTGCGAGCTTCCCAAGCGTAATGGATAGCCTGACGGCAGGGACCATCACCGTGGTGTTCTCCTCCATGATCGCGCTGATGCGTCCATTAAAATCGCTGACAAACGTTAACGCGCAGTTCCAGCGTGGGATGGCGGCTTGTCAGACGTTGTTTGCGATTCTGGACAGCGAACAGGAGAAAGATGAAGGTAAACGTGTCATTGACCGCGCGACCGGCGATCTCGAATTCCGCAATGTGACGTTTACTTACCCGGGCCGTGAAGTGCCGGCATTGCGTAACATCAATTTGAAAATTCCTGCCGGGAAAACCGTGGCGCTGGTGGGGCGTTCCGGATCGGGTAAATCAACTATCGCCAGCCTGATCACCCGTTTCTACGATATTGATGAAGGACACATCCTGATGGATGGTCACGATCTACGCGAATACACTCTGGCCTCGCTACGTAATCAGGTGGCGCTGGTTTCGCAAAACGTGCATCTGTTTAACGACACGGTCGCTAATAACATTGCTTATGCCCGGACGGAAGAATACAGCCGCGAGCAGATTGAAGAGGCGGCGCGCATGGCCTATGCCATGGACTTTATCAACAAGATGGATAATGGCCTGGATACCATCATCGGCGAAAACGGCGTACTGCTTTCCGGCGGTCAACGCCAGCGTATCGCGATTGCCCGCGCCTTACTGCGCGACAGCCCGATTTTGATCCTTGATGAAGCTACGTCCGCGCTGGATACCGAATCTGAACGTGCGATTCAGGCCGCGTTGGATGAGCTGCAGAAAAACCGTACCTCTCTGGTGATTGCGCACCGTCTCTCTACCATCGAACAGGCGGATGAGATCGTTGTAGTCGAAGACGGTATTATCGTTGAGCGCGGCACTCATAGCGAGCTGCTGGCGCAACACGGCGTTTACGCCCAGCTACATAAGATGCAATTTGGCCAATGATTGCGCGTATCTGGTCGGGTGAATCCCCGCTATGGCGGTTACTGCTGCCGCTCTCCTGGCTGTATGGCCTGGTGAGCGGGGCGATTCGTCTGAGCTATAAGCTTGGTTTTAAACGCGCCTGGCGAGCGCCGGTACCGGTGGTTGTGGTAGGGAATCTTACGGCTGGCGGTAACGGTAAAACACCCGTAGTCATTTGGCTGGTGGAAAAGCTGCAACAGCGTGGCGTGCGCGTGGGGGTCGTTTCCCGCGGCTACGGCGGGAAAGCTGCCGCTTATCCGCTGCTCCTGACGCCGGAGACGACAACCGCAGAAGCGGGAGATGAACCGGTATTGATTTATCAACGGACCGGCGCGCCTGTCGCGGTGGCGCCTGAACGCGCCGCGGCGGTGAAAGCGATTCTGGCGGCGCATAATGTGCAGATTATTATCACCGACGATGGGTTGCAGCATTACCGACTCGCGCGAGATATTGAAATTGTGGTGATTGACGGCGTGCGCCGCTTTGGCAACGGCTGGTGGCTTCCTGCCGGTCCTATGCGCGAACGCGCTAGTCGCCTGAAAACCGTGGACGCCGCTATCGTGAATGGCGGCGTCGCCCGGGCGGGCGAAATCCCCATGCAGCTAGCGCCTGGACTGGCGGTGAACTTACGTACGGGAGCGCGTTGCGATGTGGCGCAACTGAGCAATATTGTGGCTATGGCGGGCATCGGTCATCCGCCGCGCTTTTTCGCGACGCTGGAAGCCTGTGGCGCGCATCCGCAAAAGTGCGTCCCGCTGGCCGATCATCAAACGCTCGCCCCTGCTGACGTTCAGGCGTTGGTCGGTGAAGGGCAGACCCTGGTAATGACGGAAAAAGACGCGGTGAAATGCCGTGCTTTTGCCGAAGATAACTGGTGGTTCTTACCGGTTGATGCGCGTTTGTCCGGTGAGCAGCCTGATAAGCTGCTTGAACATATCACCTCGCTGGTTCGCTAGCGTACCCCAATGCTGCGGCAGTGATGAATTTATGGAGTCATGAATGTCATTGCCGTACCTTTCTCTTTCCCAGGCCCGTTGTCTTCACCTTGCTGCGCAGGGGCTATTGAAAAAGCCGCGCCGTAACGCGATGCCTGGCGATGTTCTTGCCGCCATCTCACGCATGGCGTTGTTGCAAATTGATACCATCAATGTTGTCGCACGTAGCCCCTATCTGGTGCTGTTTAGCCGTCTCGGTTCGTACCCGCAGGCCTGGCTGGATGAGGCGCTGCGACGCGGCGAGTTAATGGAATACTGGGCGCATGAGGCCTGTTTCTTACCACGCCGCGACTTTAAACTTATCCGCCATCGTATGCTGTCGCCGGAAAAGATGGGCTGGAAATATCGCGCGGCATGGATGCATGAACACGCGGAAGAAATAGAACAGCTGGTTCGGCATATTCAGGAGCACGGTCCGGTGCGTTCTGCCGATTTTGAACATGCGCGGAAAGGCGTCAGCGGCTGGTGGGAATGGAAACCACATAAACGCCACCTTGAGGGTTTATTTACCGCCGGAAAAGTCATGGTTGTTGAGCGGCGTAATTTTCAACGTGTATATGATTTAACGCCCCGTGTGATGCCGCACTGGGATGATGAACGCGATGGACTGTCACAGCCGCAGGCGGAAAGCCTGATGCTGGATAATAGCGCGCGCAGTCTGGGGATTTTCCGTGAACAGTGGCTGGCGGATTACTACCGCCTGAAACGTCCTGACCTGAAGGGATGGCGGGAGAGCCGGGCGGAACAGCAGCAGATTATTCCGGTCGAGGTGGAAACGTTGGGGCGGATGTGGCTTCATGCCGATCTTCTTTCGCAGCTGGAACCGGCGCTGAATAACGCCTTAAAGGCGACCCATAGCGCAGTACTGTCGCCTTTCGATCCTGTGGTATGGGATCGCAAGCGGGCAGCGCAGCTTTTCGGATTTAACTATCGGCTGGAATGTTATACGCCTGCGGCGAAGCGCCAGTACGGTTATTTTGTGCTGCCGCTATTATACCAGGGCCGTTTAGTCGGGCGAATGGATGCCAAAATGCACCGTAAAACGGGGGTGCTTGAGGTTATCTCGCTGTATCTGGAGGACGATATCCGCCCTGGCGTTAGTCTGCAAAAAGGAATCTGGCAGGCTATTAGCGCGTTTGCTGCCTGGCAACGGGCATCGCGCGTGACGCTGGGACAATGTCCGCCAGGCCTGTTTAGCGCCATGCGTCATGGCTGGGAAATAGACCCTGCATCATAACCGATTATGTTAATATTGAAGGATTCACAATCCGGTCCATCTGGAGGAACTATGGATCATCGTCTGCTTGAAATCATCGCCTGCCCGGTATGTAACGGCAAACTCTGGTATAACCAGGAAAAGCAAGAATTAATTTGCAAACTGGATAATCTCGCTTTCCCGTTACGCGACGGCATTCCTGTATTGCTGGAAAATGAAGCTCGCGCCCTGACATCTGATGAGAGTAAATCATGAGTTTCGTCGTCATCATTCCGGCCCGTTTTTCATCTACCCGACTGCCAGGCAAACCATTAGTGGATATTAATGGTAAGCCCATGATTGCTCATGTCCTGGAGCGGGCGCGTGAATCTGGCGCGGAACGCATTATTGTCGCGACCGATCATGAAGACGTGGCTCGTGCGGTAGAAGCGGCTGGCGGCGAAGTGTGCATGACGCGCGCCGATCACCAGTCCGGCACCGAACGGTTGGCGGAAGTGGTAGAGAAGTGCGGATTCAGCGACGATACCGTTATTGTGAACGTTCAGGGCGATGAGCCGATGATCCCGGCGGTTATTATTCGCCAGGTCGCGGAAAATCTGGCGCAGCGCCAGGTTGGCATGGCGACGCTGGCGGTGCCGATTCACAGCGCCGAAGAAGCGTTTAACCCGAATGCGGTAAAAGTCGTGTTGGATGCCGAAGGCTATGCGCTTTACTTTTCCCGGGCGACGATTCCCTGGGATCGCGACCGCTTTGCAAAAAGTATGGAAACGGTAGGGGATACTTGCCTGCGCCATCTGGGCATTTACGGCTATCGCGCGGGTTTTATCCGCCGTTACGTGAGCTGGCAACCCAGCCCGCTGGAACATATTGAAATGCTGGAGCAACTCCGTGTGCTGTGGTACGGCGAAAAAATTCATGTCGCCGTCGCCAAAGCGGTGCCCGGCACGGGCGTAGACACCGCCGACGACCTGGAGCGCGTGCGCGCTGAAATGCGTTAACATGATCCTGTTCATGATCGTCTTAGACGGTCATGAACAGCGCGGTATGATAGCGCAAAGATGAATACTCACGTTTGCTCATCAGTGGCGGTTTTCTCGTACCGTTACGATTTTCCTCATTTTTCTTTTCTTCCCTTGATCTGATACGGGTGACATCTGTCCATACGACGCTCATTATTAAAGCAGTAGCACTAATGGGGGTAATCTGGAATGGAACAGTTGCGGGCCGAACTCAGTCATTTGTTGGGTGAAAAACTTAGCCGTATAGAGTGCGTGAATGAGAAAGCGGATTCCGCATTGTGGTCATTATATGACAGCCAGGGAAATCCGATGCCGCTGATGGCGCGAAGCTTTACTACTCCCGGCGTTGCGCAGCAACTGGCATGGAAAACCTCAATGCTGGCGCGTAGCGGTACGGTGAGGATGCCGGTAATCTATGGCGTATTGACGCATGAAGAGCATCCTGGTCCGGATGTGCTGCTACTGGAACGACTGCGCGGTGTGCCGGTCGAGGCGCCGGCGCGCACTCCGGAACGCTGGGAACAGCTAAAAGATCAGATTGTCGAAGGGCTGTTAGCCTGGCATCGGCAGGATAGCCGCGGTTGCGTTGGCGCCGTAGACCATACTCAGGAGAATATCTGGCCTTCCTGGTATCGTCAGCGTGTGGAGGTGCTGTGGACGACGCTAAATCAGTTCAGCAATACTGGCCTGACGATGCAGGACAAACGCATTCTGTTTCGTACCAGAGAATGTCTTCCTTCGTTATTTGAAGGGTTTAACGACAACTGCGTACTGGTGCATGGCAACTTCTGCCTGCGCAGTATGCTTAAAGACGCCCGTAGCGATCAGCTTCTGGCGATGGTCGGCCCCGGGCTGATGCTGTGGGCGCCGAGAGAGTTCGAACTGTTTCGCCTGATGGATAATCCATTGGCGGAGGGATTGCTTTGGCATTATCTGCAACGCGCGCCAGTGGCGGAGTCATTCATCTGGCGGCGTTGGCTCTATGTGCTGTGGGACGAGGTTGCGCAATTGGTCAATACCGGACGTTTTAACCGTACCAATTTTAATCTGGCGGCGAAATCATTACTCCCCTGGCTTGCCTGATATGCCTTTCAGCCATTGCCAAAGTCGCCCTAATGTTTCATACCCAGCGCGATCGCTGTGCATCAGCCAGACCGGGGACGGAATTGCCCGCTCCCAGGGATTGAGCGGCGAATCGATCGCCAACTGATTCGCCGGTGCGGGAAGCGGATTCAGCCCGGCATGCTGAAAGAAAATCATCGCACGCGGCAAATGCGAGGCGGAGGTTACCAACAGGAAAGGGGCGTCGCCGATGGCCTGCTTAACGGCGGCGGCTTCTTCTTCCGTATCTTTTGGCTTATCCAGCGTAATAATATCGTTACGCGGTACGCCCAGCGACTGCGCCACCCGCGCACCGACTTCCGCCGTGCTTACCGTATTGGTTTTTGCTACGCCGCCGGTAAAAATCAGCTTTGCTCCCGGATTCGCACGCCACAGCCGAATGCCTTCCGCCAGCCGCGGTAAGCTATTGTTAATTAAATTGGAGCTCGGCGCCCACTGCGGGTTCCAGGTATAGCCGCCGCCGAGAACCACAATATATTCCACCTTTTGCGGACCCTGCCAGGTAGGGTAGCGGTTTTCTATTGGGCGCAGCAAATGGTCAGAGACGGGTTGCAGGCTTAATAGCAATAGCGCCAGCCAACCTACGCTGATAAATACTTTTCCGGTCTTCTGAAAGCGGCTAAACCAGACCAGCGCCAGGCCGACGCCAATCATCAGCAACATCAGCGGAAGCGGCAATAACATACCGCCAATCACTTTCTTTAGCGTAAAAAGCATCCTTTTTGGTTCCTTTTTTAACCATATAGCGGAGGATTAACGATGATATTACACCAGACAGGTTCATTCTCGCCGTGGCTGTGACAAAATAGCGGTTTTATCAGATAACGCCTAAGCCAGCCTGTGGAGAGTCCGATGCAGGATCGCAATTTTGATGACATTGCTGAAAAGTTTTCCCGTAACATTTACGGCACGACCAAAGGACAACTACGGCAAGCCATTCTGTGGCAAGACCTGGATCGCGTGCTGGAGGAGATTGGCGGGCGAAAACTGCGGGTACTGGATGCCGGCGGCGGCGAAGGGCAAACGGCGATTAAGATGGCGGAACGCGGCCATCAGGTGACGTTATGCGATCTGTCTGGCGAAATGATCGCCCGCGCGCGGCAGGCGGCCGAGGCAAAAGGTGTGAGCAAAGACATGCATTTTATACAATGCCCGGCTCAGGACGTCGCTTCGCATTTGGAAAGCCCGGTTGATCTGATATTGTTTCATGCTGTGCTGGAGTGGGTAGCCGATCCTGTCGGCGTATTAGAAACGCTCTGGTCAGTATTGCGCCCTGGCGGCGCGCTGTCGTTGATGTTCTATAACGCTAACGGTTTGCTGATGCACAATATGGTGGCGGGTAATTTTGACTACGTGCAGGCGGGGATGCCTAAACGCAAGAAGCGCACGCTGTCGCCTGACTACCCGCGCGACCCCGCGCAGGTGTACCAGTGGCTGGAGGCGATTGGCTGGCAGATTACCGGTAAAACCGGCGTGCGTGTGTTTCATGATTATCTGCGTGAAAAACACCAGCAGCGTGACTGTTATGAGACCCTGGTCGAACTGGAAACGCGTTATTGCCGCCAGGAGCCGTATATTAGCCTTGGGCGCTACATTCATGTCACCGCGATTAAAAGCCCGGCGCTAGCCGCAGATGCAAGGATAACCTATGAGTGAATTTTCCCAGACAGTCCCCGAACTGGTTGCCTGGGCCAGAAAAAACGACTTTTCCATCTCGCTGCCGGTAGACAGACTTTCCTTTCTGCTGGCGGTCGCCACGTTGAACGGCGAACGCCTTGACGGCGAGATGAGTGAAGGCGAGCTGGTGGATGCATTCCGCCATGTGAGTGATGCGTTTGAGCAAACCAGCGAAACCATCGGCGTGCGCGCTAATAACGCGATTAACGATATGGTGCGTCAACGTCTGCTGAACCGCTTTACCAGCGAGCAGGCGGAAGGCAATGCGATTTACCGATTAACCCCGCTCGGGATTGGCATCACCGATTACTACATTCGTCAACGCGAATTCTCTACGCTGCGTCTTTCTATGCAGTTGTCGATTGTGGCCGTCGAATTGAAGCGCGCGGCGGATGCGGCAGCGGAGGGTGGCGATGAGTTCCACTGGCATCGCAACGTTTACGCGCCATTGAAATATTCGGTGGCGGAGATTTTCGACAGTATCGATCTGACCCAGCGCATCATGGATGAACAGCAGCAGCAGGTGAAAGACGATATCGCACAACTGCTGAATAAAGACTGGCGGGCGGCGATTTCCAGCTGTGAACTGCTGCTTTCCGAAACGTCTGGTACGCTGCGCGAGTTGCAGGATACGCTGGAGGCGGCGGGCGATAAGCTGCAGGCTAACCTGCTGCGCATTCAGGATGCCACGATGACGCACGATGATCTGCATTTTGTCGACAGGCTGGTGTTTGACTTACAAAGTAAACTTGACCGCATTATCAGTTGGGGTCAGCAGTCTATTGATTTATGGATCGGCTACGATCGTCACGTGCATAAATTTATCCGTACCGCGATCGATATGGATAAAAACCGTGTCTTCGCCCAGCGGTTGCGCCAGTCCGTACAGACTTATTTTGACGATCCGTGGGCGCTAACCTACGCGAATGCCGATCGTCTGCTGGATATGCGCGATGAAGAGATGGCGTTGCGTGACGATGAAGTCACCGGGGAGTTGCCGCCGGATCTGGAATATGAAGAGTTTAACGAGATCCGCGAGCAGTTAGCGGCCATCATTGAAGAACAGCTGGCTATCTACAAAACCAGACAAACGCCACTGGATCTTGGGCTGGTGGTGCGCGAGTATCTGGCGCAATACCCGCGCGCGCGTCATTTCGACGTGGCGCGTATTGTTATCGATCAAGCGGTACGTCTTGGCGTAGCGCAAGCAGATTTCACCGGACTGCCAGCCAAATGGCAGCCGATTAATGATTACGGAGCCAAGGTACAGGCGCATGTCATTGACAAATATTGAACAAGTGATGCCGGTTAAGCTGGCGCAGGCGCTGGCGAATCCGTTATTTCCGGCGCTGGATAGCGCATTACGTTCGGGCCGCCACATCGGGCTGGACGAACTGGATAATCATGCCTTTCTGATGGATTTTCAGGAATACCTGGAAGAGTTTTACGCGCGTTATAACGTGGAGCTGATTCGCGCGCCGGAGGGGTTCTTCTACCTGCGTCCGCGTTCTACCACGCTTATCCCGCGCTCGGTGTTATCCGAACTGGATATGATGGTCGGTAAAATTCTCTGCTACCTCTATCTTAGCCCGGAGCGTCTGGCCAACGAAGGGATCTTTACTCAGCAAGAGTTGTACGACGAGCTGCTTACCCTTGCGGACGAAGCCAAACTGCTAAAGCTGGTGAATAACCGCTCGACGGGATCTGACGTTGATCGTCAGAAACTGCAGGAAAAGGTGCGTTCTTCTTTGAACCGCCTGCGTCGTTTGGGCATGGTATGGTTTATGGGCCACGACAGCAGCAAATTCCGCATTACCGAATCGGTCTTCCGCTTTGGCGCGGATGTCCGCGCCGGCGACGATCCTCGCGAGGCGCAGCGTCGTCTCATCCGCGACGGGGAAGCGATGCCCATTGAAAACCATCTGCAACTTAATGATGAGACCGAAGAGAGTCAGCCGGACAGTGGAGAGGAAGAATAATGATTGAACGCGGTAAATTTCGCTCGCTAACGCTGATTAACTGGAACGGTTTTTTTGCCCGCACTTTTGACCTGGATGAACTGGTCACGACGTTATCCGGGGGCAACGGCGCCGGAAAATCCACGACGATGGCGGCGTTCGTCACGGCGCTGATCCCGGATCTCACATTACTGCACTTTCGTAACACCACGGAAGCCGGCGCCACCAGCGGTTCGCGCGATAAAGGTCTGCACGGTAAGCTGAAGGCGGGCGTCTGTTACTCCATGCTCGACACCATTAATTCCCGCCATCAGCGGGTGGTGGTCGGCGTGCGTCTGCAGCAGGTCGCTGGGCGCGATCGCAAAGTGGACATCAAACCGTTCGCTATCCAGGGGCTGCCGATGTCGGTACAGCCGACACAACTGGTGACGGAGACATTAAACGAACGTCAGGCGCGCGTACTGTCGCTTGCTGAGTTGAAAGACAAGCTTGACGAGATGGAAGGCGTGCAGTTTAAGCAGTTTAACTCCATCACCGATTATCATTCGCTGATGTTTGACTTAGGGATTATCGCCCGTCGTCTGCGCTCCGCTTCCGATCGTAGTAAATTCTATCGTTTGATAGAGGCCTCGCTGTACGGCGGGATCTCCAGCGCCATTACCCGATCGCTGCGCGATTATTTATTGCCAGAAAACAGCGGCGTGCGCAAGGCATTCCAGGATATGGAAGCGGCGCTGCGCGAGAACCGACTCACGCTGGAAGCGATTCGTGTTACCCAATCCGATCGCGATCTGTTTAAGCATTTGATCAGCGAAGCCACCGATTATGTGGCGGCGGATTATATGCGCCACGCCAATGAGCGTCGGGTTCACCTTGATCAGGCGTTGGCGTTTCGACGCGAACTGTACACATCGCGCAAGCAACTGGCGGCAGAGCAGTATAAGCACGTCGATATGGCCCGTGAGTTGGGCGAACATAACGGCGCCGAAGGTTCTCTTGAAGCGGATTATCAGGCGGCGAGCGATCACCTGAATCTGGTGCAAACCGCGCTGCGCCAGCAGGAAAAAATTGAACGCTACGAAGCAGATCTTGAAGAGCTGCAGATTCGACTCGAAGAGCAAAACGAAGTGGTGGCGGAAGCCGCCGAAATGCAGGACGAAAATGAAGCGCGTGCCGAAGCCGCCGAGCTGGAAGTCGATGAACTCAAAAGCCAGCTTGCGGATTACCAGCAGGCGCTGGATGTACAGCAAACGCGCGCGATTCAGTATAACCAGGCGATATCAGCGCTTGCCCGCGCTAAAGAACTTTGCCATCTGCCGGATCTAACGCCGGAAAGCGCCGCCGAATGGCTGGATACTTTCCAGGCAAAAGAGCAGGAAGCTACGGAAAAACTGCTGTCGTTGGAACAAAAAATGAGCGTGGCGCAAACCGCGCACAGTCAGTTTGAGCAGGCTTACCAGCTGGTGGCGGCGATCAACGGCCCGCTGGCGCGTAGCGAAGCCTGGGACGTGGCGCGCGAGCTGTTACGGGACGGCGTGAACCAGCGTCATCTGGCGGAACAGGTACAGCCGCTGCGGATGCGCCTGAGCGAACTGGAACAGCGGCTGCGCGAGCAGCAAGAGGCGGAACGTCTGCTGGCGGAGTTCTGTAAGCGACAGGGCAAAAATTTTGATATTGACGAACTGGAAGCGCTGCATCAGGAGCTGGAAGCCCGCATCGCGTCCTTGTCTGATAGCGTATCGTCAGCCAGCGAACAGCGTATGGCCTTGCGTCAGGAGCAGGAGCAGCTTCAATCCCGTATCCAGCATCTGATGCAACGCGCTCCTGTCTGGCTGGCGGCGCAAAACAGCCTTAACCAGCTTAGCGAACAGTGTGGCGAGGAGTTTACGTCCAGCCAGGAAGTGACCGAATACCTGCAACAGCTGCTGGAGCGTGAGCGCGAAGCCATTGTCGAACGCGACGAAGTGGGCGCGCGTAAAAATGCGGTTGATGAAGAGATCGAACGTTTAAGCCAGCCGGGCGGCGCGGAAGATCAGCGTTTGAATGCGCTGGCGGAGCGTTTTGGCGGGGTACTGCTGTCGGAAATCTACGATGATGTCAGTCTTGAAGATGCGCCGTACTTTTCCGCACTGTATGGCCCGTCGCGCCATGCGATCGTCGTACCGGATTTATCGCAAATAGCCGAACAGCTTGAAGGTCTGACCGACTGCCCGGAAGATCTGTACCTGATCGAAGGCGATCCGCAGTCTTTTGATGACAGCGTATTCAGCGTTGACGAGCTGGAAAAGGCGGTGGTCGTGAAAATTGCCGACCGTCAGTGGCGTTATTCGCGTTTCCCGTCGCTGCCTATTTTTGGCCGCGCGGCGCGCGAGAACCGTATTGAAAGTCTCCATGCGGAACGGGAAGTGCTTTCCGAGCGCTTTGCCACGCTCTCGTTTGACGTTCAGAAAACCCAGCGTTTGCACCAGGCGTTCAGCCGTTTTATCGGCAGCCACCTTTCCGTTGCTTTTGAGGACGATCCGGAAGCGGAAATTCGCCGACTGAACGGGCGTCGCGTCGAACTGGAGCGCGCGCTGGCGACGCATGAAAGCGACAACCAGCAGCAGCGCCTTCAGTTTGAGCAGGCGAAAGAGGGCGTTTCCGCGCTTAACCGTTTGCTGCCGCGGCTGAATTTATTGGCCGATGAAACGCTGGCCGATCGGGTCGATGAAATTCAGGAACGGTTGGATGAGGCGCAGGAAGCGGCGCGATTTGTGCAGCAATATGGCAACCAGTTAGCCAAACTGGAGCCGGTGGTTTCCGTTCTGCAAAGCGATCCGGAACAGTTTGAGCAGTTAAAAGAAGACTATGCATGGTCGCAGCAAATGCAGCGCGACGCGCGCCAGCAGGCTTTTGCGCTGGCTGAAGTCGTCGAACGTCGGGCGCATTTCAGCTATTCCGACTCGGCGGAAATGTTGAGCGGCAACAGCGATCTCAACGAAAAGCTGCGCCAGCGGCTGGAGCAGGCGGAAGCCGAGCGTACCCGCGCCCGCGAAGCGCTGCGCAGCCATGCCGCGCAGTTAAGTCAGTACAGCCAGGTCCTGGCCTCGCTAAAAAGCTCTTACGACACGAAAAAAGAGCTGCTTAACGATTTGCAGCGCGAATTACAGGATATTGGCGTTCGCGCCGATAGCGGGGCGGAAGAGCGCGCTCGCCAGCGTCGCGATGAACTGCACGCTCAGTTGAGCAATAACCGTTCGCGTCGCAATCAGCTTGAGAAAGCGCTCACTTTCTGCGAAGCGGAGATGGAGAACCTGACCCGTAAGCTGCGCAAGCTGGAGCGCGATTATCATGAAATGCGCGAGCAGGTCGTAACCGCGAAAGCCGGCTGGTGCGCAGTCATGCGGATGGTGAAAGACAATGGCGTGGAACGCCGTCTGCACCGTCGTGAGCTGGCTTATCTGTCGGCGGATGAACTGCGCTCCATGTCGGATAAGGCGTTGGGCGCGCTGCGCCTGGCCGTCGCGGATAACGAACATCTGCGCGACGTATTGCGTCTGTCGGAAGATCCGAAACGCCCGGAACGTAAAATCCAGTTCTTTGTGGCCGTTTACCAGCATCTGCGCGAACGTATTCGTCAGGATATTATTCGTACCGACGATCCGGTTGAAGCCATTGAACAAATGGAGATTGAGCTGAGCCGTCTGACGGAAGAGCTGACATCGCGTGAGCAAAAGCTGGCGATCAGTTCCCGCAGCGTGGCAAACATCATCCGCAAGACTATCCAGCGTGAGCAGAACCGTATTCGTATGCTGAACCAGGGTTTGCAAAGCGTCTCGTTTGGCCAGGTGAATAGCGTGCGGTTAAACGTCAACGTGCGTGAAACGCATGCCACCTTGCTGGATGTGCTTTCAGAACAGCAAGAGCAGCACCAGGATCTGTTTAACAGCAATCGTCTGACCTTCTCTGAAGCGCTGGCGAAACTGTACCAGCGTCTGAATCCGCAGATCGATATGGGGCAACGCACGCCGCAGACCATCGGCGAGGAGTTGCTGGACTACCGTAACTATCTGGAAATGGAAGTTGAAGTTAACCGTGGGTCTGACGGCTGGCTGCGTGCGGAATCCGGCGCGCTATCCACGGGTGAAGCTATCGGGACCGGGATGTCAATTCTGGTGATGGTGGTGCAAAGCTGGGAAGACGAAGCGCGCAGACTGCGCGGGAAAGATATTTCGCCATGTCGCCTGCTGTTCCTCGATGAAGCGGCGCGTCTGGATGCGCGCTCTATCGCCACGCTGTTTGAACTATGCGAACGTTTGCAGATGCAGCTCATCATCGCCGCGCCGGAAAACATCAGTCCGGAGAAGGGCACGACGTATAAACTGGTGCGTAAAGTGTTTCAGAATACTGAGCATGTTCATGTTGTCGGGCTGCGTGGCTTTGCGCCGCAGCTTCCGGAAACGCTTCCCGGTACGCGGACGGAAGATACGCCTTCAGAAGCGAGTTAAATACGGCAGAAATAATGAAGTGCCCGATGGCGCCTCGTTTATCAGGCAAGGCCGGATAAGTCGGTTACGCCGCCATCCGGCACAACAAGTTCTGCTTTATCATTACCCTGGGGCGGCGAAAGCCGCCTTTTTCTTTATCTGAAAAATCTCTCCGGGTAGTGCATTTTCTTTAAACTTCTTTACATTAGGTTAGGCAAAAACGTAACGAACTTTATATACTGGAGTTAAGCCTGACGAGTGAGCAGGCTGACTCGTCATACTAAACAAAAGCATCGGTTGAGGTTGACCCGCGCTGCGGGCAGCACAGTCATGCGGAGTATGATAACGAAAACAGGGGGCAAGGGATGTTGCTTAACAAGATGTGTGGTCGTTGTCTGTCGGCAATCAGTTTATGCCTGGCCGTAACATTCGCTCCACTGTTCAATGCGCAGGCCGATGAGCCTGAAATGATACCTGGCGATAGCGCCGTTGCCGCGACGGATCAGGCTGGGCCGCAGAAGCAATCCGCCGCGACGGCGATTATGGCCGGGATTCAGCCGCTGCCGGAGGGCGTTTCAGCCGAGAAAGTCCGGGCTGATTTACAGTCGCAGCTTCCTTCCGGCTATACGCCGGTCTATATGAGCCAGCTAACATTGCTGTATGCCGCGCGCGACATGAAGCCCATGTGGGATAATCGCGATGCGGTGAAAGCCTTCCAGCAACAGTTGGCGGAGGTGGCGATTGCCGGATTCCAGCCGCAGTTTACCGCCTGGGTGGCATTGTTGACCGATCCCGCCGTAAACGGTATGGCGCGCGATGTTGTGTTGTCAGACGCCATGATGGGCTATCTCCATTTCATTGCGAATATCCCCGTCAAAGGCCAGCGCTGGTTATATAGCAACAAACCTTACGCATTGGCGACGCCGCCAGTCTCGGTGATTAACCAGTGGCAAATCGCGCTGGAAGAGGGGCAGTTGCCGATGTATATCGCCAGCCTGGCGCCGCAGCATCCACAGTATGCGCCCATGCATGACGCGCTACTGAAGCTGGTGGCGGACTCTCGCCCGTGGCCGCAGTTGACCAATACCGCGACGCTGCGCCCGGGGCAATGGAGTAACGATGTGCCTGCGCTGCGCGAAATATTACAGCGTACGGGGACGCTGGATGGCGGTCCAAAGATAGCCTTACCCGGCGATAACACTGCTGATAGCGCCGTCGTCAGCCCCTCCGCCGCGGTAGTCGAAACATCGGTGGCGCAGCCGGTCGACGAACAAACGGCCCGCCGTAGTAAGTCGGCTCCGGCGGCACGCGCCTACGATCGTGAACTGGTCGAGGCGGTAAAGCGTTTTCAGGCATGGCAAGGGCTGGGGGCGGATGGCGTTATTGGCCCGGCGACGCGTAACTGGCTTAATATGACCCCCGCGCAACGCGCAGGCGTACTGGCACTGAATATCCAACGTTTACGCCTGCTGCCGGCGGAACTCTCTACCGGTATTATGGTAAACATTCCCGCTTATTCGCTGGTCTACTATCAGAATGGCAACCAGGTGCTGGCTTCGAGGGTGATCGTCGGGCGTCCTGACCGTAAAACGCCGATGATGAGCAGCGCGCTGAATAATGTGGTGGTGAACCCGCCGTGGAACGTTCCGCCCACGCTTGCGCGTAAAGACATTTTACCGAAGGTGTGGAATGACCCAGGCTATCTGGAGCGCCATGGCTACACCGTGATGCGCGGCTGGAACAGCAAAGAAGCGATCGATCCGTGGCAGGTTGACTGGGCCACCATTACGCCATCGAATCTTCCGTTCCGTTTCCAGCAGGCGCCAGGCGCGCACAATTCGCTGGGGCGTTATAAATTTAATATGCCGAGTTCAGATGCGATCTATCTGCACGATACGCCCAACCATACTCTCTTTCAGCGTGACGCCAGGGCGTTAAGTTCCGGCTGCGTGCGGGTCAATAAGGCCTCTGAACTGGCGAATATGCTCTTGCAGGATGCTGGCTGGAACGATGCGCGGATCTCAGGCGCCCTGAAGCAAGGCGACACGCGGTATGTCAATATCCGGCAGAACATTCCAGTAAATCTTTACTATCTGACCGCGTTTGTCGGCGCAGATGGACGTATGCAATATCGTACAGATATTTACAATTACGATCTCACAGCGCGATCCAGCGCACAAATTGTGCCAAAGGTTGAACAATTAATCAGGTAAATGAAGAAGTTCTGGTAAATATGTTGTCCTAATGTTTGGCTTCAACGGGGCGTTTCGCTGTAGACCCCCGTTGTGGCTGGGGGAGGGCCATCTTGACGCGGGCTTTATCGGCAGTTAAGGTGCCTTTCGTGCGCCAGAAGTGCATATACAACAACCTTTAAGTCGACCGGGCCGTTCAGAAGTCTGTGCCAGCCGGTATCATGTCTGCTTAAAGGTAGAAGTGTATTAACGATAACATTGACCTGTAGACCTGATTATCATGGACAAATTTGACGCTAATCGCCGCAAGCTGCTGGCGCTTGGTGGTGTCGCTCTCGGCGCCGCCATCCTGCCCGCGCCAGCGTTTGCCACACTCTCGACCCCACGCCCGCGCATTTTGACGTTAAACAATCTCCATACCGGAGAGTCAATCAAGGCGGAGTTTTTCGATGGAAGAGCCTATATTCAGGATGAATTAGCAAAGTTAAACCATTTTTTCCGTGACTATCGCGCGAATAAAGTCCGATCAATCGATCCCCGCCTGTTTGACCAACTTTACCGACTTCAGGGGCTGTTAGGGACGCGTAAACCTGTGCAGCTCATCTCGGGCTACCGTTCTCTTGATACCAATAATGAATTACGCGCCCGTAGCAGCGGCGTAGCGAAAAAAAGCTACCATACAAAAGGGCAGGCGATGGATTTTCATATTGAGGGCGTGGCGCTGAGCAATATTCGCAAAGCGGCGTTATCTATGCGCGCAGGTGGTGTAGGATATTACCCACGTAGTAACTTTGTGCATATTGATACCGGGCCGGCGCGGCACTGGTAATCAGCGAGGCTTAATCAAAGGAGCAGTATGAACTATCGTATTATTCCGGTCACCGCGTTCTCCCAGAACTGTTCATTAATCTGGTGCGAACAAACCCGGCTGGCGGCGCTGGTCGATCCGGGCGGCGACGCGGAAAAAATTAAACAGGAAGTGGACGCCAGCGGCGTGACGTTGATGCAAATTTTACTCACGCATGGGCATCTCGATCATGTCGGCGCGGCGAGTGAACTGGCGCAGCATTACGGCGTTCCTGTTATCGGTCCGGAAAAAGAAGATGAGTTCTGGCTGCAAGGACTGCCGGCGCAAAGCCGCATGTTTGGTCTGGATGAGTGTCAGCCGCTGACGCCTGATCGCTGGTTGAACGACGGCGATCGCGTCAGCGTGGGGAATGTGACGTTACAGGTGTTACATTGTCCGGGACACACGCCGGGACACGTGGTTTTCTTTGATGAACAGTCGCAACTGCTGATCTCCGGCGATGTGATTTTCAAAGGTGGCGTCGGGCGCAGCGATTTTCCTCGCGGCGATCACACCCAGTTGATTGACGCTATTAAGCGTAAATTATTGCCGCTTGGCGATGATGTGACCTTTATTCCTGGCCACGGCCCGCTCTCTACGCTCGGGTACGAGCGTCTGCATAATCCCTTCCTGCAAGATGAGATGCCGGTCTGGTAAGCAGAATGAAAAAGCCTGCAATGTGCAGGCTTTTTTATCGGTCACGCCAGTCGGCAGCTTTTTACAGTACCGCGACAATGGCTTCGCACAGCGGCGCCATATTATCCGGGGTCATGCCCGCCACGTTCACGCGACCAGAAGCCACGGCATAAACGCCGAACTCTTCACGCAGACGCAGCACCTGATCTTTGGTCAGACCGCTGAATGAGAACATCCCGTTCTGCTTGATAATAAAGCTGAAGTCACGGTTCGCGCCTTTTTCCTGCAAGGTATTCACGAACAGTTGACGCATACGCTGAATACGCTGGCGCATATCCGTCAGTTCCTGTTCCCAGATAGCGCGCAGGGCGTCATTACTCAGGATAGTCGCGACGATGGACGCGCCGTGCGCTGGCGGGTTGGAGTAGTTAGCGCGAATGGCGGATTTCATCTGGCTAAAAGCGCGATCCACGGTTTCCGCATCGGCGGCAACGAGGGTGCAGGCGCCGACTCGTTCATTATATAAGCCGAAGTTTTTGGAGTAGGAGCTGGCGACAATGAGCTCTTTATGCAGCGCGGCAAAGGCGCGCAGACCTTCCGCATCTTCTTCCAGGCCGCGGGCAAAGCCCTGGTAAGCGAAATCGAATAGCGGCAGCCACCCTTTTTCAACGGAAAGCTCAGCCAGAACCTGCCACTGTTCCAGAGTAGGGTCAATGCCGGTTGGGTTATGACAGCAACCGTGGAACAGAACCACATCGCCGGCCTGAGCTTCGCTCAGGCTGGCTTGTAACGCTTCAAAATCCAGCGTGTGATTTTCCGCATCGTAGTAAGCGTACTCCCGAACTTCCAGGCCGGCAGCGTTAAACACGCTTTTGTGGTTCGGCCAGCTGGGGTTGCTCACCCACACCCGTTTTACCGGAGTATTTTTTGCCAAAAAGTCGGCGGCAATGCGTAACGCGCCGGTACCGCCCGGCGTTTGCGCCGTGCGTGCGCGCTTATCGTTAATCAGCGCGCTGCCTTTGCCGAACAGCAGTTCCTGAGTGCAGCGAGCAAATTCCGGAATCCCGTCAATGCCGAGATAGTTTTTCGTCGTTTCATTTTCCAGTAAATACTGCTCGGCTTTTTTAACGCTGGTGAGCACCGGTGTTTTGCCGGTTTCATCTTTATATACGCCAATGCCAAGGTTAATTTTCCCTGGACGGTCATCGGCGCGAAACAGATCGGCCAGGCCCAAAATCGGGTCGGCAGGAGCGGCGGTTATGTTCTCAAACATGACGAGGTTCCATTATAGTTACAGAAGGGAAATCCGCTATCAGGTTAACGGCAGATTTACAAAATGCCAACCGTTAGCGCTAAAAAGCCCGCCTGTTTTTGAAAGACGCACATTTTCTCTAAGAGAGATAAAAAAACAGGACCGAAGTCCTGTTTTTGAGGCATAAAACAAAGGGGTCTGCTGATCAGAACTGGTAAGTAATACCGACAGCCGCCTGATCGTCGGTGCCAACGTAGCTGGAGCTGTAGTCGTTTTCGTCCAGCAGGTTGAAACGGTAGTCAACCCATACGTTCATGTTTTTGTTGAAGTAGTAAGTCGCGCCCGCCTGAATATATTTCGCCAGATCGGCCGAGCCGTCGGCGCCGTTCAACTGCTTACCTTTACTCTGCACATACGAGATTGCCGGACGCAGGCCGAAGTCAAACTGGTACTGAGCGACCACTTCCAGGTTCTGCGTTTTGTTTGCCATTTCCACGGTATCGGTAACCGTATTTTCAACAATGCTCATATTGCGGGTTTCAGCATATACGGCAGCCAGGTAGACGTTGTTTGCATCATATTTCGCGCCAACGGCCCATGACTCTGCGCGATCGCCATTACCATCGCGATCCTGCTGATCGTTAGTACGCTTGCTGTTGCTGTACGCTGCGGTGACGCCAAAGCCGTCGAACTCATATGCCATGGTGTAACCTACGCCATCGCCATTCTGAGAGTTAATGCTGTGGTTGTCCTGATTTTTACCCTGATACTGGATACCGAAAGAGAGACCGTCCACCAGACCAAAGAAGTCAGAGTTACGGTAGGTCAACAAACCGCCAGCACGGCTGGTCATGTAGTTATCAGTATAGGCGCCGCCCCAGGTTTCGCCGGAGAAGTAGGGGGCCATATCGGTATAGGATTCAACATCGTAAACGATACCGTAGTTACGACCATAATCGATTGAACCCACTTCCGCGTATTTCAAACCCGCGAAAGCCAGACGGACCAGATTCGAGTTCTGCTGTTCGCCTTCAGCGCGGTCTGCTTTAGTACGGTATTCCCACTGACCGAAACCGGTCAGATCGGTGTTAATCTGCGTTTCCCCTTTAAAACCAATCTGGGCATAAGTCTGGTCGGCATTTTTGCTATCGCCGGTCGTTGTCCATACGTGACGACCCACGGCTTTACCGTACAGATCCAGCTTATTACCATCTTTATTATAAATTTCTGCTGCGTTTGCGGTTGCAGCAGCCAGCAGGGCAGGGATCACCGCTGCCAGGATTTTGCGCTTCATCATTATTTATTACCCTCATTGGTTTTTTTATATGACACCTGCCACTGCCGTCAATAAATTCCGTCAATAAAACTTTACAGAAATATTGATGAGAGTTTGGTGTCTTTATGTGTCTGACAGGCATCTTTCCATTCAAACTAACGTTTCGCTACCGTGAAAGTGCTACAAATATAAAGATTTAGTTTCAAAAGGAAAAAATATGTAAACAAATGTTATTTTCGCGGAACTTTGTGAACAACGTCAAACTTCCCCTGAGTTCTCGCTTTGATTTGATCATTTTTCTTTTATCACTATGATTTTATTGTAATTATTGGCTTGTAGAACCGTTGTGCCTGAAAAAGCAGCAGACGAGCCATTTCATAAAAATAGCCATTTAGAAGTCTTGATGTCTGAAATTATGGTGAAAAATTGTGCTATTAGAACAGAAAAATCTAATCCGCAATAAAATTAAGGATTAATTTTTATGTGTAAATATTTTCGTGAAATATACAGTAACAAGATGTGGTAATTCAGAGGGTTGTAATTAAATTTATTTACTTATTGATAATAAAACTGACATTCAGGCGAAAAAAAAGGCCAGCATAGCTGGCCTTGAGTGTGACGTAAAAATCAGAAGCTGGCGTTGCGTGGGGTCCGTGGGAACGGAATAACATCGCGCACGTTTTGCACACCCGTGACGTAAGCGATAAGGCGTTCAAAGCCCAGGCCAAAGCCGGAATGCGGTACAGTACCGTAGCGACGCAAGTCGCGATACCACCAGTAATCCTCTTTATTCAGCCCCATTTCGGCCATACGGGCATCCAGCACATCCAGACGCTCTTCACGCTGGGAACCACCGATGATTTCGCCGATTCCCGGCGCCAGCACATCCATGGCCGCCACGGTTTTGCCATCTTCGTTAAGGCGCATGTAAAATGCTTTAATTTCCTTCGGATAGTTTTTCACCACTACCGGCGCTTTGAAATGCTCTTCCGCCAGATAACGTTCGTGTTCGGAAGAGAGGTCGACGCCCCAGAACACCGGGTTTTCAAATGTCTTACCACAGCGTTCCAGAATGGCGACCGCATCGGTGTAATCCACCTGAGCGAAGTCGGTAGAGACAAAACGCTCCAGACGAGCGATAGCGTCTTTATCCACGCGTTCGGCAAAGAACTTCATATCATCCGCACGCTCTTCCAGAACCGCCTTGAAGACATATTTCAGCATGGCTTCCGCCAGACGGGCGTTGTCTTCCAGATCGGCGAACGCCACTTCCGGCTCCAGCATCCAGAACTCCGCCAGGTGGCGGCTGGTGTTGGAATTTTCCGCGCGGAAGGTCGGCCCAAAAGTATAGATTTTGGACAGCGCACAGGCATACGTTTCACCGTTGAGCTGGCCGGAGACGGTCAGGAATGATTCTTTGCCAAAAAAGTCTTTGTCAAAATCTACTCTGCCCTGGTCGTTACGCGGCAGGTTTTCCAGATCCAACGTTGAGACGCGGAACATTTCGCCAGCGCCTTCGGTATCGGAAGCGGTAATCAGCGGGGTAGAGACCCAAAAGAAACCCTGCTCATCGAAGAAGCGATGCAGCGCCTGCGCCAGAGTATGGCGGACGCGCGCTACCGCGCCAATCAGGTTGGTGCGCGGGCGCAGATGCGCGACCTCACGCAGATACTCAATGCTATGGCGTTTTGCCGCCATCGGGTAGGTATCCGGATCTTCCACCCAGCCTGCGACCTCTACTTTCGTAGCCTGGATTTCGAAACTTTGCCCCTGTCCCGGCGACGCGACAACCTTACCTGTTACTACTACGGAGCAGCCTGTCGTCAGGTGTAATACTTCTTCATTATAATTGGGCAGAGAATTATTAATGACAGCCTGTACAGGATCAAAGCAGGAGCCGTCATAAACGGCGAGGAAGGAGATGCCAGCTTTTGAATCTCGGCGGGTACGCACCCATCCGCGCACGGTGACTTCTTGGTCAACGGCTACGCGGCCTTGGAGTACGTCGGCTACAGGCACAACGCTCATAATATTCTCTCTGTTAATAGTCGGAAAAAATAAACACTTGTCCACCCGAAATGGGGGTATTCCTATGTTACCTGGCATCTGCAATCAGACAAGCAGAAATCGCAGCTGAAGTGAAAGATTTCGGAAATAAACCTGAAAAAGGAGCCCAGGCAGGCTCCCTGGAAAGAATTAACTGGCTTTGCGGATCTGCGGGAGATCAAAGGCTTTACGCAGCGCGCGCACAAACGCTTTATCATGACAGATCGTTTTACCGGGGCTGTCGGAAAGTTTAGCCACCGGCTTTCCGTTACATTCCACGAGTTTAATCACAATATTGAGCGGTTTTACCTGAGGGATATCGCAGGTCAGGCGGGTACCGATGCCGAAGCTTAACTGCACGCGAGAGGCGAAATGGCGATAGAGCTCGACCGCCTTTTGCAGATCAAGGTTATCTGAAAAGACCAGCGTTTTTGTCAGCGGATCAATCCCCAGCTTTTCATAATGGGCAATCGCCTTTTCGCCCCATGCGACAGGGTCTCCTGAGTCGTGGCGTAACCCCTGATAACGGCTGGCGAATTCAATGCCGAAATCGCGTAAAAACGCATCCATTGTAATGCAATCTGTCAATGCGATACCAAGCTGGTCCGGATATTCGTTAAGCCAGGCGGCCAACGCGGCACGCTGGCTGGTCGCCAGGTCCGGACTGATTTGTTGATGCGCCTGGAACCATTCGTGCGCCTGAGTGCCCATCGGCGTCAGCGCCAGGCGACGCGCGAGATCATAGTTGCTGGTGCCGACGAACCATGACTCCTGCTGGAGACGTTTAACTATCGCCTGCTGCACTTCACGAGAGAAACGGCGGCGGGTGCCGAAGTCCATCAGGTGGAAGCGGGACATATCGAGATTGGCGGTTAACGCAGTGAAATCAACCAGCTTACTTTCCAGCGCGTCGAGCGCCTGATCAACGCCCGCGTTTGGCGAGCGGTAGTGATGAACCAGCTCACTGATCACGGCCAGCAGCGGCACTTCCCACATAATGACTTCACGCCACGGGCCGGTTAAGCGAATATTCAGCTTGCCGTTATCGTTGGTGACACAGACTTGAGCTGGGTTATAGCGAAACTCGCGTAACCAGTTCAGATAATCCGGTTTAAAAAAGGGCAGGCCGGAGAGCCACTGGAACTCGTCCTCCTGGAGGCGCAGGTGCTGCATCGCGTCCACCTGCTCGCGAATAGCATCGGCATAAATACCCAGCAGGTCGTCGCCACGGCAACGAAACTCAGCCGCTACCTGCACATCATAGTAGTGGTGAAAAACGGCTTGCTGCATATGCAACTTATAAGCATCTGTATCCAGCAACGAGTGCAGAACAGGAGAAGCGAATTGTGTCATAGGTGCGCTGTTGCGTCCTCTCACGGGAGCGTTTAGTACAATAAACAACTAAGAAAACCGCTGGAGTATACCTTGTTTAGCGATTTATTGAACCCCGATCACACCATAAGCTGTCTTTAGGGTCGAGCGCATTTCGTGCCCCATGTTATAAAAATGTAGCAAAGAGGCCGTTTGTGCCTGAAAAGATGAACATTCTGCGTAGCGCGATTTGCGCAACAGGAATAGACTGGAGTCGACACTCTACACAAAGATGCGAAAGGTTTTTTATGACACAACAGCCACAAGCCAAATACCGCCATGACTATCGCGCGCCGGATTACCAGATTACTGATATTGACTTGACCTTTGACCTCGATGCCGAAAAAACCGTGGTCACCGCAATAAGCCAGGCTGTTCGTCATGGCGCGCCTGATGCGCCTCTTCGCCTTGATGGGGAAGATTTAACGCTGGTATCTATCCACGTCAACGATGCGCCGTGGACAGCATATAAGGAAGAAGAGGGCGCGCTTATCATCCGCGACCTGCCAGAGCGTTTTACGTTACGCATTGTCAACGAGGTAAGTCCGGCGGCGAATACGGCGCTGGAAGGATTGTACCAGTCCGGCGATGCGCTCTGTACCCAGTGTGAAGCGGAGGGCTTCCGCCATATTACCTGGTATCTTGACCGCCCGGACGTACTGGCGCGATTTACCACCAAAATTATTGCCGATAAAAGCAAATATCCCTTCCTGCTCTCCAATGGCAACCGTGTTGCGCAGGGCGAACTGGAGAATGGCCGTCACTGGGTTCAGTGGCAAGATCCGTTCCCGAAACCGTGTTATCTGTTTGCGCTGGTGGCCGGTGATTTTGACGTGCTGCGCGATACCTTTACCACCCGCTCCGGGCGTGAAGTCGCGTTAGAACTGTACGTTGACCGTGGCAATCTGGATCGCGCGCCGTGGGCAATGACCTCGCTGAAAAATTCCATGAAATGGGATGAAACGCGTTTTGGGCTCGAATATGACCTCGACATCTATATGATTGTCGCGGTGGATTTCTTTAATATGGGCGCGATGGAGAATAAAGGTCTCAATATCTTTAACTCCAAATACGTGCTGGCGCGAACCGATACCGCGACGGATAAAGATTATCTCGATATTGAGCGCGTGATAGGTCATGAGTATTTCCACAACTGGACCGGCAACCGCGTCACCTGCCGCGACTGGTTCCAGTTGAGCCTGAAAGAGGGGCTAACCGTGTTCCGCGATCAGGAGTTTAGCTCTGATTTGGGGTCACGCGCGGTGAACCGCATCAGTAACGTGCGTACCATGCGCGGTTTACAATTCGCGGAAGACGCCAGCCCGATGGCGCATCCTATCCGCCCGGATAAAGTAATCGAAATGAATAACTTCTACACCCTCACCGTTTATGAAAAGGGTGCGGAAGTCATTCGCATGATCCACACGTTGCTGGGTGAGGAAAATTTCCAGAAGGGGATGCAGCTTTATTTTGAGCGCCATGACGGCAGCGCCGCGACGTGTGATGACTTCGTACAGGCGATGGAAGATGCTTCTAATGTCGATTTGTCCCATTTCCGCCGCTGGTACAGTCAGTCCGGCACGCCGATTGTAACGGTAAAAGATGATTATAATCCGGAAACCGAGCAGTACACGTTGACCATCAGCCAGCGTACTCCGGCGACGGCGGATCAGGCGGAGAAGCAGCCGCTGCATATTCCATTCGCCATTGAACTGTACGATAACGAAGGCAACGTCATTCCGTTGCAAAAAGGCGGTCACCCGGTCAATGCCGTGCTGAACGTCACGCAGGCGGAGCAGACATTTACCTTCGATAATGTCTACTTCCAGCCTGTTCCGGCCTTGCTGTGCGAGTTTTCAGCGCCGGTGAAACTGGAATATAAATGGAGCGATCAGCAGTTGACGTTCCTGATGCGCCATGCGCGCAATGATTTCTCCCGTTGGGATGCGGCGCAAAGCCTGCTGGCCACATACATTAAACTGAATGTGGCGCGTCATCAGCAGGGGCAACCGCTATCGCTTCCGGTGCATGTCGCTGATGCGTTCCGTGCAGTACTGTTGGATGAGAAAATCGATCCGGCGTTGGCCGCAGAAATTTTAACGCTGCCTTCGGCCAATGAAATTGCGGAGCTGTTTGAGGTCATTGACCCGATCGCCATTGCGCAAGTTCGTGAAGCGCTAACGCGTACGCTGGCGGCAGAACTGGCGGATGAGTTCCTGGCTATCTATAACGCCAATCATCTGGATGAGTATCGTGTTGATCACGGCGATATCGGTAAGCGCACGCTGCGCAATGCTTGCCTGCGCTTCCTGGCGTTTGGTGAGACGGAGCTGGCTAATACGCTGGTCAGCAAACAGTATCGCGACGCCAATAATATGACCGATGCGCTGGCGGCCCTGTCTGCTGCGGTGGCGGCGCAGTTGCCGTGCCGCGATATGCTGATGCAGGAGTATGACGATAAGTGGCATCAGGACGGCCTGGTGATGGATAAATGGTTTATCCTGCAATCCACAAGCCCGGCGGAAAATGTACTGGAAACCGTACGCAGCCTGCTCAAACACCGTTCTTTCAGTATGAGCAACCCGAACCGCATCCGTTCATTAATTGGCGCATTTGCTGGCAGCAACCCGGCGGCGTTCCATGCGCAAGACGGTAGCGGATACCAGTTCCTGGTCGAGATGCTGACCGATCTGAATAGCCGTAACCCGCAGGTAGCATCTCGCCTCATTGAACCGCTGATTCGTCTGAAACGTTATGATGATAAGCGTCAGGAGAAAATGCGCGCGGCGCTGGAGCAGTTAAAAGGACTGGAGAATCTTTCCGGCGATCTGTACGAGAAGATAACTAAAGCGTTAGCCTGACAGTATCTGCTATAAAGAGGTAAGACATGCCCGGTAAGCGTTAGCGCTGCCGGGCATTTTTTTGCCGGACGATGACGCTCGCTGGCGAAACGTGAAGTGAGAATGAAGGAAAACGATTGCTATTTATTGCCGTAGGTCAATTCCCTTTTGCTTTGTTATCGCCCATAATACGCCCCCGGTTTGCACACCGGGAATCCAGGAGAGTTCATGTACTATCCCTTCGTTCGTAAAGCCCTTTTCCAGCTCGATCCAGAGCGCGCTCATGAATTTACATTTCAACAATTACGCCGCATTACAGGTACGCCGCTGGAAGCGCTGGTGCGCCAGAAAGTACCGACAAAGCCGGTTACCTGCATGGGACTTACCTTTAAAAATCCACTGGGGCTGGCTGCCGGTCTGGATAAAGACGGGGAGTGCATCGACGCGTTAGGCGCGATGGGGTTTGGCTCCCTGGAAATCGGCACCGTGACGCCGCGCCCACAGCCGGGTAACGATAAGCCGCGTCTTTTTCGTCTGGTGGATGCTGAAGGTCTGATCAATCGGATGGGCTTTAATAATCTGGGCGTCGATAACCTGGTCGAGAATGTTAAAAAAGCCCATTTTGATGGTATTCTGGGAATTAACATCGGTAAAAATAAAGATACGCCTGTCGAAAATGGCAAAGATGACTACCTGATTTGTATGGAAAAAGTCTATGCTTATGCGGGTTATATCGCCATTAATATTTCTTCGCCGAATACGCCAGGGCTACGTACGCTCCAGTATGGCGATGCGCTGGACGATCTGTTAACTGCCATTAAAAATAAGCAAAACGATCTTCAGGCGATCCACCATAAATATGTGCCGGTGGCAGTAAAGATCGCGCCGGATCTTTGTGAAGAAGAATTGATCCAGGTTGCCGATAGCCTGCTTCGTCATAATATTGATGGGGTGATTGCGACAAATACCACCCTCGATCGTTCTCTGGTACAAGGAATGAAAAATTGCCAGCAAACGGGGGGATTAAGTGGCCGGCCATTACAATTAAAAAGCACAGAAATTATTCGCCGTTTATCCCAGGAGTTAAAAGGACAATTGCCTATTATCGGCGTCGGCGGCATTGACTCAGTTATCGCCGCGCGCGAGAAGATAGCGGCAGGAGCTACGCTGGTACAAATTTATTCCGGCTTTATTTTTAAAGGCCCGCCATTGATTAAAGAAATCGTAACGCACATCTAAACTTTACCCTTTATCAGACAACCAGGGCTTTATTTCCGGCGCTGGTTGTTTTATATTTCTCCACTGTTGCTTATTTAGACATTTTAGGCTTTTATTATTGGGGTAATAAACGAAGCGGCGAAAGGACAATGCTGTTACGAGTTGCTTAAAAGCGGGAGAGAGGTAATGCGAATTAAACCTGACGATAACTGGCGCTGGTATTATGATGAAGAGCACGATCGTATGATGCTCGATCTCGCCAATGGTATGCTTTTTCGCTCGCGCTTCTCTCGTAAAATGCTTACGCCGGACGCGTTTTGCCCGACCGGTTTTTGTGTGGATGATGCCGCGCTCTATTTTTCCTTTGAAGAAAAATGCCGGGATTTCGAATTAACTAAAGAGCAACGCGCGGAGCTGGTGTTGAATGCGCTGGTGGCGATTCGCTATCTCAAACCGCAGATGCCAAAAAGCTGGCATTTTGTGGCGCATGGCGAAATGTGGACCCCGGGAACGGGCGATGCCGCAAGCGTCTGGTTAAGCGATACGGCGGAACAGGTTAATTTGCTGGTCGTTGAGCCGGGAGAAAATGCCGCGTTGTGTCTGCTGGCCCAGCCGGGCGTGGTGATAGCAGGCCGAACCATGCAGCTTGGCGATGCGATTAAAATTATGAACGACAGGCTGAAACCGCAGGTTCACTGTCACAGTTTCAGCCTTGAACAAGCGGTTTAATTTTCCAGTCGTAACGCGGTCTTAGGCACGCAGCTACAGCTCAGAATCGTACCATCGTCACCCATAGCCGATTTTTTCAGCGGACTTACTTCGCCTTCCAGCAAACGTATCCGGCAGCAACCACAGA
The DNA here is from genome assembly GCF_046551635.1 of Salmonella sp. SAL04157. Taxonomy (NCBI): domain Bacteria; kingdom Pseudomonadati; phylum Pseudomonadota; class Gammaproteobacteria; order Enterobacterales; family Enterobacteriaceae; genus Salmonella; species Salmonella sp. SAL04157. Next base: position 72,164 of record NZ_JBGDVS010000002.1, read on the forward strand.
TACCAGCCCGGCAAGAATACGGAATACGAATTCCCTGATTCTCCAACTGTTCCAGTAGTACCTGTTGATTATTCCCGCAGAAGGTTTGCCCCTGCCAGTCGATGGTTACACTCGCGTCCGGGTGTTTCTCTGGCGTAACGCTGTCGTCGACCGTTGTGGTGCCATAAGCTTTTGCCGGGGCTGTCGCCAGAATCTCCACCTCATCGCCGACGCGAATGACGCCGCTATTGCGGGCAATCAGATTCTGACCGAAATCCACATCGCCATTGTCCTGGGCAGTACGAAAAGCTTGCAGTGTCGCCAGCGGTTCTCCGGAAGGATGTTTTTGCCCCTTTTCAGGGCTGACGGTCGTAAAAATACAGCGGCTACAGGGTTTCACGACGTCAAAAATCACATCGCCAATGCGAAGCACTTTCCAGCTATCTTCCTCCCAGGCCGCTACGCCGGAAACCACTAAGTTTGGGCGAAATTGTTCCATTTGTACGCCTGCCGGACAACGCTGTTGCAGATCGCGCAGCGAGGCTTCGTTGGTCAATAAATACGGGTAGCCATCGGCAAATCCCAGCGGCACCGCGTTATGCCGTTTAACCCGGCGCGTCAACTGCGGCCCAACCCAGCGCAACTGGACATCGCGGGAGAAAAAGCCGCTCAACCATTGATTAATCGCCGTCGGGGCGACGCGAGCGGTAAAATGGTTTCCCCAGACCTCGGTCGGCGCATCCTGCAGGGTGAAATCCGTAAAGCGAACCAGCGCGCTACTGCCGTCTGGCGCGGTCAAATGAAGGCCGTCGTGTAAGGGGGAGGGGGTAAAACGTACCATTTGTGGAAACTGGCGGGCGGTGATAAATGTGCCGTCAGGCTCGGTTATCATGAAGATGCGATCAAAAGCCAGGCCGCTGATATCTGCCAGCGCATGAGTCAGACCAATGCCGCGCATGGATTTGACCGGATGAATAAAGAGCCGTGATAACGTCGCCACCGTACAGTCCCTCAAATGAAAATAAGCCTTCAACTTTATGACATGGGCGTGAGATTAGCTATAATGCGCAACAATTTTCTTAGCGTAAAAGTGACAATATGAATTCTCTGTTTGCCAGTACGGCCCGCGGGCTGGAAGAGCTGTTAAAAACTGAACTGGAAAAACTGGGCGCCGTAGGGTGTCAGGTTGTTCAGGGTGGGGTCCATTTTCAGGGCGACACGCGGCTTATTTACCAGAGCCTGATGTGGAGCCGCCTGGCCTCGCGTATTATCCTGCCGATGGGTGAGTGCAAGGTCTACAGCGATCTCGATCTTTACCTCGGCGTTCAGGCGATAAACTGGACAGAGATTTTTAATCCTGGCGCGACGTTTGCGGTGCATTTCAGCGGCCTGAACGACACCATCCGTAATAGTCAGTATGGCGCGATGAAAGTTAAAGACGCGATTGTCGATGCATTTACGCGGAAAAATCTTCCGCGTCCAAATGTGGACCGCGAATCACCGGACCTCCGTATTAACGTCTGGCTGAATAAAGAAACTGCCAGCATTGCGCTGGATCTCAGTGGTGATGGCCTGCACCTGCGCGGTTATCGCGATCGCACCGGGCTGGCGCCAATTAAAGAGACGCTGGCGGCAGCGATTGTTATGCGTTCCGGCTGGCAACCAGGTACGCCGCTGCTCGACCCTATGTGTGGTTCGGGGACACTATTGATTGAGGCCGCGATGTGGGCGACCGATCGCGCGCCGGGCCTGCACCGTGGTCACTGGGGATTTAGCGGCTGGGCGCAGCATGACGAGGCTATCTGGCAGGAAGTGAAAGCCGAAGCGCAGACCCGGGCGCGTAAGGGACTGGCGGAGTATTCCTCTCATTTCTACGGTTCCGACAGCGATGCGCGCGTCATTGAGCGGGCGCGCAGCAACGCCCGTCGCGCCGGTATCGGCGAGCTTATCACCTTTGAAGTGAAAGATGTGGCGCAACTGAGTAATCCATTGCCGAAAGGCCCGTATGGTACGGTGATCAGTAACCCGCCTTACGGCGAACGTCTGGACAGCGAACCGGCGCTGATTGCGTTGCACAGCCTGCTGGGCCGTACCATGAAAAATCAGTTTGGCGGCTGGAACCTGTCGCTGTTCAGCGCTTCGCCCGATTTGCTGGGCAGCCTGCAATTACGTGCCGACAAACAGTTTAAAGCCAAGAATGGCCCGCTGGACTGCGTGCAGAAAAACTATCATATTGCGGAAACCACGGCGGACAGTAAACCGGCGACGGTGGCGGAAGATTACGCTAATCGCCTGCGTAAAAATCTTAAAAAGCTGGAGAAATGGGCGCGCCAGGAAGGGATTGAATGCTATCGCTTGTATGATGCCGACCTGCCGGAATATAACGTGGCGGTAGACCGTTACGGCGACTGGGCAGTGATTCAGGAATATGCGCCGCCGAAAACGGTGGATGCGCAAAAAGCGCGGCAACGTCTGTTCGATATTATTGCGGCAACCTTGTCAGTGCTCGGTATTCCGCCGAATAAACTGGTGTTAAAAACCCGTGAACGACAAAAAGGAAAAAACCAGTATCAGAAAATGAGCGAGAAGGGCGAGTTCCTTGAGGTCAGCGAATATAATGCGCGCTTATGGGTAAATCTGACGGATTATCTCGACACCGGTCTGTTCCTCGATCACCGTATTGCCCGCAGAATGCTGGGAGAAATGAGCAAAGGCAAAGATTTCCTGAATCTCTTTTCTTATACCGGCAGCGCCAGCGTACATGCGGGGCTGGGCGGCGCGCGCAGCACCACAACGGTGGATATGTCCCGCACCTATCTGGAGTGGGCCGAACGTAATTTGCGTCTGAACGGACTGAGTGGCCGCGCGCATCGCCTGATTCAGGCCGACTGCCTGGGCTGGCTGCGCGAGGCGAATGAACAGTTCGATTTGATCTTTATCGATCCGCCAACGTTCTCTAACTCAAAACGTATGGAAGAGTCGTTTGATGTTCAGCGCGATCATGTTGCGTTAATGAAAGATTTAAAACGCCTGCTGCGTAAAGGCGGCACCATCATGTTCTCAAATAATAAGCGCGGATTCCGTATGGATCTGGAAGGGCTGGCTGAGCTGGGGCTTACCGCACAAGAAATTACGCAAAAAACGCTTTCCCCGGATTTTGCCCGTAACCGTCAGATTCATAACTGTTGGCTGATCCGCGCCGCCTGAAAGGAAAAGTAAATGTCATTAATCAGTATGCATGGCGCATGGCTGTCGTTCAGCGACGCGCCGCTTCTCGATAACGCAGAGTTGCATATCGAAGATAACGAACGCGTCTGTCTGGTGGGGCGTAACGGCGCCGGGAAATCCACCTTGATGAAGATCCTCAACCGCGAACAGGGTCTGGACGATGGGCGTATTATTTATGAGCAGGATCTGATCGTCGCGCGTCTGCAACAGGACCCGCCCCGTAATATTGCGGGCAGCGTCTATGACTTTGTCGCCGAAGGTATCGAAGAACAAGCGGAATACCTCAAGCGCTATCATGAGATTTCCCGTCTGGTGATGACCGATCCCAGCGAGAAAAACCTCAATGAAATGGCGCGCGTACAGGAACAGCTCGATCATCATAATCTGTGGCAGCTGGAAAACCGTATTAATGAAGTGCTGGCGCAGCTTGGACTCGATCCTAACGCCGCGCTGTCGTCGCTCTCCGGCGGCTGGCTGCGTAAAGCCGCGCTGGGTCGGGCGCTGGTCAGCAATCCGCGCGTATTGTTACTGGATGAACCGACTAACCATCTGGATATCGAAACTATCGACTGGCTGGAAGGGTTTCTGAAAACCTTTAACGGAACGATTATTTTTATCTCTCACGATCGTTCGTTTATTCGCAATATGGCGACCCGCATTGTCGATCTCGATCGTGGCAAACTTGTCACCTATCCGGGAAATTACGATCAATACCTGCTGGAGAAAGAAGAAGCGCTGCGCGTAGAAGAATTACAAAACGCGGAATTTGATCGCAAACTGGCGCAGGAAGAAGTCTGGATTCGCCAGGGTATCAAGGCGCGCCGCACCCGTAATGAAGGGCGCGTGCGGGCGTTAAAAGCGATGCGTCGTGAACGCAGCGAGCGCCGGGAAGTGATGGGCACGGCGAAGATGCAGGTCGAAGAGGCGACGCGCTCCGGTAAAATCGTTTTTGAGATGGAGAATGTCGATTACCAGGTAGAAGGAAAACAACTGGTAAAAGATTTCTCCGCTCAGGTGCAGCGCGGCGACAAGATTGCGTTAATTGGCCCGAACGGCTGCGGTAAAACCACGCTACTGAAACTGATGCTGGGACAGCTTCAGGCTGACAGCGGGCGCATCCACGTAGGAACGAAGCTGGAAGTCGCCTACTTCGATCAGCATCGCGCCGAACTGGATCCGGAAAAAACCGTGATGGATAACCTTGCGGAAGGCAAGCAAGAGGTGATGGTAAACGGTAAGCCGCGCCATGTACTGGGCTATTTGCAGGACTTCCTGTTTCATCCCAAACGGGCGATGACGCCCGTTCGCGCGCTTTCTGGCGGCGAACGTAACCGTCTGCTGCTGGCGCGACTGTTCCTCAAGCCGAGCAATCTTTTAATTCTCGATGAACCAACGAACGATCTTGACGTCGAAACGCTGGAACTATTAGAAGAATTAATTGATGGCTATCAGGGCACGGTACTACTGGTCAGCCACGATCGGCAATTTGTCGATAATACAGTGACGGAATGCTGGATTTTCGAGGGCGGCGGCAAAATCGGACGTTATATCGGCGGCTACCATGATGCGCGTGCGCAGCAAGAGCAGCATCTGGCGACGAAACAGCCGATGGCGAAAAAAAATGAGGAAGTTATTGCCCCTAAAGCAGAAATTGTAAAACGTGGCAGTAGCAAACTAAGCTATAAACTGCAGCGCGAGCTGGAGCTGTTACCCGGTCAGCTTGAAGACCTGGAAGCGAAGCTGGAAGCGCTACAGGCGCAGGTTGCGGATGCGGCCTTTTTTAGCCAACCCCATGAGCAAACGCAAAAAGTTCTGGCCGATTTAAGTCAGGCGGAGCAAGAACTTGAGCAAGCCTTCGAACGTTGGGAGTATCTTGAAGGCCTGAAAAACGGGGCATAACGAAAGGAGCGCCTATGTGTGAACATCACCATGCTGCGAAGCACATATTGTGCCCGCAATGCGACATGCTGGTGGCTTTACCCCGCCTCTCGCATGGGCAAAAAGCAGCATGTCCACGATGCGGCGCAACGTTAACGACCGAGTGGGACGCGCCCCGGCAGCGTCCTACCGCCTATGCGTTAGCGGCACTATTTATGTTGCTGCTTTCTAACCTTTTTCCCTTCGTGAATATGAATGTCGCGGGCGTCACCAGCGAAGTCACGCTTCTGGAAATCCCCGGCGTCATGTTTTCTGAAGATTACGCCAGCCTCGGCACGTTCTTTTTATTATTTGTCCAACTGGTGCCGGCATTTTGCCTGGTGACCATTCTATTACTTGTCAACCGCGCCAATCTGCCGTTGTCGGTAAAAAAAACGCTGGCAAGGATCTTTTTCCTCCTCAAATCGTGGGGAATGGCGGAAATATTTCTCGCCGGGGTGTTGGTCAGTTTTGTTAAGCTGATGGCCTACGGCGATATCGGCATCGGCAGCAGTTTTATTCCCTGGTGCTTATTTTGTCTCGTTCAACTGCGGGCGTTCCAGTGTGTCGATCGCCGCTGGTTGTGGGATGATATCGCCCCGCAGCCTGCACTGGCGCAGCCGTTAACGCCGGGGATTACCGGTATCCGGCAGTCTTTGCGTTCTTGCGCCTGCTGCACGGCGATCCTGCCTGCGGAGAGTCTCGTCTGTCCGCGTTGCCATACGAAAGGCTATGTCCGGCGTAAAAACAGTTTGCAGTGGACGCTGGCGTTATTATTTACCTCGATCATGCTTTATCTGCCCGCCAATATTTTGCCGATTATGATTACCGACTTACTGGGCTCTAAAATGCCGTCGACCATTCTGGCTGGCGTGATTTTGCTGTGGAGCGAGGGGTCTTATCCGGTGGCGGCGGTTATCTTTCTCGCCAGTATTATGGTGCCGACGCTAAAAATGATCGCTATTGCCTGGCTTTGTTGGGATGCGAAGGGCCACGGTAAGCGCGACAGTGAACGGATGCATTTTATTTATGAAGTAGTGGAGTTTGTGGGGCGCTGGTCAATGATTGATGTCTTTGTCATTGCCGTACTCTCTGCGCTGGTGCGTATGGGAGGGTTAATGAATATTTATCCTGCGATGGGTGCGTTGATGTTTGCTTTAGTCGTCATAATGACAATGTTTTCTGCGATGACCTTTGATCCGCGTCTGTCGTGGGATCGTGAATACGAACCAGGCCATGAGGAGTCCTGATAGCATGGAACCTAAAAAAGGGGAAGCCAAAGTACAAAAGGTGAAAAATTGGTCGCCTGTCTGGATATTCCCGATTGTTACTGCGCTTATCGGAGCCTGGATTCTGTTTTATCACTACAGCCACCAGGGGCCGGAAGTTACCTTAATTACCACCAATGCGGAAGGTATTGAAGGCGGAAAAACGACGATCAAAAGTCGCAGCGTGGATGTTGGCGTGGTTGAAAGCGCGACGCTGACTGACGATCTGACCCATGTACAAATCAAAGCGCGGCTTCATTCCGGTATGGAAAAGTTGCTGCATAAAGACTCGGTATTTTGGGTCGTAAAACCGCAGGTGGGGCGTGAAGGCATCAGCGGGCTTGGGACGCTGCTATCAGGCGCGTATATTGAACTACAACCAGGAAGTAAGGGCAGTCAGCCGGAAAGCTATCAGCTTCTTGACTCACCGCCGTTGGCGCCGCCCGATGCCAAAGGTATTCGTGTGATTCTGGACAGCAAAAAGGCCGGTCAGCTCAGTCCTGGCGATCCCGTTCTGTTCCGGGGCTATCGGGTAGGATCCGTTGAAACCAGCTCTTTCGATCCGCAAAAACGGACAATGAGTTATCAGTTGTTCATTAAGGCGCCAAACGATCGATTGGTTACCAGTAATGTCCGATTCTGGAAAGATAGCGGTATCGCTGTGGATCTGACATCGGCGGGAATGCGCGTGGAAATGGGATCGTTGACGACATTGTTTGGCGGCGGCGTGAGTTTTGATGTGCCGGAAGGACTTGAGCAGGGGCAACCTGTCGCCGAAAAAACGGCGTTTAATCTCTACGACGATCAAAAAAGTATTCAGGATTCGCTGTACACCGATCATATCGATTACCTGATGTTCTTTAAAGATTCGGTGCGCGGATTACAACCTGGCGCGCCGCTGGAGTTCCGCGGTATTCGTCTGGGGACGGTAAGCAAAGTGCCTTTCTTTGCGTCTAAAATGCGCCAGGTATTTAACGATGATTACCGTATTCCTGTGCTGGTGCGCATTGAACCGGAGCGTCTGAAAGCGCAACTGGGAGAAAATGCGGATGTTGCCGCGCATTTGGCGGAGCTGCTTAAGCGCGGTCTGCGTGCATCGCTTAAAACCGGTAATCTGGTGACCGGAGCGCTGTATGTCGATCTGGACTTTTATCCTAAGGAACCGCCGATTACCGGGCTACGCGAATTTGATGGTTATGAAATTATTCCCACCGTCAGCAGCGGCCTGGCGCAAATTCAACAGCGACTGGTGGAAACGTTGGATAAGATCAACAACCTGCCGCTGAATCCGATGATTGAACAAGCGACCAATACGTTGTCTGAAAGCCAGCGTACTATGCGTCGGCTGCAAACCACGCTGGATAATATGAACAAGATTACCTCCAGTCAGTCGATGCAGCAGCTTCCGGCGGATATGCAAACGACGTTACGCGAACTTAACCGCAGTATGCAAGGCTTCCAGCCTGGATCGGCGGCGTATAACAAAATGGTGGCGGATATGCAGCGTCTCGATCAGGTGCTTCGTGAGTTACAACCGGTGTTGAAAACTCTGAACGAGAAGAGCAACGCGCTGGTATTTGAAGCGAAGGATAAAAAAGATCCTGAGCCTAAGAGGGCGAAACAATGAAAAAATGGCTAGTCGTGATAATGGCGTTCTGGCTGGCGTCATGTAGTTCCGGCGGAGAAAATAAAAGCTATTATCAGCTCCCGATAGTGCAAAGCGGTGTGCAAAGCACCGCAAGCCAGGGCAACCGTCTCTTATGGGTAGAGCAGGTTTCCGTACCTGACTATCTGGCAGGTAACGGTGTGGTGTATCAAACCAGTGATGTCCAGTATGTGATTGCCAATAACAATCTGTGGGCCAGCCCGCTGGACCAGCAATTACGTAACACGCTGGTGGCGAATCTTAGCGCCCGGCTTCCTGGCTGGGTCGTCGCTTTCCAGCCGTTGGGAACCACCCAGGATACGTTGAACGTTACCGTAACCGGATTCCATGGACGTTACGATGGTAAGGTTATCGTCAGCGGGGAGTGGCTATTAAACCACAACGGACAACTGATTAAGCGGCCTTTCCATATCGAAGCCAGCCAGCAGAAAGATGGCTATGATGAGATGGTCAAAGTACTGGCAAGCGCATGGAGTCAGGAAGCAGCCGCTATCGCAGATGAGATAAAGCGCCTTCCCTGAGATAAAAGTAATGTAAATTTAACCGCTTCAGGTCGTGCGCCTGAGGCGGTTTTTTTATTTTTGACGCCGGAAAAATAGTTGTTATGGCTCACATTTTTTGTACAAATGATTTACCGTATAGCTCACAAATATGACATTGGTGTGAATTTTGCGCATTGACGGGCGATCCATTTAGAGGTATTCGTGTAGTGTGATTGCACATTTTGTAATCACTGTTTTCTTTTCCACCAGATACAAATATGAGGGAAACGAGGCATGAAGAGACAAAAACGAGATCGCCTGGAACGGGCACATCAACGTGGATATCAGGCCGGCATCGCCGGACGATCAAAAGAAATGTGTCCCTATCAGACGCTGAATCAACGGTCATACTGGTTGGGAGGTTGGCGACAAGCCATGGAGGACAGGGCGGTAATGGCCTGATTCTGTCTCTTTAGAAAAAGAAACCTCCGCAGTGCGGAGGTTTCGCCTTTATTGGCTTTGCAAGCATGATACCGATAGCGCGGAATATCAATTCAACACTTAGAACGCGGAAGTATCCTGGAACAAACCGACTTTCAAATCGTGTGCGGTATAGATCAGACGACCATCCACCAGAACCTCACCGTCCGCCAGGCCCATGATCAGGCGACGGTTTACGATACGTTTGAAATGAATGCGATAGGTGACTTTCCTGGCTGTCGGCAGAACCTGGCCGGTAAATTTCACTTCGCCCACGCCCAGAGCGCGGCCTTTGCCTTCGCCGCCCAACCAGCCCAGGTAGAATCCCACCAATTGCCACATAGCATCCAGACCCAGGCAACCGGGCATCACCGGATCGCCGATAAAGTGGCATCCGAAGAACCATAGGTCCGGATTGATATCCAGCTCGGCTTCGACATAGCCTTTGTCGAAATTGCCGCCCGTTTCGGTCATCTTAACGACGCGGTCCATCATCAGCATGTTCGGCGCAGGGAGTTGCGGCCCTTTAGCGCCAAACAGTTCACCACGACCAGAGGCAAGAAGGTCTTCTTTTGTATAGGATTCGCGTTTATCTACCATGTTTTATGTAAACCTTATTTTATTGAAGCACGCAGGATAGCTAACACGTGTACGCTGAACAAGTCCGATCAGTTCGGAATAAAAGCGTTCAGCCAACGTAATGGCCACGGGAAACGATGACGGCCTTCCTGTTGCGTCGCCTGCGCGATACGCTCCTGGATAGTCTGCATCAACGTCGTTTGACCTTCGCCATCCCACACCAGATTTAACAGTAGCGGTAAGGCGTCGGTCACGTCGTCTACCGCCCAGATAGTGAACTTCTCTTCTTTAACCGCTTGCAGCAGTTCAGATTTAAGACTGAGATGGCGGACATTGGCGGCAGGGATAATCACGCCCTGTTTACCGTTTAATTCCCGCTGCTCGCAGATGGCGAAGAAACCTTCAATTTTTTCGTTTAGCCCGCCCACCGGTTGCGCGCGACCAAACTGATCGACCGAGCCGGTAATCGCAATGTTTTGATTCACTGGCACATTGGCCAGCGCGCTGATAAGCGCACATAATTCCGCCATTGAGGCGCTATCGCCATCCACTTCGCTGTAGGATTGCTCAAAGGTTAACGAGGCAGAGAAGGGAATTTGTTGCTCCAGCTGCAACTCCGACATCAGGAAGGCCTGCATAATCATCATTCCCTTAGCGTGGATATTTCCGCCAAGTTCGGCCTTGCGCTCAATATCGTTAAATTCGCCATCGCCGATATGCACAACACAGCTAATTCGCGACGGTTCGCCAAAGGCGCGCGGATGCCCGGGAAACTCAATGACGGAAAGCGCATTGATTTGTCCAACGCGTTCGCCTTCGGTTTCAATCAGGATCTGCTCTTGCAGAATCTCATCCTGCATCCGTTCCGCCAGAAAGCCTTCTCGCCATTCGCGTCGGGCAAGCATCAGACTGAGCGCTTCTGCGCTACAGGTATCGCCTTCGCATAAAGGCGACGCCTCCTTAAACTGGCGGGCTATCCACAGTGGGCAAAGAGGCAGCGTATCCTGTTCGCCGGTATAGCGCACAGCCTCGCGTATCAGGACGGGCCAGGCGTCCGGTGCCGGAGGGGGCAAATTATCGCGTAAAGCGATACGCGTCACCCATTGACACCACAGGGTCATAGCTTCTGCGTCCGCTATCTGTAAATTGTCTTCAAATTCACTGTAGATAGCCTGTTCCGCGAGCTCCGGTTCCATTTCCTGAAAATCAGCCAGTGATTCACGTTCGCCAACCAGAATCACCTTCAGTTTGAGCGGCATTGATGGCACGGAGACCGGTAATGGACGCGACTCGTCAAACGCCACCCAGTCAAAACGCTCGCGGCTAACGATGGCTTTCAGACGCATCCACAGTAACGGCTGCGCCAGAAGGGTTCGTAAGGAAATAATCAGCACGCCGCCGTTTGCCTGATGAACCAGTCCCGGCTGCAGGGTAATGTCGCCGTTATACTGCCGCAGGCAACCAAAGAGCTGTTCGGCTTCGACCCAGTCCGCGCTGACGACTTGTGTGACGGTGGCAAAGTTGTCTTGCGCATTCTGCGCGGCGCGGTAATGAACAGTATGCCCGGAAACGTCATAATGTCCGCCGGTTAATTGTCCGGCATCGGTTTGCAGAGCGCGGACGGCATCTGAAAGTAAAGTGAGATACTCTTGCTCTTCAGGCGCTTTAGTCAGCATAAAAGAGGATGAGGTCCACGGCTGAATAAGTTGCTCAAGCGCAAATTGCAGTCGTGGCTGAGTATCACTGAGTAAGGTGTCGTTTTCGTCAGTCGCGTGTGGCTGTGCAAATATCTCCTGATAGCTTTCGCTATCCGGAACCAGATCACGCCATGCAAGTTTCGTAATGGTCAAAGTTGAGGTTTTTTAGTCTGTTGTAAAAGGGGGGATTATAGCCTAACCCGTCACGCTGCACACGCGGAAAGCGAATGCAAAGTAATATGAAGACGTGTAACCATTCACAGGTTCGAGATTCTTTTCTTCAGATGGCTAAAAAACTGATATTCTGATAACAGTTACACGGTAACATTGGGATCACAATGAAATATCAACAACTTGAAAATCTTGAAAGCGGTTGGAAATGGAAATATCTGGTGAAAAAGCACCGCGAAGGGGAGTTGATCACCCGCTACGTGGAAGCCAGTGCTGCCCAGGAAGCCGTCAATTTGTTGTTGGCCCTCGAAAATGAACCGGTGCGGGTAAATGTCTGGATAGACAGGCATATGAATCCTGCCTTGCTTAATCGGATGAAACAAACCATTCGGGCAAGACGCAAACGACACTTCAATGCGGAACATCAGCATACGCGCAAAAAATCTATCGATTTAGAGTTTATGGTCTGGCAGCGTCTGGCGGGCCTTGCGCAGCGACGCGGTAAAACATTATCCGAAACGATAGTGCAACTGATAGAAGACGCGGAGCATAAAGAGAAATATGCCACGCAAATGACCACGTTAAAGCAGGATTTACAGGCGTTATTAGGCAAGAAGTAACGCTGAAAGGCGTTGTCATCCAGACCAGAGCAAAAAACCCCGCGACGCGGGGTTTTTTATCAGACGGAAACTTAAGCCTGCGGCTGAGTTACCACGTCTTTAACGCCTTTAACTTCGATCTCTACGCGACGATCCGGAGCCAAGCAATCGATCAGGGCAGCGCGAGGTTTCACGTTGTCACAGGTGTTGCCGGTAACCGGGTTAGATTCGCCCATACCACGTGCGGAGATTTTGTCAGACGGAATACCTTTGGAGATCAGGTAATCAACAACAGACTGAGCACGTTTCTCGGACAGACCCTGGTTGTAAGCGTCAGAACCGATACGGTCAGTGAAGCCCAGAACGACGACGGAACCGTCTTTCGGATCCAGGTTGCTCAGCTGGCTGTACAGCTGATCCAGAGCCTGCTGGCCTTCTGGTTTCAGAGTTGCTTTGTTGAAGTTGAACAGTACGTCAGACTTCAGAGTGAAGTGCTTGGTCTGTACTTCCGGAGCCGGAGCCGGTGCCGGAGCTACTACCGGAGCAGCTTCTTGCTGGCCGAAACGGTAGGAAACACCTACGCTCAGCAGGCCGTTGTCCGGACGGGTGCCGATGGTGTTGGCATCACCGATGTTGTTAGTCCACTGGTATTCCAGACGGGTTGCGATTTCAGGGGTGATGGCATACTCGATACCGCCCGCGAATACCGGGGAAACGCCGGTGTCGTGGTCTTTAGTAGACGCGCCGCCAGGGACGTTAGACTTGGTGTCTGCACGCCATACCATACCACCCAGACGGGTATAAACGTCCAGATCGTCAGTGATTGGATAACCCAGTTTAGCGGTCAACTGAACGCCCTGAGCTTTATAAGCGCCATTGATGTTGTCGCCTTTGTACGGCATACGGCCTAACCAGTCGTAGCCCATTTCAAAGCCAACGTACGGGTTAACCTGGTAACCACCAAAAGCACCTGCGCCCAGTTGGTTTTCATGAGTCGGGCCATCATTGTTAATGAAGCCGGTGTCATGGTACTGAGACCAGCCCAGTTTAGCACCAGCGTACCAGGTGTTATCTTTCGGAGCGGCCTGCGCTACGGTAGCGAAACCAGCCAGTGCCACTGCAATCGCGATAGCTGTCTTTTTCATTTTTTGCGCCTCGTTATCATCCAAAATACGCCATGAATATCTCCAACGAGATAACACGGTTAAATCCTTCACCGGGGGATCTGCTCAATAGTTACTCTACCGATATCTACGGCTTATGCTGAGCACCCCTGGCGATGTAAAGTCTACAACGTAGTTGGAAACTTACAAGTGTGAACTCCGTCAGACATGTGAAAAAAACATGATGGATATACACATCATTTAACAGTTTCAGATGATAAATCGTACAGCAAAAATTGCGGAAACCGCTTCTGGCAAGCTTTCTCGCAAAAAAAACGTTACCACTCAAAGGAGATGCGTTCGCGTAAAAAAAAGTCCAGGATAAATCCTAATTTTACTTAATGATACAAATTAGAGTGAATTTTTAGCCCGGAATGCTGTCTCCTGGGTAAAGCGTGCGCACGTACAGGGCGCATGATAAACCCTACCGCATTACCTACCTTCGCTGCTTCAACCAGGCTGGCATGTTCTTCTTCTGTCAGTTCTTCAGTCAACCAACCAATTACCACGCTGTAATTTCCTGTACGCAAAGCGCGGATCATCGACTCCAGCGTATGACGAGGCGCAAGCTGGCTAATTTGCATCACTTTCGTTAATGGCAAACCTGAAGACTGTACCCATTCACGGCTGAGCTTTTGCTGCGGCGTGAGCCAGAGCTGCCAGCGTGATTGTTGGCCTAACTGACGGAGTAAAGGCAAAAGCAGGAGCTGCGCCATCATGGGCTGGTCTTCGTGGTAGACAACTTCACTGACCAGTCCTGCCGCGGCATTTTCCGTAGCGGTGCGCGCAGCGTTGTGGGTAGTGGTAGGAAATGACGAAGAACGATTTGCATAACCTGAAGTGTACATAATCAATCCAGCCCTGTGAGTTACTGTATATTCATACAGTACCCCTGTGGCGATGAAAGATCAACTCTATTTTCGGAAACTGTCTCGCAATTTTTATTCTTAGTGGCGTCAAAAATAAAAATCATCTTGCTCGCGGAGTATAAGTTGCCTATTTTCGTCATTAACGGATCCGTTACTGCAAATCATTCTTTTACTTTATGATTTAAAAGGAATTTTATGAGAGCACTCTCTTATGACAGGATCTATAAATCGCAAGAATATTTGGCCTCTTTGGGGACGATCCAGTATCGATCTTTATTCGGTAGCTATAGTCTGACCGTGGAGGATACCGTCTTTGCGATGGTGGCTAATGGCGAGCTTTATCTCCGCGCCTGTGAAGAAAGCGTACCCTACTGTGTGAAGCATCCTCCCGCCTGGCTCATGTTTATGAAATGTGGACGTCCCGTTATGCTCAACTATTACCGGGTGGATGAAAGCCTGTGGCGCGATCAGCAGCAGCTGGTACGTTTATCGAAGTATTCTCTTGACGCGGCAATGAAGGAAAAACACAGCCGTATTTTACAGCACAGACTCAAAGATCTCCCCAATATGACCTTCCATCTGGAAACATTGCTCAATGAGTCAGGGATAAAGGACGAAAATATGTTACGCATACTGGGCGCGAAAATGTGCTGGCTAAGGTTGCGACAAAGCAATCCCTTGCTGACGGTGAAAGTTTTGTATGCCCTGGAAGGCGCAATTGTCGGCGTACATGAAGCGGCGCTCCCGGCGAGTCGTCGCCAGGAGCTTGCCGACTGGGCTCATTCGCTTACGGCTGGGTAATTAATGTAGAAGTCGGCGGTGAAATTTGCCGTTGCAAGCGTCCAATCTCGGGCAGTAAGGCAATGAGCAAACCAATTTGTTGAACAACCAGAGGTTCTTTGCTGTCCGGACGTGTTTCCAGCGACTGAACTCGCTGCTTTAAACCCTCCAGCGCCTGGTGTACGCGCTGTTCGTCTTCAGGTTGATGATGAAGCGCATCATCAACGTAGCAGACCGCGTCATCCAGAAGCCCCAACACGTCCGGATTACTGAGCTTTTCGCGGTGCGCGCCGAGGGCGGAGATATAGCTGGTAAAAGTGTGATTGAGGCAAAGCAGCCTGAACGCCGCCTCCCGGGTTTCGGCCGTGACGTCGGGTTCGCTCGACATATTAGAAACCACGGATGCCAGTTCTGCATCGCGGTTGTGCGCGTCGCGTCTGGCAATGCGATAGGCCAGGCGGTTATCCCGTCCCTGGTGATATTGCTCAAGGATCGCATCAAGGTAGCGGCAATTAGCATCGGTGGCGCGCTGGAGTACCCGGGGAAGGTTGCGAAAGCGCCAGTCCGGCCAAATAAAGCTGACCGCAGCCCAGGCGATAGCGCAGCCAATTAACGTGTCGACGACGCGCGGTAACGCTACCTCGAAGCCTTCGCCCAGGAGGTTAAAGCAGAGTAATACCAGCAGGGTGATGAACATCGTCGCATGGGCATACTGCACATTACGGAATGCGAAGAAAAGCACGCCGGTAATCACCAGCAGAACTAACTGTCCTTCAAGCGAAGGGACAAACCATAAAATCGGCAGGCCGATCGCAACGCCTACCAACGTACCGATAATCCTGAGCGCAAGGCGATGGCGGGTCGCGTTATAGTTAGGCTGGCAAACAAACAGGCTGGTGAGCAATATCCAGTACCCGTGGCGCATCCCGGTAATTTGGATGAGAGCATAACCGATGCACAATACCAGCGACATGCGTACCGCATGGCGAAAGAGAGCGGACTCCGGGGTAAAATTACGGCTCAGACGCAGCCAGATGTCGCTAAACCCGTGCAGGCTATCATCAGCCAACTGGTTTTCTGACTCATTGCGCGGCATTGCCTGGGCCTGCTCCGACTCGATCGTCGCCAGTTGCGCATCAATGGCGCGTAGGTTGGTTAATAAGAACCCAAGCGTATTTAACAGCTCTAAAGAAGCGCCGCTGGCGCGCATACGTTCAAGCGCGGCGTCAATGTGGGTAAAGGCGCGTTCAAAACGCGGATCATGCTGGTACGGCGTACGCAGTAAGATACAGCGCGCCAGCTGCGTACAGGCCTGCGCCTGCATCGACATCAGACGCTGAAAGCGGAACATGACGTCGCTATGGCGAAAATAATCGCGCAGCGTCTGGTATTGAATATGCGAAGAACTGGCGCGTTCATGAATATCCTGCGCCACAAAATAGTAATGGAGGGTACGGCGCGTACCGCGTTGACCGCGATCGCCGCGCAGGCGAGTCAACAACGACACTTTCGTTTGGTTCAGCGTCGCCATTAACTGCCCGTTCGCTAACGCTAAATCATAGAGCGGCGCCTGGCTTTCATCTTCAATATCAGGATCAAACAGGCGTGATTTCAGTTCCAGATAGTGCGCTAACTGTTCGTAACTGCGTGCCAGATTATCCTGCAACGGACGGATCGGAAATAGCAGATGCCCGGTTAGCGTCAGTAGGTTATACCATACTGCGCCTGCCAGCAGGAGCAGTGGTTGCTGATACCAGTGATCGTATAAAGAGGTACCCAGCATCGTATAGATGGCAATGAGTAACGCGCCGAACGCGATGGTAGCATAGCGTTGCCCTAGTCCTCCCAACAGAATAAACCCGCTGGTGGATAACGTTAAGCCCAACGCAAATAGCCACGGCCAGGGAAAGAGTAGCTCCACAGAAGCCGACGCGATAAAAAAGCAAATTAAGGTAATGATTAAATTACGCAAGCGTCCGGCAAGGCGGTCGTCGAGATCGGTTAGCGCCGCGGCAACCATACCGAGCGTGAGCGGGATGGTCAGTTTGACGTCGCCCAGCCACCAGGGCAGGGCGGTGGTGCCGCACAGAGCGATAAAAATGCGGATGTAATACAGCCAGGTACTGTTCCAGGTATAACGGCGAATCAACGGACTTAACATAAAGGCTATTTGTCCCGATCATTCAAAACGGCGGCGCGCGTTAGCTTCTCGCGCGGCGCGAGCGGTTTCTACAGAGACGACGCGGCGACCGACAGGCCAAAGCGCAATCGCGGCAATTTTAAAGTTCGCAATACCGACAGGTATCCCGATGATAGTGACACACTGCGCGATACCGGAGGCAATGTGCATCAGGCATAGCCACCAGCCGAAAAAAAGTAACCAGAAAATATTCAGCAAAGTACCGCCAGTATTCATTAATACGCTTTTCGCCGCCGGATTAAGTTCGTCAACGTGAATGGCTTCATTACCGTAAGGGAACAGGGACAGTTTGGTTATCTCCCAGCAGGAGCGGGTCAACGGCAGGGTGAAAATAAGCACAATACTGACCAGCGTCGCCAGCAGCCAGGCCAGCGTAGTGGCAAAGCCGCCCAGTACAAAGTTTAAAATATTCAGAACGGTACGCATAAACCCTCAGTTCATTCCGGTTTTCTATCACTGCGGGCAATTGTAACGTTTTTTTAGACTGGAGCACGTTTTCTCTGGCGGTTACACTGATAAGCACATCTTTACGTCTGGATTCGCTGAGTCATGGAACTGAAAGCAACTTCTCTTGGAAAACGTCTGGCGCAACACCCGTATGATCGTGCCGTGATCCTCAACGCTGGGGTGAAAGTGTCTGGCGACAGGCATGAATATCTTATTCCATTCAATCAGTTATTGGCGATTCACTGTAAGCGTGGGCTGGTATGGGGCGAGCTGGAGTTTGTCCTGCCGGAGGATAAAGTCGTGCGTTTGCACGGTACCGAGTGGTCGGAAACCCAGCAATTCCATCGCTATCTGGACGCGCACTGGCGTCGCTGGAGCCAGGAGATGAGTGATGTCGCCGCGCAGGCATTACAAGAGCAATGGGCGCGTATTAGTGAGCGAACGGGCGAAAACCAATGGCTTACCCGTGAACGCGTTCGGGGGCTGGAACACGAAATTCGCCAGACGTTTGCCGCCTTGCCGCTACCGGTCTCACGTCTGGAGGAGTTTGCTCACTGTCGCGAGATATGGCGTAAGTGTCTGGCCTGGTTACAGGATAGCGAGGGAAGTCGGCAGCAGCATAATCAGGCGTATGCTGATGCCATGCTGGAAGCGCATGCCGACTTTTTTACGCAGATAGAATCCTCTCCGCTTAATCCCTCCCAGGCCAGGGCGGTGGTTAATGGCGAATCATCGTTACTGGTACTGGCGGGGGCGGGAAGCGGCAAAACCTCGGTGCTGGTGGCGCGCGCGGGTTGGCTGTTGGCGCGCGGACAAGCCGATGCGGGGCAAATTCTTTTACTGGCGTTTGGTCGCAAGGCGGCAGAGGAGATGGATGAGCGTATCCGCGAGCGCTTACATACGGAAGAGATTACTGCCCGTACGTTCCATTCGCTGGCGCTGTATATTATTCAGCAAGGCAGTAAAAAAGCGCCGGTTGTCAGTAAGCTGGAAAGTGACGCCACCGCGCGGCATCAGCTATTTCTGCACACCTGGCGTCAGCAGTGTAGCGAGAAAAAAGCGCAGGCCAAAGGCTGGCGTCAGTGGCTGGAAGAGGAGATGCAGTGGGTAGTGCCGGAAGGTAATTTCTGGGACGATGAGACATTACAGCGGCGTCTGGCCCCTCGCCTGGATCGTTGGGTCAGTTTGATGCGTATGCACGGCGGCGCGCAGGCAGAAATGATCGCTGGCGCGCCAGAGGAGTGCCGCGAGCTGTTTGGCAAACGCATTAAGCTGATGGCGCCGCTGCTGAAGGCCTGGAAAAGCGCGTTGAAAGCGGAAAATGCCGTTGATTTCTCCGGGCTGATCCATCAGGCAATGGTGATCCTCGAAAAAGGGCGTTTTATCAGCCCGTGGAAGCATATTCTGGTCGATGAATTTCAGGATATTTCCCCGCAACGGGCGGCGCTGTTAGAGGCGCTGCGCAAGCAGAATAGCCAGACTACGCTGTTTGCCGTTGGCGATGACTGGCAGGCGATTTACCGTTTTAGCGGGGCGCAGCTCTCCTTAACGACGGCGTTTCATCAGACGTTCGGCGAGGGCGAGCATTGCCACCTGGACACCACGTACCGCTTTAACAGTCGGATTGGCGATATTGCCAATCGCTTTGTACAGCAGAATCCGCACCAACTTAAAAAACCGTTAAATAGTCTGACCCCAGGCGATAAAAAAGCGGTGACGTTATTGGATGAAAGCCAGTTGGACGCGTTACTGGATAAATTATCCGGCTATGCGAAGGAAGATGAACGTATCCTGGTGCTGGCGCGCTATCATCATCTGAAACCCGCGAGTCTACAAAAAGCGGCGACTCGCTGGCCGAAGTTACAGATAGACTTCATGACTATCCATGCCAGCAAAGGCCAACAGGCCGATTACGTGATTCTTGTCGGATTGCAGGAGGGTAACGACGGTTTCCCCGCCCCGGCGCGAGAATCCATTATGGAAAGTGCGCTTCTTCCTCAGGTTGAGGATTTTCCGGACGCTGAAGAGCGGCGTTTGTTATATGTGGCGTTGACGCGTGCGCGTGCGCGGGTCTGGCTGCTTTTCAATAAAGATAATCCCTCGCGCTTTGTGGAGGCGCTTAAACAGCTGGATGTGCCGGTGGCGAGGAAGCCCTAAAGCGCGGGCGGTACAGCATCCCGCCCGCGTAGCGGTTATTTCAGGCGCTCGGCCAGATAACGCGCATAATCCGGAATAAGAATATCTACAGCGTCATTAAAATGCGGGGACTGGATGATAAAGTCCGCCGTTGAGACGTTAGTGGCGACAGGGATATTCCATACGGTGGCCAGACGCAGTAGCGCTTTGACATCGGGGTCGTGCGGTACCGCGTTAAGCGGGTCCCAGAAGAATATCAACACGTCGATTTTCCCTTCTGAAATGAGCGCGCCAACCTGCTGGTCGCCGCCCATCGGGCCGCTCAGCATCGCATTAACGTCCATACCGGTTGCGCGCTGGATCAGATTCCCCGTGGTGCCGGTTGCATAAAGAACGTGTTTTTCCAGCAACGGCTGATGGCGTTCCACCCAGTTCATTAACATCTGTTTGCAGTGGTCGTGAGCAACCAACGCGATATGTTTGCGCGTCGGCAAGGTGCGAGTCGTCAGTTCCATAATTCGATTCCGTAGTTAACCTGTCTACAGATTACTGGAAGCGCTTGATGCTGCAAGAGAAAGACAAAAAAATTGCGCGCTGGGACAACTCACATCAAGAGGGCGGCTGTTTTTCCGCCCATTGCAGAAAATGATGGCGTGTCTGCGGGTCGGCCAGTCGGAACCAATATTTCAGCCGCTGTTCTGTCAGAGTTTGTGATTGCGGCGGTACGGTATCAAGCTCTGAGACGTCGGAAAGTAATGTGCTGTCGTCTGCCATCATCGTGGCGAACTGAGGAAGCGAGGCGCGTTTCGCCGATTTATTATAACGCTCGGTCTCTATTTCATAATCGACCACTTTAGCCGTAGAAGTAATGGCCAGAATATCGAGTTTTACCGGAATGGGCATGGCGTCGCCGTCCAAAAGCGCCAGACGCGGCGCCGCGTTAAAATGCGAGGCTTCGCGCTCGTTTTCCAGCCGTGGGAGCTGGAAATTGACCTGATTTATCAGTTGGGTATCGAAACTTATCACCAGCGGCGGAGAAATATAAAGCCGCTCTTCATTACCGGGCAGGCGGATGGTTTTTTCCACCCGGAAAACGAGTTGATGCGGCCCGTTTTCCAGTTCGATGCTCTCTGCGCCGCGTAATAAAGAGCTGGACACCTTTTTGCCGTCCAGCACCAGCAGATCAACCTCATTCGACAGACGGAGCGTTGTGGCAAAAACAGTCACCGGCAAACAGAGAGCAAGGAAGGTGGCTAGCGCGCCGGTTTTCATAAGGTTCTCCTGTCCAAAGGCCGTCTGGCTAATAATGTATCGAAATTTTTCTTAGATCATGTTTACTAACATATAGACATATTTTGGCGTTTTGCTCTCATACATCGGTATGGGATGAATGGTTGCTATGTCAGGTTTGTCGTACACTTTGCAAAACAGCCAGGAGAAAGATGATGAAAGAGACCGATATTGCTGATGTTTTGACGTCCACTCGCACTATCGCGCTGGTAGGTGCGAGCGATAAACCCGATCGTCCAAGTTATCGGGTAATGAAATACCTGCTTGAACAGGGCTACCATGTGATTCCGGTTGCGCCAAAAGTCGCGGGTAAGACATTGCTGGGGCAACAGGGGTATGCCACGCTGGCGGACATTCCCGAAAAAGTCGATATGGTGGATGTTTTTCGCAACTCTGAAGCTGCATGGGGCGTCGCACAGGAAGCTATCGCCATCGGCGCAAAAACGCTGTGGCTACAGCTTGGCGTGATCAACGAGCAGGCGGCGGTACTGGCGCGGGATGCAGGCATGACCGTGGTGATGGATCGCTGCCCGGCGATTGAGATCCCTCGCCTGGGGCTGGCGAAATAAAAGTTTAAATGGCCGGATATCGCCCTCCGGCCTTTTAAATACAATCAGTTACGTAGTCGCGGCGCCTGAAGCTGTTTGCGAATGGTACGCGCCAGTTCATCCATCGATGGCTGTTCTGGATGCTCGTCCCGCATTTCGCTTCGCAACTGGGCCTCGGCCAGATAAGTATGCACTGGCTGACCATCATCATCTTCCATTACCACGTGGTACCACGGAGCGGCGCGAAGTTCGTCGTTAACCGCCAGTTCATCAGGCGACGGCTCATCAAGCGAATATTCCGGGTCGATATCGACGACCACTCCGAGGTAACCTAACAGGGAATGGCGGACCTGTTGGCCGATACCGAATTTGCTGGCTATCATAGTCACCTCCCGGGAAATAGATACCCTTTATATGAGGATACTATTCCACTTTTCAAGTTACATGACGCGACAGGCAAACCCTTTCAGATACAGCCCTTCCGGGTAGGTGGCGATCACCGGGTGATCGGCGGCCTGACGGAACTGCTCTATAAATTGTACATCACGACCGGCATCTATTGCGGCATCGGCAATGATTTTCTGAAATAAATCGCTGGTCATCAGTCCGGAGCAAGAGAATGTCAGCAGTATGCCGCCCGGATTGAGCAGTTGAATCGCTAACATGTTAATGTCTTTATAGCCCCGGCAGGCACCCATTAACTGGCTTTTATTTTCGACGAATTTGGGCGGGTCCATGATGATGACGTCGAATTTTTCGCCGTGTTCACGGTAAGCGCGCAGCAACTTAAACACGTCATCGCGCACGAATTCGGCTTTGCTCAAATCCAGTTGGTTCAGTTCAACGTTTTGCCTGGCGATATCCAGCGCATCCTGTGAGGTATCCACGCTGACAACCTGGCGACAACCGCCCATTAATGCCGACACGGCAAAACCGCCGGTATAAGAGAAGCAGTTCAGTACCCGCTGATTTTCCACGTAGCGGCGCGTCGCCAGACGACTGTCGCGCTGATCAAGATAATAACCGGTTTTGTGGCCGCCCTGGATATCGACCAGCAATTTCATACCGTGTTCTTCAATTGGCAGAAGCGCAGGCGGCAGTTCGCCAGTGACCGGGCCTTGCGTCAGCGCCATCCCTTCTTTTTTCCGCACGGCGACGTCGCTGCGATCGTAAATAGCGCAATCCGGATAGCATGTTTGCAGAGCGCTAATTAATGCGGCGCGTTGATATTCGGCCCCGGCGCTGAGCAGTTGCAGCACCAAAAAATGACCAAAACGATCGATAGTGACGCCAGGCAGGCCATCGGACTCACCGGCGATCAGACGATAGCTATCCAGGCCGTCTTTTTTCGCCAGCCAGTCGCGCCACTGCTGCGCCTGGCGCAGGCGGCGGGTGAAAAACGCAATATCAATGGATTCTGCTTTATCAAATGTCCAGACGCGCGCGCGGATCTGGGATGCTGGCGACCAGGCGCCGCGTGCTAACCACTTTCCCTGATGGTCGACGATATCGATAGTTTCACCGAGGTTGGCTTTGCCTTCCAGGCGGGATACGGCGCCGGAAAAGACCCATGGGTGGCGGCGGAGTAAAGATTTTTCTCGCCCTTTGCTGAGGACTAAACGGGGATATTGCGAAAATGTAGATTCAGTCATGCGGAGTAACCTCTCACAAACAGTAACGCGAGCCGGATGATAGCTCCAGCCAGGGACCGTGAAAACGAAATGGCGCGTAGGGTAGCACAGATAAGAGGGGCAATCATCAGCGTATGGTGGTGAGCGTTTCTGCACAAAATAGAATCGTAAAGGCACAGTTTCTTCAGTGGGCGCTTTTTATAGTGTTATTTCTTTACATGAAGAAGGAAATACAATGAAAACAGTCTTCTCTTTGACCGCAGCCGCAATGATGGCATTGAGTGGCAGCGTATCTGCCGCATCGGCGTTTAGCCTCAGTAGCGCGGATATTCCGGCGGATTTTCGTTTAACGCAACAGCACGTCTTTAAAGGATTTGGTTGTAGTGGAGAAAATATTTCGCCGCAGCTGAGCTGGCGTAATCCGCCTGCCGGAACCAAAAGCTACGCTATTACCGTCTTCGATCCTGATGCGCCCACCGGAAGCGGCTGGTGGCACTGGACGATGGTGAATATTCCTGCGCAGATTCACGACCTGCCGACGGGGGCTGATAAAAAAACGTTACCCGCTGGAGTGGTGCAGGGACGTAATGATTTCGGTTATGCTGGCTTTGGCGGCGCCTGTCCGCCGCCGGGCGATAAGCCTCATCGCTATCAGTTTACTGTGTGGGCGCTGAATACGGCAACACTGCCGCTCGACAGTGAGTCGAGTGGCGCGTTGGTAGGGTTTATGCTTAACGCGCATGTGATTGCGAAAGCAAAATTCACGGCCACATACGGAAGGTAAAACAGAGGACGGCACGGTGCAGGAGATGCATATTCGACATCAGGATCTTACGACGGCAGAGGTGCGTTCCAGTCATCTGCACCGTTTGCATCGTGTTACGCTTTTTTCCGCCGCTATTTGCCATATTACGCAGGGCAGTAAAGTCATCATTCAGGATGATAGCCGCCTTGTCGCCGGGCCGGGTGAGTTGATTATTATCCCGGCGAACACGCCGCTGGAGATTATTAATCAGCCTGCGCAGAGCGGTTTTCGCTCCGACCTGTTGTTACTTTCACCGGAGATTATTGCTCGCTTTAAAACGATGTACGTTCAGGATTATCCACCGGCAAACCTGACATCGCTGTGTACCCCGATGAGCCGTAGCCTGACATTTATGTGGGAGAACGTGTTGGATGCTGTGCGCCAGGGTTTACCCGTTGGGCTACAGGAACATCAGACGATGGGGTTACTGTTAGCGCTTTTACATGATGGCGCGGCGGGACCGCTGCTTATTGAACGGCGTTACACCCTCACGGAGCAGGTGCGGCAACTGATTATGCTCTCACCTGCTAAGCTATGGACAGCCCAGGAGATAGCCCGCCGCCTTGCTATGGGAACATCGACGCTGCGTCGACGTTTGCAGCGCGAATCGCAGAGTTATCGACAAATTGTTGAAGAGGTACGCATGTCCTGCGCGCTTTCTCAACTGCAATCGACGACGCTGCCGATCGGCGAAATAGCGCTACGGTGCGGCTACCTGTCGGGGTCGCGATTTACGGCCAGATTCCGCCAGCATTATGGGTGTCTGCCCAGTCAGGTACGTTAAGTATGTCCTGTATGAGCCTCCACCACTGATTATGAAAGGAGAACCATCATGTCGAACGTCTGCATTATCGCCTGGGTTTATGGTCGCGTTCAGGGAGTCGGGTTTCGCTATACCACGCAGCATGAGGCGCAGCGGCTGGGGTTAACCGGCTATGCGAAGAATATGGATGACGGAAGCGTAGAAGTGGTGGCCTGTGGCGACGCGGCGCAGGTGGAAAAACTCATCAAGTGGCTGAAAGAGGGCGGGCCGCGCTCTGCTCGTGTGGACAAAATCCTTACTGAACCGCACAGCCCTCGCGAGACGCTAACAGGCTTTAGTATTCGGTATTAAATACATTTTACCGGCTTGGGCAGACCGGCGATTTTGGTCGCTTGCTTTGCCGGGCCTTTCGGGAACAGACGATACAGATAGCGGCTGTTGCCTTTTTCTTCGCCGAACTTATTCGCCATCGCCTTTACCAGCATTCGGATGGCGGGAGAGGTATTAAACTCCAGGTAAAATTCGCGCACGAAGCGCACGACTTCCCAGTGTTCCGCAGAGAGCTCAATGCCTTCATTGGCGGCGATAGCGACTGCCAGCGCTTCACTCCACTGCGTCGTCTCTTTCAGATAGCCTTCGCTATCAGTACTGATTTCTTTACCTTCAAAGATCAACATAACGTTTCACTGCGTAATCAACACGGACGGCAGTGTAGCAAAAAATAAAGCCCTGCATAAGCAGGGCTGGAAGAGGGGAATGTCGATTAGTCGCGGCTGGCGAAGCCCAGAATGCTGAGCAGGCTGACAAAGATGTTGTACAGCGAAACGTACAGACTGACGGTCGCACGAATATAGTTGGTTTCACCGCCGTGAATGATGTTACTGGTTTCATACAGGATAGCGCCCGAGGAAATCAGGATAAACACCGCGCTAATCGCCAGGTGCAATGCAGGCAGTTGCAGGAAAATATTCGCCACCATACCAATCAGCACGACGACGATCCCGGCCATTAACATACCGCCCAGGAAAGACATATCCTTACGGGTGGTCAGAACGTAAGCGGAGCAGCAGAAAAATACTAACGCGGTACCACCCAGCGCTAGGCCAATGACATCGCCCATGCCTGCTGACAGATAGGCGTTAAGAATCGGGCCCAGGATATAGCCGAGGAAGCCGGTAAACGCAAAAGCAGACAGGATACCGACCGGCTTATTGGCGGTTTTATAGGTCAGGAACATCAGCCCATACATACCGACCAGCGTCAGAATCAGGCCGGGGGAGGGCAGCATCAGTACCGTACTGGCTGTCGCGGTAATTGCGGAGAAAGCCAGCGTCAGGCTCAACAGAAAATAGGTGTTGCGCAGTACTTTGTGCGTACTCAGTAGCGAGCTACGATCACGCGATGATGTAATGATACGATCCATTAGTCACTCTCTTATGACAGATGTAATTAATAAAGGAGAATAATAAAAACAGTCACTGTCACCCAGTGGTTTTACCCATCTTTACGCATTCGTTTACGTTTAGTTTCCTTAAGAGATTTCAGGTGATTACCGTCGTTAAAACGGTCTGCTCATGCCTGGCGCTACGCCATAAAACAGGCGGCAGCGCCAACTACGCGCTACCGATAAAAAATTGATAATCACAGAGGTAAAACAGTGGGGACGATCAACACGTATTAAGCCAGTTTTTGTGTTGAAGAAATGGTCAATGTGCCGCTATTTCAGGCAATTAACGAAATTTTGCCTGTTTTTCACGCAAACGAACACATTCGGTCTTTACATGACGCACCGGGATGTTTATAGTGCGCCTCATTCCGGAAGTGTGGCCGAGCGGTTGAAGGCACCGGTCTTGAAAACCGGCGACCCGAAAGGGTTCCAGAGTTCGAATCTCTGCGCTTCCGCCAAATAAAACAAGGGGTTAGCAATAAGCTAGCCCCTTTGTTTTTGAGGCGAAGAATAAAAAAAGAATATCCTCGAAGAATTCGACCTACCTCAAAACTGCATAAAAAATCATTTTAAGCAGAACTTGTAACCCTCTACACTACATGCAGTGTGTGTTCATATGAGCACTTTTATGGTCATGATTTGACTATTAACAGCAATGTTAAGGTAGAAAAGATGGATTTTAATTTACGCCACTGTGTAATTCATGAGCTAGTTAAAGAGAGCGGCAGGCAGAAAGTTGAAACAACAATTAAGCCTGTACTTCCAAGCGATGATAAATACGTCTGTCAACTGATAGAGTCTTTGAACGACTTGATCGGCAAAAAAGAGAATCAGGCCGCCCGAGGAACCTTCGATTCCGAGGATGTGACGTTTAAAGTACCTACTGCTTTTAAGACGTATTATGATGGGGCAGCTTCATCTGACGATTTCCATCAGTTCTCGTTAACATGCATGAGTGAACTATCTCGCCAAGCTAAAGATCCAACTAGAGTGGCAGCATCTGGTGGGGCCATAGTCTTTGCCCACTATACTCGTGGTCAATCACATTTCCTTCTGATTACTATGGTTAAGCAGAAGGATGCGCTGCGTTTGGATGAGAACTTAAAGCCAGTGGGAACGGTTCAAATTGACTTAGCAAAAATTCATCAGGCTGCACGTGTTAACTTTGATAGGTATCACCTGTTTGAAACACTTCCTGATGATGAAAAGCTAACTTATTTAGCATTTGTTAGCCCTAAAGTGAATCAGGATGCTTCTGGATATTTCGTCGCAGCTCTGGGATGTTCAGATAGTGTTCCCTCAGCTAAAGCTACAGATGCAGTTCTCAATGGTGTTAGAAGTTACTTTGATGCACACGCAGATATCAAAGCGTATAAAAATGCCGCTTACGATGCTGTGCTGTACCATCTAAAAGAGAAAAAACCGGGGGAAACTGCTTCTCTGGCCGAAATTGAGCATATTGTAAGACAAGCTGTGCCGGCAGGTAAACATGCTAATATCGACAATTTAGTTGAGTATCTCAATGGCGAAGAAATAGGGGTTCCATTAGAGTTTGCTATAAATAGGGCTGTCGTAAACAAAAGAACTAAAGTCAGGACAAAATCCAATGGATGGGAGTTAAGTTTTGAAAAGAAATTCTTCGGTGAACAGGTAGGTTCTGTAATTCAGTATTTGCGTAAAGAAAAGAAATTAATAATTTCTCAGTTGGATGATAATACAATCCAGAAGCTAGAAGATGCACTCAAGAACGAAGGGTAAATTATGTCCTCGATATATTTTGAAAAGTTGGTTGCATTTTACAGAGGGTTAGGAAAACCTTCTGTTATTAACAGCTCATTCGAATATAGAGGACAACTTACTACCCAGTTCGACATTTTTAAAGACTTATGGAATAACGCGGATCAGAGTATTGCAGATTTTGAGTTGAATTTTGACTCAATATCCTGTGGTACATGCTATGAGGATGCTTTTCCTGAAAGTCTAACAGCAGATAAAGATGTTATTCTAACAGTGTCGTTACCTGTTGGTGATTTTAAATTTATTGAGTCATTAGAAGATTTTTTACTCATAGATAATAATTTAAATACTGGTGGTCGAGTTGAGAATGTTTATCTTGTAAAAGAGGATTTTTTATTTGGAGAGGTAAACTCCAAAAATGAACAAGTTCAAAAGGCGTTACAGCTTTCAAAATTCATTACAGAACTTTATGAATTAGCAAATTATAACGATCGTGTAGAGCATAGTGGTCTGCTAAAGCTTGTATTTATTGATACTAGCAACTCGAAAAAAACATCACCGATTGTTATTGAACCCAGAATAACTAGTGAAAGCATTTCTTTTCCTGTGGTTGACTTGTCTATCTTTAAAAGTATAAAGGAAAATGGAACGGATAATGCTCACATTCAAGAAAAACAAGCTATGTTTAGAGTGTCAATTATTGAGGTGCTTAAAGACATAGATGAGAGTAAGGATAAATTTAATTTTCTGATTGAACAATGGGAGTTATTGAAAGAAACATATTACGGGAATTTTGAGTGTTATTTAACTAACTTTTCATTTTTGAAACAGAAAAAAGAAGCAGCTGAAAATTACATGACTGTTTCTTCAAAAATTTCAGGTACTCTTTCGTCTATATCTGGTAAGCTATTTGGGCTTCCAATTTCTTTTGCTGTGGCTGTAGCCATTTTAAACACAGGTAAATTTGAAAGCATCTTAGCCTTGTTAGGTGTTGCAATAACATCCCTGTTAATTGCGCTTACTATTTATGATCAAAAAAAAGTACTTAAATCGATCATGAATTCAATAGATGCTTTATTTAGTCATACAAAAGCCCAGAGGAGTGGGGAACTGGCAGAGTTAATTTCAAAGCATAAAGAGAAGCTCTATTCTCAAGCAAGGGGTTTAGATGCAGCAATGGTGTTTTTGTTGATTATTTCTGCTTTGCCATTTATGATTTCTTTAGGTGTGTATATGTTTAAATTCCATCCTTCTGTGATTTCGTATTTTAATTGTTTCATCGATGTATTTATGACTCAATTATTTAAGTGATTTTATTAATTGGCGGTTTATCAAGACTAGGACTAATTTGCACTTTTCTGTCATAAATAAGCACCTGACTTTCCGTCTTGTGTCCGCTGAATATTTGCTTATCCCTACTACTCCCTTCAAAATCTGAAATAGCTTTTGCCTTGATATCGTGAAACGTGTAATCTAGTTGTCGGCCAAGTTCCCTTTGTGCGGCACGTACGGCCTTTAGCCAGCGATTATTGAATGTTTTGCGGATGAACTGACCACGATCGTTGTTATAGATAACCAGTGCGTCAGGTGAGAGCTTCGGACATTCTGTCTGTGCTGTTTCCAGCGCTTGCCGAAGGCGGGGCGTCCACACCTTAATTTGCTTTTTCCCTGTCTTACCCTGCTGGATAAAAATCCCCTTGTCAGATATCTGCATCCAGCGCAGAGCGAGTACATCAGCTTGCCGGGCTGCGCACAGGTATGATATTTCCATTACTGCTCTGACGACGTGATCTGCATGTTTATAAATCGCCAGGTAGTCTTCGTCAGTGATGTATTGCTCGCGAGCCTTGAGGGAAAATTTACTGACGCCGGCGCACGGATTTCCCTTAACGTAACCGCGCTCATATCCCCAGCGGTAAACACGGGACATACTGCTCATTTCCTGATTGGCCTGATTTTTACTTTGCAGGCCACGACGATCCATAAACTGACGAACGTCTTCCGGTTTGATTAAGTCAGCTTTAACTTTACCGAATACGGCAAGTAGTTTTTTCTGATGTTGCAGGTAATCCCGCTGGGTTCGTATTGCAAGCTCGGTGTAGTAGGCGCTTTTAAGAAACATCTTCCAGATCTTTTCGAACGTCATCACATCTGAATAATTGCGTCGTTCTTCCTCGTACCGTTTCCATAACGCTGACATGGTGAGGGTGATTGGTCCAAGCGTCACGGTTTCCCGCGAGGTGGGTTTGTAGTAGTAACGCGTTCTGGTTTTTGATACGCGCGGGGGTAGTCTGTTATCACCCGGATCCTTTCTTCTGCGCCCCATTTAAATAGCTCCAAAATCGGGTTTCTCTTCTGTACTGGTCTGCACGGTGATCTGTCCGTTCAGTACAGCGTTGATATGTGTCCAGGTAACCATCGGGCGTCCTTCCCGGTCGGGAATGTACGAAACGCCGCCACGGTCCAGTATTTCCCGTTGTTTGGATGGTTTCTGATAGCCGGTAAACTCAATAAGTTCAGCGTCTGTTAGCAGATCGTTTTCTCTGGTCATGTTGGTCTTTCCTCATCATCCGGTACACAGCGTCGTCAGCATCACTGCAGGCGCGTTCGATGTCTGACTGGGTCAGCGTCTTCTTTCGTACGCTTGCCGATAACCGGCCAATCTTTATATCGAAATCTGTGAGTAAGGTAGCTCCGGGTTGCCATCGCAGCATTGCGGTCTCCTGTAAATAGTGAGACCACAATGCTAGCGGTGGTGGCGGTTTATTTCTGATTACGCTTAATCAGGTTTTCGGGGAGGAATGCGCCTTTCTCGCGCGTAACCTTTACGTTTTTTGGCAGGTGCATACCCAGTTCACAACGGCTGCGTGCTTCAATAATTCCGTTACTACCGTCCGCGAATACGACGTGGACGGCATCGCCGCGTTTAAGTGATAGTTTCAGCATTGTTAGCGTACCTGTAGTGAGCGTTCGCCGATCACAAGATGGGCGCCCGGTACCGGATTTAACAGTTCGGCAGGTACTTCTCCACCGTCAGCAGTGATTTGCGCTGCGGCAGCTTCCGCAGCTTCGATCGCTTCTTTGATGGCTTTTTTGTCCGGGGCGATAATCGTCTGAACAGTAACCAGTTCGTCTGGCAGTAGCTTCTCGTTATCGATGACAACACTGATGCTACCTTTTCTGGCGGAAAAGGTATTTTTAGACGTCTTGAGCTTATCCAGATTAGCGGCCATCAGGCACGACAGAATATATTTACGTAATGTTTTATCTTTATTTTCGAAATGCTTTTTACGTTCCGCCAGACGCTTTATTTCTTCATCGCAGGTTTTGGCATGACCGAGATTATTGCGGGCAATTACCATGATGGCATCCAGCTTATCAGCGAGTTCACCTTCAATACTTTCCAGCGTATCGGCGATCATTTCTGGAGTAAGCTCATCAGAGCTTTCCAGCAATTGCAACAGACTGGTATAGTCAGCAGCTAACGCGATTGCAGTAGTCATTCTGCCTTCTCCTGTGCTTTGTTCAGTTCGGCGATACGTTCATCTTTAATGGTTGTCAGCCGCCGCAGACGCCCACCTAAGTAACGCGCGTGCTGTGTATCACCTTTCGCTTCTGCATCCTTGCGATGCACTTCCGCTTCGCGGGCAATCGATGAATAGACTTTGTTGATCTCGTTTTCTGATACAGCAGATGCAATGGTGTTAGCGACTCGGGTTAGTTTGTCGTCCAGTTCCTGGCGGACGCGGGCTGCATCCTCAGCGTTT
Source organism: Salmonella sp. SAL04157 (assembly GCF_046551635.1). NCBI lineage: Bacteria > Pseudomonadati > Pseudomonadota > Gammaproteobacteria > Enterobacterales > Enterobacteriaceae > Salmonella > Salmonella sp. SAL04157. The sequence continues at coordinate 103,813 of NZ_JBGDVS010000002.1, forward strand.
TCACTGGCATTTTTCAGCGCGAATTCAGCTTTATTTTTCTGTCGATACTCCGGGTTGTCGTACAGGCCCATGAAAATATCAGCGCAGAAACCAAGCGCAGACAGTGCTTTTTTGGTTGCGTCAGTCAGTGATTTTTTTGTTGCTTCACCATCACAAATAGGGCCATATTTGCTGCCGTAAATATATGGGGTACACCCGAAAGAAATCTCCTCACCGCGTACACTATTGCGGATGTACCAAAGTCTGATTTTGATAACGTGATGTTTTTCTGTCAGGACGCCGCCGACACCGTCGGGGATAAGTTCCCACGTGTTGTTACCGTCAGTGCCTTTGACTGTGCGAGTAATTGGCGCGCCATTGTCAAAGCGCTCTTCCAGAATATCGACACCCCAGCCGATACCTTTTGGACCAAATTCGCGTGTAGCGATCATGGTCATGTAGGTACCATTGATTGAGGTTCCGCCTCCGTTCACAGAGAACGCAGTAGTAAAACGCTCATCTGTTTTGAACACGTTTTTCCACAATTCCAGGTTATCGCGTTCAGCAGACTGCATTTCGTTGATGCTCTGAACCAGTTCAGAGGCCTGCGGGAACTGCTCTTCACGTTTAATGCGCTCGACAAGTTGATCCACATCCTGAACGATATTTTTTACTTTATCGCTCAGCTTTTCTTCCTGCTGGATAGCTTCGTCCCGGTTCGTTGCATAAACACCATAACCCATGCTATTCAGCGTTTCACGGGCTTGTGTTGCCTGATCATCTGTAACAGTTCCTTGTTCGATTACTTCCTGTTTTTTACATTCATTTGAGGCGGCTTCAGACATCAGATTATCAACAGAGAACATTCCATTGCCGAGGTTTGATACCTGTGGTTGGGTATCGGTTTTAACCCATTTCGGATCGTTAGGGTCACTGATGCCTTCGACATATTCGCCACGCGCTGCCGCAAGCAATTTGCCAGTCCTCTCCGCATCGGGTTCAGGACATTCGAACTGACCATGCTCAGTCAGCCATGAATCAATATGGCGCCGCAGAGACTCTGGGAAATGGTAAGTATCTTTAGCTGGCGTGTTCTGTATAACGCCAAAAATACTCGGTCGGTCATATTTGAGGATCTTCTCAGTGGTACGCAGGGCCATTGACCAGCGTTTAAAATCCTCCCGGTCTTCTGCAATGATTTTTTCTGCATCGCGAAGATTTCCTGAAAGCACCGGTGCGTCAGGAGATATAGGCAGCAGGGCGACGGCGATCTCCTGGTCCAGTGTTGCGTAAGTGTGTTTATAACCACGTAGGGGGGCCACTTTAGGACTCTCTATATTATCGCTGGTGTTAAGGGAAGATGTCTTACTTGGTACCATTTCTTCACGCTTACCCGGATTCTCCAGCCAGCGTTTGATAAATTGAGAAATAGCAGCCTTGCCCGGTGTCTGGTCTTCAAATTTAGCTAAGATGGCCTGAATAAGATTGTTTAACCCTTCAACATGCATATGACGAACGGGCTCGTTATTGTGCAGTGCATGAAGGATATTTGAATTAATCCGATCGTCATCATCAAAGGGTTCAGTGTTATTTTCCAGATTATCGAGATAGTCCAGAACCTGAGAATAAAGCACGCCATCTATGGGAGAATTGCTGAACATGAGGACGGCAGCGAACCGTTCCCGGGCTGGCAGCTTCATCAGATCGATGATTTCATCACTGCTTGGTAAACCTGGAACGCTGGTGTCTGGTTTGTTGGCGATCCATTTTTCCCCGTCAAAAGTGTTCGCCTGAGCAAATTGTTCATCAAATTTTCCAACTTCCGGACGAGGCTGATCCTCCGAGTCTTCCCAGATTTTGGGCTTAAAATAGTTGTCGCCGTTTGCCGGGTAGTGTTCCCAGAGTTTGCCAATGACGATACTTTCAGCGACTTTTTTATTTGGTGCTTCGATGCTGATTGCCAGCGCAACAGCACCATCTTTAATAGCCGATTTCTTCGGCTCGAACAGACAGTTGTAAATTGTCATGGTCTTTCCTCTTTGATTACTGGCGCTGGTCAGGCGCCTGATTTTGCAAGTCGGATAGCTACTTTGATTCCTGCTTTCTTCTGCTTAAAAATCGGGTACTTACCTTTTACGGCGTTAGCGTACACAGTTCCGGTTGTTGGATAGAATTCAACGCGGCGAACACCACCGACAATTGTTAGATGCATAATGCCATTTCCGAAATCGCCGTTGTTCTCATGTTCGAGTACAGACAAGCCAGCACTCATTACCTTGTCGATGATAATTTCAGTCTGCATGGTTACCTCAGAACGGAATATCGCTTTCCTGGACAGGAGAGTGATCAATACACAGCAGTTGCTGTATTTTGTCGTCAACCTGGGCTATCTGATGTTTTGCCAGCGTTGCTATCTTCTCTTTCTGACCACGCAACTGGTCGACCTGAAGAGCAATAATGTCGAAAGGTTCTGGCTGGTTTACATCGATGGATATATCGCGAGTCTCCAGCAGGACGTATTGATCTGGAAAGGTGCGTGACATGTCACAGGTAGATACAATGACTTTTTCCTGAGCAAACGTGTTGGCGTTGTAATGGATGTACAGCTTTACTGGGATGGCAAGCGCTTCCATAGCGGCTCCTTACTAGTGTATAATCCGAGCCGATCAGCGGCTCATGTCGTTGGTCTTTCCTCGGTGCAGGGTTGGTCCCCTGTACCACCTCCGGAGTGGTTTGGTCGCCGTTCCGGGTAAAGAAACCCACTTCGGTGGGTTTTTTTACATCTGTTGCCCGTCTTTCCGGGCTGTCAGGGCTGGTCATACCCGCCTGGTCTTTCCTCGGTACTGGTTGCTATGTAAAAAATTGCCCCTCATTGAGACGAGGCAAAGACTACACACAGCAATGGATATTTGATGATCCGTAACGTGGATCATACGGCCTGTTTTTAAGCCTCACGGGGCGTTCTTTACGCGGGCGGACGGCTCAACCGCGTTCACTGCCGTGACAGGGGGCTTGTGTGGTGTTACGCGCCCATTGCTCTTACCTTCCACCACTGCAACGAATCGAATCCAGTTGCGGTCTTTCCCGCATGTCATCGTACTGTCGGCGACCCGAGGCAATTCTCGTTAAATAAGTCCGCTTGCCTGATCTTCGCGGATACATGCTGAAGCCATCCAGAAGACCCATTCTGATTCCCAAAGGTACTGATACGCGGTTTCCCACGAGACCCCATGAGCTCTGATCAGCATATCGGTCATGTCTTTCTTGGTCATATTGGTCTTTCCTCAATTCGGCGTCTGTCTTTCCAGACTGTCAGAACGTTTTTCTGAACAACTGCCGCGTGGTTAGTGCGTCGTTGATGGTGGTGAGCTTAATTAAAGGTAAGTTAACAGTCAATGATTTTTGCTTAAAAAAAGTTAAGCTGGTTGGTGTGAGAAAATAACCAATTGAATAATATAACTATTTTTTTTGTGATTTTTTTCTGGCAGCTAATAGTTCTTCGAACAGAGCATTGAAGTCATCAACTTTTTGCTCCAATTCAGTCAAATGTCGGTCTTTCTCTGATTCAGGAAGGGAATCGAAAAGCTCAAGCAGTTTCTGTTGACGCTCATCTAACTCTGCTGGGATCTCTGATGGAGGTAATGGAGTTTGGTCTTCATCACCATAAAGCAACCATGTGGGAGAACATTTCAAGGCCTTACTTAATGTGAATAGATTCTTGCCTCGCGGCTGCGTTTCACCACTTTCCCATTTAAAGATAGTGACGTGTGAAACCTTCACAGCATCTGCAAGTTTCTGCTGCGACATATCGAGCTGTGTTCTTCTGCTACGGATGCGGTCATTCAGTTCAATGTTCTTCATAGGGTTAATGTAAATTAATTTGACTTACCTTATGTTAAGTTGTAATTTCCAAACAAACGTTAACGTTAGGAGGCGAATGTGCTTACTCAAGATGCAATAAATTACTTTGGCAGTAAGACCAAATTGGCAAAAGCATTGGGCGTATCTCAGCCCGCAGTTTCTCGTTGGGGAGTACATGTCCCCGAAAAGAGAGCTGCGCGTTTGGCTCTGATGACCGCAGGCCAGCTTGTATATGATCCGTGCGAATACCAGAACATTACAAAAACTGATGATGCAGCTTAACAAGAGGCGTATTCGAAATCTGATTACGCTTAATCAGGTTTTCAGCGACAGGAGACGCGACGAAGTGGAAAACCTCGACGAACTGAAAAGAGAAATCTTCAACTGGGCTGCTGAGCGTGGGCAGGAACATGTTGCTATCGAGATCACTCGCATGTGGTTTCGAATGGGCGACAATACCAGCTGCGTAAAACTGCACCCGATGGAAGATTCAAAAGGTAATGCTGACTGGCGGGCGATCAACAACAACCGGCAGCAGATTTTTCGCTGGCTACGTGGTGAGACGAAAGCGGCAAGAATCAAAACTAAAGCGCTGGCCATGGCGATGGAGGCTGCATTGCCTGCGGAACGATATGCACAGCTGGGGATGACCACTCAGCAGTTAATTTGCATCGCGATTCGTGATTTTGCCGCGGCGATTATTGCCTTGTTGCTTGATGCCAGAGATCGACCACAGCGGATAGCACAGGCATTACAAGCCATACAGGAAACACAGCGCCTGACCAGCGTTTAACTTGTATCGAGGAAAGACCAATATGCAGACATCAACAGACCGCATCACCTGGCGGAACGGCTGGCGTTTAAATGGCGAGCCATCCTGTGCACAGGACGTACGGGGAATATTTGAAGAACGCCTGTCCGCTAAAAAATGGGAAATTTATGAGAAACGCAAAGCTGAGATGATCGAGACGTGCGTTTTTCTCACACCAAAAGACTACGAAATAGCCTGTCGTGAACTGGCTGAGCTGCTGGGGATCTGACTATGAGCATGACCCTAATGGCCCGGGCTATGGCAATAAAAACCGGAAACCCAATCCGTAAACTGGTGCTGATTAAACTTGCTGATAACGCCAATGATAATGGTGAATGCTGGCCATCTTATCAGCACATTGCTGATCATTGCGAATGCAGCAGGAGTGCTGTTCGTACGCATATTGACGCGCTTATTGGCATGGGCGTTTTAACAAAAGAAAACCGCATGGGTATAAACAATGGTAAGGGCAATACGTCGAATGTGTATTACCTGAATCTTGATACCCCTGTGCCACCAAAAAGCACAGCCCCTGTGCCGTCAAAAATCACAGGTATGCCGTTAGAAAACACACCCCCTATGCCATGTGGTGGCACCAGAACCAGTCACTCTTTTGAACCAGTCAATGAACCTAATGATCCCCCTAACCCCCAGAAGGGGGAGGGCGACGAATGGCTCCTTGCTGACGCTAAAAAAGCCCTGGAATTCTACAACGAACAAACCGGAACCCGTTGCCGTGATATTAAGCCGTTCGTACTAATGCTGACGCCGACAAAAACACGCGAAGCATACACACTGGCTGAGCTGCAATTAGTTATTCGTTGGGTACTGGCTACCTGGCGCCGCCGTGGTTCTGGTTTGCCAAAACCGGCCAATATTTGCCGCGTAAATCGCTTTGACGGTTATCTCGCGGATGCAGAAGCATGGGCTACTACAGAGGCTGATGTTGATCCGGATGCTGTCATGAACGGCTACAACGAAATATTTGCTGACACACTGCCTGCTGCTGAACTGGATGCCGATCGTCGAGGGATGATTATCCGCCTGGCTGCTCACATGAAAAATAAAACTACGGGGGCATTTCTTGGCTATTTCGAAAAATTCCGCGCTGATGCACCCGATTTTTATTTCGGTGCCAGTGGCTGGCGCGCCAGCTTTGATTATCTGATGAAACCTGAAACGTTGCGTAAAACAAGGGAGGAAGCACTGTGAGTCCTCAGGAACTGGAAGCATGTGTACTGGCTGGCCTGTTGAATGGCGGCGCTTCACCTGATGCATTCGATGTGATCGCCTCCACCCCAGAAGAATCATTCAGCATAGGATTTTATCGCCGTACATTCAGCGAAATAAAAAAACAGGCGCTGACTAGTGGCATGATTGACATGTTATTTATTAGCGAAGCACTGGGTGGTTCGAGTCTGGCTAACTTGTCGGAAATATCCCGTATCCCTGCAACGGTGCCAAACCTCAAAGGCTATGCGAGGAAGATGGTTAAGGCATGGCGAAGTCGTGCGCTGGCGAAGCTCCTGCAGGATGGGGCCGATGGCATTCGTAACGCAGCAAACCAGGATCAACGCGATCAGATAGTCGAAAACGCCGTAGCACAACTGCTGGATATGACTGCCGATAGTGGTGACGTTCAACCGGTACATATCAACGAGCTATTGCCCGCTTACATGGACACAGTACAGAAACGTATGGATGGCGATGAGTCCACGCGCAATTTGCTGACTGGTATTGTGGATCTTGATAACGCAACAGGTGGGATTAACCCGCAGGATCTTATTGTTGTGGCTGGTCGTCCTGGTATGGGTAAAACAGAATTCGCTCTTACGGTTGTGGAAGGTGTAACGTCAAAAGGAGGTGGAGCGCTCATTTTCAGCATGGAGATGGCTGCTGCTCAGATTGTCGAGCGTTCGCTGGCTGGCGCTGGAAACTTGTCTGTTTCACGTCTGCGTAATCCTCAGGATATGTACGACGAGGACTGGGCACGATTGACTGCCGCCATTGGTGAGCTTACGGACCGGGATATCTGGATTGTCGATGCGACCGACCTTACAGTTGAACAGATTCGCGCGATTGCAGAAACGCACAAACGACGCCATCCGCATCTGGCAATGATTATGGTCGATTATCTCGGTCTGATTAAAAAACCGAAAGCAGAGCGTAACGACCTTGCCGTAGCGCACATTTCTCGCAATCTCAAAACGATGGCTATGCGGCTACATACACCGACCTTTGCGCTCAGCCAGCTTTCCCGCGCGGTTGATGCGCGTCCGGCGGCGCAACGTCGCCCCGTAATGTCAGACCTGCGTGATTCTGGTTCCATCGAGCAGGATGCTGACAGCATTCTGTTTCTGTACCGCGATGATGTTTATAACCCTGAAAGCCCGGCGGCTGGTGTAGCTGAAGTCATTCTGGGCAAATGCCGGTTCGCTGCTGCTGGCACCGTAATTTACCAGGAATTTAAAAACGGACACTTTCTGCCGATCGATCAGCACGTCGGCAAAGAGAAGACCCGCATTCAACTGGAGGCAGCAAAAACCAGAAAACCGCACCGCAAATATTCAGAGAAGTACAACACCGATGCATTTTAAGCGCCTGACCCGCGCTAAATTTAGAGAGGAAAGACCAATGACCGATTTAATTTATCCAAAAGTAGAGACCATTGATGATGCCTGTGACTGGACGAATGTAATCATCTGGCGGATGAATGCCGGAGCCAGAGCACGCAGCCGTTCAATGTATGTTCCGTGTCCCCGTCCTGTCCCGGTACCGGGATTAACCGTACGTGTATCTTCGACGGTGAAAAAGGTGAAACTGTCAGGGCCAGCACCTCGGCGTCACACGAAAACGCATACTGGCACAGTGATCTATTCCGGTGGTGAGAAGACAGTTAAACTTCGCGAAACCGCAACGGTCTGGACTTCCGGCAGCAAAGAAAATTACGACAAAAAGACAGGCTACAGGGTGGGGGTAACCAGTCGCTGCCGCTTGCTGCTGGATTCGATTAAACCTATAGCAGCATCTACAGAACCTGTCGTTCAGTCCAAATCCAGCGAATTACCAGCGGTACAACTGGTAGCCATCATGAAGGGAAAAACGCTGTCATACCAGGGGATTATGTCCGCCATTAAAAGATATCACCCGGACATCAAAATTACCATGGAACAACTTCAGAAACGAGTCTTTGCGCTGTGTATGTCTAATTTCGTCGGCATTGAGCGGCATGACGATATGCCCGTTACACACTTTACGCTGAAAAGCGTTGATCCCCGTTTTTACGTTCACTCAGAGAAAAACATGAGGGCTTAAGGTATGGCCGGGCAATCGGACTACCTCCCGCCCGGCTTACCGCTCAATCGTGCCAAATGGCCGCAAGAGTGCCAACTCAAAGAGCATTATGACATGCGCGCCGCCGCGCTCGTTCGCCAGCTCTATGAGCGCAAAGTCACTCGCCAGATGGTTATACAGCACATTGACGCGACGCCGGAGAGCTACCGGGATTTTTTCAGAGGGCGTTTGAATTACTGGCGCCAGATGCGCGAAGGGGGAAATAGTGAATAAAAAATACACATTAATTTATGCAGATCCGCCTTGGGCGTACCGGGACAAAGCTGCAGATGGTGGCCGTGGAGCCGGGTTCAAATATCCCGTGATGAATGTTCTCGACATCTGCCGCCTGCCTGTGTGGGATCTTGCAGCGCAAAGTTGCCTGTTGGCTATGTGGTGGGTCCCAACGCAGCCGATTGAAGCACTGAAGGTTGTCGAGGCGTGGGGTTTCCGTCTGATGACAATGAAAGGCTTTACCTGGAATAAATGTGGGAGCCGCCAGACGGATAAGCTGGTGATGGGAATGGGGCATATGACACGTGCAAATAGTGAAGATTGTCTTTTTGCGATTAAAGGAAATCTTCCTGAACGCATTGACGCCGGGATCGTCCAGTCATTTACCGCGCCGCGCCTGGAGCATTCGCAAAAACCTGACTTTGTGCGTGAAAAATTGGTGCAATTGCTTGGTGATGTTCCACGTATTGAACTGTTTGCTCGCCAGTCCTCTCATGGGTTTGACGTATGGGGAAATGAGTGTGATTCACCTGATGTAATGCTGCTGCCAGGAATAGCTGAATTTATCAAGGAACATGGGGAGTGTGCGGCATGACTAATGTAGCAACAATTCTTGATATGTGCTGCGGTTCTCGAATGTTCTGGTTCGATAAGCAGGACGAAAGAGCAGTTTTCACTGATAATGCTGTTCCCCCACCTTTCGCAGAGGCGCTGGTGAGGGCTAATTTACCTGAATTATGTGTAAGCAGGGAGGCAGCATAATGGCAAAATCAGCATCAGAACGTAAAGCAGCGCAACGCGCCCGTCAGTCTGCCGCTGGTGAGCGCAAGATTGAACTGGTGCTTGATTCTCAGGAGCTGGACATGTTGGAGCGGAACTGCGCCGCCCGCCGCCCGGGTCGTGCGCCGTATGAAATGGGCGAATATATTGCGATGCTAATTCGTCAGGATGATGCGCGAGTTCGTGGACGTATCAAATCAATCAGCGCAAATCAATGTGGAAAATGCGGCGACGCGCTGCCGATTACATCATGCCCATGTGCAGGTGATTCTCAGTGCTGGGTTACGTCTGGATGGCATGCGGTGAAACTAACAATGTGACATGTCACGCCAGTCTGCAACATGTAAATAAACCGCCATAAAGGCGGTTTTTCTTTATTTAACATAGTGTTAAATAATAAATCTATTTCATTTTTTAACGTTTTGTGCCTTTAAAAGTTTGCACTTCCAATTACTAAGGAGTATATATACTGGATATCTATACAGTTATCGCAGGGAGGGCGCGTGTTTAAAAAGACGGAGATAGGGGAACATCTCCCCGATAATGGTCGCGTTCTCATTACCTGTAAAAATGGCAAGGTGATGTCTTTAAGAAACGTGTACGACGATGAACATGTCGCATCCCTTAAATCATTGTTAGAACTGGCAGAACAAGCAGGCTGTATTGTTGTTCAAAAAGGTAAACAAAGGGTATAATCACGGTACCGGACTGAACACCCGGCAAACTGTATTTCTGAGCAATTGCTGCGCTAAAGGGGAAACCAATGGCGCAGTATTCATTTGTAAAATCAGCGGGCGGTGTACTTATTCCAGCAACCCCGGATGCTCGCGAATTTATCGACAAAAAATTTCGTCTGGGCGCTGTTTTGTATGCCGACTTTAAACAGGCACGTAATGCAGCGTTTCACAGAAAATTTTTCGCACTCCTCAATCTTGGGTTCGATTACTGGCAACCGTCGGGCGGTGCAATATCCCCGGCAGATAAAAAACTGGTTCGGGGATATGTACAACTGGTTGCTCACTACGCGGGTCACGAAGAAACACTCCAGGAACTGGCCGATCAATATCTGCATGAAGAAGCTGAGAAACGCGCCAGCAATATCAGCTCCGTCAAATCCTTTGAAGCGTTCCGCGCATGGGTGACAATCGAATCAGGTTTTTATACTGAATACCAGATGCCGGATGGCACCAGCCGCAAAGAACCAAAATCTATATCGTTCGCAAAAATGGACGATATTGAATTCTCCCAGCTTTATAAATCCGTTCTTGATGTGCTCTGGAATTATATCTTATACCGCACATTCCCGACTCAGCAGGCAGCGGAGAACGCCGCCGCCCAACTATTCAGTTATGCCGCATGAAAAAAATCGACCTGACAAAGCAGGCCCGCGATCGCATGTGTACTGTACGAATTCCGGGGATCTGTAATTTCAATCCTGAAACCAGTGTGCTGGCCCATTATCGCATGAGTGATACCTGTGGAACGGGCATTAAACCACATGACATGCAAGGTGCCATTGCATGCAACTCTTGTCATGACGTAATCGATGGTCGTGTGAAAACCGATATTGATCAAGACACCCTGAGGCTATATCACGCTGAAGGTGTTTTCCGTACTCAACAGATATGGAGAGAGGAAGGCTTTATATGATTTATCCTTCAACTTCAGGAAAACCCGATGAGACATTCCGGCTTCGCACGCTCGAATCCGTGTGGATTCAGGGTAAATTACGTATGTGGGGCCGCTGGTCACACATAGGCGGAGGGACTGGTGGTGATATGTTTAATGCGCTTCTCGCTTCGAAAAAAGTGAGTAAAACCGCCATACAGCAGGTATTACGGCATCTCAAAGCATCAGGTTTAAGTAAGGATGAGTTGCGGGAATATTTTGAGGATCTACTTGCCGGGAAAAATAAAAGTCACCTGGCTTTTTGCACAGATGCGGAAGGGCTTATGATGGATGCTGTGATCGGTGAAATCCTTGTTCGTGCTGGCCATAAGAAGCTGTTTGGTCTTATCTGCCAGCGATATAAGCGTCGAATGAGCAAAAAGGCAATGGCGAGAGAACTAAACGAAATGCATCCGGAGTGGTGTCTGAGAACCTGCGAAAGCAGAATTGATGTCTGGTTACAAATGGCAGAAGCAATGTTGTATCAGCCAATGTGTGAAGTATTCGAAAAAAAACCTGACAGATTTCGTTTGCATGATTGCGCGGGTGTTGCTTGAATTCAGATAAGCTCGCGAAGCTTTATCCGCAGCGACAGATTCAAAGAAGAACCCGCCACGGCGGTTTTTTTCGTTTGCAGGTCTCGGTAATCATCGGGGCTTTTTCACATTCAGGGCTCACTGGCGGACGGCTCATAACCCAATCCGACAGACGCTTGCGTAGAGCCCGTCCACTATATCAGGCTCCGGGAACCACCATCGATATTACCTACGTAGCAAACGCAGCCCGTGAAGCCTGACCCTTTGATCACACACTGCGCCATCTGAGCTATCGGTGGTGGGGCTATGACTGGAAAGAGCAGCCTGTACAACAGGATTTGAGTTGTGGTTTCTTGCACCGCGGCATTTTCTGCTTCGCCTTATACTATTTGCTTAGTCTTGCGGAGGTGTGAATGAAAGAAGGGTATTACTGGATTCAGCATAACGGTGTTGCTCAGGTGGCATACTATACGAATGACACAGTTGACGATCTGGAATCAGGACAGCTTATTGTCGGTGTCTGGCATCTGACAAGGGGTGATGATATCTGCCATAACGGTGAAGCAGAAGTACTGTCTGGGCCGTTACAGCCGCCAGTTTAAATGACTTAAACCTTATCAGGGCTGCCATCAGGCAGCCTTTTTATTTCCCCTCATAACTGAGAGGACCCACATAACCAGAGGGGGATGAATGTCCGAACCTGTATCCAGTGCGACAGTGTTGGCTGGTGGATTAATGGGGGCCAGTGTATTCGGTCTGGCAACCGGAACCGATTATGGTGTGGTATTCGGTGCTTTTGCCGGCGCGGTGTTTTATGTCGCCACGGCAACCAACATCGGACGCATCAGGCTGGTCGCTTATTTTATTACATCATTTATTGTGGGAGTGCTTGGCGCCGGGCTGATAGGTACTAAGCTTGCGGCAATAACGCATTATGAAAAACCACTGGATGCACTTGGTGCAGTGATTATTTCTGCAATGTGTATAAAGTTTCTCACTTTTCTTAACAGTCAGGATCTGAATAGCCTGTTCAGTATTCTTTCTCGTATCAGGGGAGGGGGATCAGATGGTAGCAAATGACCCTTCTGCAGTTCTGAATTCCGTAATTTGTGGGGTGATAGTCATCGTTCTGATGTTTTACCGACGCGGTGATGCGACACACCGCCCCCTGATTTCGTTACTGGCCTATGTCATGGTGCTGGTATATGCCAGCGTCCCTTTCCGGTTTGTTTTTGGTCTATATGGATCATCCCACTGGCTGGTGGTGATGGTGAATATCCTTATCTGCGCCGCTGTGCTGTGGGCTCGCGGTAATGTGGCGCGTCTGGTCGATGCACTGAGGCACTGATGAATCAACAACAATTTCAGCAGGCGGCTGGTATTAGCGCCGGGCTTTCTGCGCGCTGGTTTCCACACATTGGTGCGGCAATGAGCGAATTCGGTATTACTGCACCACTGGATCAGGCCATGTTCATTGCACAAACGGGGCATGAATCAGCCGGATTTACTGTTCTGAAGGAAAATTTCAATTATTCGGTGGAGGCGCTGAAGAAGACGTTTGGTAAACGCCTGACGACTTATCAGTGCGAAATGCTGGGGCGTATTGATGGTCGCCAGGTTGCCCACCAGCCACAAATAGCCAATCTGGTTTACGGTGGCCGCATGGGTAACAAAGACGCCGGAGATGGCTGGAGGTATCGCGGGCGTGGGCTTATCCAGATTACCGGTCGTGACAATTACCACAAGTGCGGTGATGCGCTGGGTATTGATTTATTGCTGGTGCCACAACTGCTGGAGCAGGAAGGATATGCTGCCCGATCCGCAGCGTGGTTCTTTGTGACTAAAGGGTGTCTGAAATACTCCTGCGACATGGTACGCGTTACGCAGATAATCAACGGAGGACAGAACGGTATTGGTGATCGGTGGGAGCGCTTTGAGAAAGCAAAATCGGTGCTCGTATGATAGTACTGCTGAAATTGCTTAAAAAATTCTGGAAGCCATTAGCAGAAATACTGCTGGTGGCTTTTTTGTTATGTGCTGGTGCGTATTGGTGTTATTCACGAGGTTATCAGAAAGCGGATACATCCTGGAAATTCCAGTGGGCGCAACGAGACCTTACCGATGCGACCGCCGCATTGCAGCATGAAGTAACCGAAAGAGCGAAAGAGCAGCGTCGCCAGCACGCCGCAGATGAAGAACGGAAAAGAGCCGATGAAGAACTGGCAAAAATACAGGCTGATGCTGATGCTGCTGAGCGTGCTCGTGGTGGGCTGCAACAGCAGCTCGCAGCAGTACAACGGCAGCTCGCAGGAAGTGAAACCGGCAGGCTTTCCGCTCTTGCCGCAGCAAGCCAGGCAAAAGCCGAGACCGGAATACTGCTCGCCCAGTTGCTTGGCGAAGCTGACGATCTGGCGGGAAAGTTCGCAAAAGAGGCTGATGAGCGTTATGTCGCCGGAAGCACATGCGAACGCACCTGGGACAAAGTGACCGGGCAGAACTGAAACCTGATAACAAGGAAAATTAATGAAGGCAAAATTATTCGTACTGGCCCTGGTATGTGTGTCCCTCGCCGGTTGTACAACGCTTTATTATCGGTAATGACTATGCGCCGTATATTAGCCACCGCTGCCGCACTTTGTCTTGGCGGCTGCATTACTGTGTATGGTCCGGTTAAAACGGGAGGGCAGCAACAGCAGGGCAGCCAGACCGGGCAACAGCCAGGGATGAGCGAACAGATATCAACCTCTTTCATCGGTAACCGTAAACCGGATGAGTTGCTGAATGCCGTGGCGCTGTATTTCAGGGAGAAGGCCATCACAGCCAGTGTTAACGACCAGACCACAGGGATTATCGCCGGTACAGGGGATGACCCGGAACTGAGTTCGTTGTATCTGGATTGTTCACTGTTACCGCAGACACAAAATATCCAGGAGCATTACCGTATCGTCGCGCAGGTCTGGAGTGCCGGTGAAGGCAGTAATGTTTCGGTAATGGTGACAGGCACTGCCGGACTGGATACTGCCGACGGTAACGACAAGGTGAAACCGGTGGAGTGTAAAAGTACCGGGATATTTGAGAAGGATTTGCTGGAACGGTTACGTAAGTAAGCATTACAGCAGGCATTCCCTGAGTGTCTGCGATAATGCCCTTGAATTATGTTGTGAAATCCCCATTTATATTTTGTAGCCCACCACTTCGGCAGGGTAAAAAAGGGAATTGAAATGTTAAAAGATTATTTTGCGAGATTAACGACAGATCAAGAAAGGCGAGTTATGGCTGTAGAAGCTGCATTAGAGATCGCAAAAGCTTCTGTGAGCGCGCCATCTTCCTATACTGGTATTAAAACTGAGTTTGATTTGAAGAAAGTCGCATCAGAGATTAACGCCTTAGCTGACGCTATCCAGGACGCTCTGGAAACCGATGATGACGAAGAGTAATTTTTCTATCTGATTAATTACCCGCTACGGCGGGTTTTTTATTGCCATCACCATGGGGAGTCCCATGTAATGGTTTTAACTTCAGGTGCAGAATTATGGCAAAACCGGACTGGGGAGCACTGCAACACCAGTTCCTCGCCGAGCATGCTAAATCCGGTATATCCCCAAAAGACTGGTGTGAAGCGCAGGGACTGAATTACGCTACTGCCCGCCGTTACATCAAGAAACCGACTGCGCAAAGTGCGCAAAAAAATGCGCAGAAAAAAATGCGCACTGCGCAGGCAAAAAAAAGCGCAGAAAAACTTCTTAATAGTGAATTCACTCCCCAACAAAAACGCTTTGTCGCTGAATACCTCATAGACCAGAACGCAACAGCCGCAGCAGAGCGCGCTGGTTACAGTGACGCAAGCTACGGTAGGCAACTCCTAACATTACCTCACGTTGCGCAGGCAATTGCGCAGCAGCAAAGAGATTCACTGGTGCGCACTTTGGCGAGTGCAGATGAAGTGCTCGAAAAAATGTGGCAGCTCGCTACGTTCGACGCTAACGAAATCTCGCAATATCGCCGTGGATGTTGTCGTTACTGCTGGGGCTTTGGTCATAACTACCAATGGCGTGATGTTATTGAGTTCGAAGAGAGGGAAGCGGAGGCAAAAGCCAAAAAAGGGAAAGAGCCGGACGATGCTGGCGGATATGGCTACAACCACAACCGCGAGCCTAACCCTGATTGTCCCCGATGTAATGGTGATGGTGTAGGACGACCTCATTTCGCTGATACCACCAAACTGTCCCCGATAGCCCGCCTTGCTTATTCCGGTACGAAACTGGTGAAGGGCGGTATCGAGATATCGACCATCAGTCGCGAAAAAATGTTTGAAGCGATTATGCGGCGCCTGGGGCTGGCTGAATCCGAACTGGCGCAACGGTTGTTGGATCTGGAAATCCGAAAACGCACCGCCGAGGCTGAACGTCTGGAACAGGAAGTTGAGCTTAAGCGTAAAGGCAAGGGCAAAGACGACGAGCCGACAGTGGTCATTAAACTGGTGAATTCCCCTGATGGCGACTGAACATGTTATTGAGTTCCTGCCGTTCCATGCGGGGCAGAAGAAAATTTACCGTTCTCCGGCAAAGCGAAAAGTCATCCGTGCCGGGCGCCGCTTCGGTAAAACCACGATGCTGGAGCAGGCTGGTGGAAACTGGGCGGCTCGTCAGATGCGTGTTGGCTGGTTTGCGCCGTCTTATAAAATCCTGTTGCCGTCGTTTAAGACCATCCGTGACCTGTTAAAGCCGATCACGATTAGTTCCAGTAAGACCGATTCGATTATTGAACTGATTGGCGGCGGTCTGGTTGAGTTCTGGACGCTGGATAATCCCGATGCCGGGCGCTCCCGAAAATATCACAAAGTCATTATTGATGAGGGCAGTCTCGTCAAAAAGGGCATGAGGGATATCTGGGAACAGGCCATTGAGCCGACGCTGCTCGACTTTGACGGCGATGCGGTGATGGCCGGTACGCCGAAAGGCGTTGATGACGAGAATTTTTTCTATCAGGCCTGTAATGATAAATCGATGGGCTGGGAGGAACATCATGCGCCGACTGCGGCTAACCCGACAATTAATCCGGCGGCGCTGGCCCGAATTATCGATGGTCGCCCTCCGCTGGTGGTTCAGCAGGAATACAACGCTGAATTCGTGGACTGGCGCGGGCAGAACTTTTTCAAGCTCGACTGGTTGCTGGAGAACGGCGCGCCTGTTGATTATCCGTTTTCCTGCGATACGGTTTATGGTGTTGTTGACTGTGCGCAAAAGGGAAAACTCCAGAACGACGGATCCGCGTGTATCTGGTTTGCGCTGGATAACCTGCCGTCGCCACACCTTATCATTCTGGACTGGGACATTATCCAGATTGACGGGTATTTCCTGAAAGACGTTGTGCCGCAGTGGGAAGGTAAAGCTAAACACCTTAGCGAAATCTGCCGCGCCCGTATGGGGACCACAGGCCTGTTTATTGAGGATAAGGCAACCGGCATCACCCTGTTACAGCAGGGCGCTAACGAGGGCTGGAACGTCCACCCTGTCGACAGTGAGTTAACGTCACTTCCCAAAGAATCCCGCGCCATCAACATTTCTGGTTATGTGGCGTCCGGGAAGGTACGCATTTCTAAATACGCCTTTGACAAAATCGTTGAGTACAAACAGTCGAAGAAAAACCATCTTCTGACGCAGGTACTCCAGTTCATCATTGGTGAAGAAAACCAGGACGACGATCTGTTTGACTGCTTTAACTACGGTGTCGCGCTTGGTCTTGGTAACGGAGAGGGGTTCTGATGCAGGACGACGACGATATTTGCATGGGCAGCAATGCTGGCGTCCTCAGCAAGATTCTGGAGGGCGGGAGCATTGAACCCGGCGCGCAGGCGGGTTATGAGCTCTGCAAGCTGATTTATTTGTTTCATCCGCTGGGCGGAAAGATGGTCGACCGCCCGATAAAACTGGCGATGTCGGAACCGCGAACTGTACATGTTACTCGTGGACCTGAAAGGCGCCTGCGTGAAGCTTTCGAGCGCGAGTGGAAAGCGATTAAAGCCGATCGCATCATTGCCAATACAGCGCGTCAGTCCCGAATTTACGGTGTTGGCGCTGTGGTGATGCTTGTCGACGGAGAGCCAACGAACGAAGCTGCTGAGTTTGAGTCGCTGTATAAAAAGTCCATCACTTTTAACGTGCTGGACCCGATGAATACTGCTGGCTCAATTGTGATGAATCAGGATCCAAATTCCGCTGACTTTCAAAAGGTCGGGAATGTAACAGTCGCCAGTAAGCCATATCACCATAGCCGGTGCTGTGTGATGATGAACGAGGATCCGATTTATCTGGCCTACACGCCATCATCATTCGGCTTTGCCGGGCGCAGCGTTTATCAGCGCGCGCTGTATCCGCTGAAATCATTTATTCAGTCCATGCGCGCTGACGACATGGTGACGATTAAAGCCGGACTGCTGGTGGCGTTCATCAAACAGGCCAGCTCTATCGTCAATAACATGATGCAGAAAATGTCCGGCATTAAGCGCTGGATGCTGAAACGCGGTGGCAATGGTGATGTATTGCAGGTGGGGGAACACGACAAAATTGAATCTCTCGACATGCAGAATCTGGAAAAACCGCTTGATACCGCCCGTAATCACATTCTGGCGAATATCGCGACGGCGGCAGACATGCCCGCGATTCTGCTCAACAGCGAGACGTTTACGCGCGGATTTGGTGAAGGAACAGAGGACGCAAAAGCGGTCGCCCAGTATATCGACGATGTGCGCAAAGATTTACAGCCGCTGTATGATTTTTTCGTTCGCATCGTTCAGTACCGGGCGTGGTCGCCTGAGTTTTTCGAGGCGCTGAAAAACGATTTGCCGGAATACAAAAGCATCAGTTGGGAGGCGGCTTTCAGTTCCTGGGTGAACAACTTTGATTACGTCTGGCCGTCATCGCTGAAAGAGCCTGAAAGCGAAAAAGTTAAAGTCGATGAAACACGCTTTAAGGCGATTACTGAGATGTTGACTGTGCTGTTGCCACAACTCACCAAAGACCCGCAAAACAGGGCGACACTCATTAAATGGGCCTGTGAGAACGCCAATATGAACGAAAACCTGTTTGCGGATCGTCTGGAACTGGATTACGAGCAGCTTGAACAAAATCCGCCGGATGTAACACCGCCTGGTGAGGGGAATTTTGATGAACTCCTTTCTGAAAGAGCTGCGTGACGCGATTAAATTCTTTCTGGAACATGGTTACAGCAGTGAAGAAAGTCTGATTATGTGGACTGAGCGCCTGCGTAATGCCACTGAGGATAAAATCGGCGGCGATGATTTTTACAGATATGTGTCCCGGCGTCTGACTGCTGCTTACGATCTGGAAGTTGGCCGGGAGAGGGCACTTAAGCGTCATCCTGGCGTCAGCCGTTTCACACTGAATTATCTTGAACCAAAACTGCGGGCAGAGCTGGACAGGCGGATTATGGCTTCTGCCGACCTGATAAAGCTGAACCGTACACAGGCTGTTGACCGGACAATTCAGCGTTTCAGTGGCTGGGCAACCAGCATTCCTCCCATTACATCGATAAGTCCCGGTTTATCCGCTTCATCGCGTTCTGGCGTGGTTGCCACAAGCCAGCACATCGCCAAATCAGCGCGGCAGATTGATTTTGAACGGCGCCGCGTGATGGTGGACCAGACACATAAGCTGATTGCCAATATCGATAACATCATTGCGACCGATGGCGGGGCGATTGCGGCGGTGTGGCACAGCCACTGGCGCCAGCCCCATTATGACTATCGGGAACCACACAAAGACCGCGACCTGAAAACCTATGCGATACGCGGTAACTGGGCGTTGAAGAAAGGATTTATGAAGGCGGGGCCGGCTGGCTATCTCGATGAAATCACTCAACCGGGCGAAGAGGTATTTTGTCGTTGTTACCTGACATATATCTACAACGTGCGCAGTCTGCCGGATGAAATGAAAACCGAGAAATGGCGAAAATTTACTGAGGGGAATATGTCAGTCGGTCGCCGAACAGCAAATTTTGAAGGCTTCAGAAATGGAGGATAAGTGAACACCTACGCTGCCGGGATCCTGTTTAAGTCTGGCGGGAAAATATTTCTGGTTAAGCGTGGGGATGATGGTTCGTGGGCGGTACCGGGCGGAAAACTCGAAGAGGGGGAGACGCCTGAAGCCGCGGCAAAGCGTGAAGTGCTGGAAGAATGCGGGTTTGATTATTCCGCACCGCTGACGCCTCATACCCTGATTGATGGCTATATTACCTACCTCGCAGATGATGCTGAGCAGTTCGACGCAGTACTGAACGATGAAAATCAGGCCTGTGGCTGGTTTTCTCCGGATGAACTGCCGGAGCCGTTGCATCCCGGCATGGTGGCAATGCTTGATGCCGAACCACTCAATGAAAAGGACGTTGCCGGGCTTATTGCCGACGGGCAACTCACATCCCCGCAGTTTTTCAGAAATATGTACCTGTGGGCGCTGCGTATCACCGGAACGGGTGTTACCTGGCGTTCTAAGTTCAGGCAATACGCTTACCGCTCTCCCGAGAATTACCTCACTGATGATTTCCTCGCCCGGTGCTCTGGCCTGCCGGTTATCTGGTTGCACCCGGAGAAAAATACGCTGAACAGCGAGGAGTACGCCGCGAGGACTATCGGTGCGATTGCATTTGCCTGGATCCAGGGTGATGAGGTGTGGGGAATGGCCCGCATCTACGACACTGACGCCGCCACGATTCTTTCAACGCGGCAACTGAGTACATCCCCCACGGTGACGGGCGGCGATGACGTTCTGATCAACGTCGACGGCGAGCCGCTGCTGCTGGAGGGGAACCCTGTTTTACTGGATCACTTGGCTATTTGTGAGCAGGGCGTCTGGGACAAGCTGGGGGAACCGACGGGAGTTAAATCCGACACACTTTTGAACGAGGTCCAGAAAATGGATGAAGAAAAAGTATTAGCACTCATTAACCAGGCGCTGGACGCTCGCGAAGCCCGCGCAAAGGCCGACGCCGAGGAAAAAGCAAAAGCAGATGCTGAAGCAGCAGAAAAGGCGAAAGCTGATGAAGATGCCGCCCGACTCAAGGAAGAGGAAGAAAGGGCGAAGGCTGACGCCGAAGCAAAGGCCAAAGCGGACGCGGAGGCAGAAGAAAAAGCCAAAGCGGATGCCGAACTGGAAAAAATCCGCGCAGACATGGAAGAAATGAAAAGTCGTGTGCCGCAGGAACTCAGTGATGAAGAGCGCAATGAAATCGCTGATACCCAGTGTAAGGCCGACAGCGTGTTTGCTTCATTTGGTGAGCGCGCGCCGCAGCCGATGGCGGGAGAACGCGCTATGCCATACCGCCGTCGCATCATGACTCGCCTGCAAAAATATTCTTCAGACTATAAAGAAGTGGATCTGCATGCCATCGCAGACAGCCAGCTCCTGAGTATTGCGGAGAAAAAAATCTATGCCGATGCGCAGGCATCAGCGGCATCCAGTCTGGAGCCCGGCGCCGGGTTACGTGAAGTCATCCGCACCGACGCCACCGGACGCCGTATCAGTACCTTTATCGGCGATCCGTCCGCAACATGGGCACCGTTCCAGGCTGTCAGCCGCAAAGTCGCTGGCATCAAACAGTAATCAACCGGAGAACAATAAATATGGCGAGTGCATTGTCAGTTAATCCAATGCAGACCACTAACGCGCGCGGCACGTTCTACGCGAAATCTGATGGTCTTATCCAGGGCGTGGCGCTGGACGATCCGGCGGCACGTTATGCGCTGGCATCCGGTACCCTTGCCAGTGATGAAATAAAACCTTTGTGGGGCGGACTGCCGGTTAACGAACTGGTACCGGGCGCCTCTTCTGCACCACGTGGCAGCATTATGAAACGCGCAGCCAGCCTTTCACAACTGGTGGGCTTTTCCGTGTTCAACCAGGCACACAACGGCCTGACCACGCCGCAATCCCCGGTACCGCTTCTCCTCAGCAATATGAGCGTGTCGTTTTATCGCCTGGGCTCAGGAATGCGTGTTCCGGTCAAAGCCTCTGATGCCGTGATCTCTCTGGCCAGCGCGGGGATTTCTGTTAATCAGCCGCTGGTGTGGAATTTTGCGGAGGATTGTCTGGATGTGTTCAGCACTGCGGCGGCAGATGTGGCTACAACCGCTATTACCTGGACTGCGCCTACCGCAAATTTAGCGGGATTTGCGACCGCGACGACTGCCAGCGCGCACGGCCTGAAAGTGGGCGTTTATGTGGATATTACAGGCGCGGCTCCTGCTGCATATAACGGCATTGTTCAGGTGCTCAGTGTTCCTACGGCAACCACATTCACCTTTACCCCGGTTTCAGTGCCTGCAGGCAATGCAACCACTCAGGGAACGGTAGGCGCGGCAAAAGTGCAAGACGTTGCCCTTCCGGTAAAAATCATCGAAATGCAGATGGGTAACAGCAAAACCGTTTCTTACGATTCGGCAACGGGTTTTGCTACCTGGAACGACAGCGGAAACGCTGCGGTAATTCTGCTGTAATCAGGAGAGGCTAAGAAATGCCAGCTATTACACCCGCTTATCAAATTGTAAATCCGTCGTACATCATGCCGGAAATGATCCTGTCGTATCAGCAGGCATCCGGTGCGTTTTCTGTCATGGCAAGCGGTAACCCGCTGGTTCGCCTGGCAGACGGCGACCAGTACGTTTATATGAAACGCCTGGATATTCGCACTCAGGTCACCTCAAGCCAGTCAGGTAACGCCAACCAGTTACCCTCTGTGGCACTGGAGGCGCGAATGGTCAGCACGCCGACATATATGTTCCGTGCCCGCGCCATTTACGATCATCACGATATGGCCGCAGCGGGAAACTGGGGGATTGCGCTTCCGGAAGCCCAGCGACTCGGTACCCGGCAGGCGATTTTTCAGCAAATGCGTAACGCGCTGCTCTATGGAATGAACCCGGCGGGCGGTGAGGGGGTACTGAACACCAACGGTGCGACTACTATCAGCCTGCCGGCAGACAGCCGCGGGAACACTACCGTACTTACTTACGATCATGGCGAAATGGCGGTATTCCTGCTGGCGCAGATTCAGGCGATCCGCACCCGAACTATGCAAATGGGCCGGGCGTCACGCATGGTTATCCTCGGACCTCAGCGCACGCTGGGTACCATGGAAATGCAGCAGATCGTTCAGTTGACCAGTTACCAGCGTCCGGGCGGTGGTACTTCCACGGTGAAAGGCACCGTTAATGGTGTGGGGGATGATGCTGATTGTGAAATTGAATGGGGTTATGACGATACGCTGATTGGTGCCGGGGCAAACGGAACGGATGCGATCGTCATCGCCATGCCGGAGGTCGAGCGCCCTGAGGTTAACGCGAAAATCAACACCAACGAATTCGCCAGACTGAGTCCGTCACTGGAAGCCACATCACTGATGCTGTGCGACATGGCGGCACCGCGTGAAATTCCCACCCCGATTGCGGGCGGGGCGATCGATGTGCTTTCCGAACTGCGTTCCACCTCTGGCTGGGTACTTCGCCCTGAAGCGCTGACTATCATTTCGATGAAGTACAGCGATTAATTTTCCCTCGCTGATTTCCCTGCGTGCCGGAGGGTGCGCGGGGATTTTTTACCCAGGAGTAAACATGAAACTGTACATCGCCAACACCACCAAACAGCGCCACGATTTCGCCTGGCGCAAGCCGGAGACGGGACGTCTTGTTTATCACCCGATTAATGCAGGCTCTCAGGCCGTTGTCATTGACGGTACCCGCGCCGAAATCGACCTTATTATTCAGCAGCACGCCGATTATGGTCTGATTGATGCGACAAAAATCGACCAGAACCGTATTTATATCGGGTTGTGTTACAGCATTGATAAGCCGGTGTCGTCGAAGGTTATCGAAAAGGCCATGCGGGATAACGATGGTCACCTGAACCGTGCAGCGCACGATCGCCGTCAGGCTTCCGTACTGGCAACAAATAACGCACTCACTGAGCAGGAAAACGGCTATCTCGGTGAGCTGGAAGTCAGTGTAGAGCAGCGACTGAACGCCACCGATGACCGTGACGAAACAGCGTTTGTTGATGAAACACTGGCGGTTAACACGGGAACTAAAAAGAAAAAATAAGCGGGGTGTGTCATGCCTGAACTGGCCGGATTTATCCTGTTTATCCGTAATACGATGGGAGTTAATGCCGACGCGTTAGCCGATGACGATCCGGCCGTTAGTCTCTCCTGGTCAATGTCCCTGGACTGGGTGAACCGGCAGATCGCCTGTATCAGCCCGGTTCTGTATTCGCAGGCTGTTTATAACCTCGCGGCCTCCTTTCTGCTTAACTTCGGTCCTGAAGTCGCTTTCGGTCCGGTACGCGAAAAACTGGGTATCAACAATTTTACTGCTGGCGTTATCAGCGCCTCTTCCGACGAATCAACCAGTCAGACGCGGGTTGTCAGTGATGCACTGAAAAACCTCTCTCTTGCAGATCTGCAACAACTCAAAGACCCGTATGGTCGGTGGTATCTGGCAATTGCGCAGCAGTACGGCGATTTGTGGGGGCTGACGTGAAACTGCACCTGGGCGTGATGGATATTCCCTATGAAAACGAGAATACGACTACTGGCGATGTGGCCGAAATTCTTGAAGGGAAATACCGGATCATGCAGACGTTCTTTGACCGCCACGGCGAGGAAATTGCACAGATGATGAGTAATGACCTTGCCGCCGGTCTCGAAAATATGCTCGCAGGCGCGCCGCTTCCTGCGGATCCCTTCGCGGAATCCATGTCACAGGCGCATCACCTCTTTGTCGCTTTCCTTGATAACGAGGAGATGAACGGCACAGAAGGTGTGCCTACTGCCCGCGCACTGGAGGGGATTAGCAAGCGTTTTAAAAACAGGAAAGGGGAACCGCGGCCCTCTTTTATCGATACCGGTATGTTTCAGGCGTCAATGCGCGCCTGGGTAAGTGGGGTGCTGAATGCCTTCCCTCAGTGAACTCTCTCAGGCTAAAACGGAACTCAATGCGTCGCTGGTGCAGGGGCTGGATGATATCAGCCGTTCGGCATCTGTTACGTTTACTAAATATGTCCGGAAAGTGCTTCCCCTTGATGGCTTTGTTTTCTGGGTGAAGGCGTCAGTTCTTGCGGATGATCCTGATACTGAACCGGATACAAAGGAGGTAAAAGGCTATCTGCACCTGACTACTGAATCTATCCAGGATGAAGAACAGCTCTACGATAAAAATGTGGTGACCTTCACCGCGCAGGCCGATATTGATCCGTTTAATGATATTGGTTCTGAGGTGCTTTATATCGGGGAGTTTTACGGCATTCAGTTTGCTTTCTCGCGCCGTTCCGGGCTGAACGAACCAGCGAACATTTACCATTATACCGGACATGCCATTTATCCGCATATGATGTCGCAGATTATTAATTCTGCCGACGATATCGATCTTGCGGATGTGGTGGTTTCCAACTCATTACCGATCTGGCTCTCTCTGAGTCATTTCATGCCGATGTACCCGGCAATGCTTTCCGTGCAAAACCTTGAGCCGCCCTACGCTACAGTGAAATGCGGAGAACCGAGCCCTGTGGCCGGAGCCTTCTGTCTCGACGAGAAGCAGAACCAGTATCAACTGGTTTCTGAGGACGTGACACTCACCGTGACAGGGCTGCGTAATGCTGCCGTTGAGGATTTTCTGCGCTATGTGCAGGACTACACGCTCAGCGATAAAGCCGAAATGGGCGTAATGAATATTCCTGTGATACAGGATGAGCGCGTCACGCAGAACGAGCTCAACATTATCGCTATGCGGAAAAAGGTCAAATTCAAAGTTAATTACTACCAGCAGCGGATGAGGAACGTCGCCCGTAAGCTGATCACGTCTGCAATTCTGTCCATTTACGTGGAGAAATAATGTAATGGCAATTGTTAATATTAATGTGTCGGTGACGAACCCGCCAAAACCGACAAACCTGCTGAAATCCGGTGCCATGGTCTCTGCTGGCGGAACTACCCTGACGCCCGGTAGCTTTCAACTGCTGACCTCAAAAGACGACCTGAAATCGTTCATCTCCCCGGCTAAAACTATTTCAGCCATCGCCTGGGCAACCAATACCGTTACCGTCACGCTGGTCGAGTCGCATGGCTGGGCCGATGGCGATGAGGTTCCTGTCATTATTGCCGGGGTCGTGCCGACAGGTTACAACGGGGCATTTACAGCTACGGTGACCGGCGATAAAACCCTGACCTATTTGCTGAACACCGATCCGGGATCTGCAACTACGATGGGAACTGTCACTGCCGTCGCTGCGGGTGAAATCCAGCAGATGAACACCACGTACTGGGCGCAGGGAACCAGCCGGGCGGTATATGTTCTGGAACTGGGGGAACTGAGTGTTCCTGCTGCTGTTGCCGCGCTGGGCGGCTTCATTGATGAAGATATTTCCCTGGGGAACACATACCAGAAATTTTTCTCTTACCTTGTGCCGCGGGAATGGGATACGGAGCAGACCTTTAAAACGCTGGCGAACAACTACACCTCACCAGGTTCGCTGGTTAAATTTTTCGTCACCACGACGATTGCCACTTACGACGCATGGGTATCAGGCAAATATCCGAACGTTTTCGCAGGTGTTGAGGCACCGTCAATCGGCGCAACTGAATTCTCTATGGCTGCGCCGTTCCAGTCCTCTCTGGCAAATGATCCAGGTTCCTCCAATATGGTTCCGCCCATGGCTTATCGGTACATGTACGGCGTGACGGCTTATCCGATAGCAGGTAATAGTACGCTTCTGAAAACACTTAAGAAAAACCATATCAACTATATCGGTACAGCGGCAGAAGGGGGACTCAGTAATAAAATGCTGGAGGCTGGCCATATGCTGGACGGGAAACCATTTAACTACTGGTACTCAGTGGCCTGGTGTGCGCTGAATCTTGAACTGAATCTGGCAAATGAAGTAATAAACGGTTCAAACACTACTGTGAACCCACTTTATTACGACCAGAAGGGGATTGAGCGACTCCAGCGACGTGGGCTTAAAACACTTCGCTCTGGTATCAGTTACGGATTAATTCTTGGTCAGGTAATCGACACGCAACTCATTCAGGCTGATTTCAATGAAGCCTATGAAAAAGGGACTTATGCAGGAAATTCGGTTATCAATGCGGTTCCGTTCGATAACTATACCAGCCTTAATCCCTCAGCCTACGATGAAGGTGATTACGGAGGCCTGAGTGCCGTCATTACGCCGAAGCGCGGCTTTGAATCCATCACGTTTAATCTCAACGTAACCAACTTTGTGGGGGCGTAATAAATGCCAAATCCATTAGTACCGCAGGGCTTTCTTAACCGTGTCAGGGGTGCGGTGACTGTCACGGATATTCCGGCGCTGAATGTCACCGCGTCATTTCTGGGTAAGGATGCGATCAGTATGCGGCCGGATTCGGCTGCAACGGACATTATCCCCACACTGACCGGAACCGTGGGGAGCCAGGTACCTTATCAGCAGGTAACGATCACGATGCATTTACTGCGAACGCAGGGGCTGGCGGCGAGCTATCAGAACCGTTTCGCTTCTGATACGTCGCTGGGAGAGGTCGTTATCACGCCGGATGCCAGCACCTTCGGAAACTACACGGTCCTGAATGCATATCTGGTGAATTTTAATGAACTGACCATCAACGGTATGGATGCCGGATATGTCGTGACGATTTCCGGTTATCTGATCACCAACGATAAAATGTGGGGCTAATGGCCGTGAAAATTGACCGAAAACTGAATTTTGTCAGCACCATCACCCGCGATGACGGCTCACTGGTGTATCTGCACATTGTGCCGTTTCCGTATGAAGTCGTTGAGGAAAATTGCGTACTGCTGGGGAATCTGTTCAATAATTTTTTCTCCCTGGTGGGTTCGGTAGGTGCGCCCCGCGTGGCGGCGATGATGCTGCGAAAAATCATCAAAGCGCGGCAGGAGGCAGGAGATCTTCAGCCAGGAACGCCGAATATTGTCGATGAGATACAGCGTCTGACAACGGTCATCTGGAACGATAACGGAACCTGGAAAACGTCTTCGCTGGAGGCTGCATTCAGGCAGGAAATTATCACCGATGATGAGTACCGGGAAGTTGAGGGCGAGGTCGTTTTTTTTATGGTGAGCTCTGCCATTCAGAAAGCGAACCTGATCGCACCGACGGTGGGGAAAGCGCTCGATATGTACAGTGGGCAACTTGTGTCATTGAGCGCTATGGCGTATCGCGATTCTTTACCGACGTCGAAAACGGCTACCGATACCCCGACCCCGGAAGCCCTGCCGGAACCCTCACACATACCCTCCTGACATGGGCCTCATGCGAAGGCTTCAGTCACCTCTGCCGTGAACTGGGCTGCGGCGAATATAAAAGCCCGCTCCATTTCCGGCAGCGGTTCATTCTGGAGGAAATAAGACGCAAGGGGTATTTCAATGGCGGCTAAATCCATTGTCGAAATTGATGTTCAGGACGAGAAATTTCAGTCGTTCCTGGAAAAATTCAATGAATACCAGAAAGCACTCGGCGAATTACCTGAACAATGGCGGGGGGCGGTTCACGGACTCGGCGAGGCCGCAAAGGAGACAGAACGTGTCCGGGATGGTACGGAGGGGATTACAAAAGCGTTCGCTGATGGCGTTGCGGCGTTAGCATCTGTTAATGACGGCCTCGATCGACTCAACGGTAATCTGGAGAAGGCCACAAAAACCCAGACGGAGTTTAACAAGAAGTCCGGCGGTGCGCGCAATTTCCTGAATAAAGCCAGCAAGGATGCGAAATCGCTGGCAGGTCATATCAAAGATGCCACAACCAGCCTGCTTTCATGGGGAACCGTTCTGGGGCTTTTTTCCGGGCTGGCTGGTGCGGGCGGTCTATGGGGGCTTAACCACCTGGCCGGCAATGCCTCCGCACAACGGTTTACTGCGATGGGGCTGGGGACGACGGCAGGTGGACTTAATTCGACTGCTGTCGATTTTCAGAAAGCGCTGGGTAATCCTGTCGGAACTCTGGGCGCCATACGTGATGCGCAGCTTGATTTGAGTAAACGCTGGCAGTTCCGGGCAATGGGAGTCGATAACCCGGACAGGGATCCTGCTGAGCTTTTACCTGAAATGATAAAAGCGGCGCGTGATATTTTTGTGCGTAACGGCAGTACGCATCAGGGGGCGGAAGCCTACGGGCTGACGAACTATTTCACCCTTGACGATCTGAACCGCTTCAAAAAAATGAGCGATGAAGAAATCGATGCGATGGCGAAACAGGCACAGCAGGACACCCGCCGCCTTCAGTTGACGGACCAGCAGCTTCGCCAGTGGCAGGATTTCAACATTCAGCTCGACCGCAGTAAGGTCAGTATCGGGAATACGTTTATCCGGGGACTGGCACCGCTGGCGCCGGAGCTGGGAAAACTTTCGGATGCCTTTTCCGGCGCGATTGAAACGGTCCTTAAATCGCCGGAACTGGGAAAATGGATTGATGGCCTTTCAGATGGTATACGCCGGTTTGGTAACTATCTGGCTTCCCCCGAATTCCAGAAAGATGTTGAAGCTTTCATATCCGGTGTGGAGCGGCTTGGTCGGGTTATCGGCAAAGTCATTGACTGGATAAGTGGTAAATCCAACATCACGGCGGATGACATTAAATCCCGGTCATCGATACTCAGCGACGAGAAGCGCACCGATCCCGTTACCAGTGTGACTTACACCCCGGGTGGGGATGATGATCCGCGAGTGTGGTCGTGGCTGAAAGGGGTAAAAAAATTCTTTGCATCAGGAGATGTTAAGCCGGTCGACGGGAAACAGGCTGATGTTCATGCTAAGGGGCGAACCATTGCTGACAGGTTCAATAATCCTGCGAATTTACGTTATGCCGCAGGTTATGAAACCGCCAATACCAGAAGCGGGAAATTTGCTGTGTTCCCCAGCCTGGATGAAGGCGTTCTCGCTGCTGCAAAACAACTGCAAATATACGGCACAAAGGGCATCAACAATATCCACGATATTATCAGTAAATGGGCTCCATCTAACGAGAACAATACGAAAGCATATATCGGGCATGTTGTGAATGCGACTGGCCGCAGCGAATTCGAAAAGCTGAATTTAAATGATACCCGGACGCTCGCGAAATTAATTACTGCCATGTCAGTAAAAGAAGGTGCTGGCTCCCGGTTAAGTGAAGGGAAGGTTATACAGATTATCAATAATGCCGGAGGTCATTTTCAGGAATCGCAGAAAAAATCTTTGCAGGATATAAATCCATCCGACAGCGTGCGGGGACAATACCTTGCCCAGTATGGTTCTGAATTGCCCGGTACCAGCACAAGTAACCCTGTCGTACAACCAGTACAACATGGTTCGGGGAAAACTGACCAGATACTGCAACAAATTCTGGATAACCAGAAGCGTGGTCATGCTCAGGGACTTGTTGTTTATAACAATACCGGCGGTAATGCAGTTGTATCCAGTACGCAACTTGGAGGGTTCGGTTAATGTCATTTACCCGCGAGCTCTACAAGCTCGGTTTTGAAATCTCCCCGGTTATTCTCTGCGATGGTGTGGCGCAGAGTATACCCGGCGGCATGTTGCCGATAGTTGCCCTGACCCAGAGCGCCAGCTACGTTTCAGGTCTGATGGGGGGCGCTATTGAACTGACGGATCTGGATAAGTATTTCTGCCACTGGCGAGCGGCGCCCGGTGGGACAATGGTTGATTACGACATTGGTCGTTATCCGTTTGCAAATCAGGCGGTGGCAGCCAACGCGCTTCTCTCGCAGCCGCTGCGCATTCCAATGCTGATGGATGCGCCGGTAAATGAAAACACCGGCGCCATGACAAAGCTGGTCACGCTGAGTTCGTTGCAGGCCGTATTGCAGGCACACGCCAGTCTTGGCGGAACGTTTATTGTGGCAACGCCAGGTATTATTTACAGCAACTGTATACTGAGAACGGTGCGTGATGTTACCGGATCGAATGATGCCTTACCGCAGCGGCAATGGTTATGGGATTTTGAGCAACCACTGCTTTCTGAAACCGGGGCTGAACAGGCGATAAACAGTTATCTGGGCAAGATTGATAACGGGGACAAGGCAACAGAAAGCGCCTGGACCAGTACCATCTCGGCGATTGGTAATACCTCACTCGGCAGTAGTGTATCGGGTGCGGTTATTGGCTTAATCGGAAAACTGAGCGGGGCATTTAATTTATGAGCATGGCGTATTATCCCTTCTCCGGTAACGAACAGAAAAGCATGGTCTTTACTCCCGTTCTCGATGGTGAAGTTTATAACTGCCAGACGAAATGGAATATTGCCGCCCAGCGCTGGTACCTCAATATCACGGATAACTCAGGCCGTCGGCAACTGACAATACCGGTTATTGGTTCCCCAAAGAATTACGATATTAATTTACTGGTGGGGGCATTCAGCAAAACCAGAATGGTATGGCGTGTTTCTGACGGTCAGATTGAGGTATTTAACTGATGCGTTTCTACGACATTCAGATTTTTAATGCTCCGGATGCTAAGGGCAACCCCGGTACGCTGTACAGACAGTACAGTAGCATGAAAAACGGGGTATTTAACCCGGGGTGCCTGATGGTTGAATTCGACCTTCTCCGTTTTGGTGAATCCACTCCCAAAGGGCAGAGCTGCATCACTGTCTGGGGCATCAGTCCGCAGGAAATGCAACAGGCCAGACAGGATATGTTTGGCATGACCATAAAAATGTGGGTGGGAATGTCAAAAGGGTTGCCGCTGGCGAAACCGGAACAGCGTGGACTGGTGCTGGAAGGGACCATCTGGCAGGTGCTGGGGAACTGGCAAGGGACCGAGTTACGGCTGGATCTTATTGTGACCGCCGGCCCTGTGTCTGACGTTAACCCACTACCGCTGGCACCCGTAAATTTAACGGTGCCGTGGAACAAAGGGGTTAAGCTTTCTGTCGCGCTGACGCAATGCTTTCAGACGCTGGGTGACTATCGGTTCTCAGTCAGTATCAGCGATCGTCTGGTGAATAATTATGACAGCAATATGTTTTGCGGCAGTCTCCAGGAGCTTGCGACCAGACTTAACTCGCTGAGTAAAAGCATCATTAAGGACAGTAATTATTCTGGTGTTGAAATAGCGATGGTGAACGGCAGGGAGATCCGCGTATTCGATAACGATTTTGCTAACCACCAGGATAAAGATTCCAAAAAAAGCGCCTCTTACAGAAGTAAAAATCCCGTGCAAATTGAATTTACCGATCTTGTTGGTCAGCCGACATGGATCCAGTTTGGTACGGTATCCATTCCCTGCGTTATGCGCAGCGATATTCAGGTGGGCGATTATATCCGGATGCCGAAGAAATTAAGGCCGATGATCCAGGCATCGTCATACTCACAGTTTCGTGATGACTCGGCTTTTACGGGGGATTTTCTGGTGTCTTCGGTCCGTCTGGTGGGTAACAGCAGGCAACCGGACGCAAACAGTTGGGTAACTGTTATCGAGGCGCATCCAACAGGGGGGATTGCTGCAACATGAGTATAAATAAAAAACTCAATTTTGGCGGCAATATGAATAATTTCGCCGACCAGAAAATAGCCGCCGCTATGCAGATGGCCGGAAAGATTTTACCCGCAGAGGTCGTCAGTCAGTCCGGGAAAATGGTCACTGTTACCTTTTTGCTGCGGGACATTCCTTACACGTTACCTCAGTTGACCATTCCGCTATTCGGCCCCCAGTACATCAGATACCCGATGCAAAAAGGAGATAAGGGGATAGTCATCCCGGCGGATACCTACCTGGGCGGCGCCAGCGGCCTCGGAGGGGGAACGGCTGATCTGACGCCCCCCGCAAATCTCAGTGCGCTGGTGTTTTTACCCATCAGTAACACGGAGTGGGAGAACGTCGATGGTCAGGTACTGACGCTGTACGGACCGGAGGGGGTAACCATTCGTGATGCGAAAAGCAACACTACGTTTCTGCTCACACCGGAAAGTATCACGATTGCCACACCTGAAAAATTCGAAGTGACGGTGGGCAGTACAGTTCTGACGCTCACCGCTGGTACCTGGTCGCTGACAGGTCAGAGTGGAACACTGACTGACAGTGCGGCCAGCACCAGCCCGAAAATCATGCTGGAGGGCTGGGAAAAGCTGGTTCAGTGGGTTAACAGCCACAGGCACAGCAATGGTAATGACGGACAGGATACCGGAGGGCCAACGTCACAATTCAACGGGAGTATTACCGAATGAGGACATACGGACGAGATAAAGACGGGAAGTGGGTAACGGTCACAACTGACGAAAACGGGTTTAACGATTCTGTGTATCTCACAACGCTGGTGCAGAATCTGAAGCTGTCCCCGCAGGAGTCCCCGTTTTTTTCTAACCACGGTATACCGGCTAACGGCTCAGTTATTCAGCAGATACTGCCGACTTTTTATGTTAACCGGCTCCAGCAACAGTTCAGCAAATATTTTTCCTCTCTACAGATTGCGCTGGCGGATGTTGATCCCCCTGTTTACAACATTTCGGCGATTACTAACTCAGGCTCTAAAATAGTGGCTCAGGTGTATGTATGAGTGATTTACCCATTAGTTATGATATTGCCGGCCCTGTTCCTAAAACGACGGATGAGCTCCGGCAACTGGTTATTGATACTGCAACAGCGCTGTCCCCGGGGATAACCACAAATCTACCAGGATCGCTGATTGAAGATATGGTCAGTACGAGCGTCGGTGCGCTTGTGGTATGTGATCAGGCGCGGGTTGACCTGATTAACTCATGCAGCCCGTATTCGGCAAATGTACACCTGCTGGCGCAACTGGGTGATATGTACGGCGTTCAGAAAGGGCAGGGTACCAATACATCGGTTTATGTGGTGTTCAGTGGCCCGCCCGGGTTTGCTATACCGAAAGGTTTTATGGTCGGGGATGGAACCTACACCTATACCGTTCAGCGTGACACGATGATCCCGGAAAGTGGACAAACGGAGCCTGTCTATTGCCTGGCAACAACCGGGGGCTCCTGGGCAGTACCTGCGGGAACTGTAAATCAGATAAAAACCTCAGTACCGAATACATACAACCTGACCTGCACCAACCTTACCGCTGGATTACCCGGCGCGCAGGAACAGACTTTTTCTTCATACCGTGCCCAGGTATTCCAGGCGGGTATGTACGGTGTACAGGGAACGCCTGACTGTTACCGGATTGAACTGAAAAATGTTTATGGTGTACAGGAGAATCTGATCTCATACCGACAGGCATCGCTGGGGGCATGGGTAGCGATTGCTGGTGGCGGCGATCCTTATGAAGTGGCTTACGCTATCTATAAAGCCGTGCCAGATATCTCCGTACTGACGAATGATGTAGTGAATCCATCAGGCGCTGCGGTGGATAAAAAAACGATACCGATCATTGTGTATCCGGATACGTATCACGTGCCGTTTGTAGTGCCATCATCACAAAACGTTACGCTTTTAATCACCTGGAATACAGCCTCAACCAGCTATATCGATCCAACCGGGATTGAAAAAGCAGTGCAGCAAAGCATTGCTGATTACATTAACGGAATTGCAACGGGTGAACCAATAAACATTTTCCTGATTCGGGATATTTTTCTTAATCAGGTTAAGGGGCTTGTATCTTCAAACCTTGTATCAATGATTGATATTCAGGTTGGAATAAACGGAAAAATTGTCCCACCTGCAACCGACTCCAGCCTGGTTTATGGTGATACTTACGCCTATTTTTCCACTTCATCTTCACAAATTCAGGTTAAGCAATATGGCAGCTCTTCTTGAAAGCATTATTCCGGCCTACCCCTATACGCAATATAATGACGATCCGGATATAGTTGCCTTTTTTGATGCTTATAACAAACTGGCACAGGGGTATCTTGATTACTTTAACAACCTGAATTTACCTTGCTGGACCTCCCCGGCGATTACCGGTGAGTTGCTGGACTGGATTGCGGCGGGTATTTATGGGGAATCACGCCCCTTGCTTCAAATCTCCGAGGATGCCATTGCTCGTGGGGCGTATAACACTATTGAGTACAATAATGTCGCGTATGCAAAACTGAGAAATTATGTTCCCGGCTCAGCGTCATATGTTCCGGACGACTATTTTAAACGGATACTGACATGGAATTTTTATAAAGGCGATGGTTCGCACTTCTGTATCAACTGGTTCAAACGACGGCTTGCACGCTTTATACATGGAGCTAACGGAATAGACCCACCTGTACAGTCCACTTTTGATATTAGTGTAATGCCCGATAAGGGCATTTTTTTTGTCTCCATTCCTGACTATGGCGATGGTGTCGGACACTTTCTTAAAGATGCAATTGACCAGTCGCTGGTGAAACTCCCTTTTATTTATACCTATTCGGTAACGGTGGTTGAGCAATGATTATTGGATTCGGAAATAATGTCGTCTCCTCACTGGCGGCTGATATTACCGCCAGCCAGACGACCATTCAGGTGATGCCTGGTGTGGGAGCGATGTTTGCTAATTTGCTGACCAGCGATTATGCAAACAGCTCAAACCCTCTTAAAACTTACGCCAAAATTACACTGACAGACGCAAAAGAAACAGTTTTTGAGGTATGCCATCTGACAGCAGTTAATAATGACATGCTGACGGTTATTCGCGGTCAGGAAGGTACAACAGCGAAGGGATGGTCACTGAATGACGTTATAGCGAATTTTGCGACGCGAGGATCTGAAAATCAGTTTGTACAAATTGAAGAGCTCCAGAGTGGGCATTATGTCGCTGGTGTGGCCGGAGGTACAGAAAATAATCTGACGCTGGAGTTACCAGCAACTTATTTCGTCAATGGTGGAGTTGACTGGACATTGCGCACTCCACTTGTGGTTATTCCGGCGCTAAACAATACCGGAGCCAGCACTCTGCAACTGACGATGGGAGGACGTGTGCTTGGCATATTCCCACTATACAAGGGGAATAAAGCAGAGTTATCGGCCAATGATATTATTAAAGATATTCCTGTCTTATGCGTTCTGGATAATACAAAAACCTATTTTTCTGTGCTTAATCCCCTGGAGATTTATTTGGGATCACGGTATTTGCAGAAGGACCAGAACCTGTCCGACGTACCGGATAAGGCCAAAGGTCGGTCCAGTCTTGAGGTCTACAGCAAAACCGAAAGTGATGAAAACTACATGGCTAAAAGCCAGTGTGGTGCGGATATCCCGAATAAGCCGCTGTTTGTACAAAATATCGGAGCGCTCCCTGCATCAGGTACGGCTGTTGCAGCGAACAGACTGGCATCACGCGGCGCGCTTCCGGCACTGACTGGTACGACAAGAGGAAGTGATAGCGGCCTGATAATGGGCGAGGTCTACAACAATGGCTATCCGACGCAATACGGAAATATTTTACGTCTGACCGGAACCGGTGATGGGGAAATCCTCATTGGCTGGAGCGGGACAAACGGTGCGCCAGCGCCCGCATATATTCGCAGCCATCGAGATACCGCCGATGCTGAGTGGTCCGAATGGGCAATGCTCTACACCACACTAAACCCACCTCCGGATTCGCATCCAGTAGGGGCGGCGATAGCATGGCCGTCTGATGCTACTCCGGCAGGTTACGCTCTGATGCAGGGGCAGTCCTTCGATAAATCTGCTTACCCGTTACTGGCTATAGCGTATCCGTCCGGCATTATCCCTGACATGCGAGGCTGGACAATAAAGGGTAAGCCCATCAGTGGACGTGCTGTACTGTCGCAAGAAATGGACGGCAACAAATCGCACAGTCACAGCGCCAGAGCGCAGGATACCGACTTAGGGACAAAAACTACCTCATCCTTTGATTACGGCACGAAATCGACCAATACAACGGGCAACCATACTCACCAGTTCGGCGGTTATATCAATTCATACTGGGGAGATTCCAATCACACCTCATTTCAGCCTGGAGGTGGTGCGTGGACACAGGCCGCTGGCGACCATGCACATACAGTTTATATCGGAGGACATGAGCACACCATGTATATCGGTCCACACGGACACGTCGTTATTGTGGACGCAGACGGTAATGCGGAAACCACGGTTAAAAACATTGCATTTAACTATATTGTGAGGCTGGCGTGATTAAATTAATTCTTTCAGCACCCGTGCCAGCAATGGCCGTGGCTTTTGAACATTCTTTTCAGAATACCGAAAATGTGGAAATTATCCCAGGACCGTTTGAAACCATACCGGAATTTGACTGCATGGTCAGTGCGGCGAACTCTTTCGGTTTGATGGATGGCGGCGTGGATGCTGCGATAACAGCATATTTTGGGCCGCAGTTACAGGAACGTGTACAGCAAAATATCATCCGTGAATATCTGGGAGAACAGCCTGTCGGCAGCGCCTTTGTTATTGAAACGGGTAACAGTAAACATCCGTGGTTGGTTCACGCTCCGACGATGCGCGTTCCGCTGATAATCGACGGCACCGATGCGGTTTATAACGCAACACGGGCAGCGTTACTGGCAATTTTTCAGCACAATAAAAGCGCCGGGGAAGGCCGGAAAATCAAATCGGTTGTGTTCCCTGCGATGGGGGCCGGGTGTGGTAAGGTATCACCGGATAGTGTCGCCCGGCAAATGAGGCTGGCGTGGGATGGTTTTATTAACTGCGCCACGGAAATTAACTGGCAATACGCCAGCGCCCGCCAGAATGCTGTATTCAGCACAACGGCATACTGTCCGTCAAAGACGCTTTGCCCGAACGCCAGAACGGAATATATCGGTTTTGGTGATTACAGAACGTATTGCAAAAAATCAGGTAACACCTGCATTAGTCCCCGTCATCAGGTTGATGATATTTATATTGGTGCGCATAGCCATGCTGTTTCCCCCGGTACTTATCCCCACAGCCATCACCTGAATACAGAATATTTATCCGGAGTAAAAAATGACGTTTAAAATGAGCGACATCCCACAGACAATTAAAATTTTTAATCTTCGTTCAGATACAAACGAATTTATTGGCGCAGGTGATGCATATATCCCGCCGCACACAGGACTACCGGCAAACTGTACTGATATCGCCCCTCCTGATATTCCCGCCAGTCATATTGCTGTATTTGACGCTGAAACCCAGACATGGAGTTTGCATGAGGATCACCGCGGCGAGATGGTTTACGACACAACAACCGGCAATCAGGTTTATATCTCCGAACCCGGCCCGTTGCCCGAAAATGTCACATCAGTTTCACCAGGAGGTGAATACCAGAAATGGGATGGTAAGGCGTGGGTGAAGGATGAAGCTGCGGAAACAGCGGCCAGACTTCGTGAAGCTGAAGGGACCAAAAGCCGTCTTTTGCAAATGGCATCGGGGAAAATCGCGCCGCTTCAGGATGCGGTTGATCTTGGACTCGCAACAGATGAAGAGAAAAGCCAGCTCGCCGAGTGGAAAAAATACAGGGTGCTGGTAAACCGGGTGGATACATCGACCGCGCCAAAAATCGACTGGCCTAAGAAACCTGAACAACCGCGTACCTTATAGGTTGATTTGAGACGCAGTGGTGATGGTGTACACTGCGCTTATCTGTACATATGTTTAGGGATGAAAAATGAATAAAATTGGTATAGTAGTTTTGTTGTCATTTTTTATGATCGGTTGTAGTGCTTGGGATAAAGGTAAAGCAAAAACAATTGAGCAAAAGCGGGATTACCTATTGGAGTATGGCCCGCAGTACGTGCCAAGTTTTTTAGTTCCTCAGTCATTGGTACATCAGCCTCCTCTAAGCGTTACTGTGTTACGAACTAAACTAGTTGATAATGGTGGGGAGACAAGTGAATTTCTCCACCGATTGGTTGATAAATGCTTTGAATCTTCGGATAGGTATTGCACTGTTAGTATGTATTATTCTGAGAACGAAAAAATAGAGAAGAAACGGCAAAAAATAGCCAATAAAAATAAACAAACATCAGTAAAAAAAGGAGACCTTTTTTATTGTCGAATGACGTTAAATCAATCTGGTGGGCCAGTTGATACTAGTCGCATGAGAGTACGTGTAAAGGACAACGTTGATTCCATTGGTTTCCTTTTTCCTGACGATAAGCAGATTATCTCACCAAAATTAGAAGTTGTTGATTCTGACTCAGGTGAGCGATATGGACGGGCGGCTGATGGCTCCATAACCGTATCGGCTAGTTATGATGGTCATGCTTACGAAATTCAAATATTTAATACTTTGCCTGTAAGCCAATTTAACGGGGCGGTGGTAACACACACTTCGGCACTCGAATTTGCGGGTAGTATTGATGTATTTGATTGTAAAAAGGTTAAATAAAGTACATATCAATATGTTTATAACCATAGAAATATATAGACATAAATGGTGCACTATGGCCTATATTACAATGATGTTGGTTCAGCGATAACAGAGCGAGAAACAGTTATGGATGAGGAAAAACAAGCTGTTTTTGACGATGTATGCAGGGTTATTGGACGCGCAGTAGTCATGCTAAAAGAAACTAATCAGCCAGTTACCAAAAACAGCATAAACCTGATGCTGCAAGCGCACTCGGATCAGAGTGATGATGCGTACCTGTCTAGAATCTATGCTGTTGCAAAAGATGTAATGGAATAGGGTAAACCTTCCTATTTACTGGATTAAATTTTCTGAGCGACGTTCTATCCCCGCGTTCATGTAGTCGATAGCCTTTTGAAGCTCTTCTATGAGTGCAACCGCCCGAGTACGAGAGATACACATAAACTGGTCAGGAAACTCTTTAATTGGCCAGTTTGGTATACAGGCCATGTTATCTGTGAATGAAGCGGACAGGTAAACTTCATTAGTTCGAAGGGAATAGCCTACTTCAAAACTGGTGAGTTCGGGTAAGCTGCTTACGTTAGATTCAGTGGTTCTCATGTGATATTTCCGCACTGTTTTTTTATACAGTATAATATCTGTGAATTTCAGATTTTAGTCAAGGTGAGCGCATAAATTCGGGGAATTTCGTGATCAAAGCTAAGCTAACATGTTGTTTTTCATGGATGGTGATTTTTCATAGTATTCTTTAGAATAAACATAATTGCTTGATTTATATTAATATTTTTCCGGTCTTGAAAACCGGCGACCCGAAAGGGTTCCAGAGTTCGAATCTCTGCGCTTCCGCCAGATTAAACAAGGGGTTACCGAAAGGTAACCCCTTTGTTTTTTGGGCGCTTAGAATATAGTTAGAAAATACTGCTAGAACATTTCCCGAAAAAACGGACTACGTGGGTTTTTAGTTTCTTTTCGTTTCCTGATGTGTCTATTTATTGAAGATGTAGACCATTCTGGGAGGTGAAGGATGCCCCATCTCTTTCAGAATAATGTTGGTATATTCGACAACAGGGCCTCCTGGATGATTTTCTTCTTTATCCTGAAGATGGGTCAGTGCATGTACAACTTCATGAATAAATGAACGTTTTGTGTCAAAAAGTTGTCTTCCTTCGTTACTTTCATAATGTTCGGTATATGAATCATCAGAATCGTCCAGATTGAGACAAATAACTTTCCTGCCTTCTGAAAGTTTGAAGTGTTCCTGAGCCGCGGTAGTTTCAAAGGCTTCGCCTGCCCCCAGTAGCCAGCGCTGCTCCACATCATGTAGTTCTTTTTCATATGCGTAATTCATCAGTCTGCGGAATGTTTCGCTTTGGGGATACGCATTTTGAAGTACGGAGGATAGTTCATCGTAGCTTAGGGGCGGGGTTTATTTAATAAAACAAGGGGGCTTCTGTTTGAATACTTCTTGTTTATAAAATCCCTTTATCTCGACTAAAATATTGGATGGGGGAAAAGCGTTTTATCATTGTAATCCGGGAGTGGAGTAGGGGTATGTTGACTACCTGTCAGATCGGCTCCTGTTAATGCTTTCGCTAAAGTTAGAGCTATCTTATCTAATTTTGCACCATTTAGTTTGGTGTCAGTTAAGTCTGAGCCGAATAGAATTGCAGCGGTTAAGTTTACACCGGACATGTTAGCGCAAGTCAGGTCTGCGTGAGTCAGGTTTGCTTTAGTCATGTTTGAACCCATTAGATTTACAGCGTGTAGATTTGCACAACACAAATTTGCACCGACTAAATTTACATTAGAAAGAGTTGTTTCACGGAAATCTGCATTAGAAGCATCTATTTTTGACAAATCTTCCCCCTGGAAATCTTTATGAGCCAGGTTTACTCCGCGCAGGTTCAGAAAACCATCCTCGGTTATAAGTGAATCAGGCTGTTGTATATTATGTTTACTCATCAGCTTTAACATTCGACATACATTCCAAAATCTCTCACTATCAACGTTATCCGTTACAGTTTTTCCATTTTTGTTCACTTCAATAATGACCATGGGATCCGTATTTTCGGATGCTGCTCCACATGACAGACATATAGTACACCCGTTGACATCCTCCAGAAATATTTTATTACCATCGAAGAAAGCATCTTTATTTACATATAATAATGATGTGGTCAGTTTTCCAATTACCTCCCGAAAGCATCTTTCATTGCTTCTTCTTACTCCACCACAGGTAAAAAAATTGACAAACCATTCCAGTATACCGCGTGGTGAAGTTGCACTTTTCATTGCTTCTTTCGTACCGGTACCGGCCGCATGCAAATATCTTAATATATTTTCTGGGGACGCGTTAGTTATTGGCATTTTGATTCCTTCTTATGGAAGTGAGTCGATTCCTTATAGGTGTGAGTCAAGTCACATTTATACAAGGAATAATAAAAAAAGATATAAGGTGATTTTTGTATTTAGAGCTTTGGTTGGGTATGAGTAGGTGTCTGGCATCTGACAAGAGGCGATGATATCTGCCATAACGGTGAAGCAGAAGTAATATCACCCGTGAATAATAAGATTATCCTTACTATTGACTTCCTTCATTTCCAGCATAGCTTACGCTTCATCATCAATGAATAAACAATTAAGTTTGTTGAGCGAAAATTTACCTAAAGAAAAAATAATAAGCCTTAATATTTTTTTGCAGTATTTCAACTTATAGCAGAATAAATGTGCGTAGATGGCGTAAAAACCTGACGAGCAGAAATACTTACACACTAAAAATGCTCCCGCAAACAGAGCAAAATGAGAAAGAGGAACGTTTGCCCCTTACATTTCCACCAAAGATTATGGTTTTGTCTCTTGTAAAGGGCATACGTATCGCGTTTTATCTCATTAAGAAAGTATGTTGACGTATTAAATTAAGCATAATGCTCTTTCAATTGCTTCACGTTTGAAATGAATAATTCAAAACCAGTGAGCGCCTCTTCTTCGGTACTGGTTTGCGGCAAGCGATAAAGCGCCACTAAAGCAGTATTGTCTGCGTCAGCGCCGATAGTGACGGCGCTGGTGTAGTTCAGACGTAAAAAATGCTGCAAAGTCAGGATGTCGTCAGGCAATGGCATAAAGGGACAGCACATTTCCAGTGTATGATCGGATTCATTAAAATAAACCTGTATCCCATCATCAATGATGAGAAGTGGCTCATCTTCTGGCGCATCCAGGCCTAACGCGGCATATAAACGATTCAATAGATTTTCCATATACTTACCTCAAGACTCAAGATGTGATTAATGAAGAAATGCCTTTTACTGACTGCCAAATATTTTCATCCCCAACTCGTTTTTGATAGGAAAGATTGAGCACCTCTGGCGATAAATTTTTCATTACTTTGTTTCCCGCCCCGCCCGTATTTTGTTTCTGAATCTCCAGGTTGCCGCTATTCAGTAATACTTTTTGGAAAATTTTCTGTCCACCGCTATCCGGAAGACTACCAGGCGCACTTAACATATGGGTCTGATGTAAAGAAATGTGCTCTCGCTTGATTTCTGAATCCATCATCCCTGTACGATCTTTGCCGCTTTTACAATTCCAGGCGGGCACCGCGTCAATTTCATGGGCTAACATGGCAAGGCGTTGTGCGAGTTTATAGGGTTCGCCGCCATCTTTATGATGTAGGTTATTTTTCCAGATATCCTTAATCTGACGTGCTAATGTATTGACGACCTCATAATTATCCGGGTATTGCGCCAGCCATTCGCCAACCCAGCCACCTGGTCTGGCTTCAGGGCGTAAATCATTGCCTAATAACTGATGTAGCGCTTCGGCATTATATCTATCCGATGCCTTAAGGCCAAAGCCGAGCTTGAGCGCCAGCTCATTAACACCCACATTAAATGCGGCGACGTCCGGTTTTATTTTTACCGTCTGTAGATCGCCATCTTTATTGCGGATTTTTAAATGAATCATTTTTCCCGGCTGGGTCAACGATTGCCATGCGCGCATTTGATCCTCGACCATCGTTCCCTCTTTGCCGAAAATATTCGACGCGGTGAGTAACCCGACGGATACCAGTTTCAGGCTTACCGCTTCGCCCTCTAAGGCTCTGTTAAGCAACTCAGGTTTACTAAAAAGTGCCGCAGTTAATACTTCTTTGGCTTTGTTTTCAGCGCCGACCTGACGCAGAAGCGGATCTTTTTCATGATAGGGGGAAAGCACGCCATGACGTATCCCGCAAAAGAGCGTTTTATCTTTACCGTCCTCATGCACACTCACCGTGGACATCCACAAATTATTGGCGTGATGAATATTCCTGGTATCCCAACTGCATACCCCCTTTCCCTGATAAGCACTGGGAAAGATATCTTTTGCGCCGATTTTCATCTCTGCGGCAGGGAGCTGCGTGTTGGTATAGTGATGCCCGTTATGCGTGAGTGTATTTTTTATGGTTTGCCAGGGCTGGTTATTAAGCTGCTTGACCTGAGCATCTCTAAACGCTACTGCCGCAAAGCGATGAGCTTCTTTTGCAGGTAGGCCATTTTGCTGCTGAGTGCGTGCTGCAATAAGTTCGATAAGATTTTTCTTCAATGCTTTTGCCGCGGCTTCTTCTTGTTTTGTTGCTGGCCGGTCCGCTTTAACTTTGGCTAACTCCATTTGGTTTGCCATTGACGTTAGAACCGGGTCTTGTTTACCCAGAACGGTTGCCGCGACGGTAAGAAGATCGCGCTGTAAGTTATAGAGGTTATGCAGCGAGTGGTTAGACGTCTTCTGATGCTGTAGATAATTCCCCCATGTCGCGCCAGGTTCTCGCAGGACAATAATTTCCGGGCGAACGTCGGGCGCTTTAGCCGGCGCTTTGCCCTGGCCTGAGAGAATCTGCATTCCGTTGTATAAGGTTTTTTGTAGGCTTTTAAAAGCCTCCTGGGTTTTTAGTGAAGCTGAGTGATAGAAGCTCTGTATTTGCATAGCGTTTTTAATATTCCTGAATAGGGGAGTGGGAACATTCAACAGGGTTAACAACCCTTTAAAAGAATGTGACTTTTATGCGCCAGGAACTTTAAAAAAATGTCCTTTTTAATGAGAAAGCGCTTCTGATCAGGCGGGGAGGTGTCCTGACGTGCATACGTAGTGGCGATCATGGGGGGAACGGCGCATCAAATGTTCATAAAATCTACAAACTTCACAATTTAGGGCACAACTTTTATTGAAAACCCACCTTCTTGACTCAGATCAAATTCACCGATTTACTCCTGCGTAAAGTAACGGCGTTACATCAAATGTTATACAGGTGTGTGTATGCCAGC
This sequence comes from Salmonella sp. SAL04157, assembly GCF_046551635.1. Lineage (NCBI taxonomy): Bacteria > Pseudomonadati > Pseudomonadota > Gammaproteobacteria > Enterobacterales > Enterobacteriaceae > Salmonella > Salmonella sp. SAL04157. Next base: position 147,599 of record NZ_JBGDVS010000002.1, read on the forward strand.
AAAGCCCCGGACAAGTAAGACCGTGACGAAGAATATTCGTTTTTCCTATTCCATGCTTGAACAGATAGAATTCGCGTTGAAATCTGAAAAGACGCGGAATTTTTCAGCGTGGGTAAAAGAGGCCTGTCGGGAAAAGTTATGTAACACGGGACATAAGTTGTAGTTATCGTTTTATGCGAGAGGAGGCGGCCATTTTGAAAAGAACAACGTGCTTATATACCTCCTGGGTTTTTGCCGCTTTTGTCTCTCTGCTGATATTTGCCTGGAGTGTCATAAACTATCCTCTCTATGAATCCATAATAATTATTGTCTTTTATATCTGGCTAATTCTGGTGCCGCTTTATCTTATTGTGTATGAGTGGCTAATAGATTGTCATTAAATTTATGGTTGCGTACTTGAAAAGTGATATTTCATATCTGTGCGGTAAGTCATTGTCGTAATAATATTATTGGTCAGGCGACGGGCGAGCGTCTGCGCATTTTGCATCGTTTTATCTTCAAAATTTTGCAGTAAGCGTTGCGCTTCTTTCGGATGCGACGCATATAATCTCAGATAGCTCTGCTCCATCTTATACTGCTGCTTAGCTGTTTGCTGTTCAAATGTTTTCCAGGCGTGTTGCACATCTGGCGCAAACGCATTGTAGTCCTGCATAACCAGCGTTTGCAGCGTGCGGAATGTCCAGTAGGTAGAGTCGTTGCTCGCCCGATCGGTTCCTTTATCATCTCCGGGTTGATAATGACGCATTCCCTGATAATAGGGGAGATAGACGCTAAGAGATGGCATTCCATAGGCGATGTATTCTACGTTGCCGATAGCCTGCGGTAATTTCGGTCTGACCTGTAAAATATGTGACTCCTGGGTACGAAAAACGGATATAGGTCGCCATGGTTCTTGTGGATTATGACTGGCATAAGGGTCGTGCGACGTTCCCTGATAGTGATTGCGTAACGCGTTTTTTACTGCCGCCACGCTAATTTTCGTTATTGGCGTTAAAAAAACAGGAAATGTTTCTCCTTCGCTAACGGCCGTATCCAGATGCGGATTAAACTGATGTTGTAGCGTCCAGACGCGCGGATAATTATAGGTGGTATCGTTTTTGTTATCCTGCGAATAGGCTTGATGAAAGTCGAATTCGCCGCGGGCCGGATCATATAATCCCTGCTTTTTCGCAAAGCTTACTAACGTTGGTGACGCCATATAATTCGCGTTATCATTCGGATCGTAATGGCGTAAACGTCCCTGATTGGCGGAAACGAAATAGCTATCTGCCGGAAGTCGTACTGCCAGCCATTGATGACCGCTTCCCGTCTCCAGATACCATATCTCTTTGCTATCAATAAACGCGACGCCGAAACCTTCGCCAGCGCCTTTTTGTTCAATAATGTCTCCCAGTAATTTGGCGCCCTGACGCGCCGATTGCGCCACTGGCAGGATCACGGACTCAATGGCGTCTTCCGTGATTCCCGTTTTTGTCACGTAAGGATCGGCAGCCAGCGCCGCTCTGCCGTTATAAATGGTTTCCGTTGCGCTCATTCCGACGCCCGCCGAATTGAAACCGGCTTCACCCATGGCGTTATCGTTAGTATCAAAGTCATGAATCGCCGTATAGCGCATCGCTGTCTCCGGAAGCGGCCAGCTAAAATTGTTCCGATGTGCTTTATACTCGCCTTGTTGATGAAACGCGACGGGATGAATAACCTTATGCTTGGCGTTATTTGCCGAGCCATCCTCGTTGCGCGCGATAATAAAGGAGCCGTCAGCCGAAGCCTGATTGCCTACCAAAAGGGTAGTACAGGCGATGACTTTACCCATACCCAGCAGCGTAACGGCGAATGCAAGATACTTTTTCATAAAGGTTCCCACTGAATAACGCGTTATGGGATGAATTGACCCTGGATTGGAAACCGAGAAAGTGATCGAGCCAGCAATATTCTTTGCCGGCATCCTTTATTTTCTCTTTATTGAGGTTGTATTGATAACCACAGCCCTGTGGCAGGGAAGGGGAACAGAACCTGTACTGACCTTAGCTATCACCGCTATCAGGCAGACGAACCGAAAAGATATTATGTTCATCGGCATAGCGGTAAGATGCCGAACCACCGTGTAATAGAGCAATCGCGTTAACTAACGATAACCCCAGGCCGAAACCGGCAGTGTGGCGGGCATTATCTCCTCGCCAAAAACGCCGGAAAAGCTTATCCGCATCGGCGGGGTGGCTGCCCGGATTAGCGACCCGAATTTCTGCAACGTTATCATCATAAGCGCTTTCAATACGTATCACGGCGTTTTCATCAGAATAACGGATGGCATTCGTCAGCAGGTTTGAGAGCACTCTTTGTAATAATATTTCGTCAGCCCATACCGTTCCCTGACATTGATTTATAAAACAGATGCGCTTCTCCTCGGCAAGGGGGCTAAGATAATCCAGCATATTTTCGACCAGCGCATTGAGCGAAACAGGCTGTTTTTTTACCGCTATATTCTGGTGCTCCGCGCGTGCCAGAAAGAGAATATTTTCTGTCAGTCGCGACAGTCCCTCCAGCTCTTCAATATTATCGACAAGGGCTTGTTGATACTCTTCGGCGCTGCGTTCCTGACTCAGCATCACCTGATTCTTCCCCAGTAAAATATTAACAGGCGTGCGCAGCTCATGCGCCAGATCGTCGGCAAATTGGTTCAGGCGTTCAAAATCGTCGGAAAGCTTCTGGCGCATGGTATTTAGCGCTTGTCCAAGCGGCCTGAGCTCAACGGGTAACGCCTGTTCCGCCAACGGCTGGCGAAGTGTGCCGCTATCTGTCGCCGCGGTGAGTCGGCTGAGCGACGTAATGGCCCGCAGCCCGTTTCTGATGACTAATGGACTGAGCGCCGAACAGACGAGGATCGCGATAAGGCTAATCAGCAAACTGTTGCGGCGATATTGCGCCAGCATTTGCCGTCTTTCCGTCGCCAGCCTGGCAATAGTAAGGGTCAGCGGGTCATCGCCGCTTCTGGCGTTTACTCGTACCGCGGTCAGTTCCGTGCCTTGTACCGCCTGGCGAAATAAGGTTTCGCGGGTGATGTTTTTAGCCAGCGGAATCTCGTTAAAGCGTTGGTCGGGGATGCCGCTATGATTAATCGCAACATTGTGGCCTGTTGCTGAATGGATCAATAAGATATCCTGCTTCGTATCCACCATCCGATTGAAATAGAGCGGCAGATTTTCCGGCCTGGCGCCATCCAGTAACAGTTGCTGCATTTGCGCCGCCCGATTTATTAGCGTCATATCATCCCGATACGTTAATTCTTTGCTCAGCGCGTTATAGAGCGTCCAGCTAATGCCGGTACAGGCGAGGATAAGTATGGCGATAAAAGAAATTGTCAGGCGCAGCGTCATTGATAACTTAACCATTCTGCGACGTTTCCGCCTGTAATTGATAACCCATCCCCCGGACGGTCATAATGAGCTTCTTTTCAAATGGATCGTCTACTTTGGCGCGCAGCCGACGAATCGCGACATCAACGGTGTTGGTTTCACTATCAAAGTTAATTCCCCAAACTTCGCTGGCGATCGCGGTTCGGGGCACAATTTCTCCTGCCCGGGAGGCCAGTAACCAGAGGAGCAGGAATTCTTTGCGGGTCAGGGAAATCGGTTTGCCATTTCGTGACACCGATTGCTTTGTGGCATCCATGTCCAGACCATTGATCGTCAGTCGGGTAAAGACCGGGACGTGCTGTCTGAGTTGAGCTCTCACCCGGGCCAGCAGTTCGGCGAAGGAAAAAGGCTTAACAAGGTAATCATTAGCGCCCGCCTCAAGACCTTTGACGCGATCCTCAACCGAGTCGCGCGCCGTCAGGCAAATAACGGGGGACTGATGCGCAGTGCGTAACGCGCGTAAAACCTGCCATCCATCAAGCCCCGGCAGCATAATATCAAGAATAATCAATGAATAATGTTCCTGAAGGGCCAGGTGTAATCCGTCTCGTCCATCACAGGCATAATCAACCACATAGCCTGCCTCCGTGAGTCCCTGACGTACCCACTGAATGGTTTTCTGGTTATCTTCAATCAATAAAATCTTCATCAACGCAGTATGCCATAGGCTTGGTAGCGAATCCGTAAATCTCCAACAAGATGACATAATTGTCATGTCCGTGTAAGGTTAATCCTGGACGCGCCAGATATATTTTCCTGCATCAATACCGTAAAGGAGTGAAGCATGAAACGATATATACTGGCTACCGCGATAGCATCTCTTGTTGCAGCCCCTGCAATGGCGCTGGCCGCTGGCAACAATATTCTCAGCGTACATATTCTCGATCAGCAAACAGGCAAACCGGCGCCCGGCGTGGAGGTGGTACTGGAGCAGAAAAAGGATAACGGATGGACGCAATTAAATACCGGGCATACCGACCAGGACGGACGTATTAAAGCACTGTGGCCCGAAAAAGCTGCCGCGCCGGGGGATTATCGCGTTATTTTTAAAACCGGCCAGTATTTTGAAAGTAAAAAACTGGATACGTTTTTCCCGGAGATTCCCGTCGAGTTTCATATCAGCAAAACGAATGAGCACTATCATGTGCCGCTGTTATTAAGTCAGTATGGTTATTCAACCTATCGCGGGAGCTAATTTAGAGCCTATCCCATTAGGGCTATTTTACTTGCCATTTTGGACCTGGGCAGTGCTCGCCAAAACGCGTTAGCGTTTTGAACGCCGCTAGCGGCGGCCCGAAGGGCGAGCGTAGCGAGTCAAACCTCACGTACTACGTGTACGCTCCGGTTTTTGCGCGCTGTCCGTGTCCAAACTGGCTGCGCCAATAACGCCTGGTGGGATAGGCTCTTAGATTGTATTAATCGCCGCGATTTATGGCGATCAAACATCGCGGCGGGAATAAAAATCTTCAGCGTATCGACTCTTCTCCCACAAGCGGTGGTTATCCCGCTTGTGGGCATGAGTGACGGTTAAACAGGCGCTTCCATCTCAAGTCTGACCGGATGAAAACGGCGTTTGAAATAAATCAGGCCATGCCCATCCTGGCTAAGGATAATATTTTTGATCGCCACCAGATACACCAGATGCGTGCCAATGGTTTGTACCTCGCTGATCTCGCCTTCAAGACCGGCCAGCGCGCCGTTAAGTACCGGCTGGCCCAGCGGTCCGTTTTGCCAACATGGCTGGTGAAAACGCTCCTCCATCGCCATCCCCGTCATACCGGCAAAGTGGCGCGCCATCAGCTCCTGCTCATGGTTAAGTACATTAATGCACAGCCTGCCGTTACCCTGAAAAACGGGGTTCATGGCGCTATTGGCATTAATACATACCATTACGGAGGGCGGCGTATCGGTGACGGAGCAGACCGCTGTTGCGGTGATACCGCAGCGTCCGGCGTGACCCGCCGTGGTTACGATGTTGACCGCTGCCGCCAGACTTGCCATCGCATCGCGAAAACGCAGACGTTGTTCATCTACTTGCATGAGAACCTCCTGCCGCGTTATTTCAGCAGCTTATCCAGTTGATTGATGTCGTCGTTATTGTGCAAATGCGAAACCGTCCAGCCATTCTGATCGTATTCGGAGAGGCAGCGATCGACCATTGCCATCATCTTATCCATATTGCCGGAGCTCTGGGCCTGACGCAGGCACTGCAGACGAATTTCATCCTGGCTGCCCGAGTAGTTAATCTCGTACAGCTCATGGCGACCGCCGAACTCGCTGCCGATGGCATCCCACATCAATTTAAGAATTTTGATACGTTCAACATGGTCCATTCCGTTAGAGCCGCGTACGTATTTCGCCAGGTACTGGTCGATTTGCGGATTATTCAGATCGCGGGCGCTGGAAGGCAGGTAAATCAGGCCGCTGGTAACGTTACGTTCAATAATATTTTTAATTTTCGCGTAGGCCATTGGGGCCATCACACGATAGGTTTGCAGCGCGGCGTGGTCCGGTAGCCAGGCGCCGTTTACCCACGGGGTTGCTTCAGAACACATAGAATCGCTCAATGCCCAGAACATATTGCGCCAGGCCACGACTTCGCCGAGATCGGCCTGCACGCCACGGAACTCTACGGTACCCGTACATTCGAGCGATTTTTTCAGCAGCGCGGTAATGAAATCAAGTTTAACCGCCAGACGAACACAGGCTTGCAGTGGATACATACGGGCAAAGCCGCCTTCCATCGTCCAGCGACGGCAACGATCGAAATCACGGTAAATCAACACGTTTTCCCACGGGATCAGCACCTTGTCCATCACCAGAATGGCATCGTTTTCATCAAAGCGGCTGGAGAGTGGATAATCAAACGGCGAGCCCGTCGCGCCCGCGACCATTTCATACGAGGCGCGCGAAATAAGTTTTACGCCTTCGGCATCCATTGGCGCGACAAACATCAGAGCAAAATCCGGGTTTTCGCCCATCACCTGGGCTGAGCCGAAACCAATCATGTTGTAGTGAGTCAGGGCGGAGTTAGTGGCGACAACTTTCGCCCCGCTGACAATAATCCCGGCGTCCGTCTCTTTCTCCAGCTTGATATAGACGTCTTTCACTTCGTCGGCAGGTTTGTGGCGGTCAATGGGCGGGTTGACGATAGCATGGTTAAAGTACAGGCCGGTCTCCTGAATACGGGTGTACCAGTTACGGGCGTTCTGCTCAAACTGGCCGTAGAAAGCTGGGTTAGCGCCCAGAGCGCAGCCAAAGGCGGCTTTGTAATCCGGTGTGCGTCCCATCCAGCCGTAACTCAGGCGTGACCACTCGGCGATAGCATCACGCTGTTGGCGCAGATCGTCTGCGCTTTTCGCCACGCGGAAAAATTTATGCGTATAACCGCCGCTGCCGGTATCGGTATTCCAGCACAGGGTATCTTGCATCGACGGTTTATGTAATGCGTCATACAGTTGTGCGACAGAGGCTGCGGCATTGCGGAATGCCGGATGTGTCGTAACATCTTTAACGCGTTCACCGTAAATATAAATTTCCCGCCCGTCCTGCAGGCTTTTTAAATACTCTTCGCCCGTTAACGGACGCTTGTTATCAGTACGAAAATCTTCAGGTTTCATTGCGGCCTCTTCCTCGTTAATCGGAATGTTTTGTTAATAATATGTTTCTTATTTGTTGTTTAATTGAATAGGCAGAAGCGTAAACTGTGAAGAGACTTTCAGGACAACGGCGGGTACTTTTCAGATGAACGTCGAAGAAGAAGAGTAAAATGCGATCGCCGTCAACGTTGTAAGCGGGAGGGGATTCCCGTGTCGGCGGCGAGGGAAGGAAAGAATACTATGCTTCCGCTTCGCTATCAGGAGGCTGGCGCCCCAGAGCAATAAGATCGTCCAGCAGCAGCATCAATTGCTGTGTTTTTTCGGGCGTGAAATCGGCCTCAATTTTTCGATAAGCCTCTTCTACCTGGCTCCGGGCACGGGCGTACAACGTTTGTCCCTGCTCCGTCAACATGACATATAACTTACGCTGATCGTTAACCGGCTTGAGTCGCAACACCAGTCCGTCTCGCTCCATGCGCGTCAATATTCCGGTCAGACTTGGACGCAAAATGCAGGTACGAAAGGCCAGCTCGTGAAAATCCATAGAGGGGCTATCGGCCAGGATTCGCACAATGCGCCATTGCTGGTCGGTCAGATTGTGGCTTTTAACGATGGGGCGGAAATAGGTCATTGCCGCTTCGCGCGCCTGAAGCAATGCGATGGTTAATGAATCATGCATAAGCGTTTCTCTTTTGCAGAATTATTAATACCTGAATAATCGTGTTTACCGATGTGAGCTATGACATCTGTTTTATGTCCAAAGTTTAACAGAAACAAGGTGTTTTATTTAACTATTTGATATATATGTATTTAATCATTGTTTTGTGAAAATATTGTTAATCACATCACAAATACTTTACTTCAGCTTGCTAAATGTACAGCGAAAGCATAAATCTAATTATTAATATATTAATGAAATCACAGCCCGTTAAATCGGCCTGAGGAGTTTATGTATGAAGGGTACTGTTTTCGCCGTTGCGTTAAACCATCGCAGCCAGCTTGATGCCTGGCAAGAGGCTTTCTCTCAGCCTCCCTATAATGCGCCGCCTAAAACCGCAGTGTGGTTCATCAAGCCGCGTAATACGGTGATTCGTCACGGCGAACCCATTCCTTATCCGCAGGGAGAAAAGGTACTGAGCGGCGCGACAGTGGCGCTCATTGTGGGGAAAACCGCCAGCCGGATACGCCCTGAAGCGGCGGCGGACTATATCGCCGGGTATGCGTTGGCTAACGAGGTCAGCCTGCCGGAAGAGAGCTTTTATCGCCCGGCGATTAAAGCGAAATGTCGCGATGGCTTTTGCCCTCTGGGTGAAATGGCGCCGCTGAGTGATGTGGATAACCTCACCATTATCACTGAAATCAACGGACGAGAAGCGGACCACTGGAATACTGCCGATTTACAGCGTAGCGCCGCACAGCTGCTTAGCGCGTTAAGTGAGTTCGCTACGCTTAACCCTGGCGATGCGATCTTACTCGGTACGCCACAGAATCGCGTTGCGCTGCGTCCCGGCGATCGGGTGCGTATTCTGGCGAAAGGTTTACCCGCGCTGGAAAATCCGGTTGTCGCAGAAGATGAATTCGCCCGCCACCAGACGTTTACGTGGCCGTTGTCAGCAACGGGAACGCTATTTGCGCTGGGGTTGAACTACGCCGATCACGCCAGCGAGCTGGCATTTACGCCGCCGAAAGAGCCGCTGGTATTTATCAAAGCGCCAAACACCTTTACCGAACATCATCAAACGTCGGTGCGCCCGAACAACGTCGAATATATGCACTATGAAGCCGAACTGGTCGTGGTAATTGGCAAAACGGCGCGTAAGGTGAGCGAAGCCGAAGCCATGGAGTATGTGGCCGGTTACACCGTCTGTAACGACTACGCGATCCGCGACTATCTGGAAAACTACTACCGTCCAAATCTGCGGGTAAAAAGCCGCGACGGCCTGACGCCGATAGGCCCGTGGATTGTGGATAAAGAGGCGGTTTCTGATCCGCATAACCTGACGTTACGCACCTTTGTCAACGGTGAGCTGCGGCAGGAAGGGACGACCGCCGATCTGATCTTCAGCATCCCGTTCCTGATTTCTTATCTGAGCGAATTTATGACGTTGCAACCGGGCGACATGATTGCCACCGGTACGCCGAAAGGGTTGTCCGATGTGGTGCCGGGGGATGAAGTTGTCGTGGAAGTAGAAGGCGTGGGTCGCCTGGTTAACCGAATCGTCAGTGAGGAGAGCGCAAAATGAAGAAAATAAATCATTGGATTAACGGCAAAAATGTTGCAGGTAACGACTACTTCCAGACCACTAACCCGGCGACCGGTGACGTGCTGGCGGAAGTGGCCTCCGGCGGTGAAGCAGAGGTGAACCAGGCTGTCGCGGCGGCAAAAGAGGCGTTCCCGAAATGGGCCAACCTGCCGATGAAAGAGCGCGCGCGCCTGATGCGCCGCCTTGGCGACCTGATTGACCAGCATGTGCCGGAAATCGCGGCGATGGAAACCGCCGACACCGGCCTGCCTATTCACCAGACTAAAAACGTGCTGATTCCGCGCGCCTCGCATAACTTCGAATTCTTCGCTGAAGTGTGCCAGCAGATGAACGGCAAGACCTATCCGGTTGATGATAAAATGCTCAATTATACGCTGGTGCAGCCCGTCGGCGTCTGCGCACTGGTGTCGCCGTGGAACGTGCCGTTTATGACCGCGACCTGGAAAGTCGCGCCGTGCCTGGCGCTGGGTAACACCGCGGTGCTCAAAATGTCCGAGCTGTCGCCGTTGACTGCCGACAGGCTGGGCGAGCTGGCGCTGGAGGCAGGAATTCCGGCAGGGGTGCTGAACGTGGTGCAGGGCTATGGCGCCACTGCTGGCGATGCGCTGGTACGCCACCATGACGTGCGTGCGGTGTCGTTTACCGGCGGTACCGCCACCGGTCGCAATATCATGAAAAATGCCGGCCTGAAAAAATACTCGATGGAGCTGGGCGGCAAATCGCCGGTGCTGATTTTTGAAGATGCCGACATTGAGCGCGCGCTGGACGCCGCGCTGTTCACCATCTTCTCGATCAACGGCGAACGCTGCACCGCCGGGTCGCGCATCTTTATCCAGCAGAGCATTTACCCTGAGTTCGTGAAGCGCTTTGCCGAACGCGCGAATCGCCTGCGTGTCGGCGATCCGACCGACCCGAACACCCAGGTCGGCGCGCTGATTAGCCAACAGCACTGGGAGAAAGTCTCCGGTTATATCCGCCTCGGCATTGAAGAAGGTGCAACGCTGCTGGCGGGCGGCCCGGAAAAACCCACTGACCTGCCTGCGCATCTGAAAGGCGGTAACTTCCTGCGCCCAACCGTGCTGGCCGATGTCGACAACCGTATGCGCGTCGCGCAGGAAGAGATCTTTGGGCCGGTCGCCTGCCTGCTGCCATTCAAAGACGAAGCGGAAGGGTTACGTTTGGCGAACGACGTGGAATACGGTCTGGCCTCTTATATCTGGACCCAGGACGTGAGCAAAGTGTTGCGCTTGGCGCGTGGGATTGAAGCCGGCATGGTCTTCGTCAACACCCAGAACGTCCGCGACCTGCGCCAGCCGTTCGGCGGCGTGAAAGCCTCCGGTACCGGGCGCGAAGGCGGCGAATATAGCTTCGAAGTGTTTGCGGAAATGAAAAACGTCTGCATCTCAATGGGCGACCATCCTATCCCAAAATGGGGAGTTTGATATGGGCAAGTTAGCGTTAGCAGCAAAAATTACCCACGTGCCGTCGATGTATCTTTCTGAACTGCCGGGAAAAAATCACGGTTGTCGTCAGGCAGCCATTGATGGGCATATTGAAATTGGCAAGCGTTGCCGCGAAATGGGCGTTGACACCATTATCGTATTCGACACCCACTGGCTGGTGAATAGCGCTTACCACATTAATTGTGCCGACCATTTCCAGGGCGTCTATACCAGCAACGAATTGCCACACTTTATTCGCGACATGACCTATGACTATGACGGTAATCCGGAGCTCGGCCATCTGATCGCCGACGAGGCAGTCAAACTGGGCGTGCGCGCTAAAGCGCATAACATCCCGAGCCTGAAGCTGGAGTATGGCACGCTGGTACCGATGCGCTACATGAACAGCGACAAGCACTTCAAAGTGGTCTCCATTTCGGCGTTCTGCACTGTGCATGATTTTGCCGACAGCCGCAGACTGGGTGAAGCCATTCTCAAGGCGATTGAGAAATATGACGGTACCGTAGCGGTATTCGCCAGTGGTTCTCTGTCGCACCGTTTTATTGACGACCAACGGGCGGAAGAGGGGATGAACAGCTACACCCGCGAGTTCGATCATCAAATGGACGAGCGCGTGGTCAAGCTGTGGCGCGAAGGCAAATTCAAGGAGTTTTGCACCATGTTGCCGGAGTACGCCGACTACTGCTACGGCGAAGGCAACATGCACGACACGGTCATGCTGCTGGGAATGCTGGGTTGGGACAAATACGACGGCAAGGTGGAGTTCATCACCGACCTGTTCGCCAGCTCCGGTACCGGCCAGGTGAACGCTGTTTTCCCGCTGCCTGCGTAAGGGGTGTTTATGCCGCACTTTATTGCTGAATGTACTGAAAATATTCGCGAGCAGGCTGATTTACCCGGCCTGTTCAGCAAGGTAAACGAGGCGCTGGCCGCCAGCGGGATTTTCCCCATCGGCGGTATCCGCAGTCGCGCCCACTGGCTGGATACCTGGCAGATGGCTGACGGTAAGCATGATTACGCGTTTGTGCATATGACGCTGAAAATCGGCGCCGGGCGCAGCCTGGAGAGCCGTCAGGAAGTTGGCGAAATGCTGTTTGGGCTGATTAAAGCCCACTTCGCCGACCTGATGGAGAACCGCTATCTGGCGCTGTCGTTTGAGATTGCCGAGCTACATCCGACGCTCAATTACAAACAAAACAACGTACACGCGCTGTTTAAATAGCACACTCTTTCGCCCGGTGGCGCTGCGCTGACCGGGCCTACAAAAAAAACGATGCACGAAGCAATACCGAACCGTAGGCCGGGTAAGACGCACCCGCGTCGCCACCCGGCGCAGCAGCACCGAATGACGTAACAGGAAGCAACTATGCTCGATAAACAGACCCATACCCTGATCGCCCAGCGACTTAATCAGGCTGAAAAACAGCGTGAACAGATTCGCGCAGTGTCGCTGGATTATCCCAACATCACTATTGAAGATGCCTATGCCGTACAGCGTGAATGGGTCAATATCAAGATCGCCGAAGGGCGCACGCTCAAAGGCCACAAAATCGGCCTGACCTCAAAAGCGATGCAGGCCAGCTCGCAAATCAGCGAACCGGATTACGGCGCGCTGCTTGACGATATGTTCTTCCATGACGGCGGCGATATCCCCACCGACCGTTTTATCGTCCCGCGTATTGAAGTGGAGCTGGCGTTCGTGCTGGCGAAACCGCTGCGCGGCCCTCACTGCACGCTGTTCGACGTCTACAACGCCACGGATTATGTGATTCCGGCGCTGGAACTGATTGACGCCCGTAGCCACAACATCGACCCGGAAACCCAGCGCCCGCGCAAAGTGTTCGACACCATTTCCGACAACGCCGCCAACGCCGGGGTGATCCTCGGTGGTCGTCCCATCAAACCAGACGAGCTGGATCTGCGCTGGATCTCCGCGCTGCTCTATCGCAACGGCGTGATCGAAGAAACCGGCGTCGCCGCAGGCGTGCTGAATCATCCGGCCAACGGCGTGGCGTGGCTGGCGAACAAGCTTGCCCCCTACGATGTCCAGCTTGAAGCCGGGCAGATCATCCTCGGCGGCTCGTTCACCCGCCCGGTGCCGGCGCGCAAGGGCGATACTTTCCATGTCGATTACGGCAACATGGGCGCGATCAGTTGCCGGTTTGTGTAAGGAAAAAACGATGAAAAATGCTTTCAAAGACGCGTTAAAAGCGGGGCGCCCGCAAATCGGTTTGTGGCTGGGGCTTGCCAATAGTTACAGCGCTGAACTGTTAGCGGGCGCCGGCTTCGACTGGCTACTGATTGACGGTGAACACGCGCCAAACAACGTGCAGACGGTGTTGACCCAGTTGCAGGTGATTGCGCCTTATCCCAGCCAGCCGGTGGTGCGTCCGTCATGGAACGATCCGGTACAGATTAAGCAACTGCTCGACGTCGGCGCGCAAACGCTGCTGATACCGATGGTGCAGAATGCCGATGAAGCGCGAAACGCCGTGGCGGCTACGCGTTATCCGCCTGCCGGTATTCGCGGCGTGGGCAGCGCGCTGGCGCGGGCATCGCGCTGGAACCGCATTCCGGACTATCTCCACCAGGCCAACGACGCCATGTGTGTACTGGTGCAGATTGAAACGCGTGAGGCGATGAGCAATCTGGCGTCAATTCTCGACGTGGATGGCATTGACGGCGTGTTTATTGGTCCGGCGGATCTTAGCGCCGATATGGGCTTTGCCGGCAATCCGCAGCACCCGGAAGTGCAGGCGGCGATTGAGAACGCCATCGTGCAGATACGCGCGGCGGGGAAAGCGCCGGGGATTCTGATGGCCAATGAAGCACTGGCGAAACGTTATCTGGAACTGGGGGCGCTATTTGTCGCCGTCGGCGTTGACACCACGCTGCTGGCGCGCGGAGCGGAGGCGCTGGCGGCGCGCTTTGGCGCAGAAAAAAACCTGTCCGGTGCGTCCGGCGTCTATTAAGCCTGGCCCGGTAAGCGTAGCGCTACCGGGCAACCGTAGTACCCTACAAAAATTCCCATCAGAGGAAAAAAAATGAGCGACACATCATCTGCACTTCCGGAAAGCCCCGAGTCTGTCCGTTCGCACAACGCGCTCAGCACGGGTCAACAAACCGTCATAAATAAACTGTTCCGCCGACTGATCGTATTTTTATTCGTGTTGTTTATCTTCTCGTTTTTAGACCGTATCAACATCGGTTTTGCCGGGTTGACGATGGGGCAGGATCTGGGGTTAAGCGCCACCATGTTTGGCCTTGCCACGACGCTGTTTTACGCCACCTACGTCATTTTCGGCATTCCCAGCAACGTGATGTTGAGCATCGTCGGCGCCCGCCGCTGGATTGCGACCATTATGGTGCTATGGGGCATTGCATCTACCGCTACGATGTTCGCGGTGGGACCGAAAAGCCTGTATGTGCTGCGAATGCTGGTGGGCATTACCGAAGCGGGCTTTTTGCCAGGAATATTGCTCTATTTAACCTACTGGTTCCCGGCATTTTTCCGCGCCCGCGCCAACGCATTATTTATGATTGCCATGCCGGCCACTACCGCGTTGGGGTCGATTGTCTCCGGCTATATTTTATCGCTGGACGGCATATTCAATCTGCATGGATGGCAGTGGTTATTCCTGCTGGAGGGATTTCCGTCAGTTTTGTTAGGCATTATGGTCTGGTTTTACCTGGATGATACCCCGGCAAAAGCCAAATGGCTGACGGCAGAGGATAAAAAATGTTTGCAGGAGATGATGGATAATGACCGCCTGACGCTGGTTCAGCCGGAGGGGGCCATCAGCCATAACGCCATGCAGCAGCGTAGTCTGTGGCGCGAAGTATTCACGCCAATTGTACTGATGTATACGCTGGCCTATTTTTGCCTTACCAATACGCTTAGCGCCATTAGTATCTGGACGCCGCAAATCCTGAAAAGTTTTAATGAAGGCAGCAGCAATATCACCATCGGCCTGCTGGCGGCGATCCCGCAGATTTGTACTATTCTGGGCATGATTTACTGGAGCCGCCATTCGGACAAACATCAGGAGCGTAAACATCACACGGCGTTGCCGTTCCTGTTTGCCGCCGCGGGCTGGCTGCTGGCGTCGGCGACCGACCATAACCTGATCCAGCTCCTGGGGATCGTGATGGCATCCACGGGTTCCTTTAGCGCGATGGCGATCTTCTGGACCACGCCGGATCAGTCGATCAGTTTACGCGCCAGGGCAATAGGCATTGCGGTCATCAATGCCACCGGCAATATTGGCTCCGCACTCAGCCCATTTATGATTGGCTGGCTAAAAGATATCACCGGTAGCTTCAATAGCGGACTCTGGTTTGTCGCTTCTCTGTTAGTCGTCGGCGCCGCCATTATCTGGCTCATTCCCATGAAAGCATCGCGTCCGCGCGCCACCCCTTGAGGAGAAACTATGTGCCAACGTGCGATCGCCAATATTGATATCAGCAAAGAGTATGACGAAAGCATGGGCAGTAACGATGTGCATTATCAGTCGTTTGCTCGTATGGCGGATTTCTTTGGTCGTGATATGCAGGCGCATCGCCACGACCAGTTTTTTCAAATGCACTTTCTTGATACCGGGCAGATTGAGCTACAGCTCGACGATCATCGCTATTCGGTGCAGGCGCCGCTATTTGTGCTTACGCCGCCCTCGGTGCCGCATGCTTTTATTACCGAATCGGATAGCGATGGTCATGTTCTGACGGTACGCGAAGAGCTGGTTTGGCCGCTGCTGGAAGTGCTTTATCCCGGCACCAGAGAGGCCTTCGGCCTGCCGGGAATCTGTCTGTCGCTGGCGGATAAACCCAACGAGCTGGCGGCGCTCAAACATTACTGGCAGCTAATTGAGCGGGAGTCCACGGAACAACTGGCTGGCTGCGAACATACCCTGGTGCTACTGGCGCAGGCGGTATTTACCTTGCTGTTGCGTAATGCGAAGCTGGACGATCACGCCGCAACCGGGATGCGCGGTGAACTGAAACTTTTTCAGCGCTTTACCCTGTTAATTGACAACCACTTCCATCAGCACTGGACGGTGCCCGATTATGCCTGCGAGTTGCATATTACCGAATCTCGTTTGACCGATATTTGCCGACGTTTTGCTAATCGCCCGCCTAAACGCCTGATTTTTGATCGGCAATTACGCGAGGCGAAACGACTGCTGCTTTTTTCCGACAATGCTGTCAACGAGATCGCCTGGCAATTAGGTTTTAAAGATCCGGCTTATTTCGCCCGTTTCTTTAATCGCCTTGCTGGCTGTTCTCCTTCGCAGTTTCGCCAACGTGAAGTTCCCTCTTTTCTCAACTAAGAAGAGTAAAAACATGATGAAAAAAAGCGTCGCTATGCTGGCGGTTTGTATGCTGGCGCAAAGCCACCTTGCTATTGCTGCTGGTGCTCCTGCGCCTCAAGAGATCAACATTGTTTTACTGGGCACCAAAGGCGGGCCTTCTTTGCTCAATACAGCCAGACTACCGCAAGCGACGGCGCTCACTATCGGCGATAAAATATGGCTGATAGATGCCGGCTACGGCGCCAGTCTGCAACTGGTGAAAAACGGCATTCCACTGCGCAACATCAATACTATTTTGCTCACCCATCTGCACAGCGACCACATACTGGATTATCCTTCCTTGCTGATGAATGCCTGGGCAAGTGGTCTGAAAGACCATACCATACAGGTGTATGGCCCGCCGGGAACCCAGGCGATGACGAAGGCTAGCTGGAAGGTCTTTGACAGGGATATCACGCTACGCATGGAAGAAGAGGGGAAACCCGATCCGCGCAACCTGGTTAAGGCGACCGATATTAGCCAGGGCGTCATCTATAAAGATGAACTGGTTACAATAAGCGCGCTGAAAGTGCCTCATTCCCCTTTCCCGGCCGGTGAAGCGTTTGCTTACCGTTTTGATACCCAGGGTAAGCGAATCGTCTTCTCTGGCGATACGTCCTGGTTTCCGCCGCTTGCAACGTTTGCCCAAGGGGCGGATATCCTGGTACATGAGGCGGTACATGTCCCTTCGGTAGCAAAACTGGCTAATAGTATTGGCAACGGAAAAACGCTGGCTGAAGCGATTGCGTCGCATCACACCACGATTGAAGATGTCGGTAAGATTGCTCGCGAGGCCCACGTGAAAAAACTGGTGTTAAGTCATCTGGTGCCTGCGACGGTTGCGGATGACGTCTGGCAACAGGAAGCCATGAAAAATTACCCGGGCCCTGTCATTGTCGGTCATGACAATATGACGATAAGCGTACCGTAAGTATCAGGGCAGGGGTAAACCCACGGGCTGACATGATGTCAGCCCGTTATGCTTTTGGCGATCAGCATGACACGCAGAGCTTTTGTCTAAAACATTATTTTTTCTAAACACTACTTGCTGATTTTTATGCACAATAAAGGTAAGATGATTGCTCTGGTGAAATATTACTAAATAAGAATGTCACGGATGGAATTTATACAGTGTTAAAAGCAATGCGTTTCTTTGTCTGCCGGCCATCAGTAATATCCTCTGTACCGGCTCCTCGTTGCCAAAGTGAAGGTTAGATTAAACGAATCAAAAAATATCCGAACTGTACAATTTTTATATCAAACATATTTAACTGCAAAATACTGCAAACGTGCGCGAATACACTTAATCAGTAGTATGGCTAATGCATACTTTATTTCCTAAACTTTCTTATTATCTATTTGAATATTTCTGGTTAAACCAAATGGACAAACGGATACCAGACACTCGAAAGGATAACTGCAGGCTTCTGGTTTAGGATTGCAGTTACCAGGACAGTGGCTATTTTCTTTAAGCGATTTCCATAGAACAGGATTAAACCTGGTAACGTTGTAAACAGTAACGGGATAAAGTTTATCGTTTATTAAGACCCCCTTATTAAAGGGGATGATAATGCTACCTGGAGGCATGTAAACATCTGCCTGATACCATAAGGTCAATCTAAGATTTTTTAGGCTATGTATGCATGAGAACGATACTCCGGTAGAGGGACTTATAACTGTATCAACGACCTTCCATTCCATTACAGAAACCTTTTAAGTGAAATAGTCAATGGTGTAAATTACATTTTCCGCAAGCCTATTCAGGATAGATGAAAATCTGAGAAACATAACTCGTTGAAAACGATCGTTTTTTATTGACCACTCTATTTATATTGATTTTTTAATAAGTTATTTATTTTATGCTCTTATTTTGTTTACATTCTATTACATTTTTGTATTTTATACGTGGTGTAAATATTGGGCGGCAGTGGATGTTATAACGCTCAATTATTAAACTGTAAGTGACTGTTGTATTTCTTATTTATAAATACTGCAACCTGTAAGCGCAGCGGTACATTTTACCCGGCATTGACAGGGAGAAGGTACGTATCAACCAGAGAGTACAAAACAGTGAAAGAATATATTCTTCAGGCAATAAATGATCGCTAACGTGTAAAAATAACCGACGTATCTAAAAAATGTGAACTTGTGGCTGGTCTTTATTTAAACGATGATCTTCGCAATGGCGCATTAATGGCTGACATTGGCGGTTCGTTGATCGGGTTGTGCGCGGTGAAAGGCTATATTTCTTCCGTTGGGGGAAGTATGTCAGAGGCATTCTGGTATTATACCGGGTGCATGTAAATCCGGGGGGGGCAGAAAGCCCACCCTCGGTTTATTGCCTTTATCGTAGATTAGGGATGCGAGATAAAGCGAGAAAGGCGTTGCAGCAGTAACCGGTTTTCTTCGCGCAGCCGTGAATTCTCTTCCAGCAGCGTTAACGCGACCGCGATCCCAGGCCAGTCGAGCGCCAGCTCCTCGCGTAAGCGTAGCGCGCGTTGTACCACGCTCGCTGCGCGATCGTCGAATTGCCAGTCGGCGTTATCGTCTTCGTAAGGCTCAATTACGCCAAGTCCGACGATTTCGTTTAGCTCCTCTTCCGTCACGCCGGTGTGCAAACAAAATTCGGTGATGGTAAAGGTGACAGTGATATTAGCCATTATGCTTTCCCCCATTGCTGGCGTGGGTCAAAGGACGACTGCGCGTCCGCCAGTTGTTGCCACAGGGCAGCTGTTTTCTCGTCAGGTTTCGGCGGCATAACGATTTTGATGATGGCATAGAGATCGCCAGTGTGCTTTTTACTGGCTAATCCTTTTCCTTTGATACGCAGCCGCTGACCAGCCTGGCTGCCGGGGGGAATGGTCAGCAAAATACGCTCTTTAAGCGTTGGCACAGACACCTTAGCGCCGAGCGCCGCCTCCCATGGGGCAAGCGGAAGGACGACTTCCAGATCCTGATTGACAATATCAAAGAGCGGATGCGGGGCAATATGGATAACGAGCCATAAATCGCCATTAGGTCCGCCGTTTTCCCCCGGCGTACCCTGGCCTTTCAGTCTGATTCGTTGCCCGTTGCTGACGCCAGCCGGGATTTTCACATTCAATGTTTTGGGAATTTCCCGCTCCACCAGGCCGAACGCGTTATAAACGGGGACGGAATAGCTAATCGTACGCTGGTGCTCTTCCAGCGTTTCTTCCAGGAATACCGCCACTTCAATTTCGATATCATGACCGCGTGCGGCGTGGCGGTGGTGCGAATGGCGACCGTGCTGACCAAAAATAGACGAGAAAATATCATCAAAATCTTCGGCGTTATACGGTTGGCCTTCGTGTTGCTGGAACTGGCGATTAAATTGTGGATCGTTACGGTGTTGCCATAACTGGTCATACTCGGCGCGCCGTTGCTCATCACTCAGCACTTCCCATGCTTCAGCAACCTCTTTGAAACGGGCTTCGGCATCGGGTTCTTTGCTGACATCTGGATGGTACTTGCGGGCCAGTCGGCGATAGGCGGTCTTAATCGTCTTGAGATCGTCCGTCGGTTTCACGCCCATAATGGCGTAATAATCCTTAAGTTCCATAGCATCATCTCGCTAAATCAATACATACAGAAGGGACCCCAAAAAGGTTTCTCCACTAAGTGTAGGGTAAACCTGAAAAGTGCGTATGAAAACACCAGTTATATCATTAGTAAGAATAAATTACGTTGTTCGACTATCAGAAGGTTGCGCAGCGCGCCGACATAACTTTACAGGGGAAAGGTTGCCAAAACCGCGCCAGTGGCTAAGATAACTCGCGTTAAACAGTGAGGGCGCAATGGCGAAACAACAACGGATGGGCTGGTGGTTTCTTTGCCTTGCATGTGTCGTGGTAATGGTTTGTACCGCGCAACGCATGGCGGGCCTGCACGCCTTGCAGATGCAGGCGACGGCCTCTGCTGCGGTGGTCAGCGCTCCCTCTTCGACAGATGACGGCTCGCCGGTCACTCCCTGTGAATTAAGCGCCAAGTCGCTGCTGGCGGCGCCTCCGGTACTCTTTGAAGGCGCTATCCTTGCGCTTTGTCTACTGCTTTCCTTACTGGCGCCTGTCCGGGTCATGCGCCTGCCGTTTTCGCCTCCACGGGCTATTTCGCCGCCCACATTACGGGTACATCTACGATTTTGTGTCTTCCGTGAATGACAGACCGGTTATTGCTAACGGTTACTTACTCATTCACGGAGAAAAAATATGATGATTTTGTTCAGGCGGATACTGTTCTGCCTGTTATGGCTTTGGCTGCCCGTCTCCTGGGCGGCGGAAAGCGGCTGGCTGCGTTCGCCCGATAACGACCATGCCAGCATACGGCTACGTGCCGATACGTCCGCTAACGGTGAGACCCGGCTGTTGCTGGATGTCAAACTGGAAAACGGCTGGAAAACCTACTGGCGCGCGCCGGGGGAAGGGGGCGTGGCACCCTCTATCGCCTGGAAAGGCGACATGCCTGAGGTAAGCTGGTTCTGGCCAACCCCCTCGCGCTTTGATGTGGCGAATATCACCACCCAGGGATATCACGACGAGGTGACCTTTCCGATGATCGTGCGCGGTACGCCGCCGGCGACCTTGAGCGGCGTGTTGACGTTATCAACCTGCAGCAATGTTTGTCTGTTGACCGATTACCCCTTTTCCGTGACGCCCACTGTGCAGAATGCCGATTTTGCCCATGACTATGCGCGGGCGATGGGTAAAGTTCCGCTCCGCAGTGGGCTAACGGACTCGCTTGACGTCGGCTATCGCCCGGGAGAACTGGTGGTCACTGCTACGCGAGCGGCGGGCTGGTCATCGCCCGGGCTCTATCTTGACACCATAGATGACGTCGATTTTGCGAAGCCTCGCCTGCGCGTAGAGGGCGACAGGTTACAGGCGACGGTGCCGGTGACGGACAGTTGGGGCGAAAAGGCGCCCGATTTGCGCAACAAATCGCTGACCCTCGTGTTAGCCGATGGCGCTATCGCCCAGGAGAGCACGCAAACCATTGGCGCTGCGCCAGCGCAAACGCCGGACAATGCGGCGCTACCTTTCTGGCAAGTTGTAATGATGGCGCTGATCGGCGGACTGATTCTTAATTTAATGCCCTGCGTGCTGCCGGTTCTGGGCATGAAACTTGGCTCTATTTTATTGGTAGAGGAAAAAAGCCGCTCTCACATCAGGCGACAATTTTTGGCTTCGGTCGCCGGTATCATTGCGTCATTTATGGCGCTGGCGGCGTTTATGACCCTCCTTCGCCTGTCAAACCATGCGCTGGCCTGGGGAGTCCAGTTCCAGAATGCATGGTTTATTGGTTTTATGGCTCTGGTGATGTTGTTGTTTAGCGCCAGCCTGTTCGGGCTTTTTGAGTTCAGGCTTCCCTCATCTATGACCACGAAACTGGCCACTTACGGCGGTAACGGTATGTCGGGACATTTCTGGCAGGGGGCGTTCGCCACGCTGCTGGCGACGCCTTGTAGCGCGCCGTTTCTGGGTACGGCGGTGGCGGTGGCGCTCACGGCGTCGTTGCCGACGCTATGGGGGCTGTTCCTTGCGCTTGGCCTGGGAATGAGCGCGCCGTGGCTACTGGTCGCGATACGACCAGGGCTTGCGCTACGTTTACCGCGCCCCGGGCGTTGGATGAATGTCCTGCGCAGGATCCTCGGTCTGATGATGCTGGGGTCGGCTATCTGGCTGGCGACGTTACTCCTGCCGCATTTCGGCTTCACTGCGTCAAAGAGCGCGCAAGACACGGTTCAGTGGCAACCGTTGAGTGAACAGGCAATCCAGTCGGCGCTGGCGCAGCATAAGCGGGTATTTGTCGATGTTACTGCGGACTGGTGTATTACCTGTAAAGTGAATAAATACAACGTCCTGCAAAAAGAGGATGTGCAGGACGCCTTGCAACAGCCGGATGTTGTGGCGCTGCGGGGAGACTGGACGCTGCCGTCCGATGCCATTACAGATTTTCTGAAAACGCGTGGTCAGGTCGCCGTGCCGTTTAATCAGGTATATGGCCCCGGCTTGCCGGAAGGGGAGGCACTGCCCACTTTGCTGACCCGCGATGCGGTATTACAAACGTTGAAAAAAGCGAAAGGAATAACCCAATGAAATACATGATTGTTTTACTGCTGGCGCTGTTTTCGACGCTGAGCATCGCGCAAGAAACCGCCCCTTTTACGCCGGATCAGGAAAAGCAGATTGAAAATCTGATCCATGCGGCGTTGTTTAACGATCCTGCCAGCCCGCGGATAGGCACTAAACACCCTAAGCTGACGCTGGTGAACTTTACGGATTACAACTGCCCGTACTGCAAACAGCTCGATCCGATGCTGGAAAAGATTGTGCAGAAATATCCTGACGTTGCGGTCATTATTAAACCGCTGCCATTCAAAGGAGAGAGCTCCGTACTGGCGGCGCGTATTGCGCTGACCACCTGGCGCGAGCATCCGCAACAGTTCCTCGCGCTACATGAAAAACTCATGCAAAAGCGCGGTTACCATACGGATGACAGTATTAAACAGGCCCAGCAGAAAGCAGGGGCTACGCCAGTGACGCTGGATGAAAAAAGCATGGAAACGATACGCACTAATTTGCAGTTGGCAAGGCTGGTCGGCGTGCAAGGAACGCCAGCGACGATCATTGGCGACGAGCTGATTCCGGGCGCAGTGCCCTGGGATACGCTGGAAGCGGTGGTGAAAGAAAAACTGGCGGCTGCCAATGGCGGGTAAACTGCGGCGTTGGCTGCGTGAAGCCGCGGTTTTTCTGGCGCTCCTCATCGCGATAATGGTGGTCATGGACGTCTGGCGCGCGCCGCAGGCGCCTCCGGCGTTTGCCGCGACACCGTTACATACGCTGACGGGAGAGTCGACAACTCTGGCGACATTGAGCGAAGAACGCCCCGTACTGCTCTATTTTTGGGCCAGCTGGTGCGGGGTATGCCGCTTTACTACGCCTACGGTCGCTCGTCTGGCGGCGGAAGGGGAAAACGTCATGACCGTTGCGCTCCGCTCCGGCGATGACGCTGAGGTTGCCCGCTGGCTGGCGCGCAAGGGCGTTGACTTTCCGGTCGTCAATGATGCTAATGGCGCCTTATCTGCTGGCTGGGAAATCAGCGTGACGCCAACGCTGGTGGTGGTTTCACAAGGTCGGGTTGTGTTCACCACCAGCGGCTGGACCAGCTATTGGGGCATGAAGCTTCGGCTGTGGTGGGCAAAAACGTTCTGAATATGCGCCGGGGTTTCCCGGCGCTAACGCGTTTACTGTAAGAAAAACCCCCGTTTTGCGAAATCGTTCCCGGAAAAATGATCCATTTCTGTCACACTCAGAACGATTTGATAACAATAAGAGGTCATAGGGATGAAAAAATCATTACTCGCTGTTGCTGTGGCAGGGGCTGTTTTGTTGTCATCCGCCGTACAGGCGCAGACAACGCCGGAGGGTTATCAATTACAACAGGTGCTGATGATGAGCCGCCATAATCTGCGGGCACCGCTGGCGAATAATGGCAGCGTACTGGCGCAGTCGACGCCGAATGCCTGGCCGGCGTGGGACGTTCCCGGCGGGCAACTGACGACGAAAGGCGGCGTGCTGGAAGTCTATATGGGACACTACACACGTGAATGGCTGGTCGCGCAGGGGCTGATACCGTCGGGAGAATGTCCGGCACCCGACACGGTATATGCCTATGCGAATAGTTTGCAGCGCACCGTCGCCACCGCGCAATTTTTCATTACCGGCGCTTTCCCCGGCTGTGATATTCCTGTTCATCATCAGGAAAAAATGGGCACTATGGATCCTACCTTCAATCCGGTGATTACCGATGATTCCGCCGCGTTCCGGCAACAGGCCGTACAGGCGATGGAAAAGGCGCGTAGTCAGCTACATCTTGATGAGAGTTATAAACTGCTTGAGCAGATAACGCATTATCAGGACTCGCCGTCCTGCAAAGAGAAGCATCAGTGTTCGCTAATCGACGCGAAAGATACCTTCAGCGCGAACTATCAGCAAGAGCCTGGCGTGCAGGGGCCGCTGAAAGTAGGGAACTCGCTGGTGGATGCGTTTACCCTGCAATATTACGAAGGGTTTCCGATGGATCAGGTCGCCTGGGGCGGGATCCACACCGATCGGCAGTGGAAAGTGCTGTCAAAACTGAAAAACGGCTATCAGGACAGCCTGTTTACCTCACCCACGGTGGCGCGCAATGTCGCTGCGCCGCTGGTGAAATATATCGATAAGGTGCTGGTTGCCGATCGCGTTAGCGCGCCGAAGGTGACCGTGCTGGTGGGGCATGACTCCAATATCGCGTCGCTGCTGACGGCGCTGGATTTTAAACCCTATCAGCTCCATGACCAGTATGAGAGAACGCCGATTGGCGGCCAGCTTGTCTTCCAACGCTGGCATGACGGCAACGCTAACCGGGATTTGATGAAAATCGAGTATGTCTACCAGAGCGCCCGGCAGTTACGCAATGCGGAAGCGTTAACGCTCAAATCGCCCGCGCAAAGGGTAACCCTGGAACTGAAAGGATGTCCGGTGGATGCGAACGGCTTCTGTCCGCTGGATAAGTTCGATAACGTCATGAACACTGCCGCAAAATAGCCGTATGCCCCCGCGCAGGCGGGGGCGTTTGTGTTATACGTTCTTACGTTCGATGATTTGTTCGCCCCAGAAGAGCGAGTCTTTGTCCGTTTTCTCAAAGGCTTTGATCAGCACCTCATCGCTACCTTCTTCCCATATTTTTTCTGCCAGTTTCTCGTCATAGTGAGCGACTTCAAAAATGGCTTCGGCAATTTCCGGCGACGTATTACGCAGGCTTGCCCATTCGCCGACGCGGTGCGCTTTTGCTTCTTGAGTTGGCATTCGAATCCTCCTGTTGAAGATTAGCCGTTGAGTTTGACTGCCAGACCGGCGACGTATTCCCCCTGATAGCGAGCGATAGAGAGTTCCTCCTGGCTTGGTTGACGCGAACCGTCGCCTCCGGCGATAGTCGTTGCGCCGTAAGGCGTGCCGCCGCGAACCTGGGAGACGTCAAACAGTTCCTGTGCGGCATAGCCTATCGGGACAATCACCATCCCATGATGGGCAAGCGTAGTCCAGGTCGAGGTGATCGTCTGCTCCTGGCCGCCGCCCGTTCCGGTAGAACTGAACACGCTGCCGAGCTTGCCGTATAGCGCGCCGGATGCCCACAGTCCGCCGGTTTGGTCCAGGAAGGTACGCATCTGGCCTGACATATTGCCAAACCGGGTTGGCGTACCAAAAATAATGGCATCGTAATCCGCCAGCTCCTGTGGGGTGGCAACCGGTGCGTTTTGCGTTTTACCGCCAGCTTTTGCGAAGATTTCAGGCGGCATTGTTTCTGGCACACGCTTTATAATGACCTCTGCGCCGTCGACTTTCTTTGCCCCTTCCGCCACCGCGTGCGCCATGGTTTCAATGTGTCCGTACATGGAATAATAGAGCACCAGAATCTTTGCCATTTGTACTACTCCTCAGATTAATCAGGTGTGTAGCGATTCGCTACGTCTATTTAAAGATATGCTCTCCTGTGAAGAGTGCAAATTTCAGCGCCATTTCTTTGATTTATAACAATAATTAATTTGGCGACCTTTGTTGCAAAATGATACATTTTTAAGCGCTTTGATTTTTCTAAATATAAGAATAACTTATTTATTTCTTATGGTTATTATTCTGCATATTCGGCTTCTGATGTTGCAGAATATTTCGGTAAGCGGCCTACCACGGCGTTTTTCACTATGCTTAATGTTACGCGGCGTTACTGATGATATCGTTCATACGCTGCGCGAGGAGATACTCCTCATTACCTATGCAATATGATGTCTAATCTATGACGGAGGTCAGTAATGGCAAACCATCGTGGCGGTTCCGGTAATTTTGCGGAAGACCGCGAAAGAGCATCAGAAGCAGGTCGTAAAGGTGGTCAGCACAGCGGGGGCAATTTTAAGAATGACCCGCAGCGTGCATCCGAAGCAGGCAAAAAAGGGGGCAAAAGCAGTAACCGTAATAGCTAGCCTGCGTCACAACAGCAAGACGCTGAGCGTTTCGCGCTAAAAAGCGTCATGCGCCACCGCCGCCGGATTTCCGGCGGTTTTTTTGTTTATAAGCCGGATTTGGTATGCTTGCGTCCTGACAAAAAGGAGAGGGCGCATGTCGCAACGCACAGAGAAAAAAATCGGGAAACGCTCGCAGGCCACCGGTGCAAAACGGCAGCTTATCTTAACCGCCGCGCTTGCTGTTTTTTCCCAGTATGGCATTCATGGCGCGCGTCTTGAGCAGGTCGCCGAGCGGGCAGGCGTCTCCAAAACCAATCTGCTTTATTATTATCCCTCGAAAGAGGCGCTGTATGTCGCGGTAATGCGACAGATCCTGGATGTCTGGCTGGCGCCGCTCAAGGCGTTTCGCGCAGAATTTTCCCCTCTGGAGGCCATCAAAGAGTATATCCGTCTCAAGCTGGAAGTTTCGCGTGATTATCCGCAGGCGTCGCGGCTCTTCTGCATGGAGATGCTGGCGGGCGCGCCGCTCTTAATGGAGGAACTGACCGGCGATCTAAAAGCGTTGATAGATGAAAAATCCGCGCTGATTGCCGGATGGGTGCACAGCGGGAAACTGGCGCCCGTCTCCCCGCACCATTTGATCTTCATGATTTGGGCCGCCACGCAACATTACGCCGATTTTGCCCCTCAGGTTGAAGCGGTAACCGGCGCGACGCTTCGCGATGAAGCCTTTTTCAACCAAACGGTCGAAAGCGTTCAGCGCATTATTATTGAAGGGATTCGCGTGCGTTAACCGGCAGGCGGCAGTGGGCAGCTCAAATCCCCCTCTTCACATTGCAGCAGCGAGGCTAAAAACGCTTCGCGTTCGTTCGTTTTATCGGTCAGGCACTGGCTGGCGATCATGGGTTGCACGCTGCCGCCCTCCGTACCTGAACGAATCAGAGCGCAATCGGCGTCGCGCAGGGCAATCCATGCCACCTGCGCTTTTTGCAACAGCTCGCGCTGCGGCGGTTGCGCACGCTTAAGCGCGCTTTGATAGGTTTCGTTCAGCTTTTTATCTGCCGCCTGGTATTGCGCGGCGGCGCAGCGATTCATTTCCAGCTGCGTACTGGCGCTGGCGCACTCATCAGCCAACGCCTGACTGCTGAACAACAACGCAGCGCAGGTAAGGAAAATTCGTTTCATACGGTCCTCTGACGCGAGTAAAAAGGCTCCATTGACGGAGCCTTAATTAACCACAGTATTAGCCAATTGTCATCAGGCTGGCATTACCGCCAGCGGCGGCAGTGTTTACGCTCAGCGAACGTTCAATATAGAGCCGTTCCAGCAGCATATTGCTTTCGCCGCGGGCGAACCCCTGTACCGACACTATCGCGCCTTCGCGGGCGGCGACGGCTTCGCACACGGTTCGTAGCTTGTCGGAGTCGCCGTGGAAAATCACCGCGTCAAACGGCTGCGCCATCAGTGTTTCCGCTTTCGCAAACTGGACACGCGCCGCGACGGCGGCGGGGAGACGTTTCGCCAGATCGCGGTGGAAGGCGTCGTCTGACCATAGCGCCTGACTGCCGACGGCGAGAACGGCGGCAAGCTGTGTCAGCGCATCCTGTTCATCATCAGCCAGGCATAACACCCGTTCACGCGGCAATAGCGTCCAGGTATTACGCTCGCCGGTCGGTCCCGGTAGCAGGCGCTGCGTGCCGGCCTGCGCCAGATCGGCGAATTGTCGGCAGAGCGTCTGTAGCGCCGGGCGATCCGCCGCCCATTGCGTCAGGGCGGTCAACGGCGCGAGTAGCGTGGTTTTAAGCTGCGCATCCACCGGGTAGCGCGCATCCTGACGAGTCAGCGTCGTATTGAGAGCATTGGGCGGGCGGTGTGCCAGCAGGCGGTAGAGATAGAGCGGCCCCCCCGCTTTTGGCCCGGTACCGGACAGGCCTTCGCCGCCAAACGGCTGGACGCCGACAACCGCGCCCACCATATTACGGTTAACGTACAGGTTGCCGACATGGGCGGAACCGGTGACTTGCGCAATGGTTTCATCAATACGGGTATGTACGCCCAGCGTTAGCCCGTAGCCGGAAGCGTTAATCTGTTCGATAAGCTCCGCCAGTTGGTTACGGTTATAACGCACGACATGCAGCACGGGCCCGAAGACCTCTTTTTCCAGTTCTGCGAAGTTTTCCAACTCAATAAGCGTGGGCATAACAAACGTACCGGTCTGCCATTCCTGCGCGTCATCGTTGTTTTCACGCGCGGCCTGGAAAACCGGGCGGCCTTTGGCG
This sequence comes from Salmonella sp. SAL04157, assembly GCF_046551635.1. Taxonomy (NCBI): domain Bacteria; kingdom Pseudomonadati; phylum Pseudomonadota; class Gammaproteobacteria; order Enterobacterales; family Enterobacteriaceae; genus Salmonella; species Salmonella sp. SAL04157. The sequence goes on from NZ_JBGDVS010000002.1 coordinate 175,980, forward strand.
CGCATCGTCTGGATATGACGCTCGATGTTGGCTTTGGCCTCGCTATCAATCACCGGCCCGATATCGGTCGTCAGACGGCCTGGATTCCCCATCCGACACTCCGCCATCGCGCCGCGTAACATTTTCAGCGTATGTTCGGCGATATCGTCCTGCAAACACAGCACGCGGAGCGCGGAACAGCGTTGTCCGGCGCTGTCGAAAGCGGAAGCCAGCACATCCACGACCACCTGCTCGGTGAGCGCGGAAGAGTCGACAATCATAGCGTTCATACCGCCAGTTTCCGCAATCAACGGAATAGGGCGGCCCTGGGCGTCAAGACGCGTGGCGATGTTGCGCTGCAACAACGTCGCGACCTCCGTGGAACCGGTAAACATCACGCCGCGTACACGCGCATCGGCGGTAAGCTGGGCGCCGACGGTTTCTCCCCGTCCCGGCAACAGTTGCACGACGCCCGGCGGTACGCCCGCTTCCAGCAAAATGGCAATGCCCTGGGCGGCAATCAGCGATGTCTGCTCTGCCGGTTTCGCCAGAACGCTGTTACCTGCCGCCAGCGCGGCGGCGATTTGGCCGGTGAAAATGGCCAGCGGGAAGTTCCACGGACTGATACAGACCACCGGCCCTAACGGGCGATGCGTTTCGTTATCGAAATCGTCACGCACTTGACCGGCATAATAATGGAGGAAGTCTACCGCTTCGCGCACTTCGGCAATGGCGTTGCTGAACGTTTTCCCCGCTTCGCGCACCAACAGGCCAATCAACTGCTGCATTTGGTCTTCCATCAATACCGCCGCCCGCTGCAAAATGGCGGCGCGTTCTTGCGGCGGCGTCGCAAACCAAACCGGCGCCTGATTGACCGCGTTTTGCAATGCCTGTTCAACCTCGCTTTCTGTCGCTTCGCGTCCCCAGCCGACAATATCTTTCGGTTCCGCCGGGTTGATAACCGGCGTCATCTCACCGTCGGCCACCGGTTGTTCCAGCACAGGTTTGGCCTGCCATTTCTGCATGGCGTTGCTTAACAGGGCAGAAGAAAGCGAGGCGAGGCGATGTTCATTCGCTAAATCAAGTCCGGCGGAGTTTATCCGACCTTCGCCGTACAGATCGCGCGGCAGCGGAATTTTCGGATGCGGTATGCCAGCCTGACCTTCCTGCTGCGCCAGTTTTTCCACGGCCTCGACCGGGTCGGCCACCAGTTCATCGAGCGGTAGGGTGGCATCGGCGATGCGGTTGACAAAAGAGGTGTTGGCGCCGTTTTCCAGCAGGCGTCGTACCAGATAGGCCAGCAGGGTTTCGTGCGTTCCCACCGGCGCGTAAATACGGCAGGGACGGTTAAGTTTTCCGTCCGCCACTTTACCGGTGACCTGTTCATACAGCGGTTCGCCCATGCCGTGCAGGCACTGGAATTCGTACTGACCCGGATAGTAATTTTGCCCGGCCAGATGATAAATCGCCGCCAGTGTGTGTGCGTTATGGGTCGCGAACTGCGGGTAGATCAGATTAGGGACGGCGAGCAATTTTTTCGCACAGGCCAGATAAGAGACATCGGTATACACTTTGCGGGTATAAACCGGATAGCCCTCCAGCCCTTCCATTTGCGCGCGTTTGATCTCGCTATCCCAGTAGGCGCCTTTCACCAGACGAATCATCAGCCGACGGCGGCTACGGGAGGCCAGATCGACTAAATAATCAATGACCAGCGGGCAGCGTTTCTGGTAAGCCTGGATCACAAAGCCAATGCCGTTCCAGCCCGCCAGTTCGGGTTCGAAGCAGAGTTTTTCCAGCAGATCGAGCGAGATCTCCAGACGATCCGCCTCTTCGGCGTCGATATTGAGACCGATATCATACTGGCGCGCCAGCAGCGTCAGGGATTTCAGGCGCGGATAAAGCTCCTCCATTACCCGATCGTATTGCGCGCGACTATAGCGTGGATGCAGGGCGGACAGCTTAATCGAGATGCCTGGCCCTTCGTAAATACCGCGACCGTTAGACGCTTTGCCGATGGCATGAATCGCTTGCTGGTAAGAAACCATATAGGCCTGCGCATCGGCGGCGGTTAACGCGGCTTCGCCCAGCATATCGTAAGAATAGCGGAACCCTTTCTCTTCCAGTTTTCGGGCATTCGCCAGCGCCTGAGCAATGGTTTCGCCAGTCACGAACTGCTCGCCCATTAAACGCATCGCCATGTCGACGCCTTTGCGGATTAACGGTTCGCCGCTCTTGCCGATAATGCGGTTCAGCGAGCGTGAAAGATTAGCTTCGTTATGCGTTGAGACCAGTCGGCCGGTAAAGAGCAGCCCCCAGGTGGCGGCGTTTACAAACAGCGACGGGCTACGGCCAATATGCGACTGCCAGTTGCCATTACTGATTTTGTCGCGAATTAACGCATCGCGCGTAGCTTTGTCGGGAATACGCAGCAGCGCTTCCGCCAGACACATCAGCGCAACACCTTCTTGCGAAGAGAGGGAAAACTCCTGCAACAGGCCTTGTACCATACCCGCGCGACCGCTGGCGGATTTTTGATTGCGCAATTTCTCCGCCAGTTGATACGCCAGTTTATGCGCCTGCTCAGCGACAGGCGGCGACAGGCGCGCCTGTTCCACTAGCATTGACACCGCATCGGTTTCCGGGCGGCGCCAGGCGGCAGTGATGGCGGCGCGAGAGACGGATTGGGGAAGAATCTGTTCGGCAAACTCCAGAAAGGGCTGATGCGGCTCATCCTGCGGCGCGACCGGCTCCTCGCTTTCATTTGCCGCGCCGGCAAACAGCGCAGGTAGCTCCGGTAGCGTATCGCTATTTTCCAGCTTGTCCAGATAGCTAAAGATTGCCTGTTTTATTAACCAGTGCGGCGTGCGATCGATACGCGAGGCGGCCATTTTGATCCGTTCGCGCGTGGCGTCGTCCAGCTTAACCCCCATCGTGGTGGTTCCCATACCCTCTACTCCTGTTATTCGCTCTATCTGCTAACCAATAGTTAGCGGAAAATATCCACTATGTTGCAACTTTGTGCAACCGCGTTAAATGTGACCTGCGTTGCAAGCTTAAAAATGAATAAATTGTTAAAAAAAGAAAGTGGGAGTCTGACGGGGAAAACCATCTGGATTTATTTTCTCTGCGGTAGTTAACACTTTTAAAAGGTGCAACCGCAAAAAATGTGAGAGAGTGCAACCTGGAGAAAAATAGTATCCCTCTGCAATCAAATTTGATGTAAATGGTGTGTTAAATCGATTGTGAATAACCACCGCTTCCGGCAGGATACGGTCGCCCTGGTAAACATAACACCCTTGCCACGTTCCGGCAGGGTACAAAACGGCACGCTACGGTAGTGCCAATAAATAAATTTGGAGAACCTTGATGGCTATTAGCACACCGATGTTGGTGACATTCTGTGTCTATATTTTTGGCATGATATTGATTGGGTTTATCGCCTGGCGCTCAACCAAAAACTTTGATGACTATATTCTTGGCGGTCGCAGCCTGGGGCCGTTTGTTACGGCTTTATCAGCCGGCGCGTCGGATATGAGCGGCTGGCTGTTAATGGGGCTGCCTGGCGCTATCTTTCTGTCGGGGATCTCTGAAAGCTGGATCGCCATTGGCCTGACGTTAGGCGCATGGATTAACTGGAAGCTGGTGGCCGGGCGCCTGCGCGTGCATACCGAATTTAACAATAACGCGCTCACGTTGCCGGACTATTTTACCGGTCGGTTTGAGGATAAGAGCCGAGTCCTGCGTATTATTTCCGCGCTGGTCATTCTGCTGTTTTTCACTATCTATTGCGCGTCAGGTATTGTCGCTGGAGCACGACTGTTCGAAAGCACCTTCGGTATGAGCTATGAAACCGCACTGTGGGCGGGGGCCGCGGCAACCATTATTTATACCTTTATCGGCGGGTTTCTTGCCGTTAGCTGGACGGATACCGTTCAGGCCAGCCTGATGATTTTTGCGTTAATCCTGACGCCGGTGATGGTTATTGTCGGCGTAGGCGGTTTTAGCGAGTCGCTGGAGGTGATCAAGCAAAAGAGCATCGAGAATGTCGACATGCTCAAGGGGCTGAATTTTGTCGCCATTATTTCCCTGATGGGCTGGGGACTGGGTTACTTCGGTCAGCCGCATATCCTGGCGCGCTTTATGGCGGCGGACTCCCATCACAGCATTGTTCATGCGCGTCGTATCAGTATGACCTGGATGATTCTGTGTCTGGCGGGCGCGGTGGCGGTGGGCTTCTTTGGCATTGCGTACTTTAACAATAACCCCGCGCTGGCCGGGGCGGTGAACCAAAACTCAGAGCGCGTATTTATTGAACTGGCGCAGATCCTGTTTAACCCGTGGATTGCCGGTGTTCTGCTGTCTGCTATCCTGGCGGCGGTGATGTCGACGTTGAGCTGTCAGTTGCTGGTATGCTCCAGCGCGATTACGGAAGATTTATATAAGGCTTTTCTGCGTAAAAGCGCCAGCCAGCAAGAGCTGGTATGGGTAGGGCGAGTGATGGTGCTGGTGGTAGCGCTGATCGCCATTGCGCTGGCGGCGAATCCCGATAACCGTGTGCTGGGGCTGGTGAGCTACGCCTGGGCTGGATTCGGCGCGGCATTTGGACCTGTTGTCCTGTTTTCTGTGATGTGGTCGCGTATGACACGTAACGGCGCGCTGGCGGGAATGATTATTGGCGCGGTGACGGTTATCGTCTGGAAACAATATGGCTGGCTGGATCTGTATGAGATCATCCCTGGCTTCATTTTCGGCAGCCTGGGGATCGTAATCTTTAGCCTGCTTGGCAAAGCGCCGACAGCAGCGATGCAGGAACGCTTTGCAAAAGCGGACGCGCATTATCATTCCGCGCCGCCGTCGAAGCTACAGGCGGAATAACCGACATGTCCGATAGCATTATTGCCATCGGACATATTTTACCAGGCGGCGTTATACGCCTGCCTGGTCCTCTGATAAGTCCCGGACCGATTGACTGAAGATGTTCAGGTAAATGAGGACGCTCTCTCAAACTATTTTTAGCCCTTGAGCGCCGTTAACGCGGGCGTAATACATCTCAAGTAATCACTAACTAGCCATATATGAAATCGCCTGTTAATGGTACCAATAGCCTTGACGCAATAGAGTAATGACAAAAATTAAAACGAGTCAGCGTTACTGGCGTAAGTATGCCGCACAAAATTTTGCATAAATAATGCCGTTTTAGCGATGGGAGAGAGGACACGTTAATTACTCCATTTTAACCTTTTATATGTTGAATATTCAATGGGTTATGGATGTTTTCAGCATTAATACCCGCAGTAGCTAATGATTATCTTTTTTAGTCTCCTGCCGATGAAATAATCGTGTAATCTTTCTGTAAGAGACTGACAATGACGCAATAATTTTTGGTTAATGCTTGGTGAATATATTGTTGCATTATTGATGTTTTGTGTTGTACTTAGTAGTAATAGCGGTAGTTCCCCGGCAGTGATGGTCACTCACTATGGAGATCGCGAATGGTAATGTCCGCACCAGGACACATTGTTTACAGTAGTTACAACACCCTGTACGGACATTCTCTCTCCGGTGGTGGTCTTGTCATCTTAAAAGCTCTCATCATTTCCCTTACTGACCATACCCATGACGTCATATGTGGTGCGCGTAGCCGTGTGTGGCGTCGTTTCAAAAAGCAAGCTAAGGCTTACAAGGAAGCCAACCCTCAGATGTGTGTGCGCATAATCGCGTTCAAGAGAACGCGGGTGATGTATACCTACAACTCAAGGTGCTATCCATGGGAAGACAAAAAGCAGTGATCAAAGCTCGTCGTGAAGCAAAGCGTGTGTTGAGACGAGATTCGCGTAGTCATAAGCAACGTGAAGAAGAATCGGTCACGTCACTGGTACAGATGGGCGGAGTAGAAGCCATTGGCATGGCGCGCGATAGTCGCGATACCTCTCCTGTTAAGGCGCGAAATGAAGCACAGGCGCATTATCTGAACGCTATCGACAGTAAACAGCTTATTTTTGCGACCGGCGAAGCCGGCTGCGGGAAAACATGGATCAGTGCGGCAAAGGCGGCAGAAGCATTGATTCATAAGGACGTCGAGAGGATCATTGTGACGCGTCCGGTATTGCAAGCTGATGAAGACCTTGGTTTTTTGCCCGGTGATATCGCTGAAAAATTCGCGCCTTATTTTCGGCCCGTCTACGATGTCCTGCTTAAACGGTTAGGCGCGTCCTTTATGCAATATTGCTTGCGCCCGGAAATCGGTAAGGTAGAAATTGCCCCGTTCGCCTATATGCGTGGGCGTACTTTTGAAAATGCGGTCGTGATCCTCGATGAGGCGCAAAATGTGACTGCGGCGCAAATGAAAATGTTTTTGACGCGATTAGGCGAAAATGTCACGGTCATTGTCAATGGCGATATTACGCAATGCGACCTGCCGCGCGGCGTGCGTTCCGGGTTGAGCGATGCGTTGGAACGCTTTGAAGAAGATGAAATGGTAGGGATTGTGCATTTCAACAAAGACGACTGCGTGCGCTCGGCGCTTTGTCAGCGAACGCTTCACGCATACAGCTAATATAGCATTGACTTTCAGAGCCCGGGAAACCGGGCTTTGTTATCTATAAAGCATCCAGCAGACTCATGGACAAAAAAGGAAAATGACGCCTGTACGGGAAAGGAATTATTTTGTCATGTCCAGGGCATTCATTGTCCGTAATTTGCTTTCTCGGGCCTGTTCCGGCGAGGACTGTACAAGAAGGGTATAGAGCAGGTCAAAGACGAAAAGCTGCGCGGCTTTCGTACCGATCGAGTCACCCTGCAACATTCCTTGCCGATTACCATTGATCAGGCAAAAATCGGCCTCTTCACATAATGGAGAACCCAGATTATGGGTAATGGCGACTGTGGTGGCACCAGCCTGTCGGGCCAATCGGAGTGAATGCACTGTTTCTGGCGATGTGCCCGAGTGACTGACACCCATCGCGACATCGCCTGCTTTTAATAGCGTAGCCTGCATGTACATAAAATGGTTATTGCTTACCGCATCGCCCCGTAAACCAATACGCATTAGCTTGTGTTTCATATCCAGCGCCGTGATCCCCGATGAGCCCACACCAAAGATATAAACTGAGTGACAGTGACGTAGGGCGTCCACGACACCGAGAACCTGTTGCATATCAAGCAGATTTAGCGTTTCAGATAATACATTACTAATGGTGTTCTGCAATTTTAAACCAATGGCGTGGGCATCGTCGGATTCGCTAACTTCGGCATCCAGTAGAGGACTACTGTCATCAGACTCGGTAGTGGCAAGTTCAATGGCCAGGTCCATTTTAAAATCCTGAAAACCTTTATAGCCCAGGGTGCGACAAAAGCGAATAACCGTGGCTTCTCCGGCCTGTGTTTCGCGTGACAAATCGGCAATAGATGACTGTGTCACCTGTCTGGGGAAGGCTAAAATATATTGCGCAATACGCTGGGAGGCACGTGTCAGGCTTTTTTGCATAGCACCCAGAGTGTCAAGGATTTTTCCGGGTTTAAGACGTGGGGGTTGAGGCTCCATATAGTTCCTGCTCTTGAGGGCTGATTGCGGCACAAAGCCTGCAATATCGAACAGAGCAGAGCCTATCAAGTCTGCGGCATGAAAAAAAGCGCGATGTAAGTAAAGGAGGGGGAATATTTACATCGCGTTGCCAACTTATGACAGAACATCACTGGAGAGTAATCTGTTTGCTCTTACGGTGTTTATAGCGCGCCATTTGACGGATGGTTTATACCTGGCCCGGTATTGTCGCCCCGGGCGTTGGCGTCACCGTGTGCTGTGTCGGTATAGCGTGGTATCATGAAATCATAATGTCACCTTTGGTTCAGGTTTTTCATCCAGCGTCAATGGCGGTGCCGGGGCAAATAACGGGGCGAAAATAACGCCGCTGATCACCACGCTTAGCGAGCCAATGACCCCATAAAAGAAGAAGTTAAGGTCAGTGGCATAGCGTGCGCCCAGCACGGTAATGACGCTGATAATAATTCCTAAAACCGCACTCCCGGCATTTGCTCGTTTAAAGAAAATGCCCAGCATGAACAGACCGGTCATTGGCCCTCCCATCAGACCTATCAGACTATTAAATGCATCCCAGATTTCTGATTCATCGGCCATGACCAGCCATACCGAGGCCGCACTACTTATTAGGCCCGCGACCAGAATAACTAACTTAGCTATTTTCATACGGTTTTCAGGCGTTCTTTTTTTATGACTCAAACGCTGATAGATATCGGAATTAAAACAACTAGAAATGCTGTTTAAGCTGCTGGAGATACTGGACTGCGCAGCAGCGAAAATAGCGGCGATTATCAACCCTGCAATGCCGACTGGCATTTCGGTGACCACGAATAAGGGTAAAATGCCGCCAGTGTTGAATCCCGCCGGTAATAATTGTGGATGTTGCTGATAGTAGACAAACAATGCCGAGCCGATAGCAAAAAAGAAAACAGGGATCACAGCAACCAGTTTGGCATTTGTAAGTAATGTTTTCTTCGTTTCCTCTATGGAGTCAGTCACGATATAGCGTTGGACCACATCCTGACTGGCAGTAAATTGCTGAATATTGGCAAACAGAAAACCAATAATCAATACAGGTACTGTGCTTTCCGTCCAGCTCCAGTGGAACTGCGTAGCCGGAAAGAATTTATCCGCCTGCTGCGTCACCGTAAAAATTTCACCAATGCCGCCCTGGACTTTGAGACATATCACTATAAAAATCAGTATCGCGCTGCCAGAAAGTAAGAGGCCTTGAATAACATCAGTCCATATTACTCCTTCAATTCCACCCATCCAGGTATAAATGATACACATCACGCTAATCAACAGTACCAAAATCACCGGGTCTATAGCGATGAAGGGGCGCAAGGCCAGCACGGTGAGGAAAGTGATAATGGCGATACGTCCGATATGAAACAACATAAATGACATGCTGGCGAATAGACGGCAGCGCACATCGAACCGTGCTTCGAGATATTCATAGGCTGATGTGACTTTCAATTTCCGAAAAAACGGAATATAGAAATAAAAAACCAGCGGTAAAATTGCGATAGCCAGATACTGACCAATGATAAACGTCCAGTCGGAAGTAAACGCTTTGGCAGGAATTGACATAAATGTAATTGAGCTTAACGTAGTAGCAAATACACTGACCCCAGCCGCCCAACCAGGAACCCGGCCACCACCGCGAAAATAATCGTCTGCTGTTTTTTGCCGTCTGGAAAAATAGACACCGACTAACATCATGGCCAGGAGGTAGCCAAATAATACAAGATAATTAACGATGCCGAAAGAATGTGTAATCATAGTTCTTTCCTGCTTATGGTTTTGAGTAGAGTTGCGGTCATCGTCTGTGTATTTTTATCTTCCCATCATTCAGACGATACGATATTCAGATCAAGTAATAGTTTTTGTTAATCTCAATGACGGTAATCATGAGATGTAAAAGGCAGAACATTTATGCTCCACCAATGGTGATGCCCAGACGTATGTCCTGCCGGATACCTGAAATAGCAGCTATCCGATATTGCGTTCAAACAGGTTTCAGGCCTGGGTATCGTATTTGCCGATAGCATTATTAACGTCGGATCATTCTCTGAGACATAAATATCAATAGTAAGCGTGTTCATTTTCTTTTCCTGTTCAGCGTCTTACTGCATGACTGAACCACTGACAGATATGCTCGATACGGGTGATAGCGGAACCAACGGTAACTGCCCAGGCACCATGCTCAATAGCATTGGCCGCCAGTGCAGGCGTGTTATAGCGCCCCTCGGCAATAACACGACAACCTGCATGGCTCAGTTGCGTCACCATTGCCAAATCTGGCTCAACCGGCGTGATGGGGCCGGTATAGCCAGACAATGTTGTACCAATGAATTCGATTCCTTTCTGATGGCAACTTATGCCTTCATTCACGGTTGAACAGTCTGCCATCGCCAGTAATCCATGCAGGCGAATACGTGTCAGTAAACTATCAATATCAACCGGGCGAGAGCGGAATGAGGCATCAAAAGCGATAATATCGGCACCTGCCTGCGCCAGGGCGTCAACATCCTGTAAATAGGGAGTGATACGGACTGGCGACCCTGTAAGGTCACGTTTAATTATCCCAATAATTGGAACAGAAAGATGGGGACGAACAGTCCGCAGATTCTCAATGCCTTCAATGCGCACAGCGACCGCACCCGCCGAAGCCGCTGCCTGTGCCATTGCAGCCACAATTTCAGGTTTATCCATAGGGCTGCCTGGTACCGGTTGGCATGAGACAATCAGCCCACCGTTTTCGTGTACACTTTGTTCCAGCCTGGCTAATAGTGACATCCAGTTCCGCCTTATATATTTTGAAGTTTTGCTCCGTTTTATGTTATGTTGTGGAGTGTTGCTGCATCAAGCAAAAAGATAGAAAAATGTGAACACAGTCATAAGGTATGTTTGTTATTCAATTACTGCGCAAGCGGATTTGAGGCTATAACCTGAAGCTACAAGACAAATACAATTCATTCTGACGGCAGCATGCTGTATTTTATTAACTGCTTCCGGCATAAAGATAAAATGCTCAGAAGGAGCTTATACGCCACGGGATAGCCAGTATGAAATGCATCACATAATTCTTGTTGTATTTATTCAGAATGCTATCACTAATGAGTTTGGCCATAACAGGTCACCCATAATCACTTCTAACATCACCATGGGGTGCTTTTACCTCGCACATGATAACCCCATGTAATTATTTTTAGCGCTTGGTCACATTTTGTCATTATCATTGTTGAAATTATGCGCCATAAGATCACTAATGATGAAGCTTTACTCCAATTGTATTTCTTCGCATGGGGATGCAGATGAAAAACTTTAAGAAAATGATGACGCTAATGGCGCTATGTTTATCAGTCGCTATCACCACATCAGGATATGCAACGACGCTTCCTGATATACCAGAACCACTGAAAAATGGTACTGGCGCTATTGATAATAATGGCGTGATTTATGTCGGCTTAGGTACCGCAGGGACATCCTGGTATAAAATTGATCTTAAAAAGCAACATAAAGACTGGGAGCGTATAAAGTCGTTTCCTGGTGGAGCTCGTGAGCAATCCGTGTCGGTATTTTTAAATGATGAGCTTTATGTTTTTGGTGGCGTAGGGAAAAAAAACAGTGAATCACCGTTGCAGGTTTATAGCGATGTGTACAAATACTCACCGGTGAAAAATACATGGCAAAAAGTTGACACTATATCTCCAGTTGGATTAACAGGGCATACGGGAGTAAAATTAAACGAAACGATGGTACTTATTACCGGAGGGGTTAATGAGCATATCTTTGATAAGTATTTTATTGATATAGCGGCTGCGGCTGCGGATGAAAGTGAAAAAAACAAAGTCATCTATAATTATTTTAATAAACCTGCCAAAGATTATTTTTTTAATAAAATCGTATTTATCTACAATGCTAAAGAGAACACATGGAAGAATGCCGGTGAGCTGCCAGGCGCGGGGACGGCAGGATCGTCATCGGTAATGGAAAATAATTTCCTGATGCTGATTAATGGTGAGCTCAAACCGGGTTTACGTACCGATGTGATTTACCGCGCCATGTGGGATAACGATAAGCTAACATGGTTGAAGAACAGCCAGTTACCGCCATCGCCTGGAGAACAACAGCAGGAAGGGTTGGCCGGAGCATTTTCGGGCTATAGTCACGGTGTCCTGCTTGTCGGTGGTGGCGCGAATTTTCCGGGAGCAAAACAAAATTATACCAATGGAAAGTTTTATTCCCACGAAGGAATAAATAAAAAATGGCGAGATGAAGTCTATGGTTTGGTTAATGGCCATTGGCAATATATGGGTAAAATGAAACAACCTCTCGGCTATGGTGTATCAGTAAGTTATGGTGATGAAGTTTTCCTTATCGGTGGTGAAAATGCTAAAGGGAAACCTGTTTCGTCTGTAACCTCCTTTACCATGCGTGATGGTAATTTATTAATAAAATAATTTTTAAATACAAAAATAAAGTTAATTGATAAGCGGAGTATTTTATGAAAATCAACAGATATCTTCTGGGTATGGTTTCGTTTATAGCATTTTCATCATATCTACAAGCGGCAACCCTTGATTATCGGCATGAATATGCTGATAGAACCAGAATTAATAAAGACCGTATTGCTATAATTGAAAAACTTCCTAACGGCATTGGTTTTTATGTCGATGCCAGCGTTAAATCGGGAGGAGTAGATGGTGAGCAGGATAAGCATTTAAGCGATCTCGTCGCAAACGCTATAGAACTGGGCGTAAGTTATAATTATAAAGTTACGGACCATTTTGTTTTGCAGCCTGGATTTATATTTGAAAGCGGTCCAGACACTTCAATTTATAAGCCTTATTTAAGGGTGCAATATAATTTTGATTCTGGTATTTATATGGCTGGTCGTTACCGCTATGACTATGCAAGAAAGACAGCTAACTACAATGATGATGAGAAAACGAATAGATTTGATACTTATATAGGTTATGTTTTTGATGAGTTGAAATTAGAATATAACTTTACCTGGATGGATAGCGATCAAATTAAATTTGATAACAAAAAAACAAACTATGAGCATAATGTGGCTTTAGCCTGGAAACTGAATAAGTCATTTACACCATACGTTGAGGTCGGAAATGTAGCGGTGAGAAATAATACCGATGAGAGACAGACCCGTTATCGCGTTGGATTACAATACCACTTTTGAGAAAGGTTAAAGAGTTACTGTACTAATCTTTGCTTAGTATTCATATCGATAATCTTATAGCCCGTGGCTACGTTACAGAACGTTAGACTTTGTCTTGAGTATTCACGTCCTTAACGTAGCTACGAATAAGGATGATAAACAATGAATATACGCTTTACATAGCTACGATCTCAGGCGGTTGTCGGAAAGTGCCGGTTGATAGTGTCTTATTCGGCAATTGATATGACTTAAAAATTAATTCCGTAAGCATTTCAGACGGTAACAGCAAATAAGGGTTTTATTGTGATAGCAAAATTCTTCCCGTGGTATAGCGAGATAACTCGTCCACAAAAAAATGCTTTATTTTCAGCATGGCTGGGTTACGTTTTTGATGGCTTCGACTTTATGCTGATTTTCTACATTATGTATCTGATCAAGGCTGACTTAGGATTGACAGATATGGAGGGCGCATTCCTTGCCACAGCGGCCTTTATTGGGCGACCATTTGGCGGGGCGCTATTTGGTCTGCTGGCAGATAAATTTGGCCGTAAGCCGTTAATGATGTGGTCGATAGTTGCCTATTCTGTAGGTACAGGGTTAAGTGGCCTAGCTTCCGGTGTAATTATGCTGACGCTTAGTCGTTTCATTGTCGGTATGGGGATGGCGGGGGAGTATGCTTGCGCTTCTACTTATGCCGTGGAAAGTTGGCCAAAGCATTTAAAATCTAAAGCGAGCGCATTTCTGGTTTCAGGTTTCGGTATTGGTAACATCATAGCAGCCTACTTTATGCCGTCATTTGCCGAAGCGTATGGTTGGCGTGCTGCTTTTTTTGTCGGTTTGCTACCCGTTCTTTTAGTAATCTACATCCGGGCCAGGGCTCCTGAATCTAAAGAGTGGGAAGAAGCCAAACTCAGTGGTCTCGGAAAGCACTCACAAAGTGCCTGGTCAGTTTTCTCTTTGTCAATGAAAGGGCTATTTAATCGAGCTCAATTTCCACTGACATTATGTGTATTTATTGTTCTGTTCTCTATTTTCGGCGCAAACTGGCCGATCTTTGGTCTACTGCCTACATATTTGGCGGGAGAGGGCTTTGATACGGGCGTGGTCTCTAATTTAATGACGGCGGCGGCATTCGGCACTGTATTGGGAAATATCGTTTGGGGTCTGTGCGCAGATAGAATTGGTTTGAAGAAAACGTTCAGCATTGGTCTTCTCATGTCCTTTTTATTCATTTTCCCGTTATTCAGAATTCCGCAAGATAATTATTTACTGCTGGGCGCATGTTTATTCGGTTTAATGGCGACTAACGTAGGTGTTGGCGGGCTGGTTCCCAAATTTCTCTACGACTACTTTCCTCTTGAGGTTCGTGGTTTGGGTACCGGGCTGATTTACAATCTTGCTGCGACATCAGGCACATTCAATTCAATGGCGGCGACCTGGCTTGGAATAACAATGGGGCTAGGCGCTGCGCTAACGTTCATTGTTGCCTTCTGGACCGCAACAATTCTACTCATTATTGGCTTATCCATTCCGGATAGGCTAAAAGCACGTCGTGAAAGGTTTCAGTCAACAAAAGAATTTTAATAGAGGATAAATGATGACGAAATACGGTGTTGTAGGTACGGGTTATTTTGGCGCTGAACTGGCGCGATTTATGTCTAAGGTTGAAGGAGCGAAAATCACTGCGATTTACGATCCGGTAAATGCGGATCCGATAGCGAAAGAGCTGAACTGTGTCGCCACTGCAACAATGGAGGCGCTTTGTACCCATCCTGATGTGGATTGCGTAATTATTGCTTCACCAAATTACTTACATAAAGCGCCGGTCATTGCGGCGGCTAAAGCGGGTAAACACGTGTTTTGTGAAAAACCTATCGCCTTAAATTACCTGGATTGTAAGGATATGGTTGATGCCTGCAAAGAAGCTGGTGTTACCTTTATGGCGGGTCACGTTATGAACTTTTTTCACGGGGTTCGCCACGCTAAAGCGCTCATCAAAGCCGGTGAAATCGGTGAAGTTACACAAGTTCACACTAAACGTAATGGTTTTGAAGACGTGCAGGATGAGATCTCATGGAAGAAGATTCGCGCAAAGTCAGGCGGGCATCTGTACCATCACATTCACGAGCTAGATTGTACACTGTTCATCATGGATGAAACCCCATCCCTGGTTTCAATGGCGGCGGGGAATGTTGCGCACAAAGGTGAAAAATTTGGTGATGAAGATGATGTTGTCCTAATCACTCTTGAGTTCGAAAGCGGTCGTTTCGCGACACTTCAGTGGGGATCATCGTTCCACTACCCTGAGCACTATGTATTAATTGAGGGCACGACAGGTGCAATTCTCATTGATATGCAAAATACGGCTGGTTATCTAATAAAAGCGGGCAAAAAAACACACTTTCTTGTGCATGAAAGCCAGGCGGAGGATGACGATCGTCGCAACGGTAACATATCCAGCGAGATGGATGGCGCAATCGCTTATGGTAAACCCGGTAAACGTACGCCGATGTGGCTCTCATCAATTATGAAACTGGAGATGCAGTACTTGCATGATGTGATAAACGGTCTGGAGTCAGGCGAGGAGTTTGCTAAATTGCTAACGGGAGAAGCGGCGACAAATGCCATTGCTACCGCTGATGCTGCGACGCTTTCCTCAAACGAGGGGCGCAAAGTAAAACTCACTGAAATTCTTGGCTAAAATTGAAAGCCGGATGGTGGTGTTATTGCCCGGTGGCGCTGCGCTTATGTAGACCGGATAAGGCGCCCGTGAACTGTGCCGCCATCCGGCAATGGACGGGTCACATATAAGCAAAAAGCCCGTACTTCTGTACAGGCTCTCAACTTAAATATGGCGGTGAGGGGGGGATTGACTCGCTGCGCTCGCCCTTCGGGCAGTCTCCTCGCAAGCTCGTCGTCTGTCCAACTGGCTGCGCCGCTATTCAGCCCATCCCTGGGCCTCGCCCCTTCGGGGCCAGAGCAAGCTCTGTTCAAAAACGCTCCCGGCGTTTTTGTGTCGAACCCCGGTCGGGTGTTCTCATCCCCCCTTGGTTTGGGGGATACATATAAGCAAAAAGCCCGTACTTCTGTACAGGCTCTCAACTTAAATATGGCGGTGAGGGGGGGATTCGAACCCCCGATACGTTGCCGTATACACACTTTCCAGGCGTGCTCCTTCAGCCACTCGGACACCTCACCAAATTGTCGCTCCAGCATTACTGGAACGGGCGCTAATGTAGGGAAATATCTTTTCTACGTCAATCAACTTTTTTAAAAAAAAGCGCGTTTATACAAACTTCCACCAATCTGTGGCTTTAATAGGCGAAAACTGCTTTTTTTGCCCGCGCCGGGAAATTTGCTATGCTGCACATCCCGTTGAAAACGCTGATAACAGGCGCAATCACATTCCGCACCATACTGCTCAGGAGATAACATGGAGATAATTTTTTATCACCCGACATTTAACGCCGCCTGGTGGGTAAATGCGCTGGAGAAGGCTCTCCCACATGCGCGCGTTCGTGAATGGAAGGTCGGTGATAACAACCCCGCAGACTATGCGCTTGTATGGCAGCCCCCGGTTGAAATGCTGGCCGGAAGACGCTTAAAAGCCGTCTTTGCGCTGGGCGCGGGGGTGGATGCAATTCTGAGTAAATTAAATGCGCATCCGGAAATGCTGGACGCCTCCATTCCTCTATTCCGTCTGGAAGATACCGGAATGGGCCTGCAAATGCAGGAGTATGCCGTCAGCCAGGTATTACACTGGTTCCGTCGTTTCGATGATTATCAGGCGCTGAAGAATCAGGCGCTATGGAAACCGCTGCCGGAATATACCCGCGAAGAATTTAGCGTCGGTATCATGGGCGCAGGGGTGCTGGGCGCAAAAGTGGCAGAAAGTCTACAGGCGTGGGGGTTCCCGTTACGTTGCTGGAGTCGTAGCCGCAAATCCTGGCCTGGCGTGGAAAGTTATGTGGGGTGTGAAGAGCTGCGCGCTTTCCTGAACCAGACGCGGGTGCTGATTAATCTGCTGCCGAATACGGCCCAAACGGTAGGAATTATTAATAGCGAATTGTTGGATCAATTGCCGGATGGCGCCTACGTGCTGAATCTCGCGCGCGGCGTTCATGTTCAGGAGGCTGATCTGCTGGCTGCGCTTGATAGCGGTAAGCTAAAAGGCGCGATGTTGGATGTCTTTAGCCAGGAACCGTTACCGCAGGAAAGCCCATTATGGCGCCATCCGCGAGTCGCCATGACGCCGCACATTGCGGCAGTCACCCGTCCGGCGGAAGCCATCGATTATATTAGCCGCACAATTACCCAGCTGGAGAAGGGAGAGCCGGTGACGGGGCAGGTGGATCGGGCGAGAGGATATTGACATCAACCCGGCGCGGGCCGGGTTTCGCTAAAAAACGCTGGCGATACCTGCTATCCTTGTCGGAAATGACTACAGGAGAGAGCAATGTATCCCGTTGACCTGCATATGCATACCGTCGCCAGCACTCATGCCTACAGTACTCTGAGCGATTATATCGCGGAAGCCAAACGCAAAGGCATTAAACTTTTTGCGATTACCGACCATGGTCCGGACATGGAAGATGCGCCGCATCACTGGCATTTTATTAACATGCGCATCTGGCCGCGTCTGGTTGACGGCGTGGGGATACTGCGTGGCATTGAGGCGAATATCAAGAACATTAACGGTGAAATTGATTGCTCCGGAAAGATGTTCGACTCGCTGGATCTGATTATCGCAGGCTTTCATGAGCCCGTTTTTGCGCCGCATGATAAAGAAACCAATACTCAGGCGATGATCGCGACCATCGCCAGCGGCAAGGTGCATATAATTAGTCACCCCGGAAATCCAAAGTATCCAGTGGAGGTTAACGCCATCGCGCAGGCGGCGGCGAAACACCATGTAGCGCTGGAAATCAACAACTCTTCTTTTCTGCATTCGCGTAAAGGAAGCGAAGATAATTGCCGCGCGGTCGCTGCCGCCGTACGCGATGCGGGAGGCTGGGTAGCGTTAGGCTCTGATTCCCATACGGCCTTTACGCTTGGCGATTTCACCGAATGCCGGAAAATTCTGGATGCGGTGAATTTTCCGGAAGATCGAATCCTGAACGTCTCGCCGCAGCGCTTACTGGCCTTTCTCGAATCACGCGGTATGGCGCCTGTACCGGAATTTGCCGAACTTTAATCGTTATTTACGGGAAGATATCAATGAATGAGTTTTCAATCCTGTGCCGTGTGCTGGGATCGTTGTATTACCGCCAACCGCAAGATCCTTTACTGGTTCCGCTGTTTACGTTAATCCGTGAAGGTAAACTGGCGGCAAACTGGCCGCTGGAGCAGGATGATATGCTGGCGCGTTTACAGAAAAGCTGCGATATCACGCAGATTTCCACTGATTACAATGCGTTATTTGTTGGGGAAGAGTGCGCGGTAGCGCCATACCGCAGTGCGTGGGTCGAAGGCGCGGAAGAGTCTGAGGTGCGCGCTTTTTTAACGTCGCGAGGGATGCCGCTGGCCGATACGCCTGCCGATCACATTGGTACTTTATTGCTCGCGGCCTCCTGGCTGGAAGATCAGTCTGCCGAAGATGAAAGTGAAGCGCTGGAAACCTTATTTGCCGATTATCTGCTTCCCTGGTGCAATACCTTCCTCGGTAAAGTTGAAGCCCATGCCGTTACGCCATTCTGGCGCACTTTGGCGCCGCTAACGCGTGATGCGATAGGGGCCATGTGGGATGAACTTCAGGAAGAAGATGAAGAATAATGTGATGTAAATCACTTTTAACTGCAACTGGTTTTACATCATTGCATAAAATGTGTGCGTGATCTCATTAATGTGCCGCTTTTCTGTTATGATGCGCGCCATGAACATACTTCTTTCTATTGCTATCACGACGGGCATCCTTTCTGGAATATGGGGATGGGTGGCCGTCTCCCTGGGGTTACTAAGCTGGGCCGGTTTTTTAGGCTGTACGGCTTATTTCGCCTGTCCGCAGGGCGGCTTTAAGGGATTGTTGCTTTCCGCCTGTACGCTGTTAAGCGGTATGGTGTGGGCGCTGGTCATTATTCACGGTAGCGCGCTGGCGCCGCATCTGGAAATTGTCAGTTACGTGTTGACGGGGATCGTGGCATTCCTGATGTGTATCCAGGCAAAGCAGCTATTGCTTTCTTTTGTTCCGGGAACATTTATCGGCGCCTGCGCGACATTTGCAGGGCAGGGTGACTGGCGGTTGGTATTACCGTCGCTGGCGCTGGGGCTAATCTTTGGCTATGCCATGAAAAATAGTGGGCTATGGCTGGCATCACGCCGCGAGCAACATTCAGCGAATACGGCGGTCACAAAATAAAAAAAGCGTGGGGTCTTCCCCACGCTTTGTCGTATTCATCAGGATTCTGGCGGTACTGACAGCTCACGGTATTTCACCAGAATATCATTTTGCCTGTCCGCTTTATTCTGCAAATCCCACAGGCCGCGATCGATACCATCATTAATGAGGAAGATAACGCCGGTTTCAATGGCTGACATCAGACACAGCATCACCGGTTCGTTCGAGGTATAGCCGATTTCGCCTTCCAGTAAGCGCTGGTAATCAATAAAACGGAACACGCCTGCCTGTACTTCATAGGAAAGGATCGTTTTACTGGTGTTCACCGAAGAAAGGATCTCGCCCGTACTGACGTTAACCACGCGCAGGTTGACAGCAATCTGATCCAGCTGATACTGCGTATCGGCGCCAATACCGAAATATCTTGCGCCGACCCCGCCGGATTTGACATTACTTTCATAACCAATAATAGAACCTTCCACCATAATATTTGCCGCCGTCAGCGACTGAAGCGGGATACGGTTATTCATCGCCACGGTGCCGTTTTCCTGGGCTGCGCGAATAATTTTCCGTTCATTCAAAAGATTCTGTAAGCCTTGTCGTTCCAGCGGGATAAACCAGCGCGAATCTTTCAGCGCAGTGACCAACATAGCGGTGGCGCTCTGCGGCACAGCCGTGGAAAAGTTACTTGCCGGGTAAGGTTTAAATTGGCCCGTTTCATCCTGAATGTTATATACCGAAACAAAGATCTTACCGGTGGGAGCAGGTAAGTGCGTCAAATCTTTGTAACTTTGTGCGCGGGGCATTAATGTCGGTTTCGCAGCTTGTTTCGGCGGGGCAGTTAAGCATCCGCTCAACAATAAAACGGCAACCAAAATAAGTAAGCGCGGCATGATTTATATCCTTTAGTGACTGTAGCTTAAAAATCGGTTGACTGAGTTTGTAAACCTGACACTTCGATGGTCGAGGTTCTTCCCGTTTTTCTGTCCGTGACGTTGAGCTGGAGCTGTCCGTCGCGATTAGCGATATCGATAATAAAATCGTTGGTCACCATACGTCCTGGTTTCCCGGTATTAATATTGGTCAACAAGCCGCCCAGAATTTGCGATTGAATAGCCTGCGTAAAGTTATCCAACGCTGAGGGGGTTTCGATACCAAAATCGTTATCATAAGCGGGGTCTTTATATGAATTTTGCGCCTGGGCGCTGTTCAATAAAAAGGAACCGTTATTGGGGTTTCCACCAAAGTTAGGATTACGGAACTGGAACGTCATATTTCCAGCCCAGGTTAATGGCGAAAAAAGCATGAGCAGCACTACTGCATGTTTAACACGCATGACAGCCTCCGGATAAAAATCATGTTTTAGAATTCATCACGCGCTAAATCACTCGTACTTAATAGCGTTTGATCTATTTGTCGGCGATTTAATGCTTCCTCTGTTTGCGCTAATGCGAAGACGACGGTTTTCTCGAAGTCTCTTTTCATTGGAAATAAAAAGGTCTGGAAAATAACGTCCTGATTTACCGTTATGGTGATCCAGCTTCCCCAACGCGCACTGGGTCTTTCATTAATGGTCAGATTGCCGGTGTAGTCGCTTTCCCATTTGTCGCTGAATGCACGATAGAATTCATGTCCTATCGAAGAGACGGTATGGTCGGTTAACAATCCGGGAACCTCGACTTCAACTTCATTGGCATGCAGGTTTCCGGTAGCGAACAGTAACTCTGCTGCTACAATCCAGGTCAGATAGCGTTTCATGGCCTTACCGCCTGAGATTATCGTTTGCCCATGAAACTGCCTGGGTGCGATTTTTGACAGCTATCTTTTTGAAAAGATTATAAAGATGTGTCTTAACCGTATTCTCGCTGATAAATAGCGACCTGGCGATTTCATTATTAGAGGCACCAATACGTAACTTATTGAGGATCTCTTTTTCGCGATGAGTGAGTAATGCGGACTCGGTGCTGTTGTAGCGGTAATTTCCTGAGTGTGTAATCAGGTAACTGGCTAATTTTTGTGAAAAATAGCATTCGCCGCGCAGAATACCCTGTAATCCGCTGACCACGTGTTCCTGGTCTTCAGTGGCGTAAAACACGCCGTTAATATGAGGCCAGTTTTCAATTTCACGGTAGGGATAATCGTCAGGGGTATTTAACAATAATGTTTTTATATTATTGTTTTTGCGGCTTAAATTATCCTGCCAATAGTGGATAAGCTTCTTATCCGCTTCCATCATATCCATTAAAACAATGCAACCGGCTGAGATATCTTCCAGAGAACGTTGAATATTATGCAGTTTTCCGGTTATAGCCAGCGATTGCTTTAAATGTTGCAATAATGCCGTAGCTTGCAGAGATGGCTTTGTGATCAACAATAGTGTGTGACCATGACTACTATGGACTTCATTAAACATGATGAAACTCCACTTTTTTTAATCGCACATCTGACAGCTGCCCCCATAAAATAAAGGCACCAGAAGTACTGACAGATGTTGCACTGCTGTGGGTTGAAATAGCCCATTATCCAGAAAGAGAAAAATATTTACGAAAATACTTTTAACTGTTTTCAATCTAGCCATTACAAATCTTAAAGCAAGTGTTAAACTTGTAACAAGATGTAAAAATATATATTAAAATGTTGTTTTTGGGTTTTTTTGAAGTTTAGATTTGATAGTAAAGTTGTACATTTAGCTGTTATTGCATAGATTTAAAAAATCATACAAATTATAATAATTCATTGATTTTTAATCATTTTAATTATTGTAAGTCATGTTTTGATTTTATTTTTTCTTAAAATTTGAGACGTGGCATTAACCTGGACAGCACAAAGACAAAAAAAACGAAGTGTGTCACGTCTTGTGCGTATTGCCCCCCATGGGAAGCATAAGAACATCCCCATGGTGGCATAACACACACCAACACTTCATTTTTTGGGTGCGCGATACACTCTCTTCTGTGGCCAAAAATCAATTATAAAAAATCACATGGCTATCGTTTTATTAGCACTTTGGTATGAGCTTAAATAACAAAATACCACGCGTGGGTGAGTTATTAAAAATGTTTCCACGGACATACTCTTCATCGTAACGACGCGTTAACAAAAAACGCATGTCGCTAACAAAACAATAGATAGTTTTCGCTATGTACGACCAGGTCCAGGGTGACAGCATGAAAAACAAATTGTTATTTATGATGTTGACAATACTGGGTGCGCCTGGGATTGCAACCGCGACAAATTATGATCTGGCTCGTTCAGAATATAATTTTGCGGTAAATGAATTAAGCAAGTCTTCATTTAATCAGGCGGCCATTATTGGTCAAGTCGGCACGGATAATAGTGCCAGAGTACGCCAGGAAGGATCAAAACTATTGTCCGTTATTTCACAAGAAGGAGGAAATAATCGGGCGAAAGTCGACCAGGCAGGGAATTATAACTTTGCGTATATTGAGCAAACGGGCAATGCCAACGATGCCAGTATATCGCAAAGCGCTTACGGTAATAGTGCGGCTATTATCCAGAAAGGCTCTGGAAATAAGGCCAATATTACCCAGTACGGTACGCAGAAAACAGCAGTTGTAGTGCAGAAACAGTCGCAGATGGCTATTCGCGTCACCCAACGCTAATACCGTTACGACTTTTAAATCAATCCGATGGGGGTTTTACCATGAAACTTTTAAAAGTGGCAGCATTCGCAGCAATCGTAGTTTCTGGCAGTGCTCTGGCAGGCGTCGTTCCACAATGGGGCGGCGGCGGTAATCATAACGGCGGCGGCAATAGTTCCGGCCCGGACTCAACGTTGAGCATTTATCAGTACGGTTCCGCTAACGCTGCGCTTGCTCTGCAAAGCGATGCCCGTAAATCTGAAACGACCATTACCCAGAGCGGTTATGGTAACGGCGCCGATGTAGGCCAGGGTGCGGATAATAGTACTATTGAACTGACTCAGAATGGTTTCAGAAACAATGCCACCATCGACCAGTGGAACGCTAAAAACTCCGATATTACTGTCGGCCAATACGGCGGTAATAACGCCGCGCTGGTTAATCAGACCGCATCTGATTCCAGCGTAATGGTGCGTCAGGTTGGTTTTGGCAACAACGCCACGGCTAACCAGTATTAATTTAGCGTCTGCGCTAATAAAAAAACAGGGCGTAAGCCCTGTTTTTTTTCGGGAGGAAATTATGCATACTTTATTGCTCCTTGCCGCACTTTCAAATCAGATTACGTTTACCACAACTCAGCAAGGCGATATTTACACGGTGATCCCTCAGGTCACATTAAACGAACCCTGCGTCTGTCAGGTGCAAATTCTCTCTGTGCGCGACGGCGTCGGGGGACAAAGCCATACACAGCAAAAACAAACGCTATCTTTACCTGCTAATCAACCGATTGAGTTGTCTCGTCTTAGTGTAAATATATCTTCAGAGGACTCGGTTAAAATTATTGTTACTGTTTCGGACGGACAATCACTGCATTTATCACAACAATGGCCGCCTTCTGCACAGTAGTTTTTGATGGTGGCGGAAATGGATTGGCTGACCTGGGTATAAAGAGGCGATAAAAGCGTCTCATCGTCTCGGCATGTCGCTAAAAGGTAACGCCGAACCCTCGAGGATGACTAATCATTGAGGAGTTAACATGTCCGTAATCAAGAAAAATATCCCTGCCATAGGTCTGTGTATCTGCGCTTTTTTTATCCATTCTGCGGTAGGGCAACAAACGGTACAGGGCGGCGTTATCCATTTTCGCGGCGCGATTGTTGAGCCACTGTGCGATATTTCTACTCACGCCGAAAATATTGATTTAACCTGCCTACGTGAAGGTAAAAAGCAAATGCACCGGATTGACCTTCGGCAGGCATCTGGATTACCGCAGGATATTCAGTCCATTGCGACGGTGCGGCTGCATTATCTCGATGCGCAAAAAAGCCTGGCGGTGATGAATATTGAGTACCGTTAACGGCGGTGTCATAGATATAAAAAGAGCGACTCTGTTGAAAGCCCTGCTGTACACTTTGCAGATAAGGTGAGACAAAGGGGGGGTTATGACATCACGTCTTCAGGTCATACAGGGTGATATCACTCAACTTAGCGTCGATGCGATTGTGAATGCCGCTAACGCATCATTAATGGGCGGCGGCGGCGTAGACGGCGCGATTCATCGCGCGGCGGGGCCGGCATTGCTGGACGCCTGTAAACTCATCCGCCAGCAACAGGGCGAATGTCAGACGGGACATGCGGTTATCACGCCTGCTGGCAAGCTTTCGGCAAAGGCGGTTATTCACACAGTGGGGCCCGTCTGGCGAGGCGGCGAACACCAGGAAGCTGAGCTACTCGAAGCGGCATACCGGAATTGTTTACTGCTTGCCGAGGCGAATCACTTTCGTTCCATCGCTTTTCCGGCAATCAGTACCGGCGTTTATGGCTATCCACGCGCCCAGGCCGCTGAAGTCGCCGTCAGGACGGTTTCAGATTTTATTACCCGTTACGCTCTGCCTGAACAGGTATACTTTGTCTGTTATGATGAAGAAACTGCCCGGCTTTACGCAAGATTACTTACTCAGCAAGGCGACGACCCTGCCTGATAAAACACGCCTGGAGCGTGCCGTTGAACCGCTATGCGCGCGCCATCCCGGAGAGTGCGGCATTCTGGCGCTGGATAACAGTCTGGACGCTTTTGCCGCCCGCTACCGCCTGACCGAAATGGCGGCGCGGACGCTGGATGTGCAGTATTATATTTGGGAAGACGATATGTCCGGGCGGCTGCTCTTTTCGGTACTGCTGTCGGCGGCGAAGCGTGGCGTTCATGTTCGTCTGCTGCTGGATGATAACAATACGCCTGGTCTGGATGATACGTTGCGCTTGCTGGATAGCCATCCTAATATCGAAGTTCGTCTGTTTAATCCTTTCTCTTTTCGTACGCTACGCGCGCTGGGATATTTGACGGATTTTGCGCGGCTGAATCGGCGGATGCACAATAAAAGTTACACTGCCGACGGCGTAGTGACGCTGGTCGGTGGGCGCAACATCGGCGATGCCTATTTCGGCGCTGGCGAGGAGCCGCTATTTTCCGATCTGGACGTGATGGCCATTGGCCCGGTGGTCAATGATGTCGCCAATGATTTTGAACGTTACTGGCGCTGTAGTTCAGTGTCGACATTGCAGCAAGTATTATCCCTTTCTGAGCAGGAACTGACGCAGCGTATCGAACTTCCCGAATCCTGGTATAACGATGAGATCACCCGCCGCTATCTGCATAAGCTGGAAACCAGTCAGTTTATGGCGGATCTCGATCGCGGAACATTGCCGCTGATTTGGGCAAAAACACGCTTACTTAGCGATGACCCTTCTAAAGGCGAGGGGAAGGCGCAGCGCCATTCGCTTCTTCCGCAGCGATTATTTGACGTGATGGGCTCGCCGACTGAGCGTATCGACATTATTTCCGCTTACTTTGTCCCTACGCGCGCAGGCGTGGCGCAGTTGCTTAATCTGGTCAGGAAGGGCGTGAAGATCGCCATCTTAACTAACTCTCTGGCGGCCAACGATGTGGCGGTCGTTCACGCAGGGTACGCGCGCTGGCGAAAGAAATTACTGCGCTATGGCGTGGAGCTCTACGAACTGAAACCGACCCGCGAACATGAAACCGCCGTACATGATCGCGGACTCACCGGGAACTCAGGTTCCAGCTTACATGCTAAAACGTTCAGTATTGATGGTAGTAAGGTGTTTATCGGGTCGCTTAATTTTGATCCCCGTTCAACGCTTTTAAATACCGAAATGGGCTTTGTCATTGAAAGTGAAACGCTGGCGACGCTTATTCATAAGCGTTTTACGCAGAGCCAACGCGATGCGGCCTGGCAACTGCGGCTGGATCGCTGGGGACGAATTAACTGGATCGATCGTCAGCAAGAAGAGGAAAAGGTGTTAAAGAAAGAACCCGCTACGCGTTTCTGGCAGCGAGTTCTGGTACGGTTGGCGGCAATTTTACCTGTGGAATGGTTGCTGTGAACCCGCGCGCGGAAAACTACCCGATCGCGGCGCGGCTTTCTTGTTTTACCGGCGGTTTACCTGAAAAGAGAAATTTCAGGAGCGGGATGCGTAAATGAATTTCATACAGAATTAACGCAATACCCATAACAAATATCAGCCCGCACAAGAACCCGATCAGGTTGGAGGTGATATGCGGTGTAATATACGCGCCAAAGAAAAGCGTTAAGGGATGATGCACCAGATAGATAAACAGCGAAGCATTCACGAAATAGGTGACACGCGCGGACTGGAAGTTTAACAAGCGATGCCCCAGTGAGAATACCACGTTCACCATCCACAGCCCCATGACCATCGTAATCACGGATTCGGTTTCGTACATCCAGGCGTCGCCGCTCCCATAACGTTGATTCAGCAGATACGCGATAAAAGCAACGGCAGCGCCTAAAGTGCATCCGCGTGAGGGCGTGGTGAAGCGCGCTTTCAGATCGGGGTGAATGAAGGCCAACGCGCCGAGAATAAAAAATGGCACATAAAATAGCGTTTGCATCACAATAAAATTGAACATGCCGTCACTGAGGATTGCTGGATATACGATGAAAATAATGCGCCTGATAGCGGCGTAAGCGATCCCCAGCAGGAAAAAAATAAGCGAAAGTTTGGCCAGTGAAATAGCGGCGGGACGAGGCTTGCTTGTTTCCTGCCTTTTTTGGAACCAGGTAAAAATCCCGATGCTGACTGTGGTTAATATCACCAGCACCAGTAAAAACCACAGATGTGAAATGAGTTCCCACGCTAACGTATTATATTTTTCATAGGCAGAGAGTGTAGGCCAGTTCTCTGTTTTCTCTTTGACATATTGCAACAGGATAAATTGCGGCAAGGTAAGCAAAGGGATTGCGGTAAGCATGGGAATACCCACACGTTCTACCCGTACTTTCCACCAGCGTTTTAACGGATAACGTAAAAACAACATGTACGAAAAATAACCAGAAATAACAAAAAACACCTGCATACGAAAAGCGTGGATAAAATCGTTAAACAGGGTTAGCCACCACGATGGCGCGGCGCTATTGACATGCCAACTGTGAGTGGAATAGATCAACGAGATATGAAAGGGAATCCCTAACAACATCAGCCATGCGCGGATAGAGTCAAGAAAATATTCGCGCGGCGCGGGTACAGAGCTCATATAAGGTCACGTATTCTCAGATTTTTCACCTTATCCATAAGGCGAATTATAGTTACATTCGGTAGCAACCCTACACCAACTCCGACAACCTGTCTCCAGGATAAGCACGCAAAGTGAAAACAGGCGCGGGAGGTGCTTAATCCATGAGCCAGCGCGCTGAACAAAGCCTGGATTCAGTTGTCGTAATGCCTGATTATCCATTAAAATGGATCGGATCGATATAAGCACACAAAGGGGGAAGTGCTTACTTATTATGAAACATAAACGACAAATGATGAAAATGCGTTGGTTGGGCGCAGCTATTATGTTAACGCTCTACGCATCATCGAGCTGGGCGTTCAGTATTGATGACGTGGCAAAACAAGCTCAATCTTTAGCCGGGAAAGGCTATGAGGCGCCTAAAAGCAACTTGCCCTCCGTTTTCCGCGACATGAAATATGCGGATTATCAGCAGATCCAGTTTAACAGCGATAAAGCCTACTGGAACAACTTAAAGACCCCTTTTAAGCTCGAATTTTACCATCAGGGGATGTACTTCGATACGCCGGTCAAGATTAACGAAGTGACGGCGACGACGGTCAAAAGAATCAAATACAGCCCGGATTACTTCAATTTTGGCAATGTTCAGCATGATAAAGACACGGTAAAAGATTTAGGCTTCGCCGGGTTCAAAGTCCTGTACCCCATCAACAGTAAAGATAAGAACGACGAAATCGTCAGTATGCTTGGCGCCAGCTATTTCCGCGTGATCGGCGCAGGCCAGGTATATGGCTTATCTGCGCGCGGCCTGGCGATTGATACCGCCTTACCATCTGGTGAAGAGTTTCCCCGCTTTCGCGAGTTCTGGATTGAGCGTCCAAAACCCACCGATAAGCGTTTGACCGTCTATGCATTACTCGATTCTCCGCGCGCGACCGGCGCTTACCGTTTTGTGATCATTCCTGGCCGCGATACCGTGGTGGACGTGCAGTCAAAAGTCTATCTGCGCGATAAAGTAGGCAAGCTGGGCGTTGCGCCATTAACCAGTATGTTCCTGTTTGGGCCAAACCAGCCGTCGCCGACGACCAACTATCGTCCGGAACTGCATGACTCGAACGGCTTATCCATTCATGCGGGTAATGGCGAGTGGATTTGGCGTCCGCTGAACAATCCAAAACACCTCGCGGTGAGCAGCTATGCGATGGAAAACCCTCAGGGATTCGGCCTGTTGCAGCGCGGCCGCGAGTTCTCGCGCTTTGAAGATTTAGACGATCGCTACGACCTGCGTCCAAGCGCCTGGATTACCCCGAAAGGCGACTGGGGCAAAGGTAAGGTTGAACTGGTTGAAATTCCGACCAATGATGAAACCAACGATAACATCGTCGCTTACTGGACTCCGGATCAATTGCCGGAACCGGGTAAAGAGATGAACTTCAAGTACACTCTGACCTTCAGCCGCGATGAAGATAAACTTCATGCGCCGGATAATGCCTGGGTGCTGCAAACACGCCGCTCAACGGGCGACGTTAAACAGTCGAATCTGATTCGCCAGCCCGACGGCACTATTGCCTTTGTGGTGGATTTCGTTGGTGCCGACATGAAAAAACTGCCGCCGGATACGCCTGTCGCTGCGCAAACCAGCATTGGCGATAACGGTGAAATCGTTGACAGTAATGTACGCTATAACCCAGTCACTAAAGGCTGGCGTTTAATGCTGCGCGTGAAAGTCAAAGACGCGAAGAAAACCACGGAAATGCGTGCCGCATTGGTGAATGCCGATCAGACGCTAAGTGAAACCTGGAGCTACCAGTTACCTGCCAATGAATAAAACAACTGAGTATATTGACGCACTGCTGCTTTCTGAACGTGAGAAAGCGGCATTGCCGAAAACTGACATCCGCGCCGTACATCAGGCGCTGGATGCCGAGCATCGGACTTACTCGCGAGAAGACGATTCACCGCAGGGTTCCGTAAAAGCCCGCCTTGAACACGCCTGGCCGGATTCATTGGCGAAGGGGCAGTTAATTAAAGATGATGAAGGGCGCGATCAGTTGCAGGCTATGCCAAAAGCGACGCGCTCTTCGATGTTTCCCGATCCCTGGCGAACCAACCCGGTTGGCCGTTTCTGGGATCGCCTGCGTGGGCGGGATGTAACGCCGCGCTATGTTTCTCGTCTGACAAAAGAAGAGCAGGCGAGCGAGCAAAAATGGCGTACCGTCGGCACTATACGCCGCTATATTTTGTTAATTTTGACTCTGGCGCAAACCGTTGTCGCGACCTGGTATATGAAGACCATTCTGCCTTATCAGGGATGGGCGCTCATCAATCCTATGGATATGGTGGGGCAGGATATTTGGGTCTCCTTTATGCAGCTCCTGCCCTACATGCTGCAAACCGGTATCCTGATTTTGTTTGCCGTGCTGTTCTGCTGGGTGTCAGCCGGATTCTGGACGGCGCTGATGGGCTTCCTGCAACTGCTTATCGGGCGCGATAAGTACAGCATCTCCGCGTCTACGGTTGGCGATGAGCCCCTCAATCCGGAACACCGGACGGCGCTGATCATGCCTATCTGTAATGAAGACGTTAGCCGCGTTTTCGCCGGTCTGCGCGCGACCTGGGAGTCCGTTAAAGCCACAGGCAACGCCGCGCATTTTGACGTCTATATCCTTAGCGACAGTTATAACCCGGATATCTGCGTGGCGGAGCAAAAGGCGTGGATGGAGCTTATCGCGGAAGTGCAGGGCGAAGGCCAAATTTTTTACCGCCGCCGCCGCCGCCGTATGAAACGCAAAAGCGGCAATATTGACGATTTTTGCCGCCGCTGGGGCAATCAGTACAGCTATATGGTGGTGCTGGACGCGGACTCAGTGATGAGTGGCGAGTGTCTGAGCGGGCTGGTGCGCCTGATGGAAGCGAATCCAAACGCCGGGATTATCCAGTCTTCGCCGAAAGCGTCGGGGATGGATACTCTGTATGCCCGCTGCCAACAGTTCGCGACCCGTGTTTATGGGCCGCTGTTTACCGCCGGGCTGCACTTCTGGCAGTTGGGGGAGTCGCACTACTGGGGGCACAATGCCATTATCCGCGTGAAGCCGTTTATCGAGCACTGCGCGCTGGCGCCGCTGCCGGGAGAAGGTTCGTTCGCCGGATCGATTCTTTCCCACGACTTTGTGGAGGCGGCGCTAATGCGTCGGGCAGGGTGGGGCGTCTGGATTGCCTACGATCTTCCCGGCTCCTATGAAGAGCTGCCGCCAAACCTGCTGGATGAGCTTAAACGCGACCGCCGCTGGTGTCACGGCAACCTGATGAACTTTCGTCTGTTCCTGGTGAAAGGAATGCACCCGGTGCATCGCGCCGTGTTCCTGACGGGGGTAATGTCATATCTGTCCGCGCCGTTATGGTTCATGTTCCTCGCGCTTTCTACCGCGCTGCAGGTCGTTCATGCGTTAACAGAGCCGCAATATTTCCTTCAGCCGCGCCAGCTTTTTCCGGTCTGGCCGCAGTGGCGTCCGGAACTGGCAATCGCGCTGTTTGCGTCAACGATGGTGCTGCTGTTCCTGCCGAAGCTGCTCAGTATTATGCTGATCTGGTGTAAAGGCACCAAAGAGTATGGCGGTTTCTGGCGCGTTACGCTGTCGCTGTTGCTGGAAGTGCTGTTCTCCGTATTGCTGGCGCCGGTGCGTATGCTGTTTCATACCGTGTTTGTGGTCAGCGCGTTTCTCGGCTGGGAAGTGGTCTGGAACTCACCGCAACGCGACGATGATTCTACGCCGTGGGGAGAAGCCTTTATGCGTCACGGCTCTCAACTGCTGCTGGGGCTGGTCTGGGCGGTGGGTATGGCGTGGCTGGATTTACGCTTTCTGTTCTGGCTGGCGCCGATTGTCTTTTCGCTGATTCTGTCGCCATTTGTTTCGGTGATCTCCAGTCGTTCAACGGTAGGATTACGCACCAAACGCTGGAAGCTGTTCCTGATCCCGGAAGAGTATTCGCCGCCTCAGGTGTTGGTCGATACCGATAAATATCTGGAGATGAATCGCCGCCGTATTCTGGACGATGGCTTTATGCATGCGGTATTTAACCCGTCGCTGAATGCGCTGGCGACCGCGATGGCCACCGCGCGTCACCGCGCCAGTAAGGTGCTGGAAATAGCCCGCGATCGTCATGTGGAGCAGGCGCTAAACGAAACGCCGGAGAAACTGAATCGCGATCGGCGTCTGGTTTTGCTCAGCGATCCGGTGACGATGGCGCGTTTACACTATCGGGTCTGGAATGCGCCAGAGAGATACTCTTCCTGGGTAAACCATTATCAGTCTCTCGTCCTGAATCCGCAGGCGTTGCAGGGACGAGCATCGTCAGCGGGATAAGGTCTTCAGGTCTGGAGTGAGGTGAAAAATACCGGCGTGATGCCGGTATTTTTATAGTGAAATGAGGTATCAGGTGCGTATATTCGCGGTGAGCATAATGGTGATTACCCTGAGCGGCTGCGGCAGTATTATCAGCAGAACGATCCCCGGACAAGGACACGGCAACCAGTATTACCCTGGCGTGCAGTGGGATATGCGTGATTCCGCATGGCGCTATATCACTATCCTCGATCTGCCCTTCTCACTGATCTTCGATACACTGCTACTGCCGCTCGATATTCACCACGGGCCTTATGAGTAATTAACGCTCATCCCATTCGTCTGCCGCAGTACGGCCTTCCTCGGTATCAAGCGGGGGTTCAAGCTGGAATTCCCCTTCATCCCATTCATGCAAGGTATTCTCTTCCTGCCATTCCTGGCGGATCTCTATCTCATCATAATCGCCGTCAAACACGCTCTGCGCGGCTTCACCACTCAGCATCGGCAGACATTCGCCATCTTCACCTTCATCGGCGAAAAATTCGACCTGCCACATGATGTCCCCATCCTGCAGTACATATTTCTGAACGTTGAACTGCTGCACATTCGCTTCATCTTGTTCGAGGCCTGGATGGTCAGCCAGAAATTCTTCCCGGGCTGCATCGATAGCTTCTTCCAGCGTGGCATACATGGTCATCAGTGTCTCCCTTTGATTTGACGAGGTATTTAGGGAAAGAATAGCTGATTCTGTGATATTGCAAGTATGAAAGCGCAAAAATCATTCTATTGCCAGTCTGCGCCGTCGTAAGCTGTTCCATGAATAGATAGCATTGAACAACACCACGCCTGCCGTGACGCAGAAGACGGCGCGGAAGCCATAGCTCGCGGAAATTGCGGCGCCCATGAGAGGGCCGGTGACGTTGCCGATATCGCGGAAAGATTGGTTGTAACTGAATATGCGCCCGGCTATCTGGTTGGTAGAGTTGTAAACCAGCAGAGTTTGAACGGCTGGCAGCAGCGCGCCATCCGCCGCGCCAAGCAGAAACCGCAATAGCGCGAGCTGCCACGGCGTTTGCACAAAAGACATTGGAATCAGCAGCAGTACGGAAATAATCAGCGCGACGATAAGGATCTTTTCCGGGCCAATTCTGTCGCCGAGCTTGCCGAGTCGGGGGGCGCTAAGTAATGCCGCCACGCCGGGAACGGACGCTATCATCCCGCTAATGAACGCAATATTACTGACATTTCCCGCGAGTTCGCGCACATAGAGCGTCAGGATGGGCGCAATAGACCCCGTCGCCACCTGAATAATCAGCGTGGTGACAAACAGGCTTAACACCAGGCGGGGATTTTTTAACGAGGCGACCACTTCCCGAACGTGAAGCATCTCTTTTTTGCTCACCGGCAGGAAATTCTCGCGAATAAAAAAGAAGGTGAGCAGAAAACAGATAAACAACACGCTGGCGGTAATAAAAAAGACCGGGCGAAGGCCGTAATGGTCGGCGAGCAGACCGCCCGCAAGTGGGCCAAGCAGAGCGCCGCTGACGCCGCCAGTAGAGAGCGTCCCTAACGCCCAGCCGCTTTTATGGCGCGGCACCTGAGTGGCGATGAGCGCATTGGCGTTGGGAATAAATCCGCCCAGCAGGCCTAATAACGCGCGGAGGATCAGAAATTGCCAGATATTTTGCGCCATGCCCATTAACAGCATCACAATGGCCATGCCGAGAGCGGAACGCAACAGCATAATCTTACGCCCTTTACGATCCGCCAGACCGCCCCAAAAAGGGGAAGCGATAGCTGAAAAGAGGAACGTAATACTAAAGACCAGCCCGGACCACATGTTGAGCGCGCTATGGCCTGTTACGCCGAGTTGCTCAACGTAGAGAGGGAGAAAAGGCATGACCAGACTGAATGCCGCGCCGGTTAAAAAACAGCCCAGCCAGGTAACGGTTAGATTGCGTTTCCAGTTTATGGGGACATCAGAGGGTGACATAGCGTTCCACAGTATGATGCGCGGTTTGCGCTATCATCAATTTAATTATGAGCGTACTAATTATAATTATGCGCCGACCTTACCAGCCTCGCAATGTGGGGAGCTTTTAAAGCTAAAAGAGGGGAAAAATTGCAGCCTGACGGCTGCAATCCTGTCAATAGCGCGATGGTACGCCTTCAGGGCGAGTTTTAAAGCGGCGATGCAGCCACATATACTGCTCTGGTGCCATCATAATGCACTGCTCGACAATTTTATTCATCCATGCGGCAGTCGCTTCTGCGCTCTCCAGCGGAGGCGAATATTCCGCAGGAAGAATGATCAGTTCGTAGCCTTTCCCATCGGGTTTACGGCGAGGCACGAAGGGGATAATACAGGCTTTAGACATGCGCGCGAGCATCCAGGTACCGGAGGTCGTGGCAGCCTGGTCGACAGCGAATAATGGTACAAAAACGCTGGCGCGCGGGCCATAATCGTGATCCGGCGCATACCAGATCAATTCGCCGCTTTTCAATGCCTTAACCATGCCTTTCAGATCTTTGCGATCCAACATCGATTTATTGGAGCGTAAGCGTCCCCAGGTCTGTAACCAGTCGAGCAACGGATTATCATTCGGGCGATAAACTCCAATACCCGGGTTATGCATACCAAACATGCGGGCGCCAAACTCAAGGGTAAGGAAATGTATTCCTACCAGAATGAACCCCAGTCCCTGCGCCTTAACTTCACGGATATGCTCCAGACCGCTCGCTTCCATCCAGCGGTTCACTCGCCGATCGGGCCAGAACCAGGCCATGCCGGTTTCCATCACGCCCATACCGACGGATTCAAAGTTTTTGACCACCATGGTGTGGCGTTCCTGCGCGGTCATTTCCGGAAAGCATAATTCAAGGTTGCGATAGGCGATTTTTGCGCGGCGTTTCATTACGCGTCGCGCCAGGTGGCCCAATGCGCAACCCAATTTATAGATGACCGGGTAGGGGAGTTGCACGACCAACCAAAGCGCGCCTATACCCAACCAGGTTAACCAATAGCGCGGGTGCAGTAAGGCCACGGAGAACTTAGGCAACTTCGTCATTTCTATCCTGTCTTTCAACGAACAATTCCCCGTATTCTCGCATCTTTTTGCGTTGAGCAAAAATATGTAGCAAGAGAGTGGCGATTAAATCGACAATTGTTGTTAATTATTTAGTGTAAAGCAGGAAATGTAGCGCAAAATGTGTGGATGTAAATTGGCGAGACTTGCCTTATCATGCCTGCCCACTTTATTTTTTGCTGATTGCAGGATACGTACACCATGCCAGTGTTACACAACCGCATCTCTAATGACGAGCTGAAAGCCAAAATGCTGGCGGAAAGCGAGCCGCGTACGACAATTTCTTTTTATAAATATTTCACTATCGCCTCGCCGCAACAGACGCGGGACGCGTTGTATCAGGTGTTTACGGCGTTGGACGTTTTTGGTCGCGTTTACCTGGCGCATGAAGGCATCAATGCGCAAATCAGCGTGCCGCAAAGCAAGCTCGAGACGTTTCGTCAACAGCTTTATACGTTCGACCCCGCGCTGGACGGGCTGCGTTTAAATATCGCGCTGGAGGATGACGGAAAGTCATTTTGGGTGCTGCGTATGAAAGTTCGCGACCGTATCGTCGCTGACGGTATTGACGATCCGACTTTTGACGCCAGTAATGTCGGCGATTATCTGAAGGCGGCAGATGTGAATGCGATGCTGGACGATCCTGACGCGGTCTTTATTGATATGCGCAACCACTATGAGTATGAAGTCGGCCATTTCGAAAATGCTCTGGAAATCCCGGCGGATACGTTTCGTGAACAGTTGCCAAAAGCGGTTGAAATGCTGCGGGAACATGCAGATAAAAAGATAGTGATGTACTGTACCGGCGGTATTCGTTGTGAGAAAGCCAGCGCCTGGATGAAACACAACGGTTTCAATAAAGTCTGGCATATTGAGGGTGGCATCATTGAGTACGCCCGTCGCGCGCGCGAGCAGGGGCTTCCCGTTCGCTTTATCGGCAAAAACTTTGTATTTGATGAACGAATGGGCGAACGAATCTCGGATGATATTATCGCGCATTGCCATCAGTGCGGCGCGCCCTGCGATAGCCATACCAACTGCAAAAACGACGGTTGCCATCTGCTGTTTATTCAGTGTCCGCAGTGCGCCAGTAAATTTAACGGCTGCTGTAGTGAACAATGCTGTGAAGAGTTGGCCTTGCCGGAGGAAGAACAGCGCCGACGTCGCGCGGGTCGCGAGAACGGCAACAAAATTTTTAATAAATCGCGTGGTCGGCTTAATAGCAAACTGAGCATTCCCGATCCGGCTGAGTAATATTTTGCCGGATAGCAGCGTAAAGGCCGCTATCCGGCATTTCGCCAGGCGTTACTTCTGCTGAACGCCTTCTACTGAGATGATAAGCTCAACCTCTTGTGAGGCCGGGCCGAGATCGGTAGTTATATTGAAGTCCTTCAGCTTAATTTTTCCTTCGGCCTCAAAGCCCGCGCGCTTACCGCCCCACGGATCGTCGCCCTGGCCCATCAGCTTTGCTTCCAGCGTCACCGGTTTAGTCACGCCATTGAGCGTCAGATTGCCGGTAATATCCAGTTCATCGCCCTCTTTTTTCACGCTGGTAGAGGTGAAGGTTGCCTGCGGGAATTTCGCAACATTAAGAAATTCCGCGCTACGCAGGTGTTTGTCACGTTCGGCATGGTTAGTGTCGACGCTATTGGTGTTAATGGTCACGTTCACTTTGTCTGCCGACGGATTTTTTTCATCAAAAGTAAACGTGCCGTCGAAATCTTTAAAGGTGCCGTACAGCCAGCTGTAGCCCAGATGCTGGATGCGGAAATTGACGAACGCATGTTGGCCTTCTTTATCAATTTTATACTCCGCCGCCACGGCGGAACCGGTCGTGAATAACAAGGATGCGAGGGTGAATCCCAGCAGGTTTTTTTTCATTTTTGAGCTCCATAGTCAGATGACGACATTCCTGTCATACGTTTCAGTGTGTCGTCTTTATCGATGAAATGGTGTTTTAGCGCCATAACCCCATGCGAGAGCGAGATAATGACCAGCGACCAGGCAAACCACAGATGCAGCGTTCCGGCGATGTCAGCCTGCGCGCCCGCGTCCGTAAGCGTGGCCGGAATCTCAAACCAGCCAAAGACGCTAATCGGTTTACCGTCGGCGGTGGAAATCAGGTAGCCGCTAATGATTATCGCAAAGAGCAGGAGATACAGGAGGAGATGACCTGCGGCGGCGCCAGCGCGCGTTAAACGGGAATAGCTGGTCAACGCAATGGGCGGCGGAGAATAAAGCCGCCAGATAATACGCACGATCAGCGCCATCATCAGTAATATGCCAATACTTTTATGTATTTCCGGTGCCTGGTGATACCAGCCGTCGTAATAACTGAGCGTGACCATCCATAAACCCAACGCAAACATGCCATAGACCACCAGGGCGGTCAGCCAGTGGAGCGCGGCGGAAACCACGCCATAACGCTGTGGAGTATTTTTAAATTGCATAAACACACCAATCAATATTTCACGAGAGAATGAAAATGGCGTGGAAAAGCGCCGAATGCAACTTATAAATAAGAATTTGAATGATATTTATTTTTATTTCAATAATTTTGATGTTGTTTGCGGTTCAGCTTCAGAAGTTTCGAGATATTTCCCCCTGATAACCGCGCAACGACAGGAACTGGCATTATTGCCGTGCTTAACGTTATGAAATAAAAAGCGAGGAACTTTCAGGAAGTGTCAGTTAACGTCAATGAAAAGCAATCAAAAGAAAAGGAGATAAACAATATCCATCACCGCCAGCAGCGACCAAAGAATAACATAAAGCATGAAATGTTCGCGAATATTATTCATCAGAAAATGAAAGAGACGACGCATAGCTTACCTTAATAAACAGCCCCTTTACGGGGCCGACAAATTATTGGCTAAAACGGGAAAGCCGGAACGGCGTCAGATCAAAGGAGGGCGTTTTTCCCAACGCAAAATCCGCAGCGATTTCTCCTAACACCGGGGCGAATTTAAAACCATGTCCGCTGAGTCCAGTGATGACAAGCGTATTCTCATGGCCAGGCAGCGTATCGATAATAAAATCCTCGTCCGGCGAATAATCATAGGTACATGCCGCCCCATGTAAACAACCGCCGATACCCGGCAGTACATTACGCAAGAAAGGAAATGCTTCCGCGCCATCGCTGGCAACGGCGGCAAAGGGCTTGCGCTCTTCCGGAGCCTGTATTAGCTGTCCGCCATTGTGTTTGCCGATTTTTAACTCGTCGTTCTCCGCCGGGAAACCGTAATATTGATCGCCGTTGGGCATTTCGCCGGTAAAGGCCGGAAAGCGGTTTTTAGTGCTGTAACGTCCATCCGCCTTAAACCAGGCAAAAACTTTACGTACGGGCTGAACGGGCAGCTCCGGTACCAGCGCTTTTACCCAGGTGCCCGCGCTAATTAGCGCCTTGCTGGCGTGGTAGCTGCCTTCACTCGTCTCTATCGTCACACCGTTATCATCATGGTGAATATGGCTTACCGGGCTGTTGAATAGCTGTGCGCAGCCAGCCTCTCGGGCCAGACGAAGCCATGTGGTAATGGCTAATTCGCTGCGCAGGAAACCGGAGTCAGCTTCAAACAGCCCGATATAATTATCGGGCACGCGAATTTCCGGCCAGCGCGTCATGAGGGCCGTCGCGTCCAGGCGCTCGACGTTCAATTGCCACTGTTGCGCGCTTCGTGCGACGTTGGCTAAGAAAGCGGAATCGGCCGGGCCGAGGTTAACGACGCCGGAGCGGACAAAAATAGGCTCTTCATTGTGTGTGGAGAGTTCATCCCAAAGCGCCTGGGCGCGAAGCACCAGTGGGACATATTTTTCGCCTTCACCATAAGCGTGGCGGATAAGTCGGGTATCGCCGTGATGGCTGCCCTGTTGATGAGGCGGCATATGCGCATCGGTCATCAGGACCTTTAGCCCGGCGCGGGTGGCGTAATAACCAGCGGCGGCGCCAACCGAACCGCTGCCGATAATAATAAGGTCGTATTTCATCAGCTTCTCTCTGCTATCGCGATGATTTCAGGGTAAATAACTGCGCTGAGATATACAAGCCAGAAATAAGTGAGGCACCTTACGGTGCCTGAGAGAGGGGGAGCGCGTCACGCTAATGGCGACGATACTCGTTTTCCTGGTAATCACCTGATTCTATTTTGGCGATGCCGGCTTCTAATATTGAAATAAATTGCCTGGCTACATCTGTCGTTAACCAGAGCGTTTGACCAACTTCAGTCCCTTCCG
Source organism: Salmonella sp. SAL04157 (assembly GCF_046551635.1). Lineage (NCBI taxonomy): Bacteria > Pseudomonadati > Pseudomonadota > Gammaproteobacteria > Enterobacterales > Enterobacteriaceae > Salmonella > Salmonella sp. SAL04157. The sequence continues at coordinate 214,837 of NZ_JBGDVS010000002.1, forward strand.
GTTCCGGACGATTTGGGGTCTGGTAGTGTAAACGCAGCATCAGCGCATCATAGCTATCGACGGTGCTGATGTCCCATCCTACAAGCGGATGGGTCTGAATGACTTCATTATTCTTTTCCATCATGCCCCCCTGGTACGTGTTATAAGACAACGGTTCTCGAGGTTCAATGCGTGTTTTTCTTCTGAAGCAACTTCAGTATACCAATTAATAAGGCTATTCACTGCGTTTTTAAAGAGACCGGAGGATAAATTTCTCTTTTTAAGAATTATATGAACAATAAAGCGGCAGTTCATTCATATTTTTTTAGGATGTTGTGCAATTATTTTGAGGGTCAGGCGAAATATTCATCAGTTGCGCAAATAAAAAAGCCGGGGCGACCCGGCAAACATACATCACTGCATATCATTTTTTATTCATTGATGAACCAGTCATCAGCGCTCTCCCAGGTCTCCTGGAGAATCTCGCTAATGCGTTCTTTGTCCTCTTTTGATGCGCCAATGACGGACAAGTTGTTGGCGGTAGCGTAACGTACGGTGACGTTACCCAAGTTCTCAGGAAAATGATGGCTAATACGACGGGAGAGTTCGCCCGCCAGCGCATCAATCGCACCGGCAGGCAGAGGTGACGTTTTGGCTATAGTGACTTCAATACGCATAATGGCCCCCTGTTGAATATACTGGATATATATACAGTTAAATCCAATATATAGCAACAAGTAAGCGCATTTTTTATTTTTTTACTGACCAGCGTACTGTTTCACCCGCTAAAAAAGGCACCAGCGAATCATCAGCCAGCGCGATATTTTCCGGTACCTGTTGTTCATCGCGAACCAGTTCCACCCACCCCGTATTCACCGGCAGGCCATAGAATTGCGGGCCATTCAGTGAACAGAACGCTTCAAAGTGCGCCAGCGCGTTCATTTCCTCAAACACGGCGGCATAACTGCCAAGGGCGGAGGGGGCGTTGAAACAACCAGCGCAGCCGCAACTGGTCTCTTTACGATGACGTGAATGCGGCGCTGAATCCGTCCCCAGGAAGGCGCGCGTAAAACCACTGGCAACCAGTTCGCGTAACGCCTGCTGGTGAATATTGCGTTTCAGAATCGGCAGACAGTACAGGTGAGGACGAATGCCGCCAACCAGCATATCATTACGGTTAAACATTAAATGTTGAGGCGTAATGGTAGCCGCCAGGTAGTCGTTGCCGTCACGGACATACTGCGCGGCATCTTTGGTCGTGATGTGTTCAAAGACCACTTTAAGCGCGGTCAGACGCTGGCGTAGCGGTTCCATTACGGTGTCGATAAAACGCGCTTCGCGATCGAAGATATCAACATCCGCATGGGTCACCTCACCGTGGACCAGTAATGGCATTCCGAGTTTTTCCATCCGCTCCAGTACCGGCATGATAGCGTCGACTGACGTTACGCCATGACTGGAGTTAGTGGTGGCATTGGCCGGGTAAAGCTTTGCCGCAGTAAACACGCCTTCATGGAAACCACGCTCCAGTTCATCGGCATCGAGCGAATCCGTTAAATAGCAGGTCATTAACGGCGTGAAATCATGCCCGGCGGGCACCGCATCGAGAATACGCTGGCGGTAGGCGATCGCTGCATCAACGGTCGTGATGGGGGACGCCAGGTTCGGCATCACGATAGCGCGACCATAAATTTCGCTGGTATAAGGTACGACCGTTTTTAACATGTCGCCATCGCGAAGGTGAACATGCCAGTCGTCCGGGCGGCGGATCTTTAAAACCTGGGATGGTGCAGTCATTAATAAGCTCCGGCTGAGGAATAGTCTTTTTGCCGGAAACAAAGGATAAGCGGAAACGTTTTCGTTTGCACGTAAAAAAAGGGCGCGAGCGCGCCCTCCGAAATCAATTGGTGAAAGGAATAACGATTTCACCAGGTTTAACTTCAATGCCTTTCGCGAGTTTCTTCGCTAACGCTTCGCCTTTACTGCTGTCCTCACGCAACACGTAAGCGGGCTGCTGGTTAAAGTAGCTACGTAAAGACTGATTTAAATAAGGCAGGAGCGTTTGTAGCACTGATTGCATTTTCTCCGGCGTCACGGTGGCGTCTACTACTTCCATCTCCTGAAGATAGATGGCGCCTTTTTCTTTATCAAAGGCCGGCAGGGCTTTTAGCTTGAGTTTCATCGTCGCTTTTTGACTGCCAAACAGGGAATTCATATCCAGCCTGGCATCGCCAGTAAGGGTGACTTTATTAGGCTCTTCCCGACCAATCTGGCTGGCAAGGTTAGTCAATACGATATGCGCGTCGGCAATGCCGGGCAGACCAATATCTTTTGAGAAATTATTCCGTTTTTCAAGCGCTTGATTGATTTCTTGTTCGCTAATGGTGTATTGAGTAAGTTGATTACAACCCACTAACAGGCCGCTAACTACCAGCGCAGCGGCAAAAAAAAACTTTTTCATGGCGTTCCTTAGCATGTTGCCTGTGCCCTAATCTTGACACAAAGCAGCATGTCGCGCCAGCGGACATGGCGCCACTAGAAAAAGCTGAAAAAGGCGGCAAGAAAGGGTTGCCGCCTGGCGGGCGTTAGATAGCCATTGAGGAGAGTAAATTAATTTGCGTCTGCTTTGCCATATTATCGCGATAGTCCGCGACTTTTGTCGGCCAGTGAATACCGGCGACCAGCGTCAGATTACGCAGAAGCGGAAACAGATGAATATCATCTTCCGATAATTCGCCGTTAACGGCGTTAGGCTGTACGATGAGTTTCTCCAGCAAACGTAAATCATCGCCGATCTTTTTAATCAGTCCGGCAGAGTGCGCAAGATGGTTGTCAAAACTGCCAGATGAGGCTTCTTTTTTGCGGATAAAATACTGGCGCGCCGCAGGGGTAGAAAATTCATCGAAAGCGGATTTTGCAAATCGCGGCAGCAGTAGCTGATTAACGTAACCGTTAACTTTGCGCAACCACTCCTCAATGGCTGGATTGCGTTTCCCGGTTAACAGCGGTTTGCCGTCGAGGTTGTCGACATAATGTACAATATCCATACTTTCAGGAAGGTAGCGACTATCATCTTTTTGCAGGATGGGCACCATCTTTTGACCAATCATCCGGGTGGGCGTCGCCTCGTCGTCATTTTGTAACACGTTAAGTTCAACGGGGATGTTCTTCAGGCCGAAAATCATGCGGGCTTTAACGCAGAAAGGGCAATGATCGTAAATATAAAGCTTCACGTTTCTCCTCCATTTGACTGTCGGTTCCTGACCAGTATGGAGGAGATAGCGACAGGTATCAAATCAGGCACCGGGTTCCAGCATCCGGCGCGGCGTGCGTTTATGACTAAATTGCCAGCCTAAAGCCAAAAAGGTGATAAAGCCGATAATACCGAGCATCATCCACGGTAGTTCAGGCTGCGCAAGCGCTTTACCCATATCAAACAACCAGCCGCCGCCGATATAACCAATCGCGCCGCCAATGGCTAATCCCAGACGGCTAAAGCCCATATAGCTTCCCCGCGCCCTCGCGTCCGCGAGCGACGCGCTGAGCGTTTCGCGCGCCGGTTCGGCGATAACCGAGCCGATGTAGAAAGCGCAAATAAGCGTAAAAAGCTGTTGTAAATTGCCCACCATCCCGATGGGGAGCATGCTCAGCGACATGACGAGCAAACCGGCCATCAGCCGATGCTCCAGCCGAAAACGCTTTTCGCTCCAGCGGGCAATCGGGTAGAGCAACGTCAGCGAGAGACACGCCTCAATAGCGTACATCCATTTCACGGCAGCAGGCGAACCGGCGATATCGTTTACCATAATCGGCAGCATTAACATGACCTGTACCGCCAGCATATAATAGCCCGCCAGCGTCAGCACGTAGGTGACAAACCTTTTATCGCTCATGACGCGGCGCATTCCTTCACGCACCGGCGTTCTGACCGTTGATAGCTTCCAGGCCGGAAGCAGCCATGCATTGAAAAGGGCGCATAATATGAACAAAATAGCGCCTGTCGCGCAGACCAGACGAAAATCGTATTGTAGCAACCAGCTTCCCAGTAGCGCGCCAATCACCGCACCCGCGCTGTCCTGCATCATCAACAGAGAGAAGAAGCGGCCCCGTTGCTCCGGACGAATTAATTTGACCACCAGCGCTGAGCGCGGCGGGTCGAAAAGCGTACCGCCGAGACCGGAAAGAAAGCAGGAAAACCACAAGAGCCAGGGCTCATGCGCGATACCCATAGTGGCAAAGCCGGCGGCGCGCATCAGCATACCGGTGACAATCATCGGTTTCGCGCCAAAGCGATCGGCGATGGCGCCGCCAAAAATGCCCAGACCTTGTTGAATAAACTGGCGCAGGCCGAGCGCGATCCCTACCATTACGGCAGCCCACCCCATTTGATCGACAAAGCGAATAGAGATGAGCGGGAAGACGACGAAAAAACCCAGCACCACTAACATGTTATCGATGAGAAGAAAATATTTACCCAGGTTCCTCGCCTGCGAGACGCGCGACATTTCCCCTCCCGGGAAATAAAAGATGAGCGTCTTCTATTCTGCGGCGGCGTTTCGTTTTTTCCTACCGTTAGCGGGACAATATTTTTTTATCAAAAGTCCTTTTTAATCGAGAGTTTTCATCAAAATGTGGCAGCAATTCAAAAAATGACGATTTGCGCTTTTCACAGAGCCTGGTTGCGCAGGTATAGTAATGTTACTGGCGTGCTGAAGACGTTACAGGAAGGAGTAGGTATAGAATGTTTGGCTATCGTAGTAACGTGCCAAAAGTGCGCTTAACCACCGATCGTCTGGTGGTACGTTTAGTGCATGAGCGTGATGCCTGGCGTCTGGCCGATTATTACGCGGAAAATCGTCATTTTTTAAAACCCTGGGAACCGGTCCGTGATGAAAGTCATTGTTATCCTTCAGGATGGCAGGCGCGTCTGGGAATGATCGGTGAATTTCACAAACAGGGCTCCGCCTTCTATTTCGCGCTACTTGATCCGGAAGAAAAAGAAATTATCGGCGTGGCGAATTTTTCCAATGTGGTGCGCGGTTCTTTTCATGCCTGTTATCTGGGCTATTCCATTGCGCAGAAGTGGCAGGGGCAGGGGCTGATGTTTGAAGCCTTAACCGCTGCGATTCGCTATATGCAGCGCACTCAGCATATCCACCGTATCATGGCGAACTATATGCCGCACAACAAACGTAGCGGCGCGTTGCTGGCGCGGCTTGGCTTTGAGAAAGAAGGCTATGCGAAAGATTACCTGTTGATTGATGGACAATGGCGCGACCATGTCCTGACGGCGTTAACCACGCCGTTATGGACGCCGGGGCGTTGAGCGGCTTACGGAATGAGAGGCAAAGGGAGAAAACGATGAAATATGAATTAACCGCCACTGAAGCGCGAGTGATTGGCTGTCTGCTGGAAAAGCAGGTGACAACGCCGGAACAGTATCCGCTTTCCGTCAACGGGGTGGTGACAGCCTGTAATCAGAAAACCAACCGTGAACCGGTGATGAACCTGACGGAACAAGAGGTACAAGAACAGCTCGATAACCTGGTGAAACGCCACTTTTTGCGTACGGTCAGCGGGTTTGGCAACCGCGTCACCAAATATGAACAGCGTTTCTGTAATTCCGAATTTGGCGATCTGAAACTTAGCGCGGCGGAAGTGGCGCTTGTCACTACGCTGCTGCTGCGCGGCGCGCAAACGCCCGGCGAGTTGCGTAGTCGGGCGTCGCGGATGCATGAATTCAGCGATATGGCGGAAGTTGAATCCACGCTGGAACGGCTTGCCAGTCGTGAGGACGGCCCGTATGTCGTCCGTCTGGCGCGTGAACCGGGTAAGCGCGAAAGCCGTTATATGCACCTTTTTTGCGGCGACGTCGATGAACTGTCTCTCCAGACGTCTGCGCCGGAAAGTGCGTCGGGCGATCTTCAGTCGCGCGTCGAAGCGCTGGAAAGCGAAGTGGCGGAGTTAAAGCAGCGGCTGGATTCTTTGTTAGCTCACCTGGGGGAGTAATGTGAGAACATTACGGATTGGCATTGTCGGATTAGGCGGTATTGCGCAGAAGGCCTGGCTGCCGGTATTAACCAACACCGCCGGATGGACGTTACAGGGCGCCTGGTCTCCTTCGCGGGATAAAGCCTTACGTATCTGCGAAAGCTGGCGCATACCGTATGTGGATTCGCTGGCGAATTTAGCGTCCGGCTGCGATGCGGTCTTCGTCCACTCCAGTACCGCAAGCCATTATGCCGTGGTCAGCGAACTTCTCAATGCCGGCGTCCATGTTTGCGTGGATAAACCGCTGGCGGAAAATCTACGTGATGCCGAACGGCTGGTGGCGCTGGCGGCGCAAAAAAAATTGACGCTGATGGTTGGCTTTAATCGCCGTTTCGCGCCGCTGTACCGCGAACTGAAGACGCGCCTCGGCACTGCGGCGTCACTGCGTATGGATAAACATCGTACCGATAGCGTCGGGCCGCACGACTTACGTTTTACTTTGCTCGATGACTATCTGCATGTCGTGGATACCGCTCTGTGGCTGGCGGGCGGCGAGGCGCGCCTTGCCAGCGGCACGTTGCTCACCAGCGAGTCCGGCGAAATGTGCTATGCGGAACATCATTTTTCCGCCGACAAACTACAAATTACCACCAGTATGCACCGGCGCGCCGGAAGTCAGCGTGAATCGGTCCAGGCCGTCACCGACGGCGGGCTGTATGACGTGACGGATATGCGTGAATGGCGCGAAGAGCGCGGGCAGGGTATTCTCATCAAACCCATTCCGGGTTGGCAAACGACGCTTGAACAGCGTGGTTTTGTCGGATGCGCGCGGCATTTCATTGACTGCGTACAAAATCAGACGGTTCCGGAAACGGCGGGGGAGCAGGCGATTTTGGCCCAGCGCGTCGTGGAGGCGCTGTGGCGGGACGCCATCAGCGAATAATCCTCTGTAACATCTGGCGGTAGTAATTCATCGTAATCCAGGTACTATACCCTCAATAATTCGAGTTGCAGAAAAGCCAACGCACATGCAGCTCGAAGTATGGCGGGTATATATGCCCACTCTACATAATACCTCTTTTCACAGTGAATAATGGCAAACCGTGGGGAGTCTGTAAGGCCTGATAAGACGTTTTAACGTCGTCGTCAGGCGCGGTGATACAGCCGGATACGGCAGAAGTTGCGTTATCCGGTCGATGGATCAGCCATGCAGGAGTTTTACGCCAGGGTCTGGAATACAAAAGAAATGAATTTATTGAAATCGCTGGCTGCCGTCAGCTCGATGACTATGTTTTCACGCGTGTTGGGTTTTGCCCGTGATGCGATTGTCGCCAGAATTTTTGGCGCAGGGATGGCGACCGACGCCTTTTTTGTGGCGTTTAAACTCCCTAATTTACTACGCCGGATCTTTGCCGAAGGCGCTTTTTCTCAGGCCTTTGTGCCTATCCTGGCGGAATATAAGAGCAAGCAGGGTGAAGAAGCGACGCGGATCTTTGTCGCTTACGTTTCCGGCCTGTTGACGCTGGCATTGGCCGTCGTGACGGTGGCCGGTATGCTGGCCGCCCCGTGGGTGATTATGGTAACCGCGCCGGGTTTTGCCGATACTGCGGATAAATTCGCGCTGACGACGCAACTGCTGCGGATTACGTTTCCCTATATTCTGCTGATCTCGCTGGCTTCACTGGTTGGCGCCATTCTCAACACCTGGAATCGCTTCTCCATTCCCGCTTTTGCGCCGACATTTCTTAATATCAGCATGATCGGTTTTGCATTATTCGCCGCGCCATACTTTAATCCGCCGGTGCTGGCGTTAGCCTGGGCAGTCACCGTCGGCGGCGTGCTGCAACTGGTGTATCAACTTCCGTATTTGAAAAAGATCGGTATGCTGGTGCTGCCGCGCATTAACTTTCGCGACACCGGGGCGATGCGGGTGGTCAAACAGATGGGGCCGGCGATTTTGGGCGTTTCCGTCAGTCAGATCTCCCTTATCATCAATACCATTTTCGCCTCGTTTCTGGCCTCCGGCTCGGTCTCATGGATGTACTATGCCGATCGGTTGATGGAGTTCCCGTCCGGCGTGCTGGGCGTGGCATTGGGGACCATCCTGTTGCCGTCATTGTCGAAAAGCTTTGCCAGCGGCAATCATGATGAGTACTGCCGCCTGATGGACTGGGGGCTGCGTTTGTGCTTTTTACTGGCGTTGCCGAGCGCGGTAGCGTTAGGCATTCTGGCGAAGCCGCTGACGGTCTCGCTGTTTCAGTACGGTAAATTCACCGCCTTTGATGCGGCGATGACGCAGCGGGCGTTAATCGCCTATTCGGTGGGGCTGATTGGCTTGATCGTCGTAAAAGTGCTGGCCCCGGGCTTCTATTCTCGCCAGGATATTAAAACGCCGGTGAAAATCGCCATCGTGACGTTAATCATGACGCAGTTAATGAACCTGGCGTTTATTGGACCGCTGAAACACGCCGGACTGTCGCTCTCTATTGGTCTGGCGGCATGTCTCAATGCGTCGCTGCTGTACTGGCAACTGCGCAAACAGAATATCTTTACGCCACAACCGGGCTGGATGTGGTTCCTGATGCGTCTGATCATTTCCGTACTGGTGATGGCCGCCGTATTGTTCGGCGTGTTGCATATTATGCCGGAGTGGTCGCAAGGGTCGATGCTATGGCGTTTGCTACGTTTGATGGCGGTAGTGATCGCGGGTATCGCGGCCTATTTCGCCGCGCTTGCCGTGCTGGGCTTTAAAGTGAAAGAGTTTGTTCGCCGGACGGCGTAAATTCAGTGCCTGATAGCGCTGTGCTATCAGGCCTACAAGGCATTCAGGCCGGAAAGGCGCAACGTCGCCATCCGGCAATGATTAGATAGAAATTTTTTTACCGCCGCGGTGAGAGACGGAAGTCTGACCGTCAGCCCCGTACAAGGTCGGCTCCTGGTGAGGTTTCAGCACCTCCAGCGCCTGTTGATTACGCTCGATTTGCCCTTCCAGCAGCCAGCCGTTGTGCTGGTTGAGGTCGCGAAGATGCTGCGTTTTTTCGGTAATCGCCTGCCAGCGCTCTGCAATGTCATCGTTTGCGCTACGCTGCGCGTTCTGTTCCAGACGGCGCTGTTGTTCCAGATAATCCAGCGTCGCCAGCAACGAGCTTTTTTCTTCTGTAATACGCTGTAGCTGGCTGCCGTTAATCTGGCCTACGGAAAGCTGTTGTTGCTCGGCGTCCATCACCGTCTTCAGGTCATTCAGGACGGTGGTCATCTGGTCAAGTATTTCTGACAAACGAGTCATACGCTTATTTACTCTGTAAGTAGCTCTGCGCCTCGCGAATGAGCGAGTCTGCTATTTTTCCCGTATCCATTTTTAACTCACCGTTACGGATAGCTGTTTTTAATGCTTCGACGCGTTCCATATTAATGTCGCTGACGCCTGGCTGCATGAGCTTCGCTTGCGCGTCGCTTAACGTTACGCTGGCGCTCGTCGCGGCGGACGTTTTTTCCTGACGCGTTTTTTGTACCGGCGTATCGCTGGTTTCGCGCGTCTGGACAGTGCTAACGGGTTTCAAAGGTGAGGTACGGTCAATGCTCATTTATTTATCCTCATCGAGGGTTACGTTGTAGCGGCCAGCTACCATCATGGTTGAATATCTCATCGGCAGCCGCGACAAAATCTTTACACAATTATAGGTTAATAAGAATATTCCCATCAGAATCGACGGTTCCACTCACGATTTGACCCGATGTCATGCGCACGCGCGCATTTTGCGCGACGGCGGCATTATTCATCGCCTGACCTTCCGCATTGACGCTAAACCCCTCGCCATTGGCGATAACCTGTACTCGTTGCCCCGCTTTGACGCGCCAGGCCTGACGTATCATCGTAAGCTGTACCGGCTGCCCGGGAGCGAGATCGCGCAAACTGACGGCATCCTGAATCTGACGGATATCCAGTACCGTCCGCGGCGGTAACTGATCCAGCCTGCCACGTTTTAGCGTGACGTTGGCCGGCGTCAATTTTCCGCCGCGCGCGACGGGCGCGGCAACGGCGACATAATTGCCGGTCGCTTGCACATTCACCTGCAAATAACGTTTTTCATTGGCGCAGCGCGCCACCACATTGACGTTGCCCCACAGCTTCGCGCTGCCCGTCATGCTGAAGGCTGGCTGCTCGCAGCTCGGCAGCAGATTAGGCGATGAACGGAGCGTGACAACCACCTCATCGCTGAAGCCAGCCAGACGCTGGGAAAACCACGTGGTCAATTGGGCGTTGATGTCCTGCGCCATTGTCAGGGGGCTGAACAGCAAAGCCGCCACGGCGAATCCTCGTTTTAACGTTTGCATGGTACTTCCCCCTGGTTGATGTCATGACAGGATTCTACCCGTGTGAAGCAAGCATCAACGCAATAAATAGCGACGCATTTTGCGTTTATTCCGTCGATAACGCGCGCGTGAAGGCATTTAAACTGTCGGCTGAATTTTGCCATTTGCGGAGGAGATATGCTCGACAGGCTCGATGCCGCCTTACGATTTCAGCAGGAAGCGCTAAATCTGCGCGCGCAACGTCAGGAAATATTAGCGGCGAATATCGCCAATGCCGATACGCCGGGGTATCAGGCGCGCGATATTGATTTTGCCAGTGAGTTAAAAAAGGTGATGGTGCGTGGACGGGAAGAAACCGGCGGCGTCGCGTTAACGTTGACTTCCTCTCACCATATTCCCGCTCAGGCGGTCTCTTCTCCCGCAGTGGATCTGCTTTACCGCGTACCCGATCAGCCTTCTTTGGATGGTAACACCGTAGATATGGACAGGGAACGTACGCAGTTTGCGGATAACAGTCTCAAATATCAGATGGGGCTTACCGTTCTGGGTAGCCAACTCAAAGGCATGATGAATGTGCTACAGGGAGGAAACTAATTCGTGGCGCTGTTAAACATTTTTGATATTGCCGGATCGGCGCTTGCCGCGCAGTCCAAGCGGTTGAACGTTGCGGCCAGTAACCTGGCGAATGCGGATAGCGTCACCGGCCCGGACGGACAGCCTTATCGCGCCAAACAGGTGGTTTTTCAGGTGGACGCCGCGCCGGGTCAAGCCACTGGCGGGGTAAAGGTCGCCAGCGTGATTGAAAGTCAGGCACCGGAAAAGCTGGTTTATGAGCCAGGCAATCCGCTGGCGGACGCTAATGGTTACGTCAAAATGCCCAACGTCGATGTGGTCGGCGAAATGGTTAACACGATGTCAGCCTCGCGCAGCTATCAGGCAAATATCGAAGTCCTGAATACCGTAAAAAGCATGATGCTTAAAACGCTGACATTAGGCCAGTAAAGGAGGCGCGTATGTCTATTGCCGTAAATATGAATGACCCGACCAACACGGGCGTCAAAACGACGACCGGCAGCGGGTCGATGACCGGAAGCAACGCTGCCGATCTGCAAAGCAGTTTCCTGACCTTACTGGTCGCGCAATTGAAGAACCAGGACCCGACTAACCCATTACAAAATAATGAGTTAACGACACAGTTGGCGCAAATCAGTACCGTGAGCGGCATTGAAAAACTGAATACGACGCTGGGGGCTATTTCCGGGCAAATCGATAATAGTCAGTCCCTACAGGCGACCACGCTGATTGGGCATGGCGTTATGGTGCCTGGCACCACAATTCTGGCGGGTAAAGGCGCGGAAGAAGGGGCCGTGACGTCCACGACGCCGTTTGGCGTGGAATTGCAACAGCCTGCGGACAAAGTGACGGCAACCATTACCGATAAAGATGGCCGGGTGGTACGGACGCTGGAGATCGGTGAGTTGCGAGCCGGGGTACACACCTTTACCTGGGATGGTAAGCAAACGGACGGAACAACGGTACCGAATGGTTCTTACAACATTGCGATTACCGCCAGCAATGGCGGGACGCAACTGGTGGCGCAGCCGCTGCAATTCGCTCTGGTACAGGGCGTGACGAAGGGCAGTAACGGCAACCTGTTGGATCTGGGTACCTACGGCACCACCACACTCGACGAAGTTCGGCAAATAATCTAAGCCCTTACACTTATCAGGAGTCAGTCATGTCTTTTTCTCAAGCGGTTAGCGGCCTGAACGCTGCGGCCACCAACCTTGATGTTATCGGTAATAACATCGCCAACTCCGCCACCTATGGCTTTAAGTCCGGTACGGCATCATTTGCCGATATGTTTGCCGGTTCCAAAGTGGGGCTGGGCGTAAAAGTGGCGGGGATTACCCAGGATTTTACCGACGGTACGACAACGAACACCGGGCGCGGGCTGGATGTCGCGATTAGCCAGAACGGTTTTTTCCGCCTGGTAGACAGCAACGGCTCCGTGTTCTATAGCCGCAACGGCCAGTTCAAACTGGACGAGAACCGTAACCTGGTCAATATGCAGGGGATGCAGTTGACCGGCTATCCGGCCACCGGTACGCCGCCGACCATTCAGCAGGGGGCGAATCCTGCGCCGATCACCATTCCGAACACGCTGATGGCGGCGAAATCGACCACCACCGCGTCAATGCAGATCAACCTGAACTCGACGGACCCTGTGCCGTCTAAAACGCCCTTTAGCGTGAGTGATGCGGATTCGTATAACAAAAAAGGCACCGTCACCGTTTATGACAGCCAGGGTAATGCCCATGACATGAACGTCTATTTTGTGAAAACCAAAGATAATGAATGGGCCGTGTACACCCATGACAGCAGCGATCCTGCAGCCACAGCGCCAACAACGGCGTCCACTACGCTGAAATTCAATGAAAACGGGATTCTGGAGTCTGGCGGTACGGTGAACATCACCACCGGTACGATTAATGGCGCGACAGCGGCCACCTTCTCCCTCAGCTTCCTTAACTCCATGCAGCAGAACACCGGGGCTAACAACATCGTCGCCACCAATCAAAACGGCTATAAGCCTGGCGACCTGGTGAGCTACCAGATTAACAACGATGGCACCGTAGTTGGCAACTATTCCAACGAGCAGGAGCAGGTGCTGGGGCAGATTGTGCTGGCTAACTTCGCCAACAACGAAGGTCTGGCATCCCAGGGCGATAACGTCTGGGCGGCGACGCAGGCCTCCGGGGTAGCGCTGCTGGGGACTGCCGGTTCCGGCAACTTCGGTAAGCTGACGAACGGCGCGCTGGAAGCCTCTAACGTGGATTTGAGTAAAGAGCTGGTGAATATGATCGTCGCGCAGCGTAACTACCAGTCGAATGCGCAGACCATCAAAACCCAGGACCAGATCCTCAATACGCTGGTTAACCTGCGCTAAGCGCCTGACGGGATAGCTTAATGGATCACGCAATTTATACCGCTATGGGGGCGGCCAGCCAGACGCTTAACCAGCAGGCGGTAACGGCCAGCAACCTGGCTAATGCCTCAACGCCGGGCTTTCGCGCGCAGCTTAACGCGTTACGCGCGGTGCCCGTTGATGGCCTCTCTTTAGCAACGCGCACGCTGGTTACGGCGTCGACGCCGGGGGCGGATATGACCCCGGGTCAGTTGGACTACACCTCCCGTCCGCTGGATGTCGCGTTACAGCAGGACGGCTGGCTGGTAGTGCAAGCGGCGGATGGCGCTGAAGGATATACCCGTAACGGGAATATCCAGGTGGGTCCGACCGGGCAGTTAACCATTCAGGGACATCCGGTTATCGGCGAAGGCGGCCCGATTACCGTTCCTGAAGGGTCGGAAATCACCATTGCGGCAGACGGCACGATCTCCGCGCTCAATCCCGGCGACCCGCCAAACACGGTGGCGCCCGTTGGGCGACTGAAGCTGGTCAAAGCGGAAGGCAATGAGGTGCAGCGGAGCGATGACGGTTTATTCCGCCTTACCGCCGAGGCACAGGCTGAACGCGGGGCGGTACTGGCCGCCGACCCGTCAATTCGCATTATGTCGGGCGTGCTGGAGGGCAGTAACGTCAAGCCGGTTGAAGCCATGACCGACATGATCGCCAACGCACGTCGTTTTGAAATGCAGATGAAGGTTATCACCAGCGTAGATGAGAACGAAGGGCGAGCTAACCAACTGCTGTCGATGAGTTAATACAGGACATTTTATGATCAGTTCATTATGGATCGCCAAAACCGGTCTGGACGCGCAGCAAACCAATATGGATGTGATTGCCAATAACCTGGCAAACGTCAGCACCAATGGTTTTAAGCGTCAGCGCGCGGTATTTGAAGATCTGTTGTATCAGACCATCCGCCAGCCGGGCGCGCAGTCGTCCGAGCAGACGACGCTGCCTTCCGGGCTGCAAATCGGTACCGGCGTACGTCCGGTCGCCACGGAGCGCCTGCACAGTCAGGGGAACCTGTCGCAGACCAACAACAGTAAAGATGTGGCGATTAAAGGGCAGGGCTTTTTCCAGGTCATGCTGCCGGACGGTACGTCTGCCTATACCCGCGACGGCTCTTTCCAGGTGGATCAGAATGGTCAACTGGTGACGGCGGGCGGTTTTCAGGTGCAGCCGGCAATCACCATTCCGGCCAACGCGTTAAGCATCACGATTGGCCGCGACGGCGTGGTCAGCGTGACCCAGCAGGGGCAGGCCGCGCCGGTTCAGGTCGGGCAGCTTAACCTGACCACCTTTATGAACGACACCGGGCTGGAAAGCATCGGCGAGAACCTCTATATCGAAACGCAATCGTCCGGCGCGCCGAACGAAAGCACGCCGGGGCTCAACGGCGCGGGGTTGTTGTATCAAGGGTATGTCGAAACGTCGAACGTTAACGTGGCGGAAGAGCTGGTGAACATGATTCAGGTTCAACGCGCCTATGAAATTAACAGTAAAGCAGTATCGACGACCGATCAGATGCTGCAGAAACTGACGCAACTCTAAGGGGCCGCCGGTGGGGATACGCCACCGGCTCCCTGATTTTGAAGATGAAGGTAATGCAAAAATACGCGCTTCACGCTTACCCAGTTATGGCCCTGATGGTCGCGACGCTGACAGGATGCGCCTGGATACCCGCTAAACCGCTCGTGCAGGGGGCGACCACGGCGCAGCCGATACCTGGCCCGGTACCGGTGGCGAATGGCTCCATATTTCAGTCTGCGCAGCCGATTAATTATGGCTATCAGCCGCTTTTTGAAGATCGTCGACCGCGTAATATCGGCGATACGCTCACGATTGTGTTACAGGAAAACGTCAGCGCCAGTAAAAGCTCGTCGGCAAATGCCAGTCGCGACGGCAAAACCAGTTTTGGTTTTGATACGGTACCGCGTTATCTGCAGGGATTATTCGGTAATTCCCGCGCGGATATGGAGGCCTCCGGCGGCAACTCTTTTAACGGCAAAGGCGGCGCGAATGCCAGCAATACTTTTAGCGGCACGCTGACCGTGACCGTCGATCAGGTTCTGGCCAATGGCAATTTACACGTCGTGGGGGAAAAACAGATCGCGATTAATCAGGGAACGGAATTCATCCGCTTCTCCGGCGTGGTAAATCCACGCACCATCAGCGGCAGCAACTCCGTTCCCTCGACACAGGTGGCGGATGCGCGGATTGAATATGTCGGGAACGGCTATATTAACGAAGCGCAAAATATGGGCTGGCTGCAACGTTTCTTCCTTAATTTGTCGCCGATGTAAGCGAGGTGTATGTGTTTAAAGCTCTTGCAGGAATCGTTCTGGCACTGGTTGCCACTCTGGCGCACGCCGAGCGTATCCGGGATCTGACCAGTGTCCAGGGAGTACGGGAAAACTCGCTGATCGGTTACGGGCTGGTGGTCGGGCTGGACGGTACGGGCGACCAGACGACTCAGACGCCATTTACCACCCAGACGCTGAATAACATGCTGTCACAACTGGGGATTACGGTCCCCACCGGCACCAACATGCAGTTGAAAAACGTGGCGGCGGTGATGGTGACGGCGTCGTATCCGCCTTTTGCGCGACAGGGACAAACGATCGATGTCGTCGTTTCCTCAATGGGGAACGCTAAAAGTCTGCGTGGCGGGACGTTATTAATGACGCCGTTAAAAGGGGTGGACAGCCAGGTGTATGCTCTGGCGCAGGGCAATATTCTGGTCGGCGGCGCGGGCGTTTCCGCAGGCGGCAGTAGCGTGCAGGTTAACCAGCTTAATGGCGGGCGCATCACTAATGGCGCGATTATCGAACGTGAGTTGCCGACTCAGTTCGGCGCTGGCAACACCATTAATCTGCAATTGAACGACGAAGATTTTACGATGGCGCAGCAAATTACCGACGCCATCAACCGCGCCCGCGGTTACGGCAGCGCCACTGCGCTTGATGCGCGAACGGTACAGGTACGCGTGCCCAGCGGCAACAGCTCGCAGGTGCGTTTTCTGGCGGACATTCAAAATATGGAGGTCAACGTGACGCCGCAGGATGCAAAAGTTGTGATCAACTCGCGTACCGGTTCGGTGGTCATGAATCGGGAAGTCACGCTGGATAGCTGCGCTGTGGCGCAGGGCAATTTGTCAGTGACAGTCAATCGCCAGCTCAACGTCAACCAGCCGAATACGCCATTTGGCGGCGGGCAGACCGTGGTGACGCCACAGACTCAGATAGATTTGCGTCAGAGCGGCGGATCGCTACAGAGCGTGCGTTCCAGCGCCAATCTGAACAGCGTAGTGCGTGCGCTGAATGCGCTTGGCGCGACGCCGATGGACCTGATGTCGATTTTGCAGTCCATGCAGAGCGCGGGCTGTCTACGCGCCAAACTGGAAATCATCTGATGATCGGAGACGGTAAATTGCTGGCCAGCGCGGCCTGGGATGCGCAATCTCTGAACGAACTGAAAGCGAAAGCGGGCCAGGACCCGGCGGCGAATATCCGTCCTGTGGCCCGTCAGGTGGAAGGGATGTTTGTGCAGATGATGCTGAAAAGTATGCGTGAGGCTTTACCCAAAGATGGTTTATTCAGCAGCGATCAGACGCGTCTGTATACCAGCATGTATGACCAGCAGATCGCCCAGCAGATGACCGCCGGTAAGGGATTGGGGCTGGCGGATATGATGGTTAAACAGATGACGGGCGGGCAGACGATGCCTGCGGATGACGCGCCGCAAGTACCGCTTAAATTCTCCCTGGAGACGGTAAACAGCTATCAAAATCAGGCGCTGACCCAACTGGTGCGCAAAGCCATCCCGAAAACGCCGGACAGCAGCGATGTGCCGCTCTCCGGCGACAGTAAAGACTTTCTGGCCCGGCTTTCGCTCCCGGCGAGGCTGGCCAGCGAACAAAGCGGGGTGCCGCATCACCTGATTCTGGCGCAGGCGGCGCTGGAGTCGGGCTGGGGGCAACGGCAAATCCTGCGGGAGAATGGCGAACCCAGCTATAACGTATTTGGCGTGAAAGCGACCGCCAGTTGGAAAGGGCCGGTGACGGAAATCACCACCACTGAATACGAAAATGGCGAAGCGAAAAAAGTGAAAGCGAAATTCCGCGTCTATAGCTCGTATCTGGAGGCGTTATCGGATTATGTCGCGCTGTTAACGCGTAACCCACGCTACGCTGCCGTGACCACTGCCGCCACGGCAGAGCAGGGCGCAGTGGCTCTGCAAAACGCCGGATACGCCACTGACCCGAATTACGCGCGTAAATTGACCAGCATGATTCAGCAGTTGAAAGCGATGAGTGAAAAGGTCAGCAAAACCTACAGCGCGAATCTCGACAATCTCTTTTAAATTGCTCAAGTCCACGTAGTCGCTGCCGATAACAACGAGTATTGAAGGATTAAAAGGAACCATCATGTCCAGCTTGATTAATCACGCCATGAGCGGACTTAACGCCGCGCAGGCCGCGTTAAATACGGTCAGTAATAACATCAACAATTATAACGTTGCGGGTTATACCCGGCAGACAACTATTCTGGCGCAGGCAAACAGTACGTTAGGGGCTGGCGGCTGGATAGGTAATGGCGTTTACGTTTCAGGCGTACAGCGCGAATATGATGCGTTTATCACTAATCAGCTACGCGGCGCGCAAAATCAGAGCAGCGGCTTAACCACGCGCTATGAACAAATGTCGAAAATCGACAACCTGCTGGCCGATAAATCCAGCTCACTGTCTGGTTCGTTGCAGAGTTTTTTTACCAGCCTGCAAACGTTAGTCAGTAACGCGGAAGATCCTGCGGCGCGTCAGGCGCTGATTGGTAAAGCGGAAGGGCTGGTAAACCAGTTCAAAACCACCGATCAGTATCTGCGCGATCAGGATAAACAGGTCAATATCGCGATTGGCTCCAGCGTGGCGCAAATCAACAATTACGCGAAGCAGATAGCTAACCTGAACGATCAAATCTCCCGTATGACGGGCGTAGGCGCGGGCGCATCGCCGAACGACCTGCTCGATCAGCGTGATCAGTTGGTCAGCGAGCTTAACAAGATCGTTGGCGTCGAGGTGAGTGTACAGGACGGCGGCACCTATAACCTGACGATGGCCAATGGCTATACGCTGGTGCAGGGGTCGACGGCGCGTCAGTTGGCGGCGGTTCCCTCCAGCGCCGACCCGACGCGAACGACTGTCGCTTATGTCGATGAGGCCGCCGGTAACATCGAAATTCCGGAAAAGTTGCTGAACACCGGTTCGCTCGGCGGGCTACTGACGTTCCGTTCTCAGGATCTGGATCAGACTCGTAATACGCTGGGCCAGTTGGCGTTGGCGTTTGCCGATGCGTTTAACGCGCAGCATACCAAAGGTTATGACGCCGACGGCAATAAAGGGAAAGACTTCTTTAGCATTGGCTCGCCGGTGGTATATAGCAACAGTAATAATGCCGATAAAACGGTATCGCTAACCGCTAAGGTGGTCGACAGCACGAAGGTTCAGGCGACGGATTATAAGATTGTTTTTGACGGTACAGACTGGCAGGTTACTCGCACTGCGGATAACACTACCTTCACGGCGACAAAAGATGCTGACGGAAAACTGGAGATTGACGGTCTGAAAGTGACGGTAGGAACCGGCGCACAGAAAAACGACAGTTTTCTTCTCAAGCCGGTCAGCAATGCTATCGTCGACATGAACGTTAAAGTGACAAATGAAGCCGAGATTGCGATGGCGTCTGAGTCAAAACTCGATCCTGATGTGGATACCGGCGACAGCGATAACCGCAATGGTCAGGCATTGCTGGACTTACAAAACAGCAATGTAGTGGGCGGCAACAAAACCTTTAACGATGCTTACGCCACGTTGGTCAGCGATGTGGGTAACAAAACGTCAACGCTGAAAACCAGCAGCACCACGCAGGCGAATGTGGTTAAACAGCTTTATAAACAGCAACAGTCGGTTTCCGGCGTTAACCTCGACGAAGAGTACGGCAATTTGCAGCGTTATCAGCAGTATTATCTGGCGAATGCGCAAGTATTGCAGACCGCGAATGCGCTGTTTGATGCGTTACTGAATATTCGCTAAAGGAGAAGGATGACATGCGTATCAGTACCCAGATGATGTACGAACAAAATATGAGCGGCATCACTAATTCTCAGGCCGAATGGATGAAGCTGGGCGAGCAGATGTCTACCGGTAAGCGCGTTACCAACCCATCTGACGATCCGATCGCCGCGTCGCAGGCGGTAGTACTCTCTCAGGCGCAGGCGCAGAATAGCCAGTACGCCCTGGCGCGTACGTTTGCCACCCAAAAAGTGTCGCTGGAAGAAAGCGTACTCAGTCAGGTGACGACGGCGATTCAAACCGCGCAGGAAAAAATCGTCTATGCCGGAAACGGCACGTTAAGCGACGATGACCGCGCGTCGCTGGCGACGGATTTACAGGGGATCCGCGATCAGCTGATGAACCTGGCAAACAGCACTGACGGCAATGGTCGCTATATCTTTGCCGGGTATAAAACGGAAGCGGCGCCATTCGACCAGGCGACAGGTGGTTATCATGGCGGCGAGAAAAGTGTTACCCAGCAGGTGGATTCCGCACGCACGATGGTAATTGGTCATACGGGAGCGCAAATTTTTAATAGCATCACCAGCAATGCGGTACCGGAACCGGATGGCTCGGACTCCGAAAAGAATCTGTTTGTCATGCTCGATACGGCAATTGCCGCGCTCAAGACCCCGGTGGAAGGCAATGACGTGGAAAAAGAAAAGGCCGCTGCCGCCATTGATAAAACCAATCGCGGCTTAAAAAATTCGCTCAATAACGTCCTGACCGTTCGTGCGGAACTGGGAACGCAACTGAGCGAACTCAGTACGCTGGATTCACTGGGAAGCGACCGTGCGCTGGGACAAAAGCTGCAGATGAGCAACCTGGTAGATGTGGACTGGAACTCGGTCATCTCCTCCTACGTAATGCAACAGGCGGCATTACAGGCGTCCTATAAAACGTTTACCGACATGCAGGGAATGTCGCTTTTCCAGTTGAACCGGTAACACCTCTTTTTGAAACATATCACGAAACTGGATATGTTTTGTCTGCCCGCGCCATCCACCCCGGCGCGGGCATTTTTTTAGTCGTCATTGAGTTAGTGGTCATATTGTCGCGCCCGTAGCGACGCCATCCGTACGTATTATCCCGCCCGATCTCATGACTAAAAGACGCCATGGGGTAAGGCATCGCCCTGTAAGGGGCATAAAAAAGCCGACCTGGCGGTCGGCTTTGTATCAGCATTTACATCATTCTACCGGTTGTGGGCGTGTCGCCGGGGCGCTGGCGACACGTGTGGCGCTGTGTCCGCCTGCTGCGCCTTTACCTTCAAAGTGGAAGGAAGGGCGTTGCCAGTCGCTATGGTGCGGGGTTTCCGGCACATATTCCGGCGCTGGCGCACGCGTCATCGGCGCGCTGGCGTGGTTATGATCGTCAACGCAGACAACGTCCTGCGGCTTTTCCACCACCTGGGCCGGTGCGATAACGGTTTCTTCTGCCGTGTGCTCCACAACAGCCGCTTCCGCTTTTGTCTCTTCTTCTGGCTCGACAACGACAACATCAGCTACGTTTTCAGCCACCGTAATGGACGCGTCGGCGGTTTCTGCTACCGGTTCGGCGTCAGCAATAACCTCTTGCGCTTCCGGCGTATCGCTTTCGGCAATCAGTTGCGGCTGTTCATCAACCGGCGCGGCAATCACTTCCGGATGCGTTGTCTCGACCTCGACGACTTCCGGCGCCTGTGGTTCGGCGACGGTCTGCGGCTCAACGGCAACGTTTTCTACTGCCTGTACCGACGCTTGTGGTTCTAACGCTACGGTCGCAGCGATAACCTGCGGTTCAGCGACAACCGGTTGTGGCAGCGCCAGATCTGCTTCACGCTGCTCTTCAACAACCTGCGTTTCCTGAGGACGGACAATCGGGTAGCGGATCCAGACTTTACCGGACGCCATTTCCGGCGACGCGCAGGCGACGGTTAACGGCATCGGCGATTGTGTCGGGTAGCGCTCGTCACGATAGCGACGACGACGCTGACCGCTAACGCGCAGGTGGCGCGGAGAACGGCGGGAGCGACGCGGCATACCAGTATTATCGCGAGGTTCTACGCTATCATCCTGCTCCGGCGCGATATCGGCAACGACAGGTAAATCAACTTTCGCCAATTCGGTACGCGGCGCTGGAACGGGCTGTTCAACGTTTTCAACCGGGCGCGGTTCGTCGACGACGACCGGCGTGTCAACCGTTTCAACCACTGCGCTGTTGGTAAAGCGGACTTTCTGATTAAGCTGACGCTGCTTGCGGCGCGGCTGAACCTGCTGAACGCGTTCTTCCTGCTCGGTCTCCTGGACAGGCAGTTCTTCGCGGTTAAGCGCTTTTACTTCCTGCTGCGCCTGGCGTTTGTCATCATTGCGGCGGCGGCTGCGTTCGCGACGCGGCGTCTGTTGCTGCTCATCGCCGGTTTTCACTTTTTCCGCCGTTTCCTGCTGGCGGGTATCGCGCGCTTCCGCATTTTGCTGCTGCGCCTGGCGACGGTTACGACGATTATCGTCGCGGCTCTCGCCGCCGTCACGTCCGGCACGGTTATCACGGGTGTCGCGGCGTTCGTTACGATCGCGACGGTTGTTCTGCCGTGGCTTGCGACGATCCTGCTGACGCTCCGCTTTTTCTTCCGCTTTCGGCGCGGCTGTTTCGACGGTTTTCGTTTCTTCACCGCTGAACAGTTGTTTCAGCGCGTTAAGGAAGCGGCTAAACAGACCCGGCTGGGCAGGCTGCGCGGCGGCAACATTATCCTTTTTCGCCGTGGCGACGCTAACCGCCGGTTCGACAGGCGTCGGCGCCGGAGGCACATCTGGCATAGCGAATGTCGCCAGCGCAGGCTGTTCCGGGCGTTTACGCTCGGCGTACTCTTCTTCAGAAGGCAGCGCCATCGCTTCTTCGTGCAGCTTCGGCAGCATGTAGCTCAGGGTCGGCGTTTCTTCCCCTTTGCGTACGCGCAGCACGGAATAGTGCGGCGTTTCCATCTGATCGTTCGGGACGATGACACAGCGGACGCCATCCTGACGCGTCTCAATAGCGTTAACTGCCGTCCGTTTTTCGTTAAGCAGATAAGAGGCGATCGGCACCGGAACAATGGCATGGACTTCCTGCGTATTCTCTTTCAGCGCTTCTTCTTCAATCAGGCGCAGAATGGACAGCGACAGAGATTCGTTATCGCGCACGGTGCCGGTACCGCTACAGCGCGGACACACGTGATGACTGGATTCGCCCAGCGACGGGCTCAGGCGCTGACGCGACATTTCGAGCAGGCCGAAGCGGGAAATATGGCTAATCTGAATACGCGCCCGGTCCTGACGCACCGCTTCACGCAGGCGGTTTTCTACCGCGCGCTGGTGACGTACCGGCGTCATATCGATAAAGTCGATAACGATCAGGCCGCCCAGGTCGCGCAGACGCAGCTGGCGGGCAATCTCGTCGGCCGCTTCGAGATTAGTGTTGAACGCGGTTTCTTCGATATCGCCGCCGCGAGTCGCGCGGGCGGAGTTGATATCGATGGCGGTTAACGCTTCGGTACTGTCAATGACAATGGAGCCGCCGGAGGGCAGGCGCACTTCACGCTGGAACGCTGACTCGATCTGCGATTCGATCTGGTAATGGCTGAACAACGGGATTTCACCGGTGTACAGCTTAATTTTGCTGCTAAAATCCGGGCGGCCCAACGCGGCGATATGCTGACGCGCCATTTCCATCACTTTTGGATTGTCGATCAGGATTTCACCGATATCCTGACGCAGATAGTCGCGAAACGCGCGTACGATGACGTTGCTTTCCTGATGGATCAGGAACGGCGCGGGACGGCTTTCAGCGGCTTTCTGAATGGCTTCCCAGTGTTTCAGGCGGAAGCTTAAATCCCACTGCAACGCTTCGGCGGATTTACCCACGCCCGCGGTACGCACGATAAGCCCCATCCCTTCAGGAAGTTCCAGGCTGGCCAACGCTTCTTTTAACTCGGTACGATCGTCGCCTTCAATGCGACGGGAAATACCACCCGCGCGCGGGTTATTCGGCATCAGCACCAGGTAGCTGCCCGCCAGACTGATAAAGGTGGTTAACGCCGCGCCTTTGTTGCCGCGCTCTTCTTTATCGATTTGAACAATGACTTCCTGGCCTTCGCGTAACACGTCTTTAATGTTCGGGCGACCATGAGCGCTGTAGTTAGCGGGGAAATATTCGCGGGCAATTTCTTTTAACGGGAGGAAACCGTGGCGTTCTGCGCCGTAATCAACAAAAGCCGCTTCCAGGCTCGGTTCAATACGGGTAATTTTGCCTTTATAGATGTTCGCTTTTTTCTGCTCGTGTCCGGGGCTTTCTATATCCAGATCGTACAGACGCTGCCCATCTACAAGGGCGACGCGCAACTCTTCCTGCTGAGTCGCGTTGATTAACATTCTTTTCATCGTAACTTACTCATTATTCTTACGTTGACGACTAAGCTGCGGGCATGGTGACGCCTTACCGGGCATGAACCGATGGCCTCGTGACTATTTCGCGTCGCCAACCTCACGGTTATCGTCAGCTCAAAGAGGCGCAGAGTGTCGGTTGCCTGTATTTCATACGGAAACACAGCGCAATTATCAGGGAAGCAGCCTGGGCATTACTCTCCAGAGAAGATCCTATCTACCGGTAAGGACTGCAACCCGCAGCCCGCTAACTGTCTGAAAAATCAATACGTCTTACGCCATTGCTGCGTTGATGATCGGTCAGACAAAATGGGTTATTCCGCTAAACTTTTTGTTTTAACAAGTTTCGGTGCGGAAACCGCATCATTATTCCACTGCTAACCTTGTTATAGCAAGATGACTTTTACCATTTATCACCCGCTTACTCACAGTTTTTTCACCAGCGTGAGCCAATTGCTTTAATAACCAGCAAAACCGCAGTGAAAAATGTTCATCCACTGGCGTAGGCGTCTCTATAAGCATAGAAAAATGTGTGGCGCGAATCTCACAGGCTATTTAGAATCGCCCCCCATGAAAACAGAAACGCCATCCGTAAAAATTGTTGCCATCGCCGCTGACGAAGCGGGGCAACGCATTGATAACTTTTTGCGCACCCAACTGAAAGGGGTACCAAAAAGTATGATTTATCGCATCTTGCGTAAAGGCGAGGTGCGGGTGAACAAAAAACGCATTAAACCGGAATACAAACTGGAAGCGGGCGATGAAGTCCGCATTCCGCCGGTTCGCGTTGCTGAACGCGAAGAAGAGGCCGTGTCGCCGCATTTGCAAAAAGTGGCGGCCTTGGCGGACGTCATTTTGTATGAAGACGACCATATTCTGGTGCTGAATAAGCCTTCCGGCACCGCCGTACACGGCGGGAGCGGGTTAAGTTTTGGCGTCATCGAAGGGCTGCGGGCGTTGCGTCCGGAAGCGCGATTCCTGGAACTGGTGCATCGTCTTGACCGCGATACCTCCGGCGTGCTATTGGTGGCGAAAAAACGCTCCGCGCTGCGTTCGCTGCATGAGCAACTGCGCGAAAAGGGAATGCAGAAAGATTATCTGGCGCTGGTGCGCGGCCAGTGGCAATCGCACGTTAAAACCGTACAGGCGCCATTATTAAAGAACATTCTGCAAAGCGGCGAACGCATTGTTCGCGTGAGCCAGGAAGGCAAACCGTCAGAAACGCGCTTCAAGGTGGAAGAGCGCTATGCCTTCGCCACGCTGGTGCGCTGTAGCCCGGTCACGGGCCGTACGCATCAGATTCGCGTACATACCCAATATGCCGGTCACCCTATTGCGTTCGACGATCGCTACGGCGACCGTGAGTTTGATAAGCAACTGGCGGATACGGGGTTGAACCGACTTTTCCTGCACGCAGCAGCGTTGAAATTTACCCATCCGGGAACGGGTGAAGTGATGCGTATTGAAGCGCCGATGGATAAGCAATTGAAGCGCTGCCTTGAGGTATTACGTAGTAAAGCCTGATGCGCGTTGCTTATCAGGCCTACAATCGTGTGATGCACCGTAGGCCTGATAAGACGCATCGCGTCGCCATCAGGCAGATTAATCAGGCATTCAGCGGGTTCATCTCTTCCCGCCGCAGCATTTGACACAACGCGATCAGCGGCAAACCGATCAAGGTATTTGGGTCACGACCTTCCAGGCGTTCAAATAATGCAATGCCTAAACCTTCGCTTTTAAAACTTCCCGCGCAATGCAGCGGATGCTCTTTACGGACATAGTCGTCTATTTCCGCTTCGCTTAAATGGCGAAAATGAACGTCAAAAGGCTCCACTTCGGTTTGTAAGTGCCCGGAGGCGGAGTTATACAGCGCCAGTCCGGTATAAAACGTCACAATATTTCCGCTGGCTTTGGCTAATTGCTGACGCGCTTTTTCTTCCGTCAGCGGTTTGCCGGTGATTTCGCCGTCCAGAACACAAATTTGGTCGGAGCCAATAATCAAATGATTCGGGAAACGCGCGGCGAGCGATTGCGCCTTCGCCTGCGCCAGCCGCAGCACCAACTGACGCGGCGCTTCGCCCGGCATGGGGGTTTCATCAACATCCGGCGCGGCGCATTCGAAAGGAATCGTCAGCTTTTCCAGCAGCGCGCGACGCCAGGGAGAGGTAGACGCAAGGATGAGACGGGGCATATTTTTTCCCTCAGATATAGCGTAATGATGAGAGCCATCTTAAACTATGCTCTTCGGTCTTCAAGCCTGTCATACTGACTCGTCTTGAGCGAAAATAAGTCTGTAACCCGCAATGTGTGCGAATTATTGGCAAAAGGCAACCGCAGGCTGCCTTTTTCTTTGACTATATGACGTTACGAAGTTAATATGCGCGCCCTATGCAAAAGGTAAAATTACCCCTGACTCTTGATCCGGTTCGTACCGCTCAAAAACGCCTTGATTACCAGGGTATCTATACCCCCGATCAGGTTGAGCGCGTTGCCGAGTCTGTAGTCAGTGTGGACAGTGATGTGGAATGCTCCATGTCGTTCGCTATCGATAACCAGCGTCTCGCCGTTTTAACCGGCGATGCGGTCGTTACGGTGTCGCTCGAATGCCAGCGTTGCGGGAAACCGTTTACCCATCAGGTTCACACAACGTATTGTTTTAGCCCTGTCCGTTCCGACGAGCAGGCTGAAGCACTGCCGGAAGCGTATGAGCCGATTGAGGTAAACGAATTCGGCGAAATCGATCTGCTGGCGACGGTTGAAGATGAAATCATCCTCGCCTTGCCGGTAGTTCCGGTGCATGATTCTGAACACTGTGAAGTGTCCGAGGCGGACATGGTCTTTGGCGAACTGCCTGATGAAGCGCAAAAGCCAAACCCATTTGCCGTATTAGCCAGCTTAAAGCGTAAGTAATAGGTCTTCCCCGCGGACGCAGGGATAAACCGTAATTGAGGAGTAAGGTCCATGGCCGTACAACAGAATAAACCAACCCGTTCCAAACGTGGCATGCGTCGTTCCCATGACGCTCTGACCGCAGTCACCAGCCTGTCTGTAGACAAAACTTCTGGTGAAAAACACCTGCGTCACCACATCACTGCCGACGGTTACTACCGCGGCCGCAAGGTCATCGCTAAGTAATCGCGCGATACTCGATGCCTTTTGCATCACAGGCGTGCCTGTGGTGTAAAAGCCGAAGAGTACAAGCGTGATAAAGCTTAGTGAGGATTTCTCCGCGTAAGCGGAGAACACCGAACCAGGCAGCGACGATACCTTGACACGTCTAACCCTGGCGTTAGATGTCATGGGGGGCGATTTTGGTCCTTCCGTGACGGTGCCTGCAGCATTGCAGGCACTGAACGCTAATTCGCAGCTCACTCTTCTTTTAGTCGGGAATCCCGATATTATCACGCCATTACTTGCCAAAGCTGACTTTGAACAACGTTCGCGTCTGCAGATTATCCCTGCACAGTCAGTTATTGCCAGTGATGCCCGGCCTTCGCAGGCGATCCGCGCCAGTCGCGGGACATCCATGCGTGTGGCCCTGGAGCTTGTGAAAGAAGGCCGAGCCGAAGCTTGCGTTAGCGCCGGTAATACCGGGGCGCTGATGGGGCTGGCGAAATTATTGCTCAAGCCTCTTGAGGGGATTGAGCGTCCGGCGTTGGTGACGGTATTACCGCACCAGCAAAAGGGCAAAACGGTAGTGCTTGATTTGGGGGCCAACGTCGACTGCGACAGTACCATGCTGGTGCAGTTTGCCGTGATGGGCGCCGTTTTGGCGGAAGAGGTCGTCGGGATCAAAAATCCCCGCGTGGCGCTACTCAATATCGGGGAAGAAGAAACCAAAGGCCTCGACAGTATTCGTGAAGCCTCTTTAATGTTAAAAACAGTTCCAACCATCAATTACATCGGCTACCTTGAGGCGAATGAGTTACTGACGGGAAAAACCGATGTACTGGTGTGTGACGGCTTTACAGGCAATGTCACACTTAAAACGATGGAGGGGGTTGTCAGAATGTTCCTTTCACTGCTGAAATCACAGGGCGAAGGGAAAAAACGGTCGTGGTGGCTGCTGTTATTAAAACGTTGGTTACAAAAAAGCCTGACGAGGCGATTCAGTCACCTCAACCCCGACCAGTATAATGGCGCCTGTCTGTTAGGATTGCGCGGCACGGTGATAAAAAGTCATGGTGCGGCCAATCAGCGAGCATTTGCAGTCGCGATTGAACAGGCAGTGCAGGCGGTGCAGCGACAAGTTCCTCAGCGAATTGCCGCTCGCCTGGAATCTGTATACCCAGCCGGATTTGAACCGCTGGACGATGGCAAAGGCGTAAACCTGCGGGCGCACAGATAATATCGCTGTCTCCCCGGCGCCGCCAGCGTGCCAGACGTTTACAGGTAACGGTATATAACCGAAAAGTGACTGAGCGTACATGTATACGAAGATTATTGGTACTGGCAGCTATCTGCCCGAACAAGTGCGGACTAACGCCGATCTGGAAAAAATGGTTGAGACCTCTGACGAGTGGATTGTCACTCGTACAGGTATTCGTGAACGCCATATCGCCGCGCCGAATGAAACTGTCGCGACGATGGGCTTTACCGCTGCGAATCGCGCGATTGAGATGGCGGGGATCGATAAAGACCAAATTGGCTTGATTGTGGTGGCTACCACATCAGCAACGCATGCATTTCCAAGCGCGGCATGTCAGATTCAAAGTATGCTCGGTATTAAAGGTTGCCCGGCGTTTGATGTCGCGGCAGCGTGCGCAGGTTTCACCTACGCGTTAAGCATCGCCGACCAGTACGTTAAATCCGGCGCGGTTAAACACGCGCTGGTGGTCGGTTCCGATGTATTAGCCCGCACTTGCGATCCTGGCGATCGCGGTACGATCATTATTTTCGGCGATGGCGCAGGCGCGGCCGTACTGAGCGCTTCTGAAGAACCGGGTATTATCTCCACTCATCTTCATGCCGATGGCCGTTACGGTGAATTACTGACCCTGCCGAATGCCGATCGCGTAAATCCGGATAACCCGATTTACCTGACGATGGCGGGTAATGAAGTCTTTAAAGTGGCGGTCACTGAACTGGCGCATATTGTCGATGAGACGCTGGCGGCTAATAACCTGGATCGCTCAGAACTCGATTGGCTGGTGCCGCATCAGGCTAACCTGCGTATCATTAGCGCGACAGCGAAAAAACTCGGCATGTCGATGGACAATGTCGTCGTCACGCTGGACAGGCACGGCAATACCTCCGCGGCTTCTGTGCCGTGCGCGCTGGATGAAGCCGTGCGTGACGGGCGAATTAAAGCCGGTCAGCTGGTATTGCTTGAAGCCTTCGGGGGTGGATTCACCTGGGGCTCCGCGCTGATTCGTTTCTAGTATAAGGATTTAAACATGACGCAATTTGCATTTGTGTTCCCCGGTCAGGGTTCTCAGAGCGTTGGGATGTTGGCCGAGATGGCGGCAAATTACCCTATCGTAGAAGAAACGTTTGCTGAAGCTTCTGCGGCTCTGGGATATGATCTGTGGGCGCTCACCCAGCAAGGTCCAGCGGAAGAATTGAATAAAACCTGGCAGACGCAGCCGGCGTTATTAACCGCTTCCGTCGCGCTTTGGCGCGTTTGGCAGCAGCAGGGCGGTAAAATGCCTGCGTTAATGGCAGGTCACAGCCTGGGCGAATATTCCGCGCTGGTTTGCGCTGGCGTCATCAACTTTGCTGATGCCGTTCGTCTGGTGGAAATGCGCGGTAAATTCATGCAGGAAGCGGTTCCGGAAGGTACTGGCGGCATGTCTGCGATCATCGGTCTGGATGATGCCTCTATTGCTAAAGCCTGTGAAGAATCTGCCGAAGGGCAGGTTGTTTCGCCGGTTAACTTTAACTCGCCGGGACAGGTGGTTATCGCCGGGCATAAAGAGGCAGTAGAACGCGCGGGCGCAGCCTGTAAAGCCGCTGGCGCGAAACGCGCGCTGCCGCTGCCGGTGAGCGTACCGTCGCACTGCGCGCTGATGAAACCAGCGGCAGATAAGCTGGTGGTTGAATTAGCCAAAATTACCTTTAGCGCGCCAACGGTGCCGGTAGTAAACAACGTTGACGTGAAATGTGAAACCGATGCCGCCGCTATCCGCGATGCGCTGGTTCGCCAGTTGTACAATCCGGTACAGTGGACGAAGAGCGTGGAATTTATCGCGGCGCAGGGCGTTGAACATCTTTATGAAGTGGGTCCAGGTAAAGTCCTCACTGGTCTGACGAAACGTATTGTCGACACCCTGACAGCGTCGGCGCTGAACGAGCCGGCGGCGCTGTCTGCGGCACTTACGCAATAAAAGAGGAAAACCATGAGCTTTGAAGGAAAGATTGCGCTGGTGACTGGTGCAAGCCGTGGCATAGGCCGCGCAATTGCAGAGACTCTCGTTGCCCGCGGCGCGAAAGTTATCGGGACTGCGACCAGTGAAAATGGTGCGAAGAACATTAGCGACTATTTAGGTGCTAACGGGAAAGGTTTGATGTTGAATGTGACCGATCCTGCATCTATTGAATCTGTTCTGGAAAATATTCGCGCAGAATTTGGTGAAGTGGATATCCTGGTTAATAATGCCGGTATCACTCGTGATAATCTGTTGATGCGAATGAAAGATGATGAGTGGAACGATATTATCGAAACCAATTTATCATCCGTTTTCCGCCTGTCAAAAGCGGTAATGCGCGCTATGATGAAAAAGCGTTGTGGTCGCATTATCACTATTGGTTCTGTGGTTGGTACCATGGGAAATGCAGGTCAGGCAAACTACGCTGCGGCGAAAGCGGGCCTGATCGGTTTCAGTAAATCACTGGCGCGTGAAGTTGCGTCCCGTGGTATTACTGTCAATGTTGTGGCTCCGGGTTTTATTGAAACGGACATGACGCGTGCGCTGTCTGACGATCAGCGTGCGGGTATCCTGGCGCAGGTGCCTGCGGGTCGCCTCGGCGGCGCTCAGGAAATCGCCAGTGCGGTTGCATTTTTAGCCTCTGACGAAGCGAGTTACATCACTGGTGAGACTCTGCACGTCAACGGCGGAATGTACATGGTTTAATCACGATTGAAAAATATTTGCGTTATTAGGGCGAAAGGCCGCAAAATAACGTAAAATCGTGGTAAGACCTGCCGGGATTTAGTTGCAAATTTTTCAACATTTTATACACTACGAAAACCATCGCGAAAGCGAGTTTTGATAGGAAATTTAAGAGTATGAGCACTATCGAAGAACGCGTTAAGAAAATTATCGGCGAACAGCTGGGCGTTAAGCAGGAAGAAGTAACCAACAATGCTTCTTTCGTTGAAGACCTGGGCGCAGATTCTCTTGACACCGTTGAGCTGGTAATGGCTCTGGAAGAAGAGTTTGATACTGAGATTCCGGACGAAGAAGCTGAGAAAATCACCACCGTTCAGGCTGCCATTGATTACATCAACGGCCACCAGGCGTAAGTGAACATCTCCAGGCGGTCATTCGACCGCCTGAGTTTTATCTTTTTGTCCCACTAGAATCATTTTCCCTCCCTGGAGGACAACCGTGTCTAAGCGTCGTGTAGTTGTGACCGGACTGGGCATGTTGTCTCCTGTCGGCAATACCGTAGAGTCTACCTGGAAAGCTCTCCTTGCCGGTCAGAGTGGCATCAGCCTGATCGACCATTTCGATACTAGCGCCTATGCAACGAAATTTGCTGGCTTAGTAAAGGATTTTAACTGTGATGACATTATCTCGCGCAAAGAACAGCGCAAGATGGATGCCTTCATTCAATATGGAATTGTCGCTGGCGTACAGGCCATGCAGGATTCTGGCCTTGAAGTGACGGAAGAGAACGCAAGCCGTATTGGCGCCGCTATCGGCTCCGGTATCGGTGGTCTCGGTCTGATCGAAGAAAACCACAGTTCGCTGGTAAAAGGTGGACCGCGTAAGATTAGCCCGTTCTTTGTCCCGTCGACGATTGTTAACATGGTAGCAGGCCATCTGACTATCATGTATGGCCTGCGTGGGCCAAGCATCTCTATTGCGACTGCCTGTACTTCAGGCGTGCATAACATCGGCCATGCCGCGCGTATCATCGCCTATGGCGATGCGGACGCGATGGTGGCAGGTGGCGCAGAAAAAGCCAGTACGCCGCTGGGTGTAGGTGGTTTTGGCGCAGCGCGCGCGCTGTCGACCCGCAACGATAACCCACAGGCGGCAAGCCGTCCGTGGGATAAAGAACGCGATGGTTTTGTACTGGGCGACGGTGCCGGTATGTTGGTGCTTGAAGAGTACGAACATGCGAAAGCGCGTGGTGCGAAAATCTATGCTGAAATCGTCGGCTTTGGTATGAGCAGCGATGCTTACCATATGACGTCGCCGCCGGAAAATGGCGCAGGCGCTGCGCTGGCGATGGTTAACGCGTTGCGTGATGCCGCGATTGAGCCTGCTCAGATTGGCTACGTCAACGCGCACGGCACGTCGACGCCTGCCGGCGACAAAGCTGAGACGCAGGCGGTTAAGTCAGTCTTTGGCGATGCTGCAAGCCGAGTGATGGTGAGCTCGACCAAATCGATGACCGGCCATCTGTTGGGCGCCGCAGGCGCAGTAGAGTCTATTTTCTCTATTCTGGCGCTACGCGATCAGGCCATTCCGCCAACCATTAATCTGGATAACCCGGATGAAGGTTGCGATCTGGACTTCGTGCCGCATGAAGCGCGCCAGGTCAGCGATCTGGAGTACGCTCTGTGTAACTCCTTTGGCTTTGGCGGTACTAACGGTTCGTTGATTTTCAAACGTATCTAGTCAGTACTGTTATGAATAAAAAAGCGGAGCGCCTGGCGCTCCGCTTTTTTATGTATTCTTGATCTGAAGGCTACTGGTACGTAAAGTTCAGTTGAACGACAGTCTTGAATTCCCCTGGCGTTACGCGACCCGTCGGTGTGTACATGCGCGCAGAGAGCGGGAAAACGGCCCGGTGGTCATTGCCGTTCACTTTCACGGCCAGCGTATCCGCCGGTGAGATTTCCGTCTGATGATCGCGGGTCATAATTTCCAGTGCCATACCGGTAGCGCTGCCCTGGCTGTTAGCGAATTTGGTGGCATCGTCAGTGTCGGCATCACCGCTGAACAGGGCAGTCACCTGAGTAGTTGATGGCGGGCAGGAGGAGAGGGTCAGTTCAAAATCCTGCCACTCACTGGTATCGCCCACCTTCAGGTAATCAACGGCGCGTGCCTGCTGGAACGTGACCGTCTGTTCCTTTGTGCCCGTATCCACGATGCAGGCAGAAGCAATTACTATACCGCTCAGGTTAATATCGGTTGCCTGCACGGAATAAATACTGCTTACCGCCCATAGACAGGCCAACGCGGGGAGCAGTTTATTTATCTGTTGCGCCATTGTCCCGTCCTGGATTACTGGTAGGTGAAGGTTGCCTGTACTTGGCCCTCGATGGTGCCTGGCATCACGAGGCCTGTTGCCACTGCACGGGAGCGCAGTTTCAGGTCATAGGCATGCGTGTCGGATGGGATTGCGATGTCCTTCAGAGCAGCGCCATTTTTATAGGCGTGCTCGCTTTTGTCATCCGTTAACTCAAGCTTCAGGTTGGTGGCAGTGCCGGTATTTTTGTAGAAGTCTGTATCCGTGTCGGCGGTGCCAGCAAAGGCTACGCTAAATGAGGTGGTGGAGGCCGGGCAATCGGTGAGCGTCAATGTCTTTTCAACCCATGGGGTAGTGCTGCCACTTGTTTCTAGAGTATTGGCCTGAATCCCGGTCCCCAGATTAATAGCGAGAGACTCATCGCCGCCGTTAACCACACAAGGTGAGGCGATAACGGTACCGCTAATATCAATATTGACAGCCTGACTGGATGAGGAAAATAACCAACCAAGCGCAATGATGAATGCCACTGTCTTTTTCCTGTTTGTAACAATCATATATAATCCCTATTAGTTGTAAGTAACTTTAAGCTCAATGGCTGTTTTGACATTACCCGCAGTTACGCTTTCAGCATCATCTATAAAATAAGACACTTTAAAGTCAGGCAACACATAATCCCCGGAGCCGTTATAATTCTGGAGCGCGATCGCTGAATTAATTGTATGAGGCGTACCATCGGTATTCTGTATCTGCACATAAACATTTTTCGCGTAGGTATCACCCGTCACAGTATTAAGAACCCCATTGGCTTCGTCGTGGGCTCCATAGACTGCGGAAAAATTATAAGAGATACCATTGATGGCCCCCGGGCAGTTTGTGAGCGTTATCGTCGGCGCCTGAATACTATTTTGTGCGCCCGTTTTTAGGCTATTCCCATAAAGTGGGTTGAGTTTAATTTCTGTTGGTGCGTTAATTCCACAAGCCGTATACTTTGGCTGACTAGCCACACCAGAACGGGCCACGAAAGTCACATCTCCATATCCGCTATCCGCTGGGTTATGATAAGAAACAGTAACGCTTGGCACCTCAGTAATGGGGCCCGCCGGTAGTTCATCCGTTAAACGCACCAGCATGTAGCGAATAATTAGGTCGCCGGATGCGTTGACATTACTATCGACGTCTAAACGAAATGGAGCCGTATAATCTTTATCCGGGGTTACTACGCCCGCTGGGGTGTAAGTCATTTGATAGGCAATGCCTACACCCGGGTTATTGGTTTTATACACCGTTGCGTCATTAGTAGTCGTTCCCCCTGTCGGTTCGCCATTCACAGTAAAATCAATATAACCTTTTTGGCTGCTAGCTATTATTGGCAATTTCCAGTGTTCCCCCCAGTCGTCAAACCAGGTTGTCCCCCCGGCCGAACTCGGCATAGTAAAGGAGCTGAATTTATAAGGTAAAGTTGATGTATTCGCACTGCTTGTATTTATGATACCTGCAAGAGCATCAACGGACGTTATCAACGGGCACACAGATATTAACAACGCAAGGCCGACTGTTTTTTTCACGAATACGTTTTCCTTATGACGATTATGGTCATCGTTATTAACGACAAGATTCTTGCGTTTCCATCACACCATCAGTCGCATTCAATTCTGTTAAATTGAATGTTACGTGACAGGTGTCATTCGCTGTACGGCCCCACGTTACCTTTAAGGTTCCGCGTTCGGGCGCACCGGTAAGATAGACTTGCCCGTGGTCACCCACGATGAAGCTCTTATCCGCAGGTTGACCCTCTATCGTTGCCAGCGCTCCAAATGGCACTATCTCCGTAGGGGTACGTGACAAATTCATGAGTACCCTTTTACCGATACGGGTATCAAAATGTGCGCGTACAATTGCGCCGCGCGTGGGGGTAATCATCTGGCTGGTCAGGTCGACGTCAGCACCATCAGGCAGCGTTTCGGTATCCAGTGAGACGGCGGTTTCACGGTACGGCGTCACGTAAGGCACCACGGTGTAACCGCGGAAGTCGGTTTTTACACCCGTCTGGTTGCTTATCGTAACGCCATTCGCCCCGGGGGCTTCTACCAGTGCTGAGGTTTCGCCCAACGACTGGCTGAGCGTGACACCATGCGCGTGGGCGACAATGCCGCCTTCCATGCCGTAGTTAACGCGTTTCTGGTCGTTGTCATAGCTGTAGGCACCATTCATTCGTGCGTAGGTCCCCTGATAATCGAGGCTGGCGTAACCGCCATTCCCTTCGCCGTGATTCGTTTCGCTCTGCTGGAGACTCCAGTTCAGGTTATTGTCTTCTAATGCTGACCCGTTTAGCCCGACGGTATGGTTGGTATTGCCCCGTTTGCTGGTATTCAGGTTGTAAGTGGCGTAACTGTGACTTAACCAGCGGTCGAGCGGGATGTTTATGCTCAGTGAGAAGACCTGATCTTCATCGTAGATTTTGTCGCTATCGTCACTGTCGGTGGTATTGCGGTTATAGCTGTAATTGATGTTGTACGTCACGCCGCCCCAGCTATTACTGTAACCCACACCGAGAGAGCGCATCTTCCGGTCACTGTTCCAGTAATCTTCGCTAATAGCATTGAGCGACAGTGACCCCAGACTCGCCCCGATACTCTGGTTAAGCTGAAGTTCAGCACGGTTGCGGCGGCGGTCGTTATTATTTTGCGACTCGTCGTCACGCCAGGTATCCAGTACTTCCGGGAGAGTGTAATAACCTGATGTTGAATACCTATAACCGGAAATGGATATATTGGTGCCGGTTTCGAGAATATTTTTACTGTAACGGATGCGCCAGGACTGGCCGCTCTCTTTATCCTGATCTTTTTGCGTTGACCATGCCTGAGTGCCATCCACCGAGACGGCACCCAACTCGCCGAGGTTTTTTCCAAGCCCGGTGAGCAGGGACTTGTAGTGCTGTGAGAACTGGCCCCCGCCATATACCGTAAACCCGGCTGGCAGGCCATAAATCAGGGTGGCCTGGGTAAACATTTTTTTGTCAATATCGCTCTCATAGGAGCGATACTGGCCGCTGGTCACGCTGTACTTCAGCCGCCCTTCGCGCTGCAGAATAGGCAGAGAGGCGAAGGCCACCGTCTGATGCTGTTCGCTACCGTCGGCCTCTTTAATTGTGACGTCAAGATCGCCGCTGCTGCCGGTTGGGTACATATCGGTAATCTCAAATGCGCCCGGCGAAACATAGCTTTGATAAATGGTGTAACCATTCTGTTTGATAATTACCTGCGCGTTAGTACGGGCGATGCCGCGCACCACCGGCGCGTAGCCACGCAGGCTATCGGGCAACATATCATCGTCGGAGGCCAGCTGTGCGCCGCGGAACGGCACACTATCAAACAGCTCGGAGGGCGCGGTGCTGTCGCCGAATGTTAGCTGACTTTTCAGCGCGATAATATTGCGTTGGGCGTAGGTGTAGAGCGAATCCCAGCTTTCATCGGCGCTATCGCCGTTGACGTTGCGATTCCAGGTGCTGTAGTTGCGAATGCGCCAGGGGCCAATATTCAGGCCCGGACGCAGGCTCAGATAATAGCTGTCGGAGTCGGTCATATCGCCGCGGCGCGCTTCGGTGTTGGCGCCGGAAAAGCTATAGTTGAGCAGCAGGGCGTTAATGCCCTCATCGAGCCGTTCCGGGGCGACGTAGCCGCGGGCATGGCTGTCTACGGCGGCCTGCGGAATAGACAGCCGTAGCTGCTGGCGTTCAAAGGCGAACTCGGCGCTGGCCTGCGGGATCGCCGCCAGGTTAGCGCAGTCGCCGTGACCAGCAAGATTTGGAAACGCGTCGGTACGAATACCGAACTCGCGCAGCGAGTCAACGCTGAAGCAGGGCTGCAGAGTGGTGTTGCCTGCCGTATCATTTTGCATAACAAAATTAACGTCATGCACGCCAGCGGACGATTTATTCACAATGACGTCAACGCGATAGGTGCCAGGCATTTGGCCTATGCCTTCTTCAAAAGCGGAAAGATCGGTAAGCTCTTTTCCCGGCCCGTCGATCCCCAGCAGCGCTGGGTTAAAATATTCGCGGGCAAACGCAGTGTTACCGGCTGGCAGTGCGCACTGCAGGGCGATAAAGCAGGCGATTCGACTGAGCGTCATTATTTTTTTGTATGCGTCTGCATTCATCCCGATATCCTTTCGGTGTGGTCTTACAGGCGTGTGTGGTGTTCAGACCCGATAGAGCCGAAATCGTTAATAAGTGTCCAGGTTACGTCGCCGCTGGCTTCGGCGGGCGCGGTAAAGCTGGCGGAACTCATCGGCGCGACATAGGTAGCGTCTTTCACGGTGCTGGTTCCTATCTTCACCGTGCTGAAGTTCATATAGTAGGCTGTGGGATTGGTCACGGTAAGACGGTTACCGCTGTGCTGCCAGGTCAGCTTCGCGGTGACGTTTTCCGGTTGCTCCGTCAACGCCTGCGGACGGTAAATTAATTTAATGCGGGTTTTCACCGCAATTTGCAGAGTGTTAACGTTATCCTGCTTTTCCGTCGTCGATGGGATCGACTTAATATTCATCCAGTAGAGGGACTCACGATCTTCCGGCAGATTGCCGCCAGTACGGAGAATTCGCAGATTATTTTCCTGCCCTGCGCCTAAACGAAAAAGCGGCGGCGTGACCATAAACGGCGATTTATCGCTGCTTTTTTCCCCGGCGTCACTCCATGACTGAATGAGATAAGAAGATTGGTCCGGATTTTTAACGCTAATCGACGTTTCTTTTTTATCGCCGTTATAAATAATACGGGTTCCGCCGATAATAACACCGGCCTGTACGGTTGCCGTAGTGAATATAAGCGTGGCGGCAGTGAGTAAACTATATTTATTCATGGAGTATCTCCAAAGCAAAGCCGGGTCCATCCGGCTTTATTGGTTTACTAAAACGAGAGAATAAATTCCGCGCGATTAGTTGTAGGTCAGGGTAAAGTTAACGACGCCGTTGGCATCGCCGCCTGATACGCTATCTTCTGTCGCGATATAACGGGCGAAAAAGTCGAGGTTCGTTTCTTCTGCCGCATCGGAGGCAATGGTAACGGATTTAGACTCAGTACCCAGCGGCAGTTCGCTGGTATCGCTATTCAACAACTGGATAGCGACACCTTTAGCGACGCCGGTAGTACCGTAACCGGTAATTTGCAGATAGTCGTTATTCAGGGTGTCCGGCATACCGTCATATTTTACGGAAACCGGTTTCCCCAGCAGATCTGCAGGGCAGGCGGTTAATACCAATGAAAACTTGGTGGTTGCTGCCGTTGAGCCAGCGGCGGTAAACGCTGTTTTAGAGACCTCGCCCAGCTTGACATCCTGAGAGCTGGTAACACTGCCGTTAATTTTGCAACCTGCTTCGATGATTTTGCCGGTAAAATTAACCTGGCCATCCTGAGCCATTGCAGTCGAAGCAAGCCCCATTGCGGTGAATAATACGGCAGCGGCAAATTTTCCTTTCATTAAAAATGTCCTTTCATGGTCGACTCGATACGTAGATATTACTCAGCGCACGATAAATAGGCTTTGAGTAATAAATATATTAATTATGACTTTCTAATTGCAGTATTAAATATGATAGGGTAACGTCAGACGATACCCAATTACATTTTGACCATATGTGAAAGTTATGACTATAAATAATATCTAATTAATGCTTTTTGTTTTGCTAAATATATTCGCTAAATAAATTAATTTCGTCATTTAAGGTGCTGTGATTAATATTATTGCTATAATTTATTTGTTATGGTTGACATAAATATGCCTTTTCTTATTAAAATAAGGAAAACCTGATAAATAACGTGTTATCTTGCTGGCAAAGTCCTTGCGCGCAGGCCATTCCCCTGACACTCTGATGGGCGGTTATCTGGAGGATGAATGTATCTGATTAACGGCCAATCCACTGAACGACTCGCGGTGAATGACCGGGGGGTGCAGTTCGGAGACGGTTGCTTTACCACTGCGCGGATCGCGGCGGGGGAGATTGCCTTGTTTTCCCGTCATCTGGCTCGCCTGGAAGAAACGTGCTCTCGTTTGGCGATCCCCTTTAACGATTGGGATGTATTAGTAAAAGAGATGCGCTGCCTGGCACAACCGCATCGGGAAGGCGTGCTGAAAGTGATGATTACCCGCGGCGCAGGCGGACGCGGTTACAGCGCCGCCAGTTGTCAATTACCCACACGGATTCTTAGCGTGTCGCCTTACCCTGCCCACTACGCCCGCTGGAAAGACGAGGGCATCACTCTTACCCTTAGTCCCATACCGCTTGGGCGCAATCCTTATCTTGCCGGATTAAAACATCTGAACCGCCTCGAACAGGTGTTGATTCGCTCTCATCTTGAGCAGACGGACGCCGATGAGGCGCTGGTTCTTGACAGCGAGGGATGGGTTACGGAATGCTGTGCGGCTAATTTGTTCTGGCGTACAGGCGACATTGTTTTTACGCCGCGTCTGGATCAGGCCGGGGTGAACGGCATTATGCGACAATTTTGTTTACGCCAACTGGCGCAATCTCCTTTCCAGGTCCTTGAAGTTCAGGCGAGAGAGGAGGCGGTCAGGCAGGCGGATGAGGTTATCATCTGCAACGCGCTAATGCCGATTATTCCCATACGCGCCTATCACGGGACGTCGTATTCTTCGCGAACACTGTTTCAATTTTTAGCCCCATTTTGTGAGCATCCGAATTAGTTATGAAAAAATTGTCAGGCGTTTTCCTTCTGCTGTTGGTTGTGCTGGGTATTGCCGCGGGCGTGGGGATGTGGAAAGTTCGCCATCTGGCGAACAGCACGTTACTTATTAAAGACGAGACTATCTTTACGCTCAAGGCGGGAACGGGGCGGCTGGCGCTTGGCGACCAGCTTTATGATGAAAAAATCATTAATCGCCCCCGGGTATTTCAGTGGCTGCTGCGCGTGGAGCCTGAGTTATCGCACTTTAAAGCGGGAACTTACCGTTTTACGCCGGGGATGACCGTACGGGAGATGCTTGAGTTGCTGGAGAGCGGCAAAGAAGCGCAATTCCCGTTGCGGTTTGTGGAAGGGATGCGCCTTAGCGATTACCTGAAACAGCTACGAGAGGCGCCGTATATTCGCCATACATTGCCGGATGATGACTACGCCACTGTCGCTCAGGCATTAAAGCTTGCGCACCCGGAATGGGTAGAAGGGTGGTTCTGGCCCGATACCTGGATGTATACCGCCAACACCAGCGATGTCGCTATTCTCAAGCGAGCGCACCAAAAGATGGTGAAAGCTGTCGATACTGTCTGGAAAGGCCGGGCCGAGGGGCTGCCTTATAAAGATCAGAACCAACTGGTGACAATGGCCTCGATTATTGAAAAAGAGACGGCTGTCGCCAGCGAACGCGATCAGGTGGCTTCAGTCTTTATTAATCGCCTGAGAATCGGTATGCGCCTTCAGACCGATCCCACCGTGATTTACGGGATGGGGACGAGTTATAATGGTAACTTGTCGCGTGCGGATCTGGAAAAGCCGACGGCTTATAACACGTATACCATAACCGGGCTGCCGCCAGGACCGATTGCATCGCCCAGCGAAGCGTCATTGCAGGCGGCGGCGCATCCGGCGAAAACGCCGTATCTCTATTTTGTGGCCGACGGTAAAGGCGGTCACACATTTAACACCAATCTTGCCAGCCATAATCGGTCAGTGCAGGAGTACCTGAAAGTGCTTAAGGAAAAAAATGGGCAGTAATTATATCGTCATCGAGGGCCTGGAAGGCGCCGGAAAAACCACTGCGCGCGACGTGGTGGTGGAGACCCTTGAGCAACTGGGTATTCGTAACATGATTTTTACCCGTGAGCCGGGCGGTACGCAGCTTGCCGAAAAACTGAGAAGTCTGGTGCTGGATATTCGATCGGTAGGCGACGAAGTGATTACCGATAAAGCGGAAGTGCTGATGTTTTATGCCGCTCGCGTACAGCTCGTCGAAACGGTAATCAAACCCGCGCTGGCGCAAGGCGTATGGGTGATCGGCGATCGACACGATCTCTCGACCCAGGCGTATCAGGGGGGAGGGCGCGGCATTGATCAAACCATGCTGACGACACTACGCGATGCCGTGCTGGGCGATTTTCGCCCTGACCTGACGCTGTATCTGGATGTCACGCCGGAAGTCGGGCTAAAACGCGCCAGAGCGCGCGGCGATTTGGATCGCATTGAGCAGGAATCTTTTGATTTCTTTAACCGGACTCGCGCGCGCTATCTGGAACTGGCGGCGCAAGACTCGCGTATCCGCACCATTGACGCGACCCAGCCGCTGGATGCCGTCATGCGCGACATTCGCGCCACGGTGACGAAGTGGGTGCAGGAGCAAGCGGCATGAAATGGTATCCATGGTTACGGCCCGCCTATGAAAAACTGGTAGAAAGTTACCAGGCGGGACGTGGGCACCATGCGCTACTGATTCAGGCCTTACCTGGCATGGGCGACGAGGCGCTGTGCTATGCGCTGAGCCGTTATCTGTTATGCCAGCAGCCTGAGGGCCACAAAAGCTGTGGGCATTGCCGTGGCTGTCAGCTTATGCAGGCTGGCACGCATCCGGACTATTACACGCTGACGCCGGATAAAGGCAAAAGCAGCCTCGGCGTAGATGCGGTACGCGAGGTCAGCGAGAAATTGTACGAGCACTCCCGTCTGGGCGGCGCGAAGGTGGTGTGGATTGCGGATGCGGCGCTATTAACCGACGCCGCCGCCAATGCGTTGCTCAAAACGCTGGAAGAGCCGCCGGAGCAAACCTGGTTTTTCCTTGCCAGCCCGGAGCCTGCTCGTCTGTTGGCGACATTACGCAGCCGCTGCCGGCTGCATCATCTGGCGCCGCCGTCCGAATCGTATGCGATGTCATGGCTGTCGCGAGAAGTGACGGCGTCACAAGAAGCATTGCTCACGGCGCTACGCCTGAATGCGGGGTCGCCCGGCGCCGCGCTGGCGCTGTTGCAGTCTGAACGTTGGGCGCAGCGTGAGGCGCTGTGTCAGGCGTTAATGGACAGTTTACATACGGGCGACTGGTATGCGTTATTAACGGCGCTCAATCATGAGCAAGCCCCGGCGCGCCTGCACTGGCTGGCGACGCTGCTGGTTGATGCTCTTAAACGTCAGCACGGCGCGTCGTACCTGACAAACGTTGATGCGGACGCGGTTGTTGCCGCGCTGGCGGGGCCGCTATCCCCGGCGCGTATTCAGGCAATCCTGAACGATGTTTGCCATTGTCGTGATCAATTACTTCATGTGACCGGATTAAACCGCGAACTGGTATTAACCGATCTCATTCTCCGCATCGAGCATTACCTGCAACCAGGCACCTTGTTGCCTGTTCCTCATCTTTGAGAGAGACATTATGTTTTTAGTCGACTCACACTGCCATCTTGATGGTCTGGATTATCAATCTTTGCATAAGGACGTGGACGATGTGCTGGCGAAAGCCGCCGCGCGCGATGTGAAGTTCTGTTTAGCGGTGGCGACGACGCTGCCGGGGTATCGCCATATGCGCGAGCTGGTGGGCAAGCGCGATAATGTGGTCTTTTCCTGCGGCGTGCATCCGTTAAATCAGGATGAAGCGTATGACGTAGAAGAACTGCGCCTCCTTGCTGCAGAAGACGATGTGGTGGCGATGGGCGAGACCGGGCTTGATTATTTTTACACGCCTGAGACCAAAATCCGCCAGCAGGCGTCTTTTATTCATCATATCCAGATTGGCCGCGAATTGCATAAACC
This sequence comes from Salmonella sp. SAL04157, assembly GCF_046551635.1. Lineage (NCBI taxonomy): Bacteria > Pseudomonadati > Pseudomonadota > Gammaproteobacteria > Enterobacterales > Enterobacteriaceae > Salmonella > Salmonella sp. SAL04157. The sequence goes on from NZ_JBGDVS010000002.1 coordinate 257,712, forward strand.
GGTGATTGTCCATACTCGCGACGCGCGTGCCGATACGCTGGCTATCCTGCGCGAAGAAAAAGTGACGGATTGCGGCGGCGTACTACACTGTTTTACAGAAGACAGAGAAACGGCCGGCAAATTGCTGGATCTGGGGTTTTATATCTCTTTTTCCGGCATCGTAACGTTCCGTAACGCTGAACAGTTGCGTGATGCGGCGCGCTATGTGCCGCTGGATCGGTTATTAGTCGAGACCGATTCTCCTTATCTGGCGCCGGTGCCGCATCGCGGTAAAGAGAACCAGCCTGCGATGGTACGCGACGTCGCAGAATATATGGCGGTATTGAAAGGGGTTGCCGTTGAAGAACTGGCGCAGATCACCACCGATAACTTTGCTCGCCTGTTCCATATTGACGCGTCTCGCCTGTCATCAATCCGTTAAACGAGTTTTTTTAAAGCTCGTAATTAATAAGCAAAGCGCGTAAAGTTCACCGCCACAAAAGGGGCGGTGAGCGAGCTTATGGAAACATTCGGAAACTCATTTTGGCAGAATGTGATACTTTTTAGGCTATCTGGCGCTGAAACGTGATAGCCGTCAAACAAAATCAGACGTATTTATTTTACTCTGTGTAATAAATAAAAGGGCACTTAGATGTCCTGTCCACGGCGGGGTTCTCCCCCCTCGCCAATGCGTGAGAACGTAGAAAAGCACAAATACTCAGGAGCACTCTCAATTATGTTTAAGAATGCATTTGCTAACCTGCAAAAGGTCGGTAAATCGCTGATGCTGCCGGTATCCGTACTCCCTATCGCAGGTATCCTGCTGGGTGTCGGTTCCGCTAACTTCAGCTGGCTGCCAGCCGTTGTATCGCACGTTATGGCAGAAGCGGGCGGATCTGTTTTTGCCAATATGCCGCTGATTTTCGCTATCGGCGTGGCGTTGGGCTTTACCAACAACGACGGCGTTTCGGCTCTGGCGGCGGTAGTAGCGTATGGCATCATGGTGAAAACCATGGCTGTGGTTGCGCCGCTGGTTCTGCATTTACCTGCTGAAGAGATCGCCGCTAAACACCTTGCTGATACGGGTGTTCTCGGGGGGATTATCTCCGGTGCGATCGCAGCGTATATGTTTAACCGCTTCTACCGTATCAAACTGCCTGAGTATCTGGGCTTCTTTGCGGGCAAACGCTTCGTGCCGATCATTTCGGGTCTGGCCGCTATTTTTACCGGTGTGGTGCTGTCTTTCGTATGGCCGCCAATCGGTACGGCTATCCAGGCGTTCTCGCAGTGGGCGGCTTATCAGAACCCGGTTGTCGCGTTTGGCATTTACGGTTTCATCGAGCGTTGCCTGGTGCCGTTTGGTCTGCATCATATCTGGAACGTTCCTTTCCAGATGCAGATCGGCGAATACACCAACGCAGCGGGTCAGGTATTCCACGGCGACATTCCGCGCTATATGGCGGGCGACCCGACGGCGGGTATGTTGTCTGGCGGCTTCCTGTTCAAAATGTACGGTCTGCCGGCTGCGGCCATTGCTATCTGGCACTCTGCTAAACCGGAAAACCGCGCAAAAGTGGGCGGTATCATGATTTCCGCCGCGCTGACCTCGTTTTTGACGGGTATTACCGAGCCTATCGAGTTCTCCTTCATGTTCGTGGCGCCGATCCTGTACATTATTCACGCGATTCTGGCAGGTCTGGCATTCCCGATCTGTATTCTGCTGGGGATGCGTGACGGTACGTCGTTCTCCCACGGTCTGATCGACTTTATCGTGCTGTCCGGTAACAGCAGCAAATTGTGGCTGTTCCCGATTGTTGGCGCCGGTTATGCGATTGTGTACTACACCGTGTTCCGCGTGCTGATCAAAGCGCTGGATCTGAAAACGCCGGGTCGTGAAGACACTACTGATGACGCAAAAGCGGGCGCGACCAGCGAAATGGCGCCGGCTTTGGTTGCGGCGTTTGGCGGTAAAGAGAACATCACTAACCTGGATGCCTGTATCACGCGTCTGCGCGTGAGCGTAGCCGATGTAGCGAAAGTGGATCAGGCTGGCCTGAAGAAACTGGGCGCGGCAGGCGTTGTCGTCGCGGGTTCCGGCGTTCAGGCTATTTTCGGTACGAAATCCGATAACCTGAAAACGGAAATGGATGAGTACATCCGTAACAGCTAAGCAGTAATGATGTTGGGGAGAATTAAGGCAGCCATTCGGCTGCCTTTTTTAATGGCGCTTTATATGCCGCTCTCCGACAGTCTGTCAGAACTGATAATTGGCGGTGAGGCTGACGTTACGCGGCGCGCCGTAAACAATGGAACCATCAATATTGGTGTCGTAGGTTTTATCGAACAGGTTGTTGATGTTTCCCTGTACGGAGAAATTTTTCGTCACCTGATAGCGGGTAAACAGATCGACCAGCGCATAGCTGCCCTGTTCGGCGCGAAAAGTGCCGTACGGCGTCGTGGTATCTTTGTAAACCCGATTCTGCCAGTTCACACCGCCGCCGACCGTCAGCTCCGGTATCGCCGGCAGACGATAGCGGGTGAATAACTTCACGCTGGTGCGCGGGAGATTAGGGTTCACGGCGTTACCTTCATTGTCCTCGGCAACATATCGGGTAGCCCCGAAAGTCATCTGCCAGTTATCGGTAATTGCGCCGTTCACTTCAAATTCGACGCCTTTGCTCACCGTTCCGTCAGTAGACTTCCAGGCAAACTCCCCATTACTGCCAGGGATGGGAATAGTGGTTGCCTGAGCGACGTTATTCTGCTCAATGCGGAACACGGACAACGTGGTGGTGAGGCGGCTGTTCATCCAGTCGGACTTCAGGCCCGCTTCATAGTTATTACCGGTAATCGGAGCCAGATATTGACCTGCTTTGTCACGTTTATTCTGCGGCTGAAAGATAGAGGTATAACTGGCATAAGCGGACCAGTTGTCGTTGATATCATAAATCAGCCCGGCATACGGCGTGGTATGGTTTTTCTCCATGCTGTAGGTCAGTGTATCAACACGCCAGTTGGTATAACGAGCGCCAAGAATCAGATGCAGCGGATCAGCCAGCGAAATGCGCGTAGCGGCATACAGCGATTTCATATGCGTGGTATCGTCCTGCGCCAGATTTTGTGGCGCCCAGTGGGTTTGGGGGAAATTACCGTTAAAGGCGCTGAAGTTGCCAATGTCGTCCGGAAAGACGTTCGCCCAGGCGCTAAAATAGCGGTTATTCTGCTTACTATAACTGCCGCCAAACATCATATTGTGCTGACGGCCAAACAGCTCATAAGCGCCATCGGCAAAGAGATCTATGGCATCTACTTTGCGCTTGCCGCTGTTCCAGCCCGTACCGCCGACCACGGGGTAGCTTGCGCCATAAGGACTCACCAGCGTACCTGTCTCTTTATCGACTAACGCATCGATATACATCATTTTACTGTCGAATTTGACCTCAGTATGGGTCGCATTCAGGGTCGCCTGCCAGCTTTCGGCAAAACGCTGCTTAAGCGTGACGAAGAATTTATTTATCTCTTTGTTGTTATAAGCCCAGTCCGGGGCGGTACTACGCGCGCGGTCATAGCTATTTTTGCTGCCATCGGTGTTCCAGCGCGGCAGACCGCCCCAGGTCGGGCTATTGACATCAATTTTTTGATATTCATAACCGGCTGAAAGGCCAGTGGTTGCACCCAGATCGGCATCGACAATTCCGGAAAAGAACGCTTTCTCACTGTTATAGCGGTCCAGCCAGGAATCATTATTCTGATAACCCGCCACGATGCGCCCACGGACATTGCCGTCTGCGGTGAGCGGACTTTGCAGATCCATGACGTAACGCTGCTTATTCCAGCTACCGTATTCTGTGGAGACGTTACCTTTGAACTCCCGACTGGTGGCGTGTTTACGAATCATATTTATTGAGGCAGAAGGATTACCGGTTCCGGTCATCAGCCCATTCGCGCCGCGAACCACCTCCACGCGCTCATACAGCGCGGTATCCGTTAGCGCATCGCCCAGATTCCAGCGGGACTCAAAATACGTTGGAATACCGTCAACCATATAGTTGTCAATTTCAAACCCGCGCGAGTAATAGCTGATGCGATCGGAGTCAGCCTGGCTTCCGCTGATCCCCAGCGTATTGGTCATCACCTCGCCCAAGGTTTGCAACTGCTGGTCTTCCATACGCTGTTGGCTGACAATACTGACCGACTGCGGGATATCGCGCTGAGTCATCGTCATTTTGGTGCCCGCAGCGGTCGTTTTCACGCTGTAATCCTGTTCTTCGCGGTTTACGGCGTCAGCGGTCGTCGCGCCCTCGACAATAACGGTATCCTCAGCCGCGAAGGCGGCAGGCATAAATGCCATCGCCATACCCATAGCTAACAGCGACGGTGCGGCGGTGGACTGAAGGTGTTTGTCCCGGCGGTATTGAATGAAAGACATCTGAAAATCCTTGCTTGTTATTGGGGTAAGTTCAGGACGTATGACGTTGAACCTTTTCATTCTTTGCTAGTTAATGCGCATAAAAATACAAATGAGAAATATACGCATTTGTATTAAATGTGTAAAACGGTATAAACAGGCAAACTAAAAATATTTTTTAAGCGTACAAAGGCGTCATGGCAGGGGGATATGGCGGTAAGTCCAGCATGTAGTCATTTTTCGCTTAATAAATCGTGGGTTAAAGTTGAAAGAGCGTCGGTAACTCGCTCATACTCTATACTCGCAGTATGGCTCGGCGTAGCATGTGCGCTGCAAGGGCTATTATGAAAAAGGAAAACGTCGTGGCAGAAGAAACTATATTCAGCAAAATTATTCGTCGTGAAATCCCTTCGGATATCGTTTATCAGGATGAGCTGGTCACCGCCTTTCGTGATATTTCACCGCAGGCGCCGACGCATATCTTGATTATTCCCAATATTCTGATCCCAACCGTCAATGACGTGACGGCGGAACATGAACAGGCGTTAGGTCGGATGATCACCGTGGCGGCGAAAATCGCCGAACAGGAAGGCATTGCCGAAGATGGGTATCGTTTAATCATGAATACCAACCGTCATGGGGGCCAGGAAGTTTATCATATCCATATGCACCTACTGGGCGGCCGCCCGCTAGGCCCGATGCTGGCGCATAAAGGCTTGTAAATATGATCAAAGGATGCATCGCGGTTTCTCTGGGCTTGCTGCTGCTTACCGGCTGCCGGTCACACCCTGAAATTCCGGTAAGCGACGCGCAGTCGCTGGTGATGGAGTCCACGGTTCTGGCGGCGGGGGTCACCGCAGAGCCGCCTGAACTGACGGCGTCTGATATCCAGCCATCAGCTTCTTCCCGCGTCTATAACGAAAGGCAAGAGCCCATAACCGTTCATTATCGGTTTTACTGGTATGACGCGCGGGGGCTGGAGATGCATCCGCTGGAGGCGCCGCGTAGCGTAACCATACCCGCGCGTTCGTCGGTAACGCTATTTGGCAGCGCCAATTATCTGGGGGCGCATAAGGTCAGGCTTTATCTTTATTTGTGAGGAGTGAATTTTGATGACAAAAATGCATCGCTACGCTGCCATTGCTGCGCTGGCGATATTTCTCTCCGGGTGTATGGCGCAACGTCAACCTGCGCCAGTTGAAGAGGTAAAACCAGCGCCAGAACAACCCGCGCAGCCACCACAGCCTCCTGTTGTGCCGTCTGTGCCAACCATTCCACAGCAACCGGGGCCGATCGAACATGAAGATCAAACGGGCCAGCCAGCGCCTAAGGTGCGCCACTATGACTGGAACGGCGCGATGCAACCGCTGGTCAGCAAAATGTTGCAGGCTGATGGCGTGACGGCCGGAAGCGTATTGCTTGTCGACAGCGTGAATAACCGGACGAATGGGTCGTTAAATGCGAACGAGGCAACGGAAACGTTACGTAATGCGCTGGCGAACAACGGTAAATTTACGCTGGTCTCCGTACAGCAACTCTCGATGGCAAAACAGCAGTTAGGGTTGTCTCCGCAGGATAGTCTGGGAACGCGCAGTAAAGCTATTGGCATTGCGCGCAATGTCGGGGCGCAATATGTACTTTACTCCAGCGCATCCGGTAACGTTAACGCGCCTGCATTACAGATGCAGTTAATGCTGGTGCAAACGGGCGAGATAATCTGGTCAGGTAAAGGTGCGGTCCAACAACAATAATCCCTTAACGCGCGACGAGATCCTGTCGCGCTATTTTCCCCAGTATCGTCCCGCCGTCGCCGCATCGCAGGGGCTAAGCGGCGGGAGCTGTATTATTGCTCACGATACTCACCGTATCGTGCTGCGCCGTCATCACGACCCCGACGCTCCACCAGCCCATTTTTTACGTCATCACCGCGCCTTATCCCAATTGCCAGCCAGTCTGGCGCCGCGAGCGCTTTTTTATACGCCGGGCTGGATGGCGGTAGAATATCTGCATGGTGTGGTAAATTCCGCTCTGCCAGATGCCGACGAACTGGCGGCCTTACTGTATCATTTGCATCAACAGCCGCGTTTTGGCTGGCGTATCGCGCTATCGCCACTATTGGCGCAGTACTGGTCGTGTTGCGATCCGGCAAGGCGTACGCCGTTTTGGTTGCGGCGGCTCAAACAGTTGCAAAAAAACGGTGAACCTCGCCCGCTGCGGCTCGCGCCTTTGCATATGGATGTCCATGGCGACAATATAGTATTAACGTCCGCCGGGTTGAGACTGATTGACTGGGAGTATGCCGGCGACGGCGATATTGCGTTGGAGCTGGCGGCAGTATGGGTTGAGGATGAACGCCAGCACCGACAACTGGCAGACGCTTATGCAGCGCGCGCGCGAATCGACGCCCGGCAGCTATGGCGACAGATACGATTATGGCACCCCTGGGTCATTATGCTAAAAGCAGGGTGGTTCGAATACCGCTGGCGACAAACCGGCGAGCAACAATTTATCAGGCTGGCCGATGAAACCTGGCGCCAGCTACGTATGAAAGGATAAGGAGAGCAGTGTGGGCCCAGTAATGTTGAATGTCGAAGGATGTGAGCTGGATGCGGAGGAGCGCGAGATACTGGCGCATCCGCTGGTTGGCGGGCTTATTCTGTTCACGCGTAATTACCATGACCCGGAACAGCTGCGCGAATTAGTGCGCCAGATTCGGGCGGCATCGCGTAACCATCTGGTGGTGGCCGTCGATCAGGAAGGCGGGCGCGTACAGCGTTTCCGTGAAGGGTTTACCCGCCTGCCCGCGGCGCAATCTTTTTTTGCGCTGCATGGGCTGGAAGAGGGGGGACGACTGGCGCAGGAGGCAGGGTGGCTGATGGCCAGCGAAATGATCGCGATGGATATTGATATCAGTTTTGCGCCAGTGCTGGACGTCGGGCATATCAGCGCGGCAATTGGCGAGCGCTCCTATCATGCCGATCCCGCAAAAGCGTTGGCAATGGCAACGCGCTTTATTGACGGCATGCATGACGCCGGGATGAAAACGACCGGTAAGCATTTCCCCGGCCACGGCGCGGTCACGGCGGACTCCCACAAAGAGACGCCGTGCGATCCACGTCCTGAAACGGATATCCGTGGCAAAGATATGTCGGTGTTCCGCACGCTGATTAGCGAGAATAAACTGGATGCGATTATGCCTGCCCACGTGATCTACCGCGCTATCGATCCACGCCCGGCAAGCGGTTCGCCGTACTGGCTGAAAACGGTGCTGCGTCAGGAGTTAGGCTTTGACGGCGTCATTTTCTCCGACGATCTGTCGATGGAGGGCGCGGCGATTATGGGCAGCTATGCTGAGCGCGCTCAGGCGTCGCTGGATGCGGGTTGCGATATGATTCTGGTCTGCAATAATCGTAAAGGCGCAGTCAGCGTGTTGGATAATCTGTCGCCGATCAAAGCAGAACGTGTTACACGTTTGTATCATAAAGGTTCATTTTCACGCCGGGAGCTCATGGACTCAGCACGCTGGAAAACAGCCAGCGCCCAGCTCAACCAGTTACATGAACGCTGGCAGGAAGAAAAAGCAGGTCATTAACTCGAGTTTTCGTGAGGGTGCCAGATGATTATTTATTTACACGGTTTTGATTCAAATAGTCCGGGCAACCATGAAAAAGTGTTGCAATTACAGTTTATCGACCCGGATGTTCGGCTGGTAAGCTACAGTACGCGGCATCCTAAGCACGATATGCAGCATCTGCTGAAAGAAGTGGACAAAATGTTGCAGTTGAATGTGGACGAGCGCCCTTTAATCTGTGGCGTGGGGCTGGGCGGTTACTGGGCGGAGCGGATTGGCTTTTTGTGCGATATCCGTCAGGTGGTTTTTAACCCGAACCTGTTCCCCTATGAAAACATGGAGGGGAAAATCGATCGCCCGGAAGAATATGCGGACATCGCCACAAAGTGCGTGACCAACTTTCGCGAAAAAAATCGCGATCGTTGTCTGGTGATCCTCTCGCGTCATGACGAAGCGCTGGACAGCCAACGCTCAGCGCAAGCTCTTCACCCGTATTATGAAATTGTGTGGGATGAGGAACAGACTCACAAATTCAAAAATATTTCGCCGCATTTGCAACGTATCAAAGCGTTTAAAACGCTGGGGTAACGCCCCCGGCAATATGGCGTTATCAGTGACCGGATAACCAGCCTTGCGGCTGGTTTTTTTATGCTCAATTCTCGCAAGCTGTCTATCTTTTCAGCATGAAAACTTGATGCACATCAATTTTGGTATGACCAATGCACCGTTCATGCTATTCTCATATCAGAAGCTTATTCTCATTAACGTAACTTGTTGTTAATTAAAGGCTATACTAATAACGTTTAATTAACAATTGGTTAATAAATTTAAGGGGGTCACGTTGACTACACCATTAAAAAAGATCGTGATTGTCGGCGGCGGCGCTGGCGGGCTGGAAATGGCGACGCAGTTAGGCCATAAACTGGGGCGCAAGAAAAAAGCGAAAATCACGCTGGTAGACAGAAATCACAGCCATCTGTGGAAACCATTGCTGCACGAAGTGGCGACTGGCTCTCTGGACGAAGGCGTGGATGCGCTGAGCTATCTGGCTCATGCGCGTAATCATGGTTTCCAGTTCCAACTGGGGTCGGTGATGGATATCGATCGCGAAGCGAAAACCATCACCATTGCCGAGTTGCGTGATGAAAAGGGCGAACTGCTGGTGCCGGAGCGCAAAATCGCGTATGACACGCTGGTGATGGCGCTGGGCAGCACCTCTAATGATTTCAACACGCCGGGCGTGAAAGAGCACTGTATCTTCCTCGATAACCCGCATCAGGCGCGCCGTTTTCACCAGGAGATGCTGAACCTGTTCCTCAAGTATTCGGCTAATCTGGGCGCGAACGGTAAGGTCAATATCGCCATCGTTGGCGGCGGTGCGACGGGGGTTGAGCTGTCGGCTGAACTGCATAATGCGGTAAAACAGCTGCATAGCTATGGTTATAAGGGTCTGACCAACGACGCGCTGAACGTGACGTTGGTTGAGGCTGGCGAGCGTATTCTGCCTGCGTTGCCACCGCGTATCTCCAGCGCCGCGCATAATGAACTGACCAAACTGGGCGTTCGCGTGCTGACGCAAACTATGGTCACCAGCGCCGACGAAGGCGGTCTGCATACGAAAGAAGGTGAATATATTCAGGCCGATCTGATGGTGTGGGCGGCGGGTATCAAAGCGCCAGATTTTATGAAAGAGATTGGTGGTCTGGAAACGAACCGCATTAACCAACTGGTGGTGGAACCGACGCTGCAAACCACGCGCGATCCTGATATTTATGCGATTGGCGACTGCGCTTCCTGCGCACGTCCGGAGGGAGGTTTTGTGCCGCCTCGCGCTCAGGCGGCGCATCAGATGGCTACCTGCGCGATGAATAACATTCTGGCGCAGATGAATGGCAAGCCGCTGAAAGCTTACCAGTATAAAGATCATGGATCGCTGGTCTCTCTGTCCAACTTCTCTACCGTGGGTAGTCTGATGGGGAACCTGACCCGCGGTTCAATGATGATTGAAGGACGTATCGCCCGCTTCGTGTATATCTCGCTATACCGTATGCACCAGATAGCGCTGCATGGATACTTTAAAACCGGCCTGATGATGCTGGTGGGCAGTATTAACCGCGTCATTCGTCCGCGCCTGAAACTGCATTAATTTCTCTGCGCCTCACCGGCTGCTCGCGCCGGTGAGCGTTTCTCCATCACTCGCTTCGGAGTTGTCCGAATCCTTCAGCTTTACCGCCTCATCCCGCATTTTTCATCCTCATTCCGATTGGCTTTGTTCGCATACTGGTTGCAAAATTGTTACCAATAGCAACGAAGGAGGAACTCCCGTGAATAAATCAATGTTGGCGGGTATAGGGATTGGCGTAGCGGCTGCGCTGGGTGTGGCGGCAGTGGCCAGTCTCAACGTATTTGATCGTGGTCCGCAATATGCGCAGGTGATATCGGTTAAACCGATTAAAGAGACGGTAAAAACGCCGCGTCAGGAGTGCCGTAATGTCACGGTCACGCATCGCAGACCGGTTCAGGACGAAAACCGTATTGCCGGCTCGGTGCTTGGCGCAGTAGCAGGCGGCGTGATTGGACATCAATTTGGCGGCGGTCGTGGTAAAGATGTGGCGACGGTCGTCGGGGCGCTGGGCGGCGGTTATGCTGGCAATCAAATCCAGGGATCAATGCAGGAAAGTGATACCTACACTACCACGCAGCAACGCTGTAAGACGGTGTATGACAAATCTGAAAAGATGCTTGGCTACGACGTGACCTACAAAATTGGCGATCAGCAGGGCAAAATCCGCATGGATAAAGACCCCGGAACGCAAATTCCCCTCGACGGCAATGGCCAACTGGTTCTGAATAACAAAGCATAAAAAAGCTGTACTCTGCAAGTTAGCCCCTCATTCGCTCAGGCTGAGGGGCTTTTTTTTATCCGAAGCCGCGTCGTTCAGGGCTTGAGCAGTTCAGGCCAGATGCGCAGAGTCGTACGCGTAATTTGCATCAGTTGTTCGAAGGTGGCTCCTTCACGGGCGCTGATCGACATTCCCTGTAAAATACAGTTTATATATTCCGCGAGCGCCTGCGGGTTACAGTGCGCCGGAATTTCACCGCGCTCCTGACGTTGGCGCAGAAACTGGATGAGCGTCTGTTCCTGCATGGCGTGGCGTGATTTTACCGTGCGGGCGATATCGCGCGAGGAGGCGGCGAGGGTGGCGGACGTATTAATCATAAAGCAGCCAGCCGGCGTGTCTGTACTGGTAAAGCAGGCGGCAATTTCTGTGAAGTAATCTTCCAGCGCCGATTCCACGCTTTTCTCTTCACAAAAGAGCTGGGCTTCGTGCTTTGAGGCAAAGCGAGTGATGTAGCGATCCAGGACAGCGCGAAATAATCCTTCTTTGTTAGTGAATTCCGCATAGAGAGTAGGCGCTTTCGCCCCGGTAGCCTCTACGAGATCGGCAAGCGAAGTTGCTTCATAGCCGTGCTGCCAGAAGAGAGTCATGGCCTTATCAAGCGCAGCTTCCCTGTCGAACACTTTTGGTCGGCCACGGCTTTTCTTCGCGCAACTCGTGGTATCCGTTGTCATGATGCCGTTGTACCTGTTTAAAGAGCGGTCTCTCTATTATAAAAACAAACCACTTCTGGCTCCAGAGTATTCATTAGAAAAATAAATCAATTCTATTCACATGAAAAATAACATCTTTATAAATTATATAACGATCATTATAAAAAGAAGTTGACGTGTGATGTAGATCACATCTATGATTAACTTATCGATCGTTAAGTTAATGCTTACGACACCCATTCATCTGCTAAAGGTCATCACTATGAAAAACGTAAAAACCCTCATCGCTGCTGCGGTACTGAGTTCGCTCTCATTCGCCAGCTTCGCCGCCGTTGAAGTTCAGGCAACGCCAGAAGGTCAACAGAAGTTCGGCACCATTTCCGCGAATGGCGGCACGAATCTGGGCTCGCTGGAAGATCAGCTGGCGCAAAAAGCGCAGGAGATGGGGGCGAAGTCTTTCCGTATTACCTCTGTTACCGGCCCGAATACCCTTCACGGTACAGCGGTAATCTATAAGTAAGCATTAACCCTCATTAATGCCGCTGCGATTGCCACAATAAAAAGAGAAAGCCTCGCGATGCATCGCGAGGCTTTTTTGTCGGTCAGCTATTCACGCTTACAGCGACTGCGGTTTCGCCTCTGCTTGACGGGTTACATCCACCGGCATTCCGGAGCGCACTTCCATAACATGTTCCATCACCGCGGCATCGGTCTGCGGTGCGTCCTTAAAGGTCTGCATCGGGCCATTCAGCACAATCGGCAGCACCTGCGGATCGTCGCCTATATTTTTAGACAGCGGCTGATGAACTTCCACCAGTCGCACGCCGCCTGGCTCCACCGAGGCTTTAATCGGCGTATTGATAATATTCACTTTGGTTCCCGGCGTGACCTGACGGAACAATGTCTCTATATCACCGTCGCGCAGACGGATACAGCCGGAACTGACGCGCATACCAATGCCAAAATCGGCATTCGTGCCATGTAACAGATAGACGCCGCCGTAGGCCGCTAAACGAATCGCGTGATGCCCCATTGGGTTATCGGGACCGGCAGGCACCACGGCGGGGAGATCGATGCCTTGTGCTTTATAACGGGCGCGAATATTGGCGGTCGGCGTCCAGGTTGGATTGGCGCGTTTATCCGAAATGGTCGTCACCATCGTTGGCGTCAGGGTATCGCCGCCCAGTTGGCCAATCCCGATAGGGTAGACCGTGACCGTATTTTTCCCCGGTTGATAATAGTAAAGCCGTAATTCCGCGAGGTTAATGACGATACCTTCACGTGGCGCGTCCGGTAGCAGCGTTTGCAGCGGAATCGTCAGCACGCTGCCTGCGCGTGGCACGTAAGGATCAATGCCGGGGTTGGCCTGTAACAGGGCTAAAAAGCCCACGTTATATTTTTTGGCGATCGCCTCCAGCGAGCCGCCGTCGTCTTCAACGACATGGAATTTATTTTCTCCCACCAGTCGACTGCCGGGGGGCGGAAGAGGCCACGTATTTGCCTGCGCGGGAAGGGCAAGCATGATGGTCGCGGTAAGCGCAAACAACGCCCACCAGCGAGAGAGTCGCGTATTGTTGAACATTATAATAAACCCATGATTATTATGTGGTTATTTTTATAAAAGAGGAAATAAGAATTATGGCGGCTGGCTGTGTCTGAAACTGCAGGGAAGTGCAAAGAATTTGTAAAGATTAGGCCGGACGCAGAGTAATGACGCCCGGCCTGACGCTTATGCAATAGCGTTTTCTTCCAGTTGCTGCATGAACTGGCGTACCCAGTCTATACGCGTTTTACGTTCGCTTAAATCCTGAATAAACTTGAGGCGCGTCGGACCATCCAGACGGAAATGCTGCGGTTGTTTTTGCAGCAACCCGATAAGCCAGGCAGGGTCAACGTGGTTTTTCTCGGCGAACTCAATCGTTCCGCCTTTCTCGTTACCCTCCAGTTTTCGGATGCCGAGCTTTTGCGCCTGTTGGCGCAGGCGGGCGATATCCAGCAGATTACGCGCTGGATCGGGCAGCAGGCCGAAGCGATCGATCAATTCCACTTTGATCTCTTCCAGCTCGTTTTCGTTCTTCGCGCTGGCAATGCGTTTATAGAATGACAGTCGGGTATTAACATCCGGAATAAAATCATCCGGCAGTAACGACGGCATTCGCAGCTCGACTTCCGTTTGCTGACTGGTGAGATCTTCCAGCGAGGGTTCGCGGCCTGCTTTCAGCGCATCGACGGCGTTTTCCAGCAGTTCCATGTAGAGTGAGAAGCCGATGGTTTCCATTGAGCCGCTTTGCTCTTCGCCAAGCAGTTCGCCCGCGCCGCGGATCTCCAGATCGTGGGTCGCCAGCGCAAACCCGGCGCCTAAATCCTCCAGCGACGCAATCGCCTCCAGCCGTTTTTGCGCATCGGTGGTCATGGCCTTAGGATGTGGCGTCAACAGCCAGGCGTAGGCCTGGTGGTGCGAGCGCCCTACGCGGCCACGCAACTGGTGCAACTGCGCGAGGCCGAAATGATCCGCGCGTTCAATGATGATCGTGTTAGCGGTGGGGATGTCGATCCCCGTTTCGATAATGGTAGTACACACCAGCACGTTAAAACGTTGATGGTGGAAATCGTTCATGACCCGTTCCAGCTCACGTTCGCGCATCTGCCCGTGGCCTATAGCGATTCGCGCTTCCGGCACCAGTTCCGCCAGCCGCTCTGCGGCTTTCTGAATATTTTCGACGTCATTGTACAAATAGTAAACCTGACCGCCGCGCAGGATTTCACGCAGAATCGCTTCCCTTACTACCAGGCTATCATACTCGCGGACAAAGGTTTTTACCGCCAGACGACGGGCAGGGGGGGTGGCGATAATGGAGAGATCGCGCATACCGCTCATCGCCATATTCAGCGTCCGCGGGATCGGCGTCGCCGTGAGCGTCAGAATATCGACATCGGCGCGCATCGCCTTAATTCGCTCTTTGTGGCGCACGCCGAAACGGTGCTCTTCATCGACAATCAGCAGGCCGAGGTCGCGCAGCTTCACATCGCTTTGTAGCAGTTTATGCGTACCGATCAGAATATCGATCTTACCCTCGGCGGCTTCCGACAGGATTTGCGTCTGCTCTTTGGCGCTGCGAAAGCGGGACAGCATCTCAATGCGTACCGGCCAGTTGGCGAAACGGTCGCGGAAGTTGTCATAGTGTTGCTGCGCCAGCAGCGTGGTCGGCACCAGTACCGCTACCTGTTTATGGTTTTCCACCGCCAGGAACGCGGCGCGCATCGCCACTTCGGTTTTGCCGAAGCCGACGTCGCCGCACACCAGCCTGTCCATCGCCAGCGGTTGGCACATATCGCTCAATACGGCGTTAATCGCCTGTGCCTGATCGGGCGTCGTTTCAAACGGGAAGCTGTCGCAGAATAACTGATATTGCTCACGATCATGCTTAAAGGCAAAACCCTCTTTTGCCGCCCGTTGCGCATAAATATCCAACAGTTCCGCTGCGACATCGCGCACTTTTTCCGCCGCTTTCTGCCGGGCGCGCGACCAGGCGTCGCCGCCCAGTTTATGCAGCGGCGCACTTTCTTCCGCGCCGCCGGCATAGCGGCTAATCAGATGCAACGAGGAGACCGGCACATACAGTTTGGCGTCATTGGCGTAGGTGAGCATCAGATACTCACCCTTGATGCCGCCAGCCTCCAGAGTGGTCATGCCGGCATAGCGCCCGACGCCGTGCTCCAGATGCACTACCGGTTGACCGACGTGGAGCTCCGCCAGGTTACGAATCAACGTATCCGGGTTGATCGTGCGGCGGGAATCCAGGCGGCGACGTGCAACCCGCTCACCCAGGAGATCGCTTTCACAAATCAGAGCCAGATTGCGTTGGGTGTCGATAAAACCATGTTCTGCGGCGCCAATCATCAGATAGCGTCCCGCATCCTGCGCCTCGTCCAGGCGTAATATCCGCTTCGGCGCGATTTTTATGCGAGCCAGGAGCTCTCCCAGCGCTTCGCGGCGTCCTTCGCTTTCCACCGAAAAAATCACCGGGCCGCTGAAAGATTCGAGGAACTTACGCAGCGCGTCCAGCGGCGCTTTCTGCTGCGCCTGGATAGCCAAATCCGGTAATTTCTGGAAACCGAGATTGGTATTGGCGGCCTTTTCCGGCAGATGGTCGGTTTTAAGCTGGAGGCGAGGCCAGCGTTTAAGCTCGGAAAAGAGCTCATCTACCCGTAGCCAGAGGGCTTCCGGCGGCAAAAGCGGGCGCATAGGATCGACGCCGCGATTTTCAAAACGCGCCAGCGTATCGGCCTGAAAGCGTTCGGCGCTGGTTTCCAGCGAGCCGGTATTCACCACCAGAGTATTGGCGGGGAAGTAGCTAAATAATGGCGGTAACGGTTCGCTGAAAAAGAGCGGCTGCCAGTATTCGATCCCGGCGGGCAGGGTGCCTTTGCTGACCTGCTGATAGATGTGCTCGGCGTCGCGTTTTACCTCAAAGGTATCGCGCCACTGGCTACGGAAAAGCTCAATAGCGGCTTTGTCGGTAGGAAATTCGTGCGCGGGCAACAAATTGATGGCCTCGACCTCCTCCAGCGTACGCTGGGTATCCGCGTCAAACAGACGCAGGCTGTCGATTTCATCATCAAAAAAGTCGAGGCGATAAGGCTGTTCGCTGCCCATCGGAAAGAGATCCAACAGCGCGCCGCGCGTCGCGTATTCGCCATGCTCCATCACCTGATCGACATGCCGATAACCGGCGCTGTCAAGCTGCGCGCGCAGAGCGTCGCGGGACAGCCGCTGGCCTTTTTTCATCACCAGCGCATGACCATGCAGATAGCTATGCGGACAAACGCGCTGCATCAGGGTGTTTACCGGTACAATCAAGACGCCGCGCTGCATTGACGGCAACTGGTAGAGCGTGGACAGGCGCGAAGAGATAATTTCCTGATGCGGGGAGAAGCTGTCATACGGTAGCGTTTCCCAGTCCGCCAGGTTCATGACCATCTGATCGGTAAACTGGCGGATTTCATCATGCAATCGCAGAGCATTTTGCATGTCAGGCGCTATGAGTACCACCGGACCGGCATGGCGTTCGGCTATCTCCGCCACCAGCGTAGCGCAGGCGGCGCCGGTAAGTTCGCCCAACTGGCGCTGATCGCCCGCTTTTGTCGGCAGCGTGTAACGTTGTTTTTCAGGCATAACGGTTGTCAGTATCTCTTTTTGTTTTACGCCGCACTCTACGCGTCACCCTTCAGGCTGCTTCATGGTTGGCTGCGCGCCAGGACAGCATGAAGGACTCAGGTATTCAGGGGCATATGACTGATAAGCAATGTTCTTTATTATCCGCGATCGTTGTTTATTAGCAAATTGAATCCGCCGGATAACGCGCCGAACAGGTAAAGTATGAACATGTAAGTGACTTGATTTGTCGGCCTTTTTCAGAATAACGCTGACGAACTCTTACGGTTCAGACATTTACGCATTCCGCTTTCGCTTATATACTCGGGACTTTGCTAACAGCAACCAGACGGATTACATGTATCAACCTGTCGCTCTATTCATCGGCCTGCGTTACATGCGCGGGCGTGCAGCAGATCGCTTCGGTCGCTTCGTTTCCTGGCTTTCCACTATCGGCATTACCCTGGGGGTGATGGCGCTGGTCACGGTATTGTCGGTGATGAACGGTTTTGAGCGCGAACTGCAAAATAACATTCTTGGTTTGATGCCTCAGGCCATCCTCTCTGCTGAACATGGTTCTCTTAACCCGAATCAGATGCCGGAAAAAGCGGTGAATCTGCAAGGCGTTAACCGTATTGCGCCGCTGACGACGGGCGATGTCGTACTGCAAAGCGCGCGTAGCGTTGCGGTTGGCGTGATGTTGGGTATCGATCCGGCGCAAAAAGATCCATTAACGCCGTATCTGGTCAATGTGAAGCAAAGCGAATTACAGCCGGGTAAGTATAATGTCATCCTCGGCGAGCAGCTCGCCGGACAGTTAGGGGTCAACCGCGGCGATCAGATTCGGCTAATGGTGCCATCTGCCAGCCAGTTTACGCCAATGGGACGCCTGCCCAGCCAGCGTCTGTTTACGGTGATTGGCACATTTGCCGCCAATAGCGAGGTCGATGGCTATGAAATGCTGGTCAATATTCAGGACGCGTCGCGTTTAATGCGCTATCCGGCAGGCAATATTACCGGCTGGCGTCTGTGGCTGGATGAACCGCTGCAAGTCGATACCCTCAGCCAACAGACGCTGCCGCAAGGCACGAAGTGGCAGGACTGGCGCGAACGCAAAGGCGAGTTGTTCCAGGCTGTGCGCATGGAAAAGAACATGATGGGATTGTTGCTGAGTCTCATCGTGGCGGTCGCGGCTTTTAACATTATTACTTCGTTGGGCCTGATGGTCATGGAGAAGCAGGGCGAAGTGGCGATTTTACAAACTCAAGGGCTGACGCCGCGACAAATTATGATGGTCTTTATGGTGCAGGGGGCCAGCGCCGGGATTATCGGCGCGCTGTTGGGCGCCGCGCTGGGCGCATTGCTTGCCAGCCAACTGAATAACCTGATGCCGATCATCGGCGCGTTTCTGGATGGCGCTGCGTTGCCCGTGGCGATAGAGCCGTTACAGGTGATCGTTATCGCGCTGGTGGCAATGGCCATCGCGCTGCTTTCTACGCTTTATCCTTCCTGGCGCGCTGCCGCCACTCAACCCGCTGAGGCTTTACGTTATGAATAAGATCCTGTTGCAATGCGACAACCTGTGCAAACGCTATCAGGAAGGCACCGTACAAACCGACGTGTTGCACGATGTCAGCTTCAGTATCGGCGAAGGCGAAATGATGGCGATCGTCGGCAGTTCCGGTTCGGGTAAAAGTACGTTGCTGCACCTGTTAGGCGGGCTGGATACGCCCACCTCCGGCGATGTGATTTTTAGCGGCCAGCCGATGAGCAAACTCTCCTCTGCGGCAAAAGCGGAATTACGTAACCAGAAACTGGGGTTTATCTATCAGTTTCATCATCTTCTGCCGGATTTTACGGCGCTGGAAAACGTGGCGATGCCATTATTGATTGGCAAAAAGAAACCGGCGGAGATTGACGCTCGGGCGCGAGAAATGCTGCACGCCGTAGGGCTGGAGCATCGCGCAACCCATCGACCTTCGGAACTTTCCGGCGGTGAGCGCCAGCGTGTCGCGATAGCGCGCGCGTTGGTGAATAATCCGCGTCTGGTACTGGCGGATGAGCCGACCGGTAATCTGGATGCGCGTAATGCCGACAGTATTTTTGAGCTTCTGGGCGAGTTAAATCGTCTGCAGGGAACCGCGTTTCTGGTGGTGACTCACGATTTGCAACTGGCGAAACGTATGAGCCGCCAGCTTGAGATGCGCGATGGCCGCCTGACGGCGGAACTAAGCCTGATGGGGGCTGAGTAATGGCGTCGCCTTTATCATTATTAATTGGGTTGCGCTTCAGCCGTGGGCGGCGGCGCGGCGGTATGGTTTCGCTCATTTCCGTCATTTCTACCATCGGTATCGCGCTGGGCGTGGCGGTATTGATTGTCGGTTTAAGCGCGATGAACGGTTTCGAACGCGAGTTGAACAACCGTATTCTGGCGGTGGTTCCACACGGGGAGATTGAAGCGGTCAATCAGCCGTGGACCAACTGGCGTGAAGCGCTGGCAAAAGTGCAGAAGGTGCCGGGCATTGCCGCCGCCGCGCCGTATATCAATTTTACCGGCCTGGTAGAGAGCGGGGCGAATTTGCGCGCCATTCAGGTTAAAGGCGTCGACCCTAAGCAAGAGCAGCAGCTTAGCGCGTTACCGTCATTTGTGCAAAATCACGCCTGGGATCATTTCAAAGCGGGCGAACAGCAGATCATTATCGGCAAAGGTGTCGCCGATGCGCTGAACGTGAAACAGGGCGACTGGGTGTCCATCATGATCCCCAATGCGAATGCCGACCATAAGCTGCTCCAGCCCAAACGCGTGCGTTTGCATGTCATCGGGATTCTGCAACTGAGCGGCCAGCTCGATCACAGCTTCGCCATGATCCCGCTTGAGGATGCGCAGCAGTATCTGGATATGGGGGCCAGCGTTTCCGGTATCGCGCTTAAAGTCCATGACGTGTTTAATGCGAACAAACTGGTGCGTGACGCTGGTGAGGTGACTAACAGCTATGTCTACATTAAGAGCTGGATCGGCACCTACGGCTATATGTATCGCGATATCCAGATGATTCGCGCCATTATGTATCTGGCGATGATTCTGGTGATCGGCGTGGCCTGTTTTAATATCGTTTCCACCTTAGTGATGGCGGTAAAAGACAAAAGCGGCGACATTGCGGTATTAAGAACGCTGGGGGCGAAAGATGGTTTGATTCGTGCCATTTTCGTCTGGTACGGACTACTGGCGGGCTTGCTGGGCAGCTTGATTGGCGTGGCGACCGGCGTTGTCGTTTCGCTTCAGCTTACCGCCATTATTAATGGGATTGAAAAGGCGATCGGGCATCAGTTTTTGTCCGGCGATATCTATTTTATCGACTTCCTGCCATCCGAATTACATTGGCTGGACGTTGTTTACGTACTGGTCACGGCGTTGTTGTTAAGCTTACTGGCGAGCTGGTATCCGGCGCGGCGGGCGAGCAACATTGACCCTGCGCGAGTATTGAGCGGCCAGTAATCGCGGAATATAAAAACAAGGAGCGGTGATGTATTACGGGTTTGACATTGGCGGAACAAAGATTGCGTTAGGCGTATTTGACTCAACGCGGCGGCTACAGTGGGAAAAACGGGTTCCCACGCCCCATACCAGCTATAGCGCCTTTTTAGGCGCCGTGTGCGAACTGGTCGCGGAAGCCGACCAGCGATTTGGCGTAAAAGGGTCGGTAGGGATTGGCATACCCGGTATGCCGGAAACCGAAGACGGCACGCTGTACGCCGCGAATGTCCCGGCAGCCAGCGGTAAGCCGTTGCGCGCCGATCTCAGCGCCCGACTGGATCGCGATGTGCGTCTGGACAATGACGCTAACTGTTTTGCCTTGTCCGAAGCCTGGGATGATGAATTCACGCAATATCCTTTGGTTATGGGGCTTATCCTCGGCACCGGCGTCGGCGGTGGCCTGGTGCTAAACGGGAGGCCGATTACCGGTCAGAGCTATATCACCGGCGAGTTTGGCCATATGCGTTTGCCGGTTGACGCGCTAACGTTGATGGGGTTTGATTTTCCTCTCCGCCGTTGTGGATGCGGCCAGATGGGCTGCATTGAGAATTATCTGTCCGGGCGCGGGTTTGCGTGGCTATATCAGCATTATTATCATCAATCGCTGCAGGCGCCGGAGATTATCGCGTTGTGGGAGCAGGGCGATGAGCAGGCGCACGCGCATGTTGAGCGCTATCTGGATTTACTGGCGGTTTGTCTGGGGAATATACTGACGATTGTCGATCCCGATTTATTGGTGATCGGCGGCGGACTATCGAACTTTACGGCAATAACAACGCAACTGGCGGAAAGACTGCCGCGCCATCTCCTCCCTGTTGCCCGCGCGCCGCGCATTGAGCGTGCGCGGCATGGGGATGCAGGTGGGATGCGCGGTGCTGCTTTTTTACATCTTACCGACTAATCAAAAAAAGAGGTTGTTATGCAGTCGCGTCGGTTTCATCGATTAAGCCGCTTTCGTAAAAATAAACGTCTGTTGCGTGAACGTCTGCGCCAGCGGAT
Organism: Salmonella sp. SAL04157; assembly: GCF_046551635.1. NCBI lineage: Bacteria > Pseudomonadati > Pseudomonadota > Gammaproteobacteria > Enterobacterales > Enterobacteriaceae > Salmonella > Salmonella sp. SAL04157. The sequence continues at coordinate 278,912 of NZ_JBGDVS010000002.1, forward strand.
CTTTTTCAGAGACAGAGTGGTGCCGGAAATGATGGAAAACCCAAGAGTATTAGTCCTTACAGGTGCAGGAATTTCTGCAGAGTCTGGTATTCGTACGTTTCGCGCGGCGGATGGCCTTTGGGAAGAGCATCGGGTTGAAGATGTGGCCACGCCGGAAGGATTCGCCCGTAATCCGGGGCTGGTGCAGACATTTTATAATGCCCGCCGTCAGCAGCTTCAACAGCCGGAAATACAACCCAATGCGGCGCATCTGGCGTTAGCGAAGCTTGAAGAAGCGCTTGGCGATCGCTTTTTGCTGGTGACGCAAAACATCGACAATTTGCATGAACGCGCGGGCAATCGCAACATCATTCATATGCATGGCGAGCTGTTGAAGGTGCGCTGTTCGCAAAGCGGCCAAATTCTGGAATGGAACGGCGATGTGATGCCGGAAGATAAATGTCACTGCTGCCAGTTCCCGGCGCCGCTACGTCCGCACGTGGTGTGGTTTGGCGAGATGCCGCTTGGCATGGATGAAATTTATATGGCGCTGTCGATGGCGGATATTTTTATCGCCATTGGCACATCCGGTCATGTCTATCCGGCTGCGGGTTTTGTGCATGAAGCAAAACTGCACGGCGCACATACGGTGGAACTGAATCTTGAGCCAAGCCAGGTCGGCAGCGAGTTTGAAGAGAAGCACTACGGCCCGGCAAGCCAGGTTGTGCCGGAATTTGTTGATAAATTCCTGAAAGGGCTGTAGTGCTGTTTGCCCGGTAACGCCTTATCCGGCCTACATTTCACGTTACGTTCATCTGTAGGCCCGACAGGCGCTTTGGCTGAATTAGCGTCCTGCTTTTAGCTTCTGATAATATTCTTCATAAATGGCGCTGGCGTCGCCGACATCGTTTTGCCACTCGCCTTTGCTGATGGTTTGCGCATCCGGATAGAGCGACTTATCATTGGCGACCTCCGGGCTTAACAGCTTACGCGCCGCCAGGTTGGGGGTAGGGTAGCCGATGGTTTCTGCCACCTCTTTCGCGACGTCAGGACGCAGCAGGAAGTTGATTAGCTTCAGCGCGCCCTCTTTATTTTTCGCGTTCGCCGGAATAGCCAGGCTATCCATCCAGAAAATACCGCCTTCTTTCGGCCAGACGACCTCCAGCGGCGTGCCAGCCTGACGAGCAACGAAGGCCGAACCGTTCCACACCATCCCCAGGTTGACTTCCCCTTCCATATACGGATTCGCCGGATTATCGGAGTTGAAGGCCGCTACGTTCGGCATCAGTTTTTTCAACTCTTCATATGCCGCTTCGATCTCTTTCGGATCGGTAGTGTTACCGGAATAACCTAGCTTGCGCAGCGCCATCTGGAAGACTTCTCGCGCATCGTCGGTTAAAAGCAGGCTGTTTTTATATTCCGGTTTCCACAAGTCAGCCCAGCTGGTAATGGTTTTTGGATCGATAGCATCGCTGTTCACGCCAATCGCCGTTGCGCCCCAGATATACGGAACAGAATAATCGTTGTTGGGGTCAAACGGTTTGTTGAGCATTTCCGGATCGAGGTTGTGGAAATTGGTTAATTTCGACTTATCGATCTTCTGGATCATGCCTTCTTTGCGCATTTTGTCGACATAGTATGTAGAAGGAACAACCAGGTCATACGCGCCATCTTTATAGGTTTTGAGTTTGGCATACATGGTTTCGTTCGACTCGTAGGTCGAATAAATCACCTTAATGCCGGTCTCTTTAGTGAACTGTTCCAGCAGGCCCGGCGGTACATACTCAGTCCAGTTATAGAAATAGAGAGTGTCGTTGTCGGAGGCATGAGCGGCACTCATACCCAGCGCCAGGGCGCCCGCCGCGAGCAGGTGGCGTGACCATTTTTTCATTTAACGTCCCCTGAATTACGGGCCTTATCGGCCCTTGGTTTTATCACGAGCAATAAGCTGGCTGGCAATGACCATTACCAGAGACAGCACCAATAAAACGGTCGCCAGCGCGTTCACTTCTGGTGAAACGCCGACTTTTACCATGGAATAAATCTTTAAGGGTAAAATTTCATAGCCCGGCCCGGTGACAAACGACGAGACCACTACATCGTCCATCGACAACGTAAAGCTCAGCAACCAGCCCGCCGCCACCGCCGGCATCGCCAGCGGCAGAATGATTTTGCGTAAAATCGTTACCTCACTGGCCCCCAGGTCTTTTGCGGCTTCCAGCATTCTGACATCAAAGCCTTTCAGGCGCGAATAGACCGTGACGACCACAAACGGCAGGCTAAAGGTGATGTGCGAGAACAGCAACGACCAAAAGCCCAGTTGAATGCCGAGTAACATAAACAGCACCAGCAGGGAGATCGCCATCACGATATCCGGCGACATCATTACTACAAACAGCATCCCGCTGACGAATGGCTTCCCGCGAAAGCGGTAGCGATAAAGCGCCACCGCGGTTAACGAGCCAATCAACGTGGCGAAGGTCGCTGAAAAAATCGCCATCGTCAGTGAATGTTGAGCGGCCTGCAACAGACTGTCGTTATTGACCAGTAGTTCGTACCATTTAGTGGTAAAGCCCTGCCAGTTAATGCCGAACCGCGAACTGTTGAAGGAGTTCACGATCAGAATAATGATGGGAATATACAGATACGCATAGATGGCAGTCATGAAACCGCCACGGAGCAGCCGACCGATCATTCAAGTTCCACCTTCTTATTCAGAGGATGGGGTGCTTTTAGAGTATTGAAAATGATCAATTTTTTCTCTTCTCCAAAATCTCTCCAAAACGTCTCGCGGTTATCAGCAGCCAGGAAGAAGCAAGCTGCCGCTTGAAGCCGCGAATTTTACAACAAATTGCCAGACGAGCGGGAAAAAAAGGCCATTTAAATGACTATTCTCATCCGATCCGGTCATATGCGGCATTATTGCGCCAGGCAAGAGGTTACTCTGTAGGCAAACATGGAGTACGTGAGTAAACCCTGAACGTGACGTTTGAGAAAGCGTCGTCTGATTTTATAAAAAACAACATAAACAGCCGCTTTGTTGTTCTGAGCGAACGTGTAGCGTGGTTAACTGTTCTTCCGCCATTTTTTGTATAGCCTGGGGGTCTATTCTAAAAATGGCGTGAAAAACCTGATCAGAGAGGGTTTCGATTATCTCAGCTAACATGCTTAGGCTGGCGCTGGGATCCGTTACAAGGAACGCCTGAAACGTCTTATCCGCCAGTAAAACCTCTTCTACCATTTTTTCAATAGGTATGTGGGTATGCGGTGGTGGTATTTCAATCTGTTTTAAGCCACACATCGTCATTGTTTCTAAAAATGCGTTTTGCTGAGTACTTTCGGATATATTCGCATGCTGTAAAATGCGCGTTGTCTTTTCAATCCCAGACTGAATTTTCGCTGCCAGGTAGGTTACCTTTTCTTGCGTTTTCCACTCATCTAAATTTCCTTTTCTCCATTCAGAATATAAATACCCCTTTATGTTGTCTAATGGAACCGATAATGTCGGCGCGCCAGCAGGATTGAGACATAATGTCGAAGGGAGGGGGTAATCTACGATTTCGCTATATCTTCTATTAATCATGGCCGTCATTTGTGGATGCGGTTTTAAAATATCGGGGCGATCTTTTATTAAAAAATAAGCATTCCCCATGACTTCACAGGTAAAGGCATCGGTATTTTGAGTGATACGTAACAATTCGTTCTCTTCGTTTTGATCCATGATGCGAAGAATAATAGTGTCATCATTTTCATTAGGATTATAAACCTGAAATCTATCTCTTTGTGATGCGCAGGCTAACTCTTTTAACTCAAAAAAAATCTCTGTAAGCCGCTCTCGTGTGGGGGTGCGATCGGCAAACAACATCTCATGTAGACAACTGTCCGCTTTTGCTTTGCCAGTAGAAAAAAAGAAGTCTTTAATTTTTTCCCATAAAACTTTCCACCATGCTTCTTTCGTATTCCTTGGGGAGTTGGTAAGGATTTCACTTTTTAAAAAACCATTCCCTATAGTAATCGGCATATTAATCTCACTTATACTGGAGTAAAAATGACTACATAATTGATTAAATCGGCCCTTTCTATCTCTACTGCGGGCGCATCGGATGTAATATAATTTTTAAAAGAGACTGGCAATCAGTATAAAACCTGAGAGCTTCGCGTATAAACGCATTACTGTCTGTGATAGCGTCGCTACAGGTAAAAATAAAAGAAGGCCTGGCGCGGATGATGCTGTAGATTTGCAATACTGGCGGCAACTGCTTTCATGCGTTTTTTATGCCGGAGGCATGAAGTTTACCCTTGAATAAACTTCATGCCTGAATGCGTATGGATTTGTTAGCGTTGCGCAATTAATCGCTTATATCACTCACCTTCTTATTCAATAAGCGGGAAGCCCGCCAGTAAATCAACAGCATGAGTCCCATCACAATGGTCAGCGTAATGCTGGTAGCCGCGCCAAACGGCCAGTCGCGAATATTCAGGAACTGTACCTTAATGACGTTACCAATCAGCAGGTTTTTCGCGCCACCCATTAAATCGGAGACGTAGAACAGGCCCATTGCCGGTAGCATCACGAGCAGGCAACCGGCGACAATGCCCGGCATGGTTAATGGAATAATGATGCGGATGAACGTTTGCATTTTACTGGCGCCGAGATCGCGTGCGGCCTCCAGTAGTGGTTTGTCGAGCTTCTCAATGCTGGAGTAGAGCGGCATGACCATAAACGGCAGCAAAATGTAAACCAGGCCGATAATAACGGCGCTCGGGGTGAACATGATGCGAATCGGCGTATCAATCACGCCCAGCCACAGCAGGAATTCATTGAGATAACCTTTAGTGCTCAGGAATATTTTCAACCCATAGATGCGGATCAGTGAGTTGGTCCAGAAAGGAACGATCAGCAAAAACAGCAATAACGGACGTATCTTTTCCGGTAACTTCGCCAGAAACCAGGCAAAAGGATAGCCTAGCACCAGGCAGGAGAGGGTGGCGATCAGCGCCATATTCAGAGAGTGCAGGAGCACTTCAAAATAGAGCGGATCGAGCAGGCGTGCGTAGTTATCCAGCGTAAAGACCATCTTAACGAAACTGGCGTCGTCACGGGTCAGAAAGCTGGTGCCAATGATCATCAGGTTGGGCAGAAAAACAAACAACACAAGCCAACCGACGATAGTGACAATCACTACATTCTGGAATTTACTTGTGTTCTTCATCAGCCAGTACGACCTCCCAGCTTTCTACCCAACTAATGGCCATTTTTTGGTCAAGTGAATGGTCGAAGTCAGGATCGTCTTCGTTGAAGAATTCGCTGACCATCACCATTTTGCCATTTTCCAGTTCAACCACCGACTCCAGCGTCATACCTTTATAATTGCGCTCGCGCACGTAGCCGATAAGCCCTTCGATGTGGTTATCATCGTTGATCTCTTCGACGCGTAGATCTTCCGGTCGCAGCAGGACGTTCAGTTTTTGGCCTGGTTCGACAGCGAAATTGACGTATATATTGCACTCCCGACCTTCTACGCTGGCGCGGACGCGCTGTTCATCAAGCCGTTCAATGACGGTTGCGTCAAAGCGGTTAATTTCGCCGATAAAACCGGCGACAAACAGGTTTTTTGGCTCTTCATAGATTTCACGCGGCGTGCCGTCTTGCTCAATCACGCCATTACGCATTACCACGATACGATCGGACATGGTGAGCGCTTCTTCCTGATCGTGAGTGACAAAAACAAACGTGATACCGAGTTTACGCTGTAATGCTTTAAGCTCGTTCTGCATTTGTTTGCGCAATTTATAGTCCAGCGCGGAGAGCGATTCATCCAGTAATAACAGGCGAGGTTTATTCACCACCGCGCGGGCGATAGCCACACGCTGCTGCTGTCCGCCGGAAAGCTGGTGCGGTTTACGTTGTGCAAACTCTTCAAGCTGCACCATACGCAGCGCATCGGTCACGCGGGGCGCAATCTCGGTGGCTGGCGTTTTTTGCATCCGTAAGCCAAACGCGACATTTTCAAACACCGTCATATGCGGAAATAAAGCGTAGCTTTGAAATACGGTGTTCACATAACGATTTTCGGCGGGAACGTGGGTGATATCCTGGTTATCCAACATGATATGCCCGGCATCAACGGTTTCCAGGCCGGCAATCAGGCGAAGAACGGTTGTTTTACCGCAGCCGGAAGGGCCAAGCAGCGTGAGGAATTCGCCATTGTTAATGGTCAAATCCAGTTGTGAAATGACCTCTTTGCCATCGAAACTTTTGCTAATTCCCGACAAAAGCACCAGCGGTGAAAGCGAACGCGGTTGTTTATTCAATTTCTTACTCTGTCCCATGTAAACGCAACGGATGGCTGACCGCTGCGGGGTTTGTGGTTAACCACCTTAATCACTCTTAATGAGGGCGGTCATTCTACGGCAAACCACTGTGATCGCCAATCCTTGTTGCGAATTACTGACTTAGCTTTATAGTCAGAAAGCGTGTCAAAGTGAAATATTCTTGTTTGCAGGGATAAAAGTGACCTGACGCAATATTTGTCTTTTCTTGCTTATTAATAATGTTGTCACGAAAAGTGAGGGTGACTGCATGGATAAACTACTTGAGCGTTTTTTACACTACGTATCGCTGGATACCCAATCAAAGTCGGGTGTTCGGCAGGTTCCCAGCACTGAGGGGCAGTGGAAGTTACTACGTTTGCTCAAACAGCAGCTCGAAGAGATGGGGCTGGTTAACATTACATTAAGCGAAAAAGGGACGTTGATGGCGACGCTCCCGGCCAATGTTGAGGGGGATATTCCCGCCATTGGTTTTATCTCCCATGTGGATACCTCTCCGGATTTCAGCGGTAAAAACGTTAACCCGCAGATTGTTGAGAATTATCGCGGCGGCGATATAGCATTAGGGATTGGCGATGAGGTGTTGTCACCCGTGATGTTCCCGGTACTGCATCAATTACTGGGACAGACGCTGATTACTACCGATGGTAAGACATTGCTGGGCGCGGACGATAAAGCCGGTGTTGCGGAGATCATGACCGCGCTGGCGGTGCTGAAAGGTAATCCTATTCCCCACGGCGACATTAAAGTGGCGTTTACGCCTGACGAAGAGGTAGGGAAAGGCGCGAAGCACTTCGATGTTGAGGCCTTTGGCGCGCAGTGGGCCTATACGGTCGACGGCGGCGGCGTGGGCGAACTGGAGTTTGAAAACTTCAATGCCGCCTCGGTGAATATCAAAATCGTCGGCAATAACGTGCATCCTGGTACGGCGAAAGGCGTCATGGTCAATGCGCTGTCGTTGGCGGCGAGGATTCACGCGGAAGTGCCGGCGGATGAAGCGCCTGAAACCACCGAAGGTTACGAAGGGTTTTATCATCTGGCCAGCATGAAAGGCACCGTTGATCGGGCCGAAATGCACTACATCATTCGCGATTTCGACCGTAAGCAGTTTGAAGCGCGTAAACGCAAAATGATGGAGATTGCCAAAAAAGTCGGTAAGGGACTGCATCCGGACTGCTATATCGAGCTGGTGATAGAAGACAGTTATTACAATATGCGCGAAAAAGTGGTTGAACATCCGCATATTCTCGATATCGCCCAGCAGGCCATGCGCGACTGTCATATTACGCCGGAGATGAAACCGATTCGCGGCGGTACAGACGGGGCGCAACTGTCGTTTATGGGCCTGCCGTGTCCTAATCTCTTTACCGGCGGATATAACTATCATGGTAAACATGAGTTTGTGACGCTGGAGGGGATGGAAAAAGCGGTACAGGTGATTGTACGTATCGCGGAGCTGACGGCGAAGCGCGGCCAGTAGCGAATGTTACGCATTGTGGTGAAGCGTTTTATTATTTATGGCGGGATATTTTCCGCCATAAATTTTTCTGCCTGGAGCGCCGAATATCCGCCTTCCTGGTCCCAGCGCCAGCAACAATCTGCAGCATGTTTTATGACCGGCGATGAAACCTGCATAACGTTTATTGATGATGCGGTGAGGCTGGCCTCGCAGCAATATGGCAAACGCTCAATACAGCTTGTTCGTAGCCTGCTATTACAAAGCGATATTTATCAATGGCTGGGTAAACCGGAGTTAACGCCGCAAATGCTGTTGCGGGCGCGGGCAATAATGAAAACATTTCCGGCGGGCACTTATCCGGGCGATCCGCAATATAACGATTTCGCCAAACCTGGCGGCGATCGTTGTGGATAGTTTGCGTCAGCCCGGCGGTCGCCGGGCATTGCGATGTTCTTATCCTTCGAAGAACCAGTACCCGCTATTCACCAGCGCCGCCAGCATCGCGAGGAAGGACGGGTCTTCCAGCGCATCGCCGAAGTTTTCAGCGGTTAGTGCAATATGATTGGCGAGCGCCTCCAGAGCGGGGCGATGCGGAGAGTCTATTTTTTCGCCATTCGCATAGACCTCATCGCCGATACGCAATACGCGAAGCCCTCCGAGACGTACTAATACCTCGCCTTGCTTTAAAGCATCGTAAATCTCATCAGGCTGATACGGCGGCTCCGGCGGCGCAATATCCAGTTCGTGGCGTGACTGAGAGAGAAACTCGCCAAGCCACTGTTGGAAATGCGCGGGTTCATTGATCAAATCGAGCATCATATTACGCAGTTTATCCATCTCCTGCGGCAGGATATCCGCCGGATGCTTGCGGGACGGCATATCCGGATCGCTGTAGTATGTATTGCCCAACTCCCGTTGCAGGACGTAATCGGCAAAACCGCTGATCAGCTCACGGCTATTGGGCGCGCGAAAACCAACCGAATAGTTCATGGCGTTTTCCAGCGCATAGCCTTCATGCGGGAATCCTGGCGGAATATACAGAATGTCGCCCGGCTCCAGCTCTTCATCAATAATGGCCTCGAACGGATCGACTTGTAACAGGTCGGGATGCGGGCAGTGCTGACGCATTTGCAGCTTTTCGCCCACGCGCCAGCGACGGCGACCAGTTCCCTGGATAATAAACACATCATACTGATCCAGATGCGGGCCAACGCCGCCGCCGGGAACGGAAAAGGAGATCATCAAATCGTCGATACGCCAGTCCGGCAGAGCGCGGAACGGGCGCATCAAGGCGGCGGTTGGTTCATGCCAGTGGTTTACCGCCTGTACCAGCAGCGACCAGTTGCTCTCACCCAGATGATCGTAGCTTTCGAAAGGGCCATGGCTGACCTGCCATTTGCCATCCTGATGGCTAACGAGACGACTGTCGATTTCGCTTTCCATCGCCAGCCCCGCCAGCTCATCCGGCGAGAGCGGATCGATAAAGTTGCTAAACCCACGTTTTAACACCACCGGGCGTTTTTGCCAGTGGCGTTCAAGAAAGTCGGGCCAGTTAAGAGTTAATTGGTATTCCATGTTAAGTATCCGCAGGCTGGTATCTGACACCGATTATAACGGATGCTTAACGAGATGCGTGGAAGAACGCACAGAAATGTTTATTCCTCTTTCTGTGTGGGGTGCTGTCGGCCAAAAACGACCTCCATACGGGCGCCGCCGAGCAGACTGTCGCTGGCAATGATCTGCCCGGCGTATTGTTCCGTAATCTCGCGCGCGACAGCCAGCCCCACGCCTTGTCCTGGTCGTAGGGTATCGGCGCGCTGACCGCGATCAAACACCAGGGATCGTTTGCTGTGGGGAATGCCTGGGCCATCATCTTCGACGAAAATATGCAAATGATCGTCGGTCTGGCGAGCCGAAATCTCGACAAACTCCAGACAATATTTACAAGCGTTGTCCAGTACGTTGCCCATTACTTCGACAAAGTCGTTTTGCTCGCCGACAAAACTGATCTCTGGTGAAATATCCATACTGATATTCACCCCTTTACGCTGATAAACTTTATTTAGCGCGGAGATCAGGTTATCTAACAACGGCGCGACGGGATGCAGTTCGCGGCTTAACAATACGCCGCTACCGCGCATACTGGCGCGATGCAGATAATAGCCGATCTGCTGGGAAATCCGGCTGATCTGTTCCAGCATCACCGGTTCAGCTTTGCTGACGCTCATCTTTTCGTTGCGTAAAGAGCGTAACGTACTCTGCAAAACCGCGAGCGGCGTTTTTAAACTGTGCGTCAGGTCGGTCAGGGTCGTGCGGTATTTGTTATAACGTTCACGCTCGCTTTTGAGCAGTTGATTAAGGTTGCGCACAAGGCTGGTCAGCTCACGCGTCGTCTCCGGATTGAGCATTTCGCGGTGATGATCTTCAAGCTCGCGGACTTCCCGCGCCAGCGCCTCGATAGGGCGTAAGCTCCACCAGGCGGCGATCCACAGTAAAGGAATGACTAACAGTAAATTGGCGGCCAGCACGTATACGAACCAGCTCCACACCATATAGGAGCGTTTTAGTTCTATCGGAATGGTATCGACCACCACGATGGTTAACTGCGGCATCCGCGCCGTGGCAGGATAAATATTTACCGCTACCGAGTGGGTCATCTCGGCATCATCGTCATCTTCACGTACTTCTTTGAGTTTTTCCTGCGCGGAATGGTCCTCGCTCAACAGCGTGCTGGTAGCGTCTACGTTGGTTTCAATTTCATGGAAGCCGTTCGTTTTTAACCATTCTGGTTGAATGCTTTTAATCAGCCAGGGGATGTTGCGCTGCGTCCATAATAATTTGCCCGTTTCATCGTAAATCAGCGTCATGGTCGGGCTTTGCATGTCCAGATTTTCAGGCAGCTCAACGCTGATTTTATTATTTTCCCATTTGGCGAGGGTATAAAACAGGTTGCTTTCGCCGCGCAGTAGACGAAAGGTGGTTTTATCAAAACTTACGCTATAGCCGACCAGCGCCACTATGCCATATGCCAGAGAAAGCACCAGCACGACGCCGGCTGTCGCCAGCAAAAAACGAACCCGCAGCGACAGCGGCAGAAAATGGCGAGCAAATTTATTCATTAGCGCAATTCAAAAAGATATCCTTGTCCGCGTACGGTGGTAATGACATCGTGCGGATACTGGGCCTGTATTTTTTTCCGCAGACGCCCCATGAGAACATCAATGGTATGACTTTCCCGCAGTTCCGCATCCGGATACAGCTGAAGCATCAGCGAATCTTTGCTGACCACTTTACCGTTGTTACGGATAAGCGTTTCCATAATGGTGTATTCGAACGCCGTGAGTTTGATGACCTCTTCATTGACGGATAATTCCCGGCGTGAGAGATCCACCTGGAAAGGCGGGATGTTGATCACCTGGGAGGCCAGACCGCTATTACGGCGCATTAACGCCTGCATACGCGCCATTACCTCTTCGATGTGGAATGGCTTCGTCACGTAGTCATCGGCCCCGGAGCTGAGAACCTCGACTTTATCCTGCCAACCTTCGCGCGCGGTTAACACCAGAACCGGCAGTGAAACATCACTGCTGCGCCAGCGGCGTATTAAGGAAAGGCCGTCTTCATCCGGCAGACCTAAATCGACAATAGCGATATCCGGAAGGTGTTCATTAAGGTAATAATCAGCTTCCCTGGCATCTTCTGCGGCATCGACCTGGTGACCTGAATCCTGGAGCTGAACCTTCAGGTGGTGGCGTAATAATGCATTATCCTCTACAACCAGTACGCGCATCATCTCTTCTCCCTTGTGTTAACAATAAGAACAGTCTAGCGTTGATTATGGTGCTTTGGGGATAAACAGTTAATAAACCAGACAAATAGTCACCCTCTTTCTGAAGAAAAGAGGGTGAGGCACGCATTATTTAAGTTCGTCGACCAGAGTCACAGCGCGACCGATATAATTTGCCGGCGTCATGGCTTTAAGGCGCGTTTTTTCTGCTTCCGGCAGGGCCAGACTATCAATAAACTGTTTCATTCCTTCGGCATCAACACGCTTGCCACGGGTCAACTCTTTCAGTTTTTCATATGGTTTTTCAATACCATAGCGGCGCATGACGGTCTGGATCGGTTCGGCTAATACTTCCCAGTTGTGATCCAGTTCGTCAAGCAGATGATCGCGGTTTACTTCCAGCTTGCTGACGCCCTTCAGGGTGGACTGATAAGCGATAAGCGCATAGCCGATGCCGACACCCAGGTTACGCAGAACGGTTGAGTCGGTCAGATCGCGCTGCCAGCGGGAAACCGGCAGTTTGTTTGCCAGATGGTGCAACACTGCATTAGACAGACCGAGGTTGCCTTCTGAGTTTTCAAAGTCAATGGGGTTAACTTTGTGCGGCATGGTAGAAGAACCGATCTCCCCGGCGATGGTTTTCTGTTTGAAATGGTTCAACGCAATATAGCCCCAGACATCGCGATCGAAATCGATCAGGATGGTGTTAAAGCGCGCGATACAGTCAAACAGTTCCGCAATATAATCATGCGGTTCAATCTGGGTGGTGTAAGGGTTCCACTGGATGCCCAGTGAGGTGACGAACTCTTCGCTGAACTGATGCCAGTCAACTTCCGGATAGGCGGCGATATGCGCGTTATAGTTGCCTACGGCGCCGTTGATTTTACCGAGGATCTCCACCTGGTTGAGCTGGCGGAACTGACGCTCCATACGATACGCCACGTTCGCCATCTCTTTACCCAGAGTGGAAGGCGTTGCCGGCTGGCCGTGGGTGCGGGAGAGCAGAGGAATGTCGCGATACTGCGTGGCGAGATCTTTAACCGCGTTAATCACCTGACGCCAGTAAGGCAGGATCACTTCATCGCGCGCGGTTTTGAGCATTAACGCGTGCGACAGGTTGTTAATGTCCTCAGAAGTGCAGGCAAAGTGGATAAACTCGGAAACGTCATGTAGCGCCGGGATCGCGGCGACTTTTTCTTTCAGAAAATACTCAACCGCTTTCACATCGTGATTCGTGGTGCGCTCAATGGTTTTAATGCGCGCGGCATCTTCTTCATTGAAGTTTGCAACAAGCGTATCCAGGTAACCGTTTGCGTCGGCAGCAAAAGCAGGAACTTCCTTGATCGCTGCGTGCGCGGCTAATTTCTGCAGCCAACGTACTTCGACTTGTACACGAAATTTCAGCAAACCGTATTCGCTAAAAATTCCGCGCAGCGCGCTGACTTTATCGCCGTAGCGTCCATCGACAGGGGAAACGGCGGTCAGTGAGGATAATTCCATAGATCATAACTCCGGGGTTAAATGAGCAAGAATTTGTTTTGCCTGAGTCGTCAGGCGATGACGAGAAAACATAAGCTGTAGGCGACCACCGCCTACCTGATGCCAGAGCACGGCTGCACGGATGCCTGCCAGTAGCGAAGCGCGGACTTTGGCCTGAACCTGCGGACTTTGCAGAACGGCCGGGGAGCCCGTCACCTGAATGCGTGGGCCCAATGGGCTAATCACATCCACGTAGATGCCCGCCATGGCGCTCATTAACGTGTCTGACTGTAAATCAAAATGGTCAAGCTGGCGCTGCAGGCCGTTAATGCGATCGCCTAACGTATTCAACGCGCCTTTGGCGGATGACAGCTTGCGCTCCAGCACCATCAGGCTAAGCGTATAACGCGTCAGTTCGGCGTTAAGTCCTTGTCGGCTGCTGGCATTCAGCACGCCGAGCAGTGTTTCCAGACCAAGACGCAGGTTAGCTTCGCTGCCGCCGAACACGCCCAGAGTAGAACTGGGATTCATATCAATGACACTGTTGAGTGAAACGTGCAACGCGTCGGCATCACAGTGCCCCTGGTGCGCCAGTTGTTGCACCAGGCGTGCCGACTGGCAAATGCCAGACAGCGCGAGGGTGATGTCATAATAATTCTTTGCCACAATCACTGCTTCCTTGTATCAAATAAAATACACTTCATCTTTTAAGCCGCTTTGAGGCGACTTGAATGATGTTGTGTATTGAATAATCAGACCGTCAGCGGCAGTCGCTGCTCGATAATGCCGCCGCCCAGGCAGACTTCGCCGCTGTAAAAGACAGCGGACTGGCCCGGCGTAACGGCGGCAACCGGCTCGTCAAAAATGACCTCGATACGATCGTCATCCAGCGCGTTAATCGTGCACGGAATATCGGTCTGGCGGTAGCGGGTTTTTACCGTACAGCGCAGGGTGCCGGTGAACGGTTCGCGATCGACCCAATGTAGCTGCTGGGCGATGAGGCCTACCGACATCAGGCGTGGGTGCTCATGCCCCTGGGCGACAATTAACACATTGTTTTCAACGTCTTTATCCACCACATACCAGGGGGCTTCGCTACCGTCTTTGGTGCCGCCGATTCCCAGCCCTTTACGCTGACCGAGCGTATGATACATCAGACCCTGATGCTCGCCGATTTCATCGCCGTCAACGGTAATAATTTTCCCCGGCTGCGCAGGCAGATAGCGCCCTAAAAAGTCGCGGAACTTGCGCTCGCCGATAAAGCAGATACCGGTAGAATCTTTTTTCTTGGCGGTTACCAGCCCCAGATCTTCGGCGATTTTACGCACCTGCGGTTTTTCCAGCTCGCCAACCGGGAACAGACTTTGCGCAATCTGCTCATGGCCAAGCGTATAGAGGAAGTAGCTCTGATCTTTGTTGCCATCGAGCCCGCGCAACAACCGGCTTTTGCCGTTTACATCCGCGCGGCGAACGTAGTGACCGGTGGCGATATAGTCGGCGCCTAAATCTTCTGCGGCAAATTCAAGGAAGGCTTTAAATTTGATCTCTTTATTGCACAGAATATCCGGGTTCGGCGTACGGCCCGCTTTGTACTCTTCAAGGAACAGTTCAAAGACGTTATCCCAATATTCTGCGGCAAAATTGACGGTATGCAGTTCAATGCCAAGCTTGTCGCACACGGCCTGCGCGTCAGCCAGATCGGCTGCCGCGGTACAGTATTCCTCACCATCGTCCTCTTCCCAGTTCTTCATGAACAGGCCTTCTACCTGATAACCCTGTTGTTGCAACAGCCAGGCGGAAACGGAGGAATCGACACCGCCGGACATGCCGACGATCACTTTTTTTGGGCTTTCTGACATTGGAATACTCGCGACATTGAACTTCAAGGCGGCGTATTCTATCACGCAGCCCTTTACTTGACACCCTCTGTAAACGGCCAGTTAAATTCGCCCACTATGGATAAGGGGTAACGTTGTCCCGTTTGATAACTGCGAATGCTTTCAGCCACCAGCGGAGAACGTAAATTCGGCGCGTTCAGAATCTCGTCGGCGCTCACCCAACGGCAGCAATCGATGTCATTGTCATGGGGGGCGGTCGCGCAAATATGATCAAGCTTGATGGCGAATAAAAAGCGCAGGAACGGGGTTTTATCCGGCGCAATCCACTGATGCATACGGATAAAATACTGTGGTTGTGCCGTGATGCCAGTCTCTTCCCACAGTTCTCGCGCGGCGGCCTGCGCCAGCGTTTCATCTGCCTCCAGGTGTCCGGCAGGTTGATTCCATAACGATTTACCGTTGATGGTCTCTTCCACCACCAGAAATTTATCTTCGGCATGTACGATGCAGGCAACGGTCACGTGCGGCTTGAACATAGGCATCCTTATTACAGCGGTTTATCAATGTGGTCATAGATCGCGTCAAGCTGTTTCAGACGCTCGTTATAAGCTTTTGTCAGGCAGGTGACGTCGGCCTTGCACTGCTGACGCTGTTTAAGCCAGCTCTGCTGGGCGTCCTGCAGGGCGCCGCGACTGCCCATCGCGAACAACCCTTTCAGAAACTGATATTTGGTGTGCATTTCCACGTCTTTATCATTCAGCGTCAGGTGCGCGCAGATAGCCTTTTCATCCGCAGCCTGCGCTTTCTGGCAGTCGAAGCTGGCCGCATTGACGGATAACGGTGTTAATAAAGCAAAAGCAATGAGAAGCCGTTTCATCTGTCTTTCTCCTGTGCGATCTCGCGCCACTGTCCATTATCGAGGCCGCTGAGCGTGTAGTCGCCCATGCTGTAACGAATTAATCGTAGAGTGGGATGACCGACATGCGCAGTCATGCGTCTTACCTGGCGGTTGCGGCCTTCATATAAGGTGACTTTTAGCCAACTGGTGGGAATATTCTTCCGTTCGCGAATCGGCGGGGTGCGCGGCCACAGCCAGTCAGGTTCCGCGACAATCTCAATACCGGCGGGCAGGGTAGGGCCATCGTTGAGCGTGACGCCAGTACGAAGCGCCTGTAGCGCTTCATTATCCGGGATGCCTTCTACCTGAACATAGTAAATCTTGCCGGTGCGCTTGCCCGGTTGCGTGAGGCGCGCCTGCAGCGCGCCGTCATTAGTCAGCACCAAAAGCCCTTCGCTGTCGCGGTCCAGGCGGCCTGCGGCATAAACGCCTTGCACAGGAATAAAATCTTTTAACGTGCGGCGACCTGCTTCATCCGTGAACTGCGGCAACACATCGTAAGGTTTATTGAACAAAACCACGCGTTTTGGCTGGTTTTCTTTCCGTGATTTAGATGCTTGTCGTGAGCTGAATCGCTTAACGTAGTGATTTCTAAAAGAAGTTTTTTGCATGGTGTTTTCAGAACTTATTAATTGCCGCATTATAGCGCAATAATGAGTGTCTTTCATGGCGGCAAACAATAGGGTAGTATTGACATGCTCATTACAAAACATTAACAAAAAATTGCTCTAACGCAGTCGTGCAGCAGGACGCCATTGCACATGCAGCGCGATGACAGACGAGCAAACCAGAAGCGCTCGAAGGAGAGGTGAATGGAAAGCAAAGTAGTTGTTCCGGTGGAAGGTAAGAAGATCACCCTGCAAAACGGCAAACTCAACGTTCCTGAGAATCCGATTATCCCGTTTATTGAAGGCGATGGTATCGGTGTTGATGTCACTCCAGCCATGCTTAAAGTGGTCGATGCCGCCGTCGAGAAAGCCTATAAAGGCGAGCGTAAAATTTCCTGGATGGAAATTTACACCGGAGAAAAATCCACACAGGTTTACGGCCAGGATGTCTGGCTTCCCGCTGAAACCCTTGATTTAATTCGTGATTACCGCGTAGCGATTAAAGGTCCGTTGACCACGCCGGTTGGCGGCGGTATCCGCTCTCTGAACGTTGCCCTGCGTCAGGAGCTTGACCTGTACGTTTGTCTGCGTCCCGTTCGTTACTATCAGGGCACGCCAAGTCCGGTGAAACATCCGGAGCTGACCGATATGGTCATCTTCCGTGAAAACTCTGAAGATATCTACGCCGGAATTGAATGGAAAGCTGACTCTGCAGACGCTGAGAAAGTGATCAAGTTCCTGCGCGAAGAGATGGGCGTGAAGAAAATTCGCTTCCCGGAGCACTGCGGTATCGGTATCAAACCGTGTTCTGAAGAAGGCACTAAACGTCTGGTTCGCGCGGCGATTGAATACGCTATTACTAACGATCGCGATTCCGTCACGCTGGTACATAAAGGCAATATCATGAAGTTCACCGAAGGCGCGTTTAAAGACTGGGGCTACCAGTTGGCGCGCGACGAGTTCGGCGGTGAGCTTATTGACGGCGGTCCGTGGCTGAAAATTAAGAACCCGAACACGGGTAAAGAGATCGTGGTTAAAGACGTTATCGCCGATGCGTTCCTGCAACAGATCCTGTTGCGTCCGGCGGAATACGACGTTATCGCCTGTATGAACCTGAACGGTGACTATATTTCCGATGCCCTGGCGGCTCAGGTTGGCGGTATCGGTATTGCACCGGGTGCGAATATCGGCGACGAATGCGCGTTGTTTGAAGCCACTCACGGGACTGCGCCGAAATATGCGGGCCAGGATAAAGTCAACCCAGGCTCCATTATTCTGTCTGCGGAGATGATGCTGCGTCATATGCAGTGGTTTGAAGCGGCGGATCTGATTGTTAAAGGTATGGAAGGCGCGATTGCCGCGAAGACCGTGACCTATGACTTCGAACGTCTGATGGACGGCGCTAAGCTGCTGAAATGTAGTGAGTTTGGCGACGCGATTATCGCAAATATGTAATAACGATAATTGTTAAAATAAAAACGGGGACTTAACGTTCCCGTTTTTATTATTAGCATTCGAACGGTTATCAAAATAATTTATCAAAACTCCCTCAATTCAGACCGCAATAGTAATCTATCCTTTACCCCGATCGTCATGGTAACCTGAGCCCCCTGAAAGTTGATAGTTACCGGTTTTGATTGTAGTGGTTTTCTTTATGATGTGTGGTTTGGCTATTTTTTGAAAGTGCCTTACCAGATTTATTGTTATTATCAGGGGATTATTTCAATAAAAGGTGATGATTTATTGCCTGCAATAGTGGGTAGATTAAGCATTTTATGAAATTAGTAGTGTCTTTATTTGCACTTCTACAAGGCTGTTAAGAGGTGTTGAAATATCAGCCTGGTGAAGAATACGTCAGCGAAAGTGAATGCTATATTAGTCATAAAAATTCAGGAGACATATGCTCAAACCTATCTTCTACAGTGGAAGTGTGAAGGTTCCGGAATATCTGGAAACAGATAAGGAAAAAAATGTCGGACGTACTCCTCTGTCTTCAGACATTCAGCAAGTTAAAAATGTTGTTGAAGATGTTCCGCCATTTCCAGAAAGCAGAGCGGCGAGAGGTTCTGTAAGCGCAGCGTACAGGCTTTCTTTTGACGAAGTGTTTTGCGGTATCAGCAATGAAGAGCGTAAAAAGGTGTATGGTCGCCTTTTTGGAAAACAAGTACTTGCGCATATTCATTCCAGGTGTCAGCGCGACGCTGACATAATAAGAGAAAAAGCGCTCAGGCGGATAAGCCGTGAGTGTGGTGCCGAAATAGATTGCGCTCTCTTGCTAAATAAGATGGTGGATGTTTTACAAAATGCCCGGCTGACAATAAATTTTAATGCAGCAAAAATTGACTTTGTCTCTCTCTTAAAAAATAAAGAATATCTGAACTCTTATGCATTAGGTTGCAGACCAGGCGATTTACCTGCTTATAATGTCGGACGTGATTCAGTTGAAACTAAAGCATTTGAACTGGAGAAGCTTGCAGATTCACCTTATGCCCCATATGGTCAGACAGGCGGTTTTTCCGTAGCATATACTCCCAATAGTAGAACCTTTAGCCCTACAAGCAGACCAATTTATGCTGCACTGGACTTTCTGAACGGTAAAAATGGAGGTGCCAGCGCCTATGGGAAATCATTTTTTGAATTAAATGATAATGTAAAAACAAATTGTACATTCTCACCTTTTGATACCTACGGCCACAGATTTGGTCTGGATACGAGTAAATTATCTACATTTTGGCATATGGAGAACCTGATCGCATCCTGTCAAAATGATTTTTTTGGTTATAATTGCTTTAAGAGTTTGGTTAAAATGGCTAAGGGCGAAAAGTTTTTAGCTCACTCTAATTATGGTACAGGCTATGAAGGGAATTATATAGAGGCTCATATCCATGGTGATGTATACTTATTTAGAGATATAAAACACGTTTATTTGTCTTTGCAAGAAAATTCTTACTCGAAAAGTCAACTATATGATTATGCAAAACAAATAAACCAGGCGCTTAATAGAGACTGCATAATATTATATTGACAAGCTTATTATCAGTTTCTTGAAAAGAGCTTTAAATGATCATGAGCGCATATTTCTTGAGGTAGGCAGTAACTGCTTTTATATTTATTAGCTTAGGACCGCTCTGGCAGATACCTGTGTGGCACTTCAGTATGGCCTGGCAAAATAGAGGAATATGGACCAGCAGAAGCGCCTGCTGGCTACTTTTCACTTAAATCGCTGGACTTCACCGGCGCTTCAGATGAAGCGACCTTCACAGTCATCAGGTGGTCTGCATTAC
The DNA here is from genome assembly GCF_046551635.1 of Salmonella sp. SAL04157. Classification (NCBI taxonomy): domain Bacteria; kingdom Pseudomonadati; phylum Pseudomonadota; class Gammaproteobacteria; order Enterobacterales; family Enterobacteriaceae; genus Salmonella; species Salmonella sp. SAL04157. The sequence goes on from NZ_JBGDVS010000002.1 coordinate 298,577, forward strand.
CACAGGAGTGATTTACTGGCTATCGATATTCCTGCTCATCAGGTTTTTACGCCATCTACGAACATTTATTCTGCTATAAGTTGAAATACTGTAAAAATATTAAGGCTTATTATTTTTTCTTTAGGTAAATTTTCGCGCAACAAACTTGGATGCGGGAATGTTTGAAATATCATTGCCTTATACTAGATCTCAGAGACCTACAACTCACAACTTTATTAGATCATCTTTCTGAACATATTACTTTTCTGGCGGTTATCAACAATAGGCTGACTAAATTGCCGGACACTTTACCTGGAGGGTACAGACAGATTACGCGGGTAGGATCACTACACCGGAAAAAGATTGCCAGTTAATAAGATGTCGTCCATGATTCAGTTGGATGATAATGATTTATTCCCCACTCTTTGATCCTACAATAGTGATCTGATAGTTATCCAGAACGTTCTTGCAAAGAACGGGCTTGTTAAATTATCGTCAATTTCTTAATGAGTTATGTCCTGCTTTGCTGAAAATGAAAACCAGTAGACAGACGACGGCGATCAATACGAGCCGGAAGTACCTGTGTTATTACCGTGGCAGGAATTCTGTAACTGATAAAACAGGTGTGCTTATTATCAGTGATGAAATTTTTTATATATGTATTAATTGCTATTCACAAGTAATTTGAGTGTTTGTTGTGGTTGGTAACATTGTGTTGAAGTAAATCATGATAGACTGGATTTAGATGTGATGAGATATAATAAATTTGTTCTTTGTTAATTATTTTAAATGTACAGGAGAGTAGCATGTATATAAATAAGTTTGTGCCTGTTTATACATTATTAACTCTCCTTTATTCTTTTAATGCCAGCGCTGAGTGGACAGGAGATAAAACGAACGCCTATTACTCAGACGAAGTTATCAGTGAAATACATGTTGGTCAGATAGATACTAGTCCTTATTTTTGCATAAAAACGGTTAAAGCTAACGGTAGTGGTACACCAGTTGTTGCATGTGCGGTATCAAAGCAGAGCATATGGGCACCCTCCTTTAAAGAACTTCTTGACCAGGCAAGATATTTTTATAGTACAGGGCAATCCGTAAGGATTCATGTTCAAAAAAATATCTGGACCTATCCGCTTTTTGTAAATACCTTTTCAGCAAATGCTCTTGTGGGACTATCATCGTGCAGTGCGACACAATGCTTTGGACCCAAGTAAGAGGGGGGAAGAAATAATGAAAAAGTTAATACTCTTAACCTTATCTATAGTTAGCTTTAATAACTATGCAGTAGATTTTGTGTATCGTGTGGACTCAACCCCGCCGGACGTTATTTTTCGCGATGGGTTTTCACTACTTGGGTATAACCGTAACTTTCAGCAATTTATCAGTGGAAGGTCATGTAGTGGTGGAAGTAGTGATAGTCGCTATATTGCAACAACCTCAAGTGTTAATCAAACATATGCTATAGCCAGGGCGTACTATTCTCGCTCAACATTCAAAGGTAATTTATACAGATATCAGATTCGTGCAGATAATAATTTCTACAGCTTGCTCCCATCCATCACCTATCTGGAAACGCAAGGTGGTCACTTTAATGCTTATGAAAAAACGATGATGCGATTGCAAAGAGAGTATGTTTCCACATTATCTATTTTACCCGAGAATATTCAAAAGGCCGTGGCGCTTGTTTATGATAGCGCAACAGGTCTGGTAAAGGATGGTGTAAGCACAATGAATTCCAGTTATTTAGGTTTAAGCACTACGTCTAATCCTGGCGTGATACCTTTTCTTCCGGAACCGCAGACGTATACCCAACAACGAATTGATGCATTCGGCCCATTAATAAGTTCATGCTTTTCAATAGGTAGCGTATGTCAATCACATCGAGGGCAAAGAGCTGACGTATACAACATGTCTTTTTATGATGCAAGACCTGTAATAGAACTTATACTTTCTAAATAAATGAAACTTACCTATGTTGCCTATTAAATTAAACAGACCGTTTATTAGTGGTCTGGTTAATATTGTTTATTAAGTTGGCTATCCACTTAAATATAAATTGTTTATATACTTCAATAAGTTTTTTATCAGATTCATTGCATTATCAATCATAGCATTCAGGTACGTATTTTATTAATATTAGAAGGAGTCATTATGACTAAAGATGAAATCTTTGCAGCTATCCTTAGTAGAGAAGGTGGTTACGTTGATCACCCTGACGACAGGGGGGGACCAACGCATTGGGGTATAACCCTGACGACGGCCCGGGCTAATGGCTATATGGGGGATATGCGGAATCTTACCCGTAATCAAGCATTAAAAATCCTTGAGGCAGATTATTGGTATGGTCCACGACTTGATCAGGTTGCCATTATCTCTCACTCTATCGCAGCTGAGCTTTGTGATACTGGTGTGAACATGGGACCCTCAATCCCGATTAAGTACTTCCAGCGTTGGCTTAATGTTTTTAATGATCAGCAAAAAATTTATCCGGATTTGATAGCAGATGGTCAGATTGGGCCACGGACGCTTTCGGCACTAACATTTTTTCTCTCTCACCGGAGAGATGAGGGCGAAATGATACTTATCCGTGCATTGAATTGTAGTCAGGGACAACGCTATCTGGAGTTAGCTGAAAAGCGCCAGGCGAATGAGTCATTTGTTTATGGATGGATAAAGGAACGGGTAAGGTTGTAATTCCCTTACTTACCACTATGGCGGTTTGTGATGATAGCATATAATGATATATTCACACAGAGAACTGGTGAAAGCCACTAAGTCTTATTATTACTATATTAAGGCGTCAGGTTTTTCTATAGTTCTTTGTGTGTTAAAAACGAGAAATTAATTATGTTGTATGGTATGAGAATGATAGTATTTCCAGCCAAATATTCTTACGGCTAAATACATTATTATCCTTTTCCATTTTGGCACGCCCAGAACTTTCATTCCATCCAGGAATATGAGATCGGACTCTTTTCTGTTACGTAATGGATAATGATACAGGTAGTCATGAATGATTGCCGCTTTGGCATATTCACCATCCGGTGGTAATAATGACCAGAAAATACGCGGAACAGTGGCAAGGTCGGTAACGAATCCTACCGGTACTTCAATGACATCATTTTTATCTTCACTGAGATAAAACCTGAATGGCTCATAAACACGCCATTTATAATGACCTAACATTTCCATAATTGCTGGACTGGTAAAACAACTCATAATTTTACCTTATAATAAATATATATTCTGCACCTTACGCTCAAAGTACATGTCGTCAACGCTATTTACTCATTAACAGCTTCGTGCCAAAAAGGCTACGGGATAATGATCAGAAGCGAGTTGTGGATTACGTAATGCTTCAACCCTTTGTGAATAAGGTGCTCGATCGACAATGACCCCATAATCTAAAATACCACCGCCAATTTGCGTGGGTTCTGTAGGTGCGAGTACGGCTACAACTCGTTCCAGATGCTCAGTCATCAGGTCATTTTCAAGTCTGTCTGGGCTGCGATTAAAATCCCCGGCAAGAAACCAGGATAAATGCCGCATCTGAGGTTGTCTAAAAAAATTAATGGTAACCCTGACAATAGCTGCAGCATCCGGACCTCCACTAGCCAGTGCGTGCGCTGTCAGAAAAACATCATTACCCAGTCCGATGCCAATGACGGGGCGAGATGCGACAGTTGTCGGACGCAAGACATAAACATTATCCGCTCTTTGTCTGGAAACTATTGCCAGATTAACACGGCGCGCTCCAACATCAATAGCCGAGTGGTAGATATATCTTATATCCTGACGGCTGGTGGTTCCGAGATTCCAGGTGTATTCATCAATGGGAATACCCACTCCAAAAGGCTGAATATGTCGTCCGGTAGGAACCGCTGAGGTGGGAACAGCACCGGCCTCCTGTACCATAAGAATATCCACACCGGCAGTACCACTTAAAAGCTGTCTGACATTGACATTCCATTTACTTTCTGTAGATGCTGAAGAGCCCTGAAGATTCCAGGTCATAACTTTGTAGTCACTGATATTAGCGCAGGCAAAAGAAATATAGCTGCAGATGATCATGGTCAGAAGGAAAAAAACAGGTTTTTTCATGATATCTACTCTCCCGATTATTACTTCTTTATCTGAATGATATATGTGTTCATAACCCATTGTTTCATGACGTTGATTTTATTCTGGCAATGCCTGACTTGTTTCTGGTTCTATGTCTTGTGCAGATAGTAAGATACATAGTCTAACGTCAATAAAACTAAAATAGATGTCTATTACAGAGGTAAAATGATAGTTTATTCAGTACAATCAATTAATTATTGTTAATACCAAAGAGACAACTATAGATAAACAACTAACTGAATTTAAAACTACATTCACTTATCTCATTGTAACTGTATTGGGTTGATTTATATGCGGTAATAGAGATTCGATATCATTAGTAATTTATAAGTAAACATAAATTTTTAATTACCAGGATTATTATATCCCTGTGTGGAAGGTAACATTTCATCTATTCTCATTCTTGTAGTGACACAGTAAATTTGGTCACCTGATTAAAGGTGATATTCTCACCTCAACACAAAACAGGTGACTTAATGAACAAGAAAACCGGACAAATTAATGGATACATCTTGAACGACTACAATAGCGTCACACCTCACCATTATAACGGTGCACTGACGCCGGAAAAACCTGAGAACAGGTACCGTTTTTACTGTAAAACCGTGACCAATAGTGTCGATGCGCAGCAAAACGTATAATCCGTTGATAGGGCGTACAGGTGTGGCACTGGGCAAAACGTTCAGTGGCAAGGACTGGAGCTGGCGGCATTTGGCAAATAGAATGTTGACCACGCTATAAACGCCACTTCCGCTACATGTTCTGAGTGGTGGCGTTTGCGTTATATCGTCACAGACAGCGCCTCAGGGCGCTGTTTTCGATCGGATATGTCGCTTTCGCAGGAGGGGACGTTATTCGGCGACCAGCCACATATCAGCCTCTTCAAACATCTCTTCCAGCATACGGTGCAGCCGTTCTTTCTCGGTTTTTGTACAGTCACTGTTTAATGCGTTCGCCTGCATTGGCTTAACTTTCACTTGCGCATCGGGAAAAAGTTGATGTACACGTTTTGTGAGTTCATTGAGGATGATTTCGCGTGCGCCTGGCAAACCTTCAACATTTCGCTTGTCATAAACGAGTTCGACGAACATCGCCATTTCCTTTTTACTGGTTGGATGACCAGTATTTAAGCTGGGTATATAACCTGTGTCAAGGTTTAGCCGCCGTTTTGTCATCCTGACGTCGCGGACGTAAAGTAAATTGGCCACACGTGGAAGTAAAGGTCGCTAACCTGTTGTCGTGTCATGAGGTTAGCGGCTCTCTCTTCACAGCGGTGTCCTGCTACCTGATGGTAAATTCCAGGGCGCGACTAAAATCGCAATCGGCCAACACAACAGGGTCGCCTTTTCTGACAATAATGCTATTTGTGCCCAGGCATTTTCGGCTCTGTTTCCCCTTAATTTTGTTATCATCAGTGAGCCAGCGCTGGTTATCATTACCCGTGCATGAATAAAGAATGATTGGCGTGCCTTCTTTCGTACCCTGTCCTGCAGCATCCAGACATTTCTCACCCTGCATTATTCTGTCTCGGTGAAATGAGAAAAGCTGAGATTGCACATGCTTACACTCCCGCAGCGTCAAACGATTCTGTTGATCTGAGCCTGTATCAAGGCACAGACCATCAGTTGTCCGAATTTGTTCCGCGTCATTTATGTAATAACCACCGGAATTAATCTGGTTTTGTGTAATGACTGGGAACGACACATTAATACTATAAGGTGCGGGTAAGCCGTTCGTCGTACATCCACATAAAATAGAGGAGAGGCAGAGAACCAGTGTGGTTTTTCCTGAAAGCAAAGTCATTCAATTATTACCCTAAAAATAAATAGCGTTACAACTATATTGGCGATTTATACCCACTGAATATGACGTAGCATTGAGCGGCAATAGAGATAATTCCGATAGAATCACATAAATACTTCGGTTAAATGCGCGCAGCCAGCCACTCCTGTGACGATGGGTATATAGCGTTAAATACTTTTGCAATATTAGATGCTATCACAGTGAAAAACGGCTGTACATTTCTTCACGTTAAACAAAGTGAGAAGGGGGCTGACACCCGATATATGATAAGAGAGGTCACGGGAGTCATCAGCAAAATAAATCCTTTAGATTTTCGTCACTGAAAACATTCTGCAGCCTTTCAGACAAAGCCTCATAGCAGACTGCGGAGGTATACGGGCTCGCTAAATTTTTCTGAAAAAATGCCGAGGGACGAATTATGAAAGATAAACGTTGGCGGCGGTAGGTCCGCGGAGGCCATTAATACGACAAAACTCAACGCGTATACCGGGGATAAGCGCTTCTGTTTCGTGTTGGCTAAATGCTGAAATGTGGACCTGAACATCTTTGCGTCCATCGGAGGGGGTGATGAGACCTTTACCGCTCTTACAATCAAAGGTTTTGACAATTCCTGTCATTTTACGAGACAAACAAATTCCTTAATGGGGATAACGGGGCGCACTATACACGTCAGGAAAAATAATGCCAGCTATATTTGATGGCAATCAAGATTTCCGGATGGCTAAAAGTAGTCGTTCGGCACCATTGTAGATAAATAACATTATGTTCTGGAGAAAGTATTCCCTTTCCTGGCGTCGTTGGTTGGTGCGGACATCATGGGTTTTGCCGTCGGGCAGGATGGTGAACTAATCTGCCTGGCTTGCTTTTTATCGGTATTTGCAGGCGGTTGCGGGGTTTTACTACCAAAATCGTAGATAAAAATTTCCCATGATGTCTGTTGTAAACCAGAACAATGGCCTGAACTGGCCAAAACATGGAATGAAAAAATAAGTAATGTCCAAAGCATAAAAGCATGATGTCTCATAACACCTCCTGTTATATGTAATGACTTGTGAAGTTCATCTAATGAATTATGGAACGTCATTGGCATTTTTTATTCAACGAAGAGTTAACCACTCTTAATAATAATGGGTTTTATAGCGAAATAGACTTTTTTATCGCGCGTTCAATATTTGCGTCTGTTATTATTTTTCTGGAATGTAAATTTTCTCTCAACACGGGTGATATTTATGTTGGAATTGTGGTGTTGATTCTATTCTTATAACAAGAAATGTTGTAACTGATAGATATATTAAAAGATTAAATCGGAGCGGGAATAAATCGTGCTAAGCATTATCGTGAATATGATTACAGCGCCTGCGATGACATATAACGGTATTGCGGCTGGAGCGTCACGTGAGGACTGTGAAGCACAATGCGATATGTTCTGGTTATATGGCGAGTTTGCTTAATGACATGTTTTTAGCCGATCGGCGTCAGGTTTCTTAATGTGGTTGTGATGGTTTTTCTTTAAATATCAAATGGTTGTATGGCGAGTTTGTTGTTCTATAGTGGCTAAACACTTTATGGTTTCTGTTAAAAATATATGCGTGAGAAAAATTAGCATTCAAATCTATAAAAGTGAGATGACATTGTAGAACCGGTTACCTTAAGGAGCGATAGAGAACTTCGGTAGTAAAAATCTCTTTCAGGAAGTAAACGTATCAGGAGCGATAGTGGTGAATTATTCGTGGTTTTGTCGATTCGGCATAGTGGCGATAACTGAATGCCGGATCGGTACCGCAGGTGTTTAAACACACCGTAAATAATAAGTAGTATTAAGGAGTTGTTATGAAAAATATTATTTTATCCACTTTAGTTATTACTACAGGCGTTTTGGTTGTAAATGTTGCACAGGCCGATACTAACGCCTTTTCCGTGGGGTATGCACAAAGTAAAGTTCAGGATTTCAAAAATATCCGAGGGGTAAATGTGAAATATCGTTATGAGGATGACTCTCCGGTAAGTTTTATTTCCTCGCTAAGTTACTTATATGGAGACAGCCAGGCTTCCGGGTCTGTTGAGTCTGAAGGTATTCATTACCATGACAAGTTTGAGGTGAAGTACGGCTCTTTTATGGTTGGGCCAGCCTATCGATTGTCTGACAATTTTTCGTTATACGCGCTGGCAGGTGTCGGCACGGTAAAGGCGACGTTTAAAGAACATTCCACTCAGGATGGCGATTCTTTTTCTAACAAAATTTCCTCAAGGAAAACGGGATTTGCCTGGGGCGCAGGTGTACAGATGAATCCGCTGGAGAATATCGTCGTCGATGTTGGGTATGAAGGAAGCAACATCTCCTCTACAAAAATAAACGGCTTCAACGTCGGGGTTGGATACCGTTTCTGAAAAGCATAAGCTATGCGGAAGGTTCGCCTTCCGCACCGCCAGTCAATAAAACAGGGCTTCTTTACCAGTGACACGTACCTGCCTGACTTTTCTCTCTTCGTCATACTCTCTTCGTCATAGTGACGCTGTACATAACATCTCACCAGCATAAGCACAGATAAAGGATTGTGGTAAGCAATCAAGGTTGCTCAGGTAGGTGATAAGCAGGAAGGACAATCTGGTGTAAATAACGCCAGATCTCACAAGATTCACTCTGAAAAATTTTCCTGGAATTAATCACAATGTCATCAAGATTTTGTGACCGCCTTCGCATATTGTACCTGCCGTTGAACGACTACTGAAAAGTAGCAAGGTATGTATCTTATCCAGGAGAGCACCTTTTTTGCGCCTGGCAGAAGTCCCCAGCCGCCACTAGCTCAGCTGGATAGAGCATCAACCTCCTAAGTTGATGGTGCGAGGTTCGAGGCCTCGGTGGCGGTCCAATGTGGTTATCGTATAATGTTATTACCTCAGTGTCAGGCTGATGATGTGGGTTCGACTCCCACTGACCACTTCAGTTTTGAATAAGTATTGTCCTGCAATACTGTTACAGAATAATTTCATTTATTACGTGACAAGATAGTCATTTATAAAAAATGCACAAAAATGTTATTGTCTTTTATTACTTGTGAGTTGTAGATTTTTCTTATGCGGTGAATCCCCCTTTGCGGCGGGGCGTCCAGTCAAATAGTTAATGTTCCTCGCGAGCCATATTGACTGTGGTATGGTTCACCGGGAGGCACCCGGCACCGCAATTTTTTATAAAATGAAATTCACACCCTATGGTTCAGAGCGGTGTTTTTCTACATCAGGTGGGCAAGCATAATGCAGGTTAACGTGAAAGATACGAGCAATAGCAGAAACCAGTGATTTCGTTTATGGCCTGGGGATTTAACCGCGCCAGAGCGTATGCAAGACCCTGGCGCGGTTGGCTGGTAATCGTTCAATAGTGCGAATATGAATGGTTACCAGCCGCTGTGAATTCTACCTGGGCCACTTAATAAAGCAAAACATTTAAACGCTCAACAACGACAATTAAGACAGTTCGAACTTTTCTTTAAAAATAGGATTAGCCATGTTTAAAAGTGGTTACTAATTAGCCATTATTTTATTGTAGTGATTCACATATTTTTTAACGTTACGTTACAGGAAGGTTGAAGTGGAAATGCCTGATGAGCCTTCAGGCATTTCTGAAGGTTAGTTAGCTAAGGAACAGTTACTGAGAACAGGTTTATCATCACCTTCCACTAGTTCAGCCGTTTTGCCTTTGGTATAAAGTTTATAAGTATAATTTTTGTCTATGGCTTCGTAATTTGCTCCGGAGGCCATTTTCATTAACCGCATCGGGATCATCTCGTTTACCTGACTGATAATCGCATAGGCGTTTCCAGCCTCAGTGTTGACGTAAATCACCTCCATAACCTGGTTATCATTACAGGTGTATATAGATTTAGAAATCTCCTGCGAAGCTGCTATAGAGGTAGTACTGGCGCTAAGCGCAGCGAGAAAGAGGGTAAATGGGATCAATTTACGTTTCATCATTAGTATCCTTTGTGCATAAAATTGTCGTTAATTCCCTGAAGAACGGGAGATAAAGCGGCATCAATACGATGAATGCTGTAGTATTCCTGTTACTGACGAAAAGTGCGCCAGAAAAGCGTATTATAATTTATCCATCACTGACATATGTGATGAGTAGACAAATCTTAAAATCATAAACTATAGGCTGCAAATCATTATGGCGCGATAGAAAATGATTGTCACCACTGCTCAATACTATGGCATAAAAACCGAAGAAAACGGTACTGTTCACTGTCTCGTTTCATACGGTATCTGTCAGTGAAACTATTTCTTCAAATGATGGTCTTTTTATTATCGATCAGATAATGGCATCAACAGGGGTTATTCAGGAGTATATGTGAAAAAGTGGCTTATAGGAGGGATATTGATCGCAAGTTTTCTGACCGGTTGTCTGATGTGGCACAACATTGATAAATGGTTTAATAAAGATATCGAATTTTTCTACGCCGGAGACGATGACTAAAATTCCTGTCAGCTGGCAACGGGTGTCATATCTTCAGGTATGGCGCCCGGAGTAGCCGGGCGCAAATTGTAGATGTATAAATGTCATTTCAAATGTCATTTCATTAAAATTTTAGCGACAACATGGACAGCCACTATCGCGTGCTAACGACCCTCTGAAGTCACAAGATGAATAAGCCAGTTTTTTGTTTCAGCGGTGACTGAAACATATTTTGTTCCTGGTGGGCTTACCGCCAGTTGCTGAAAAAGACAACGATGATGTAACTGTTGCAGAGACTGATGAATACGACGACCGTGAATTTTATTTTTGGCGACCATATTTCCTCCCAAAAGGCCGCCCGAAGGCGGCGCTGGGTTTGATAATGGAGAAGGGCGTTGGTCACTGCCATAACCAACCTGTATACATTAATGCAATTGATAATCATTATCAATTGGGCTGGTGAAGAAAAATTGTAAAGATGAAGGGACTGCGGAAATGGCAATGAACGGGATGAGATTTTTCGTTAACCACTTAAATTTGTGACTAAAAAAAGGCTTTTATAGGCTTGAAAATGTTTTTTTCCGTCCCTATGTAGTCAGTGGACAAGCAATGCTTGCCTTGATGTTGAACTTTTGAATAGTGATTCAGGAGGTTAATGATGGCACTCAGAACCTTGTCAGCACTTCCCGTGTTTGCTGATTCTCTTTTCTCTGACCGTTTCAACCGTATTGATAGACTTTTCAGTCAATTAACAGGAGATACGCCAGCCGCTGCGACGCCAGCTTACGATCTGCAAAAGCGCGATGCGAATAACTATCTGCTTACCGTGAGCGTTCCTGGCTGGAAAGAGGAAGAGCTTGAAATTGAAACGGTTGGCGGCAACCTGAATATTACGGGTAAACACACTGAAGATACGGTAGAGGATCAGACGCACTGGATTTATCGGGGTATTCGTAAGGCGGATTTCCAGTTGAGTTTTTCTTTGCCTGAACATGCTAAGGTGAATAATGCGAAACTGGAACAGGGCCTCTTGTTGGTAGAGATTTACCAGGAGATCCCTGAAAGCGAGAAACCGAAAAAAATTGCCATAGAAAGTAAACCAAAGGCGATTGAACACAAATCATAATCGCGTTAATGGAGGCCCGTTTAGACGGGCCTTCATTGCCTGTAGCGAAAAGTATCCCGTCATGCTTGTAGGCACAGATCGCTAAATATTATAACCCTGACCTCTATATTATCCCGTGCCACTGACCTCGTCGCCATTGGACGGCGGTAAGTTGGAATTATCCGCGAGGTCAGTCCAATTTTTGACCACTCTCGACATTCTGCCTGTTATGGGCGCGATATCTGAACATAAATTCGTATAGCAGTTCATCGTTTTCACCGCGTTGATGCTATTTCTGCTAACACTACTTTCATACATAAAAAAGCTGATGCTTTTTACCTTATTTAATAGAGGCAGGTATGAAATTAGCGCTCGTCAATCGGCAGGTCATTTTACCGGAAAGCAGAACCGAGTCCTTCCAGTGCCATGCCTCTACGCTTGTTCGCTTACCGTGCGGTACGCTCGTGGCCGCATGGTTCGCGGGGTTGCGCGAAGGAAGCGAAGATACAGCCATCTGGCTATCTCGCTATGAACATAATATCTGGACAACACCGCAGCGAGTGGCGGCACGCGAGGGGGAAGCGCACTGGAATCCGGTGTTATTTTACCCGTCGGATAAATTGTGGTTATTTTATAAAGTAGGCAGCGACGTACACGTGTGGAAAACCTGGTTTATCATCTCCAGCGATCGAGGATTTACCTGGAGTACGCCAGCTCCGTTGGTTAACGATGATATTTTGCCGCGCGGTCCCGTAAAAAATAAACTCCTGCTGGCATCAAATGGCGCCTGGATTGCGCCAGGGTCGATTGAAAGTCCTGAACGGTGGAGGGCATTTGTGGATCGATCCTCTGACGAAGGAAAACACTGGAATATCTCTTTTGTTCCGCTGGAGCCTGATAACGCTATTTCCGGGACAAACGTAGCGTTGTGGGATGGTGTAAAAAAGGGGATGTTGTGGGAATGTTGTCTGGAAAACCTCCTGCGCTGGGATGGCGTTATTCAGCCTACGCTGTGGGAGTCTTCTCCGGGGCATATCCATATGTTGTTACGAAGCACACGCGGGGCAATTTTTCGCAGTGATTCAATCGACTATGGCGCTACCTGGTCTGTTGCCCGCGCGACATCTTTACCGAATAATAATAGTGGTATCGATCTGGTTAGTATGCAGGACGGTACGCTGATTCTTGCGTTAAATCCGGTCAACGGCAACTGGGGAAAGCGCTATCCGCTTTCACTGATTGCTTCCCAGGATAATGGCGAATCATGGCTACCGCTACTGGACCTGGAAAGTGACCACGGTGAGTATTCTTATCCCGCTATTATTAGCGAGGGCGGCGTCGTACATATCACCTACACGTGGAACCGGAAAAATATCGTATATTGTCGATTACAAACGGTATAAGGCGCTATCAGTCGAAACCGATAGCGCTGGAATAATAATGCCTTGCCCGGCGTGCTCTCTCACGCCGGGATGGCCGAAATAGTCATGATTTACCGGGTAACATCCTTGAAAATGTATCGTCTTTTTGTATGTAATGGTGAAACAACGCCGCTGCTGCATGCATGGCAATCAGGAAATAGCCGATATTGGCCAGCATTTCATGAATACGCTTTATATCCGATTTTAGGGTGCTATCTGGCGTCAAAAATACCGGTACAGTAAAACCAAAAAAGCTCCAGCTTTTCCCGCCTGACGCCATCATCGCGACGCCCAGCAGCGGTAAGGCGAGAAAAGTGAGATAAAGCGCGATATGCATTAATTTAGCGGCTACGTGCTGCCAGTGAGGAGGGGGAGGCGTAATGACCGGATCCGGGTATTTGTGTTTAAGATATAACCGTAAAAACATCAGCGCCCAGACCAGAACGCCCATATCATAGTGTATGTCTTTCATAAACAGATAAACGCTGGAGCCTTTTGGCGCCCACCCTCGTAACTCAATAGCCGCATATGCGATGCCTGTCAGGAGCAGTGTTAACCAGTGAAGCGTTATTTGCAGTCTTGAGAAATGTGCCATTATTATTATCCTTTATTAACAACTGCTTGTAGAGTATGCGTAAAATCTTAACAGAACCTTAAAGCGGGGGCTGAGTCGCAAGGAACAGACAAAGATAGCGGCACGTAAAATGGGATAAAAAGCCGGCGGCATCGCCGGCTTACTGTTGTTATTGTCCTCTTACGACAACACAGGTTTTACCATAAAACGGATATGAGCCCGTAGTTTCATAATCAACACTCGACACTAAAGAAATATCGCCCGCTTTTTTCGCTGAATCAATAGATGCGTCGCCGGTATTTACAATACCCAATACCGTTTGCGCACACGCTTTACCGGTTTTGGTTGCCGGGAGACTCGTGGCAGTAATTGGCCCTTTAACATCCGTATATAAGCCAATCCCTGTCGGTGATGGTCCTGTAGCGCACCCCGTTAAAAGAGAACCAATAAAGATAATTGAAAAAATGTGTTTTTTATTTGTCATGGGATTAGTCCATTATAAATTAATAGAAAATTTACCGTCCGAAAATGTCCGGACAGTCATTTAAAAAGTGGTGTATATTAAATATGCGATATTACTCTTTGCACCCTCCTGTTGATGTCGTACCTGATGGACAAATATCCGTTGAAGCCGGATATATTCCCCACGCCGTGTTTTTATAACTTGCGCATCCTGTCAGTAATGAGAACAGTACGGCTAAAAAAATCATCACGAGCCCTGGCGGCGTTAACATTTTTCGGTTGGACTCCATAGCATGTCATTTCATCGGGTTGCCATATGACTGGCGTTCTGCTGGTAAGTTTCATTAACGCCCGGTTCGTTTAATATTGGTTTAGGTTTAAAGCCAGGAGGCGCTAATTACGATACCTTCTTACGTTTCAGCACTGACTAATAACGTTGAGAAAATGAACAGCGTCGGATGGGAAGACGTAATACAGAATAGAAAGGCAATAAGAGAATAAGATGGCGTTAATTAACCCGCTATTCCTGGCATCATTTCTCTTGCGTTTTATCCCCATCAAAAGCGGCCTTTAGCCCACGTTGGCGCTCCCGGCGTTTGTGCGTATGATGTTTTTAAAAGATCGTCATACTTTCTGTTCTGCATCAATTTTTTCATTACAAATGCTCGCCATAATGCCGTCCTCAGGAGGCCTCCCGACGTTTATGCTGCGCCGGGAGGAACAAAAACAACGTATAATCTGGGGTAAACTGATGATTAAAGGCAAACTGGCGCTCATAACGTGCGCGATGGCTCTGGCATTCACCTCGCCGCTTTTCGCTGCGTCGGACACGGCAGATGGCCATACCTTAAAGCTGGCCATTGGCCCTGAGCCAACGGAAGGCTTTGATCCTATGCTGGGCTGGAGCCACGGCAGTTACTTATTGCTTCATGCGCCGTTGCTCAAGCAAAACGCCGATATGAGTTGGGGTAATTTACTGACGGAAAAAGTGGACACCAGCCCCGATGGTAAAACCTGGATACTGACCTTAAAACCCGATCTGAAATTCTCCGATGGCTCGCCATTGACTGCCGAAGATGTCGTTTTTACATATAACAAAGCGGCGAAGAGTGGCGGTAAAATTGACATGGGCAACTTTAGTCATGCGCGAGCGCTGGATGCGCGCCGACTTGAGATGACGCTGAGCCATCCGCAGAGCACCTTTGTGAATGTACTCGGGTCGTTAGGGATTGTTCCGGCCAGCCGTTATGATGAAAAAACGTTTGCCCGCGAACCGATAGGCGCCGGTCCGTACCGACTGGTCAGTTTCCAGCCTGGTCAGCAACTGATTGTTGAAGCCAACCCCTGGTATGCAGGTAAAAAGAATGACTTTAACCGGCTGGTTTTTGTCTTCCTGGATGAAGATAATGCTTATGCCGCCGCGCGCAGCGGACAGTTGGGACTGGTGCGCATTGCCCCTTCTATGGCGGTGGCTCCGCAGCAGGATAATCTTAAACTCTGGGTACGCGATAGCGTTGAAAACCGGGGCATAGTCTTCCCGATGGTGCCAGCCGGTAAAAAGGATGCTAACGGTTATCCTGTCGGCAACGATGTGACCGCTGATGTCGCTATCAGACGCGCAATTAACTATGCCATTAATCGTAAGCAACTAGCGGAACAGGTGATGGAAGGCCATGCGATACCCGCCTATAGCGCGGTGCAGGGATTGCCGTGGCAAAATCCTTCAGTGGTATTCAGCGATGGCGATATTGCAAAAGCGCGCGCCATCCTGGAAGAGGCTGGCTGGAAGATAAACAGT
The DNA here is from genome assembly GCF_046551635.1 of Salmonella sp. SAL04157. Taxonomy (NCBI): domain Bacteria; kingdom Pseudomonadati; phylum Pseudomonadota; class Gammaproteobacteria; order Enterobacterales; family Enterobacteriaceae; genus Salmonella; species Salmonella sp. SAL04157. The sequence goes on from NZ_JBGDVS010000002.1 coordinate 314,297, forward strand.
GCGGGCGTGCGTGAAAAAGCAGGTAAAGAAGCGCGTCTGACCTTATGGTATGCCAGTGGCGACAGCACCCGGCGGGATCTGGCCGAGGCGGTGCGCGCCATGTTGCAGCCTTTAGGCATTGTCGTCTCGTTGCAATCGGGAAGCTGGGAAACCGTAGAGCGCCATATGCACGCTAACCCTACGCTGTTTGGCTGGGGAAGTCTGGACCCGATGGAACTCTTCCATCACTACAGCGGGAAAGCCGCTGGTGTGGAATATTATAACCCGGGCTATTACAGCAACCCTGCGGTAGAAGCACATCTGAAACAGGCTATAGATGCGCCTGACTGGCAAAAGGCGATTCCTTTCTGGCAGCAGGTTGAGTGGGATGGAAAGCAGGGCGCGGGCGTTCAGGGCGATGCGGCATGGGCATGGCTGCTTAATATTCAGCATACCTATTTGGCCAACCCTTGTATTGATCTGGGGAAAGGCGCGCCAGAAATCCACGGTAGCTGGTCGGTGTTAAACAATCTTGATGACTGGACCTGGACCTGTCGGTGATGAAATTGTTCTTCAGCCATTTTTTGCGGCTGATTATTCTGTTGGTGCTGGTGGCTGCCGGCACCTTCATTTTGCTCAGCTTTTCGCCCGTTGATCCTATCCGTGCTTATATCGGCAACGATCTGCTCCATGTTCCGCCAGAACAATATGCGCGGATTGCGGCGCGCTGGGGGCTTGACCAGCCGCTGTGGGAGCGTTTCGGTCACTGGTTTTGGCGTCTGCTCCAGGGAGACATGGGGTATTCCATGCTGTTCAACATGCCTGTCGCCAGCGTGATCCGGGAACGTTTTGCGACGTCATTCGCGCTGCTGGCTGGCGCCTGGCTGTTGTCTGGTGTACTGGGCGTGACATTGGGTTTTCTGGCCGGACGTTTTCTCCACCGTTGGCCGGATAAGATAATTTGCCGTATCAGCTACTTATTGTCATCGTTGCCCACTTTCTGGATAGCAATGCTGTTGCTGGCGCTGTTTGCCGTCCGCTGGCCGGTATTACCTGTTTGTTGCGCCTGGGACCCCGGAAATAATGCAGGAACAGCTCTTTTATCGGAACGTTTACGCCATCTTGTGTTGCCGGTATGTGCGTTAAGTCTATTGGGCATGGGGCAAATTGCGCTGCATACGCGAGAAAAAATAGCCAGCGTAATGAAGAGCGAATTTATTCGTTTTGCGCGCGCTCAGGGGGATAAAGGATGGTCGCTGTTACGTCACCAGGTGTTACGTCATGCGATTACCCCAGCGCTCTGCTTACAGTTTGCTTCTCTGGGCGAACTGATGGGGGGGGCGTTACTGGCAGAAAAAGTCTTTGCGTATCCGGGGCTGGGACAGGCCACTATCGATGCCGGCCTGCGTGGCGATGTCCCGCTACTCATGGGGATCGTTTTATTCTGTACGCTATTAGTGTTTGCCGGAAATACGATTTCAGCCTGGCTTGTGGTGGTGCTTAATCGATCGCTGGAGCGTCCCGATGCTCTATAATCCTGCCCCGACATTGCTTCGTCTGATCCTCTCCGTTACCTGCCTGCTGTTTATTGCCGGATACGGTTATGCCACGTTGAGCCAGCCGCCAGAGGTTAATCTGCTTGCCCGGCATCTGTCGCCTGATATCCAGCACTGGTTTGGCACCGATAATCTGGGGCGCGATGTATGGCTTCGTTGCTTTCAGGGGGCCTTCACAAGTTTACAAATTGGCGTTGGCGCCGCGCTGTGCAGCGGCGTTATCGCGCTAGTGATGGCGGCAGTGGCGCGCATTCATCCCCGGCTGGACCTCCTGATGCGGCTGATAACCGATGCCATGCTCGCCATGCCGCATTTACTTTTGCTGATCCTTATCTGTTTTACGCTCGGCGGCGGTAAAAGCGGCGTCATTGCGGCCGTGGCGTTAACGCACTGGCCCCGTCTGGCGCTGATTCTGCGCGCCGACGCAGAGCGGGTAGCGCAGAGTGACTACCTGACATTGACCTATCGTCTGGGGCATGGACACCTTTATTGCTGGCGATATCACTATTTTCCGGCGCTATTGCCGCAATGGTTGACGGGAACGTTATTGATGTTTCCTCATGCGGTATTGCACAGCGCGGCGTTAAGTTTTCTGGGGTTTGGGCTGGCGCCGCATGAGCCTTCGCTGGGGCTGTTGCTGGCGGATGCGTTACGGTTTATTAGCCATGGTAACTGGTGGCTGGTGCTGTTTCCCGGCCTAATGTTATTCACGCTGGTGATGCTCTTCGATCAGTTTGCGCGCGCCACTCAGCGGCTGTGGCTAAGGAGTGACGTATGCTGAGTTTACAAAAGGTTACGCTGGAAAGCGCGCGTTATCGCTGGTATGGCGCGAGACGCTGGTCGCCGTTATTACAGAATGTCTCTTTTGATATCGCGCCCGGCGAAATGGTGGCATTGGTTGGCGGCAGCGGGGAGGGAAAAAGTCTGCTGCTGCAATGCCTGCTCGATCTGCTGCCGGAAAATTTACGCTTTCGGGGGGAAATTACGCTTGATGGCAACCGGCTGGACAGACATACCATCAGGCAGCTTAGGGGCAATACGTTTAGCTACGTGCCGCAGGGGGTACAGGCGCTTAATCCCATGCTGAATATCAGAAAACATTTGAACAGAGCATGTCATCTGACCGGACGCGCCTGGGATGAGACGCAGATGGTACAGCTATTGCAGCAAAGCGATCTTGAACCGACAGTCCTGGAACGCTTTCCTCGCCAGCTCTCCGGCGGGATGGCTAAACGAATTCTGGCGTGCCACGCCTCGCTCAGCCAGGCACGTTATATCCTCGCGGATGAGATCACCGCCTGGCTTGATACCGCACTGGCAAACCAGTTGCTTGAGCACTTGCGAGGTCTCTGCGAGCGGGGATGCGGCGTGCTGTGGGTGACTCATGACCTGCTGCTGGCGGCGCGGTATGCCGATCGCATTGTGGCGCTGCATCAGGGTTATATCACGGACAATATTCGCTGTGAACGATTACAGCCGGAAGAGATGAGTGAGCCGTTAAAACGACAATGGCAAGCATTGCCTGAACTAAACCCGTTATTTATGCCGACCGGAGAGGGAATAGAATGCTAAGTTGCCGCGACCTCGTTATTCGTCAGGGTGGGAAAGTCTTATGGCAGAACCTGACGTTTACGATTTCTGCCGGTGAACGGGTAGGAATTCATGCGCCAAGCGGAACGGGGAAAACAACGTTGGGGCGCGTCCTGGCCGGATGGCAAAAACCGACGGCGGGCGACGTTCTGCTGGACGGTAGCCCGTTACCCCTGCATCAGTATTGTCCGGTACAGCTTGTCCCCCAGCATCCTGAACTGACGTTTAATCCCTGGCGAAGCGCCGGAGACGCTGTGCGTGATGCCTGGCAGCCTGACCCGGAAACGATGAGGCGTTTGCATGTGCAGCCCGAGTGGCTGACGCGTAGGCCAATGCAGCTCTCAGGCGGGGAGTTGGCGCGAATTGCGATACTGCGCGCGCTTGACCCGCGAACGCGTTTTCTGATTGCCGACGAAATGACGGCGCAACTCGATCCGTCTATTCAAAAAGCGATATGGGTATACGTGCTTGAGGTGTGTCGCAGCCGTTCATTAGGGATGTTGGTGATTAGTCATCAGTCTGCGCTACTTGATCAAGTCTGTACCCGCCATTTACAGGTGGAATAGCCGCAAGTCGTTTCTCCGCATTGCCGTGTCGCCGTTAACGCACCGGGAACCCATGGGTTCCCGGTATTGTCGGCAGAGATTTTACTGCATGACGCGTTTATCTGCGTTTTTTGCATCAGCGGTATTACTGTAGTCCCTGGTCTCTTCAACCTGTACAGGGGCTCTGACGACCAGACTAGGCAGCGCCAGTTCGATATCATTCTCAATGAGTTTTTCAATAATACGGATATTTATCTCTTGCTGAATATCCATGTATTTATTGTAATCCGCGGTATTGACGATATGCACCACCTCATAGGTCAGCCGATCCTGACCAAAGGCCAGTAGATGGGCGCGGTCGAATTGTGTTTCGCCGACATCGGTAATAATCTTTTTCACCATATCGCCGATGAGGCGTAACTTTTCCGGCGGTGTCGCAGTGGCGACGCCAAAAGTAAACACGATACGACGCGTTTGCATCCGCTTATAGTTGTGTATGGTTTGCTGCAACAACTGCGCGTTCGCACAAACGATCTGTTCGCCGCTGAGGCTACGGATGCGAGTGGTTTTCAAACCGATATGTTCAATCGTACCGGCTACATCATTAAAGACGACGAAATCGCCGATCTCGAAGGGCTTATCGAAACCAATCGACAGCGAAGCGAAGACATCGCTCAGAACGGTTTGTACCGCCAGGGCAATAGCAATACCGCCCACGCCGAGGCTGGCTACCAGTGCGGTAATATCCACGCCGACGTTCGCCAGGATGGAGAGCAGCATCATAGACCAGACGAGCACGCGCAAAATCATACCAAGAATGACTAACGTCACCGGGTTTTTATTGGAGCCTGGGGCATACAGTAAATGACGCATCCATGACTGTACGCCCTGATCAAGCCAAATCGCCATTTGAATCGCAACCACTAAAAACCAGGCGTGAGAGAGGGTAGAGAATAACCGGTCGGGCAGGGCGACAAAGCGCAGACTAAAGAGAAATGCGGCAAAAAAGATGAGCATTTTACTGGTCTTTTTCAGCATCTCGAAAACAATAGGCCGCAGCCGCCCATGAGCGTCATCCTTTTTATCCGGGCGTTGTAGCGCTTTATAGACCACATTAAGTAGCCAGTTGATGAGCCAGTAAGTAATGAGGGTGACGAAAAAAACGACCGCCAGATTGATCCAGAACGTCGTTGACATCAGCATCGCAACGATATTTAGTCGTGCTAAATACTCCATTTTACCTCCGATGAAAAGCAGATGAACATTACAGTATAGACGTCACATCACGGAGGCCGATTTCCGGCTTTACTATTGCTGTTTTATTCAGCACTTTTGTTCAAAAAGTATGAAAAAGAGGGGTAGCCGTTTGGCTATCCCGGCGTTTCTGTGCAGACTTATCTACTCCTCTTAATAAAATAAGGAGTCATTTATGCAACAAGAACATCGTGAGTGTATTGAGCAGTGTTATGAATGCGCGGCGGCGTGTGATATCTGCGCCTCTTCTTGTCTGCGTGAAGATAACGTCGAAATGATGAAGCACTGCATCCAGTTAGATATGCAATGTGCGGCCATTTGTCGCCTGGCGGCGCAATTTATGGCGTTGGAAAGCGAGTACTCACAAAAATTATGCCGCCTGTGCGCGGATATCTGCAAAGCCTGCGCCGAAGAGTGTGCAAGGCACGATCACGACCATTGCCAGAATTGTGCGCGGGCATGCAGCCAATGCGCAGACGTCTGCCTTAAAATGGCCGCGTAATTTTTCTTCCGCCATTAGCTCAACCGGATAGAGCATAGAGCTTCTACCTCTAAGGTTCGGGGTTCAATTCCTCGATGGCGGACCAGTTGATATCAAAAAAGGCCACCTGCGCGGTGGCCGCTGAGTTTTTGTTGAAATAAATGCAATGTTATAATATAACAATCATCTTTCTAAAAAAGATGAGGGTAACGTTTTGGTGATTCATTTAAAAAAACTGACAATGCTTCTGGGAATGCTGTTGGTAAATAGTCCTGCCTTCGCGCATGGTCATCATGCTCATGGCGCGCCGATGACGGAGGTTGAGCAAAAAGCGGCAGCGGGCGTGTTTGATGACGCTAATGTACGCGATCGCGCGCTCACCGACTGGGATGGTATGTGGCAATCCGTCTATCCTTATCTGGTCAGCGGCGAACTGGACCCTGTCTTCAGGCAAAAGGCGAAGAAAGACCCGGAGAAAACGTTTGAGGATATTAAAGCGTATTATCGCAAAGGATACGCGACGAATGTTGAGACTATCGGCATTGAAAATGGCGTTATAGAATTCCATCGCGACAATAACGTTGCATCCTGTAAATACAATTATGCCGGCTATAAAATTCTGACTTACGCATCGGGTAAAAAAGGGGTGCGCTATCTGTTCGAATGTAAAGATGCGAATAGCAAAGCGCCTAAATATGTTCAGTTTAGCGATCATATCATTGCCCCGCGCAAATCGGCGCATTTCCATATCTTTATGGGAAATACCTCGCAGCAGGCATTGTTGCAAGAGATGGAAAACTGGCCTACCTATTATCCTTATCAGTTAAAGGCGAATGAGGTCGTTGACGAAATGCTACATCATTAAGTCTGATTGCAATGTTAAAAGCTCGCTATGAATAGCGAGCTTTTTTTCTGCCGTTATGCCATATTTCTGGCAATCAATATAAAAAATACCTGCGCCCCCGGAGCGATGATGACGCTGTCCATACCGCCCTCGATTCAATGCCAAACGGAAGCGGCATGTCGCCTGATTACTCGTGTCACAGGCGATACGTTGCGTGCTATTCATTTATATGGTTCCGCTGTCGCGGGCGGTCTGAAGCCAAACAGCGACATTGATCTGCTGGTGACAATATGTCAGCCGCTGACGGAGACTCAACGCGCAATGCTGATGCAGGAATTGCTGGCGCTTTCATCGCCGCCGGGGGCGTCGGCAGAAAAACGCGCTCTGGAGGTCACTGTCGTGCTTTATTCGCAGCTGGTTCCCTGGTGTTTTCCACCTTCCCGGGAAATGCAATTTGGCGAGTGGCTAAGAGAGGACATTTGTCAGGGGATTTATGAACCAGCGCAACAGGACTGGGACATGGTGTTACTGATAACCCAAATTCTGGAAACCAGTATACCGCTAAAGGGCGAACGCGCGGAACGGCTGTTCACGCCAGCCCCTGCGGCGCAGTTGCTGAAGGCCTTGCGTTATCCCCTCGACCTTTGGCAATCCACGGCAGATGTGCAGGGAGATGAGTATCATATCGTTTTAACCCTGGCGCGTATCTGGTACACCCTTTCTACCGGGAGATTTACCTCTAAGGATGCGGCGGCTGACTGGCTGTTACCTCAGTTGCCGGAAGATTATGCTGCCACGTTGCGTGCGGCGCAGCGTGAATATTTAGGTCTGGAGCAGCAGGACTGGCATATTTTGCTGCCTGCGGTCGTACGCTTTGTGGATTTTGCGAAAACGCACATCCCCACGCAGTTCACATAAGATGCCCCAGGACGTCTGTCAGGTTGCGCAAACGGCGTTCCTCAACTACTACTTAATAGGTTCTCATCGCTGAAGTAAGCAGATGATCTTATGCGGGCCATCGAATGGATATTCCCACATGGCTCTCGTTTTGTTGAGGTGGATATGACTGGTTCCGCATCATCTGTTTTAAAGACAGATACAAGGTTATTGAGCGAAAACCTGTTTCTTAATTATGGTCTGGAGTCCTTATTTAAGGACGTCGCAATAATAGCTGGCAACGTAAATTATATTATTTTTGATATCGACGATTACTACACCGTACAGCAGTATATTACTTCCACATTTAAAACGGTACTCATTGGGATTGTTACCCATAATGAATATAACTTTATTGATGAACATCATGCCATATATCGAATAAAGGTCGATGCCTCTATAGCTGAGTGGCGTGAATTACTGATTTTGGCCGCTGCTGGTCAATTTTTTCCCAGGTCAGAGAAAGTCAGATTAACGGCGAATGAAAGAAATGTTTTGGCGATGCTTGTTAAAGGAATGGATATCCGACAAATAAGCTGTGAGCTGAATGTACATTTAAAAACTATTTACTCAGTACGCTACCATGTTCTGACTAAATTAGGTTGTAGAACAGTTCTGGATTATCAAATACTGTCCGTCTCTAAAGCCTTTACGCACTGGCTGACAATAAATAATGTCGATAATGTAATTTCACGTGTAAATAGTAAGGTCATTGCTTAATAATGATTTGCTTCTGATGGCGTTTAGGTTCACTATGCTTTCTTACATCATCATGAGGCCAGACAGGCATGGCTACTTTTAGTATTAGCGCAATGGCGGCGCAGTGTGGTGTCACAACAGCAAATATCAGGTCCTGGGAACGCTATGGCCTGCTTCAACCTACCAAAGATGAAGTTGGCAATCGTTTTTATTGCATAGAAGATGCTATCAGAATACAGCATATTATCGACGCGTTAAGCAAAGGCTTCTCATTAAAAGAGATTAAACCTGCCCTCTATGGTGAAGAAACGCATTGCCGCTCGGGATGGTTATTCTACCAGGAAGAGATTTTAGCGCAGTGTAGAAAATTCGAACCCGCCAAATTGCGAAAATTACTCTGGCGTTATGGTCGGGAAATTCCGCCGTGTATCGTAATTGAGTCAATACTGCGTCCTTTACGGCTGTGGTTGTCCGCAGGCGATGATGATGCACGCCGATTTGAAAAGGCATTACTGGATACTGCGATTATTGAATACGCCACGTTCCAGCTAAGTAGCGTACGAAAGGCGCCAGCAGGCACAATGCTTATTGCTGCGTTTTCGCTGAACGACCCCATTGAGCTATGGCTGGAAACGATTAAATATTGTAGTGAAGGTATGCGAGTTGAAGTCATCCCCTGGCAGGCGCCGATGCCCGATCTTTTATCAACGTCTTTCGAGCATATTGTTCTGTGGCATGATGAGACATTAACTCCCGCCCAGGAAAATCTTATTCAGGCGTTAAAAGAATCGGGTAAATTTAGTCTTCATGTGAAGAATGGCTCAGGCTTAACATTACTGCCAGCCGTATACCGGCAGCATGAGATGCCAGAAAGCATGCAGCATGTTGCACCGCAAATCCATGCAAACGGCTACGAAAAATCAGGTACCGCACGTTGAGGCATCTGCATTATTAACGAACAGGGGAGGAGTAACCCCCTCCCTTGTTTATACCCTTCATACTTCAAGTTGCTTATGTGTTGGCTACGGATTACTCGGCCCATCCATGGGCCTCGCCCTGACGGGCCGTCGCACGCGACGTTCAAATCTGCTCCCGGCAGATTTGTCGTTCACCCCAGTCACATAGTTATCTATGCTCCTGGGGACTCACTCCCTTGCCGCCTTTAAGCAACTCGAATTATTTTGGGTATATATTAGATGTCGTCAGGTGTCTGAAACAAAACGGCTTCTAAGGCATTACGGTAAATATCAAGCTGCACTACGTCTTTTTCTGTTTCCAGTTTTTCAATAAGTTTGGCGATGATATCCTTATTTGAGACATGCTGCTGCGATTGCAATAGTTCGTAAGTAATTTCCTGAATAGCTCGCTGTTCACATAACATATGTGCAGAAAAAGGATTGCCAGTACTATTTTGTTCGTTGACTAGTGTAATGGTAGTCATATTTCACCATATTCGATGTAAATTGAAGCCGATCTCCCTGAGCGGGGGAGAGAAATTAGTGACCTATTAAAATTAGACCTATATCATAAAACCGTAATAAAAAATCATAAAAACGTGATGTGCATCACATTTGTGTGATTTGTTGTATATTTTATGCACTTTAAGTGAAGGTGAAGATTCCGTAGAATCAACGGCCTGTTCTTTTTATCACTCCAGTTTAAACGAATAAGCATTAATACCAATCTGTAATAATTACTTAATGTTATCTTAATAAAGGTAAATTACTGTCAGGCCTCCGTAAAAGGAGGTTGATTAATGATTCGTCATATCGCCATTTTTCTTTGTTCTTTATTGATGTGCAGCACCACTTTTGCCGATTCGGTAACGTCGGTATCGCTTGGCGCACTCTTAACCGCGCTCAATGAACGCATGTTATTAATGAAAGATGTGGCTGCTTATAAAATGAAGCACCATCTGCCGATAGAGGATTTCACGCGTGAACAAAATGTTTTTGCCGAGGCTGAAGAAGAAGCGAAAAATAACGGTCTGGACCCGCATTCGATAACCCCTTTTATTCGTTCGCTAATGGATGCCAGTAAAGCGATACAGTACCGCTATTTAGCGCAGTGGCGAACCGGCCCAGAACCCTCCTTTCCTATACAAACCTTGTCGGTCACCCGGCAACGTATTCGACAACTTGATAATCAAATGTTGATCATTATCAGCCAGCGCCTGATGGTCGGCGCTTTCAGCCATGAGGATATGGTGTGGCTGAGAACGCACTTTAATGCGCCGAATCTGAATGAGAGCGATATCAGTGATGTGTTGGCATCTCTGTCTTTGGTGCGACGCGCGCGTTAATTCCCCATGAGGAAACGTGGGCCAATACCTGGTGATTGCCTGCGGGGGGCGCGATACAAGAACGTTTTTGGGTGATGTGGATATAAGCGTGGCGGAATAGCGGCTGGAGGGACGTGGTTTCGCTTCCCATCTTCCGGTGCATTCGTTAGCATACTGTTTCGCAGCTAAGCGTAAATGTTTTCAGGAAGAGGTTAATGTGTTCGCGGAGTATGGTGTTCTGAATTATTGGACGTACCTGGTTGGGGCGATTTTTATCGTTCTGGTACCGGGGCCGAATACGCTTTTTGTGCTTAAAAACAGCGTGGGACGCGGGGTTAAAGGAGGATATCTTGCCGCATGCGGCGTGTTTATCGGCGATGCGATATTAATGTTTCTGGCGTATGCGGGCGTGGCGACGCTGATCAAAACAACGCCGGTTCTGTTTAACATTGTTCGCTATCTCGGCGCGTTTTATCTGCTCTACCTTGGCGCAAAAATCCTTTACGCCACGCTGACCTCAAAGGGGGGGGCGGCGACGGAAACGGTAGTTCCTTTTGGCGCTATTTTTAAGCGTGCTTTAATTCTTAGCCTGACTAATCCTAAAGCCATACTTTTTTATGTTTCCTTTTTTGTGCAATTTATTGACGTTACTGCGCCGCATACTGGGGTGTCATTTTTTATTTTGGCGACCACCCTTGAAATCGTCAGTTTTTGCTATCTGAGCTTTTTAATTCTTTCTGGCGCTTTTGTAACCCACTATATTGGTACCAAAAAGAAACTGGCAAAAGTGGGCAATTCTTTGATTGGCCTTCTTTTCGTCGGATTTGCCGCCCGGCTGGCAACGCTCCAGTCTTAACCCCCTGGACCCGTCGACAACGGCGGGTCATTGCTCTCCTTTCGGTTTTATTGCGTGGAAAACAGCAAAATAGTAACCAATAAATGGTATTTAAAATGCTGTTTTTGGAGCGTAACCTTTTTACGACAGCGATGAGATTATCGCTGAGTAACCTGCGGGAAGAGGGAAGCAAATGCGGCAAATTCCACAAAATCATATCCATACACGTTCCACGCCATTCTGGAACAAAGAGACGGCGCCTGCCGGAATTTTCGAACGCCACCTTGATAAGGGAACGCGACCCGGCGTTTATCCTCGCCTCTCGGTGATGCAGGGGGCGGTCAAATATCTCGGATACGCTGATGAACATTGCTCTGAGCCGGAAGAAATCATGGTGATCAATGCCGGCGAGTTTGGCGTGTTTCCTCCGGAAAAGTGGCACAATATTGAGGTCATGACGGATGATACCTATTTTAACATCGACTTTTTTGTCGCGCCGGAAGTACTGATGGAAGGGGCGACCTCACGAAAAGTCATTCATGCCGGGAGAGAATAATAATGGGAAAAGCTACTTATACCGTCACGGTCACGAATAATAGCAACGGCGTCTCTGTGGACTATGAAACGGAAGCACCGATGACGTTGCTGGTACCTGAAGTTGCAGCAGAAGTTGTGAAGGATTTGGTCAATACCGTGCGTTCCTACGATACCGAAAACGAACACGACGTTTGCGGTTGGTGAGGATCTTGTAGTATCTATTTGATATAAAATGATTTTTTAAATGAGAAGCCGCATCGCGCGTCGCCAGCGTGATGCGGTTTTTGCGTATTGAAAAGCGCTGTTTATTTACATCAGACATGGGTTGAAAAGAAACATTAAGAAAACATTAAGAATATCGCATTGTTTGCTAATGAGAGCGTATTCATAAAACTTATGATTGGGTATTAAAAACCAGAAGAGTCTTATAATCATGAAACTCGATACCCGATTAACTTCGTCAGCACTTACTCTTGCGCTTGCCGCTGTGGTCATCCCGTTTACGGCGGACTGGCAATTGCCTTTGCTTAACGGCGTGGTGGTCCGATGGATTGAAAACGGACAAGCGTTATGGTTACTGTTTGGGGCGCTATTTACCGCCTGGTATATACGGCCACTTTCCCGCCCCGAAGGGGCAAAGCAGTTTTGGCTATGGGCTGTTGTCTGGTGGGTGGTGCTATTGGGTAGAAGCACCAGTTGGGGGCGTGACTATTTCCCTGACGAGCCGCGTATATTGTTCAGAATGATTTCAGTGCTATTAATTGCTGCGTTGGTATTTCCAGTCCTGTTTTCTGCCGGGCTACGTAAGGAGATTGTTCGTCGTCTGCGGGACGTTTCTCTGCCATTGTGGCTGTTTGCCGTGACGGCATGTTCATATCTGATTTCCGACACTGTCGAGCATCATCGGTGGTTGTCGCCGATATTCCTGCATAACGCGCGTTACACAGATTTGATTGAAGAGCTTTATGAAGTGCCATTTATGATCGGTTTGTTTATGGTGACCATGGGGTTTATGCAGCAGGACAAGCAGGATGAATGTACGGCGCTGGAGATGACCCCGTATCACGCAAAATAGCGCGGCTGAAAAAGACCATGAATTCGACATGGGATAGATAGCGGTTAGCAAAAAAAGCCCGCACTCGGTGAGGCGGGCAAATAATACTGGAAGCAATGTGAGCAATGTCGTACCGAACAGGTGGGTTATAAACTCAACCACTCGGTATTGATAAAGATAATCGTTATCATTAATGATTGCAACCCTGATATTTATGCGCTTTTATCCACGACGCTAAAAGGTGATGGATATCACAAACTTCACTTTCCTGACGATGTGCTATTCTTTTTAACGGCAAATAAACCGCTAACGTTAAGACATAAGTGAGGAAAAAATGGGCATTCTTTCATGGATTATTTTTGGACTTATTGCGGGTATTTTGGCTAAGTGGATCATGCCAGGTAAAGATGGCGGCGGATTCTTTATGACGATCATTCTGGGGATCGTTGGTGCGGTAGTCGGAGGATGGATCAGTACGTTCTTTGGCTTTGGCAAAGTGGATGGTTTCAACTTCGGCAGCTTTGCAGTCGCGGTGATCGGCGCGATTGTCGTGCTGTTAATCTACAGAAAAATCAAAAGCTAAACGCAGAACTTTCAGAGATAATAAAGGCTACGACAGGTAGCCTTTATTATTCAAAATGAATTTACCACCAGCCCAGTTCGGTACCCGCCACCGCAATTAGCGCGATGCCCATCAACACCATCGTTGTTTTCCTCATGGTTATGCTCCCGGCGCGGCGTAACCGCCAATAAAAAACCATGCCAAAAATAATATTGCCGTAATAAAAATGACGACAGGGAAGAGGATACCCACTCTCATGCTATTACCTTCACTGTTCAGGGGGCGCCAGAATAGCAGGGTTTTCTCAGCGACAAAAGGTCGGTTACTTTGTGACAGGGCGTGGCTATTACTGACTTAACCCGGGATAAACACCCGCTAAAGCGCTGACAGAAAGTATGGAAATAGCGTACCCGCCAGGTTATCCTGGACAAAATATCGCTTTCTTTAAGGAGTCGTTATGAAATTTACGTGGATTGCGTTGCCAGGCGTATTGCTGCTGAGCGCTTGTTCATCGTCGCAACCCAACGCCCCCAGGCCGCCGCGCATTGGGATGCCTAATCCGGCAGCCGTCTACTGTGAGCAACAAGGCGGTACGCTGATGCCGGTGCAGACCCCACAAGGCGTGCGTTCCGATTGCAAATTGCCCAATGGCGAAATCATTGATGAGTGGACATTATGGCGCAGAGAGCACCCTGATACGAAAAAGTGACAACCTGCGGTCCGACGGGATATGATTAAGAACAATCTGATAATGAGTTTCATGCGGCGCAAGAAAATATGTTTCAGTTAAAGCCGGGCGCGTTGGCAATAGTTATTGGTGCTAAAACACCCGCCGGACGGCGGAATATTGGTAAGTCGGTTGAGCTATTTTGCCTGTGCCAACCTGGGGATGAATTCATTAACCCGGTAAATGGACACGTCACCTTACTGCCGAAAGAAGCGCCTCGGGCGCTGTGGCTGGTTACGGGCGATGTAGCCTCCGTCGATGGTCAGCACGGTTTTGCCTGGGTGCGGGCAGAACATTTGATGCCGTTGTCCCCGGACAGACAACCAGGCCAGGCGGCGGCACGACAATCACAGCTCTCGTAGCCACTCCGCCAGTACAATGGCATGGTTCTGGCGAGTATCTTTAGCGGCGTATAGCAACGTTAGCGGTTGGTGTCGGGCAATATCCGCCAGCCGTTTGCCTTCTTGATACTGTTGCGCAAGTTCTGCCCGGTATTGCTGCGCGAAGTGGTTAAAATCAATCACTTCGCTATGAAAGGCTTTGCGCAATTCGGTTGAGGGCGTAATGGCCTTATTCCATTCATCATAGACCAGCGCGGATTTTTTAATGCCTCGCGGCCATAGCCTGTCAACCAATACCCGATAACCATCGTCTTTTTCCGCCGGGAAATAGACGCGCTTACACTGGATTCGCATTTTTCCCTCCTGTGATGGTGTCGCTTACGGTACTTTTGTCGGATAGCGGTAATGATTTTAATGGATCAGGCCTGATAAACGAAGCGTCATCAGGCATTCAAGTGGGTATCAGGTTTATTTATGACGCTATCTCTCGATCGCGTCCGGCGTAGAGGCCGAAAATCGCCATGATGATAGCCAGAACCGTCACGCCTGATAGCGGCAGATACCAGCTACCACTGGCATCATGAAGTTTTCCCATGACGGGCGGCCCACATGCCGCCAGTAAATACCCGACCGACTGCGCCATGCCGGAAAGCGCCGCCGCCTGATGCGCCGAACTGGCGCGCAGGCCGATAAACGTCAGGCCGAGTATCATCGTCGCGCCTGAACCGAAGCCGAACAGTAGCGTCCAGATGACAGCCTGGCCCGGCACAAACCAAAGCCCCGCCGCGCCCACTGCGCACAATAGTGAGACCAGCGCGGCAATCCAGCGTTGATCGTTAAAGCGATGCAAAATAAGCGGAATAGCTAACCCAGGCGCCGCGGTCGCCAGTTGCAGCAGGCCATGTAGCGATCCTGCCTGTGCTTCGCTGTAACCGTGGCTGATGAGTATTGTTGGTAACCAGCCGATAATCACATAATAAATCAGTGAGTTAAGCCCAAGAAACAACGTAACTTGCCAGGCTAAAGGCGAACGCCAGATACCGCGTTCATGTAATGCCCGGGAGCTACTCAGGTTAGCTGAGCGGGTAGTGCGCCACTGCGGCAACCAGATAAGAAACGCCAACAGCGGAAACAGCATTAGCATTAACAGCGCGCCGCGCCAGCCAAAACCGTGCAACGCCAGCGGAACCACCAGCGCGGACCCCAACGCGGCGGCGGCGCCCATCGTCAATGAATACGCGCCCGTCAGCCTGGCGACATGTTGTGAAAAATCGCGCTTAATCAATCCTGGTAGCAGCACATTACCCAGCGCTATCCCGCACCCAATAATGGCAGTTCCGGCAAACAACAATGCAGCGGAGGGCAGGGAGCGGAGGGCAATACCCGCGCAAATCAGCAGCATTGCGGCAAACAGACTGCGTTCCATCTCAAACCGGCGGGCAATACCGGCCGCCAGTGGCGAAACCAGTGCAAACGCCAGAAGCGGCAAGGTTGTTAGCAGGCCCGTCTGGGCGGTGGAAAGACCGTAATCCGAACGGATTGTCTCCAGCAACGGTGCAGCGCCGGTAAATGTTACGCGCAGCGTAGTGGCTATCATCAAAATACCGGCAATCAGTAAAGCACCCTGTTTGCCGCGTGGTGAAAGGGCTGTCGTCATCGTTTTCTCATCTCGTCAGGCGAGGCGATACCTTAACAGTTTTTACTGTTTGGATGAATCAAGCTAAAATGACAATTTATCGCTAAAATCGGACAATATAATGATTGGCCTGAGACTGGACGGTTACGATCCCGACCTTCACCACGATGCCGCTGTGGCCTTTTGTATTCGCGCCAGGGATGATGAACTGTTTAGCCCTCGCCATCAGCATCGCAAGGGACAGTAGATCCTCGCTCTGCACGGCGCGATTACCTGCGAGGTGGAAAATGCGATGTGGATGGTTCCGCCCCAGTATGCCGTCTGGCTCCCTGGCTCGCTGCCGCACAGTAATCATGTGACCGCAGGGGCGGAGCTGTGCTTTTTATTTATTGAACCTGCAGCGGTCGTCATGCCGGAGCGTTGCTGCACGCTGAAAATTTCGCCGTTATGCCGGGAGTTGATTTTGTCGCTGGCGCGCAGAACCGATCCCGAAAGAGCGCAAATGCCAACGCAGCGCCTTATTCAGGTGTTGTTTGATGAACTGCCGCAGCAGCCGCAGGAACAATTGCAATTACCAGTATCGGGGCATCCGAAAATCCGCCAAATGGTTGAGACAATGGCGCAGGAGCCCGCGCGATGGAATACGTTAGGGCAGTGGGCCAGCGTATTCGCGATGAGCGAGCGTAACCTTGCCCGGCTGGTCGTCAAAGAGACGGGACTAAGCTTTCGTCGCTGGCGTCATCAGTTGCAATTAATCCTGGCGCTACAAGCGCTGATCGCGGGACGTAATGTACAGCAGACGGCGCAAATGCTGGGTTATGATTCCACCACGGCATTCATTACCATGTTTAAAAAAGGCCTGGGGCAGACGCCAGGCCAGTATCTGACGGGCGAGTTACTGCTTCCCCACAATTAAAGAGACCAGCCCCGCCGCAATCAGTGGGCCGACCGGCACGCCGCGAAACAGCGCGACGCCAAGTACCGTACCGACCAGCAGCCCGGCGACGAGCTGCGGTTGGTTTCCCATCAGCGTAATGCCGCGACCGCCCAGCCAGGAGACGAAAACGCCGACGGCAATCGCGACCAGCGATTTCCAGTTCACAAAAGAGTGGATCAATGTGGAGGGCGGTAGGGTTCCGCTGGCGATGGGCGCCATCACGCCGATGGTCAGAATGATAATCCCGACGGTGAGTCCCTGTTTTTCAATCCAGGGAAAAAAGGTATTCAACGGGGTTACGCGGACAATAATCAGCACCAGAATTGAGACGGCGACAGTGGTGTTGTGGCTGATAAATCCCAGAGCTGCCAGTCCGAGCAGGATCAGCAAAGTGACATCAAACATTATGGTTTCCTTGCCAAAAAGTAAGCCTGACTACTTTACGCCCAAACGGCAAAGCGCACAGGCCTTTTTAACGATTGATGCGGATTTCAGGCAACTGCCTGAAAGACAATCTTTACGTGAAAAACGGCGTGGTCATTAAATTGCCATCAACGCCGCGTATTGCTAACAGGTGAACCGTCATTGTTGTCTTCCTGAGGATACAATTATGTACGATCCACCGTTTCTTGAAGCGCTGATGATAACGGCGTCGTTTTTCGCCATTTTTATCATTATCGTTGTGTCTATATTGCTCCTTGAAGGGGATAGGCTCTAAGCCGTTGGCGATGACTGTAAGCGGCGGAAGACTGCCAGTTCTGGTCGGGCGATGCGCAGATAGTCCTGTGTATTCATAATGACTGATTTTTCCAGCAGGCCGGCATTAAAAGCAATTTCATCGAAACGCTCAAACAGGAGCGGATCGGCGACCAGTTTCAGATTGGGGTGAAAACTGAAAGGCGGGATCGCGCCAAAAACGCAGCCGGTCAGCATATCGACTTCCGCCGGGCTGGCAAGGGAAGCGCGTAAGCCGCCCAGATGTGAAGCAAGCTGAGAGAGGTCGGCTTGCTGATCGGCCGCCAGAATAGCAAGAACGTGCTGGTTGACGCCGTTGCCTTTGACTTTACAGACCAGCGCTTTTGCGCCCTGGCCCAGCGCAGTACCGCGTATTTCAGAAACCGCTTCGCATTTTCCTACCGCTTCATGGCTCACTACACGATAGCGTGCGTTCTCCTGGGTTAATAAAGCCACTAAACGTTGGTGTGTAGCGACACCCTTCGCGACTTCAGTCATTTCGGCCATTTCTCACTCCTGGTGTAATATGAACATTTACTGCGAAGCACTATGATGAACGATGTTGTTTTTGTTGTTTGTTCAGATAGAGCTGCGCATCGGAAGCCTGGTAGGCATCATTAATCGTATCATTGGGCTGCATATTATAAATCCCGGCAGAAAAATGGACTGTCTTATCCGGTGCGATAATTTGCAGGTTACGAATAATACGCTCCGGCAGATGGATAGCCAAATCCGCCGCGTAATCAACAAGAATAATACAGAACTCATCGCCGCCGAGGCGAATGGCGTAATCGCTTTTACGAATCGATGTTTTAATCGCTTTCGCCAACAGGGTAATAATTCGGTCGCCTTCCTGGTGCCCCTGGGTATCGTTGATCAGTTTTAACCTATCGCAATCAATAGCGACAAATGTCACCGGCGTCCCGGTATTGACCAGGCGTTGCAATCGCTGTTCCAGCTCCGGTGTTAATATTTTACGGTTGTAAAGCCCGGTCATGGCATCGCTAATATTTTCGCGTGTGACGTTGCGATAAAGCCGAAAGTGCATCCGTACCATATTAAGCAGGATCGCCGTTGCCAGTAAGTAAAAGGCCAGCGCTTTCCAGGACGAGACAAGGAAATAGGTTAAATCAAGGGACAACGAAACGCGCAGTCCACCAGGGATATCATGGCTATAATTCACATATTGAAACAGATTATTTTTGCTTTGATTAATAATAATTTCTTTTCCGGAATCCAGATCCTTTAGTGTTACGTTAAGATAACGCCAAACCAGAGGACGGTCCTGGGTATAAAAAATATTTTTTAAATTATCCTGGTTAACATCCACCATCACGATACCTTTTAACGTTCCCGCCAGATAGACTGGCGTTAAAAAGCTCATGACGTTTTCCTGGGTAATATCATCCATGTAAATACTTGAAATAACCGTACGGCCGGTAAAAAGTTTATCTATATCTTTTCTGTTAATACCCATTGTACCTTTTTGTAAAAAAGTCCAACGATGCATGGCGAAGCGCCGTGAGTTGATTAAATCATAGAAATAGACATAATGTTTATTTAAATCAACGTAATAACGGAATTTAAGCTCCAGTGTGCCCAGCCCGTGACTGTGGTCGTCCTGCGAACGGTTGATGCTTACCGCCTGATCAAATGCAGGCAGTAAAAGGGCGTCATCAAGATTATCGGTACACTGTGTAGCGGCGGTTTGCAGGGTACCATGTAGCGCCGGATAATTATGCCGGGTCAGGTTGACGCCGTGCGTACCGTTAATAGCCTCAAAGGCGTCGCAAAACGCGCGGCGTTTTTCTGCGGTGACGGGGTCTCCCGGCGCTTCAAAAGTTCGCATCAAATGTGCGGCGATGCTCTGATTCTGGTACTTATCGTACAAAAACGACGAATCGGCTCTCTCCATGATATAACGCATATAGGCATTCATTGCCCTGTCGCTGGCAATAAGTTCGTAAATCAGGAAGGACGATGTCAAAACGATGACGCTTGCCGAGATAAAGTGCCTGAGCGCTTTATGATGCAAATTCATGATGAACTACAGCCCTGAAAGTCGGATGCGTTAGTTTACCATAGCGATGAGAATTCCTCTAATAGACTGTTTAAAAATAAAACGTGTTGATGTTATGGAATAAAAATCATTCTCGGTTTAATAAACCAATTAATACGCTGTGTTTATATTTTCGTGTGTGACTATTGTGATAAAAACTAAATTTTTAACCAACAATACTGATCTATTTGTGACAAAAAGAAAATAACCTTTATTATGATGATGAAAGGAGTGTGAAGTGGTAAGGATAATAATGTACTTCCGTTCGGAGGCACTATGAAACGATTTAAAGAGATGGCTGTGATTTTATTTTTTGCATTACTGGCAGCAGGTTTTACGTCGTCGGCGATGGCGGATAATCCTTTTTCACATGTTCTTGATCATGTTTTTGATACAGTCCCTGCCTGTCACATTCTTCCTCCTGGAGTGGGGCAACCAGAACATCTTGGATATCAGCCTTGGCCTTGGTGTTGGTGATATTAACATGATGGAATTCTATTAATGGGTTAAATTACCCGATATGCCGGAATACCTTCATTCAGACTATTCGCGGGTAATTGCTTCAGTCATAAAAACCGAACACCAGGTTTATTAAAATCCGCCCGACATATGAACGGGCGGGTTTATTTATACGTTTTGATTGGCGCTCTGTTTCTGAAACAATTCGCGGAATACCGGATAAATATCCTCCTGATCGCGAATATGCTGCATGGCGAAGTTATCGAACGTCGCCTGCAGATGTTCATACTCGCGCCATAAGGTCTGGTGGGCGCGGCGGGTAATCTCGATATAGCTGTAATAGCGCACTACCGGCAGCAGCTTTTTCGCCAGAATCTCATGACACAGCGGTGAATCGTCGGCCCAGTTATCACCGTCTGACGCTTGCGCCGCATAGATGTTCCACTGACCGGGGTCGTAGCGCTCTTTAACTACTTCATCCATGAGTTTAAGCGCGCTGGAGACAATCGTCCCGCCGGTCTCTTGCGAATAAAAGAACTCATGTTCGTCCACTTCCTTCGCCTGGGTATGGTGGCGGATATAAACCACCTCTACGTTCTTATACGTTCGGCTCAAAAACAGATAGAGCAGAATGTAAAAACGCTTGGCCATATCTTTGGTTGCCTGGTCCATCGAACCCGAGACGTCCATCAGACAGAACATTACCGCCTGGCTGGAGGGTTCAGGCCGTTTTTCATAATTTTTATAGCGTAAATCAAAGGTGTCGATAAACGGCACCCGCTCGATTTTAGCCCGCAGTTCGGCAATCTCCCGACGTAACCGCTCCTCTTCAAGCAGTTGCGCTGGTTCGCTATGGCTGATGGTCTCCAGTTCCGTTTCCAGCGCGTGCAGTTCGCGGCGTTTTCCTGCCGTCATTGCTGTACGTCGCGCCAGAGAGTTTTGTAGCGAACGTACCACGCTGATATTGGCCGGCACGCCGTTTGAGGTGAAACCGGCGCGGTGAGTTTTATACTCGTTAAGCTGGCGATGCTGGTTTTTTTTCAGATTAGGCAGCGCTAAATCTTCAAAGAGCAGATCCAGATACTCATCTTTTGAAATCTGAAAAACAAACTCATCCTGGCCTTCGCCGTCCTGGCTGGCCTGACCTTGACCGCTGCCGGAACCGCCGCCACCACCGCCTTGCGGACGCTCAATGCGATCATTCTGGATAAAGTGATCGTTACCCGGATGGACGCGATGGCGCAGACCGCCGCGCCCCTGATGAAACATCGGTTCGCTAATATCATCGGTTGGAATAGAGACGGACTCTCCGCTGTCGACATCGGTCACAGAGCGTTTATTAATCGCTTCGGAAATCGACTGCTTAATTTGTGCTTTATAACGGCGCAAAAAGCGCTGGCGATTCACCGTGCTTTTATTTTTGCCGTTAAGACGTCGGTCTATGAACCAGGTCATATGCCCCCCGTACTGCCAACTGAGCGCCTGTTCTGTCAGTGCCGAATAGCGCTAACGCTTAGCCAGTCTACAGAACATTACTTTGTAGGCCCGGTAAGCGCAAGCGCCATCGGGCATTAACATCACGACGATTTACGCACGCGCAGGTACCACTCGCACAGCAAACGAACCTGCTTACGGGTATACCCTTTCTCCATCATCCGATCGACAAAGTCGTCATGCTTTTTCTGCTCGTCAGTCGATGTTTTGGCGTTAAAAGAAATGACCGGCAACAGCTCTTCAGTATTAGAGAACATTTTTTTCTCAATCACCGTGCGCAGCTTCTCGTAACTGGTCCAGTTTGGATTACGGCCGCTATTGTTGGCTCTGGCGCGCAGGACAAAGTTGACGATCTCGTTACGGAAATCTTTCGGGTTACTGATACCCGCCGGCTTCTCAATTTTCTCCAGTTCGGCGTTCAGCGACTCGCGATCGAACAGTTGACCGGTATCCGGGTCGCGATACTCCTGATCCTGAATCCAGAAATCCGCATAAGTCACGTAACGATCAAAAATGTTCTGCCCATACTCAGAGTAAGATTCGAGATAGGCCGTCTGGATCTCCTTGCCGATAAATTCGGCGTATTTCGGGATCAGGTAGCCTTTCAGGAACTCCAGATAACGCTCAGCTTGCTCCTGCGGGAACTGCTCGCGCTCGATTTGTTGTTCCAGAACGTAGAACAGATGCACCGGGTTTGCCGCCACTTCCGCATGGTCGAAGTTGAATACGCGGGAGAGGATCTTAAAGGCGAATCGGGTGGAGAGACCGTTCATCCCTTCATCCACACCCGCATAGTCGCGATACTCCTGGTACGATTTAGCTTTGGGGTCGGTATCTTTCAGGCTTTCACCGTCATAAACGCGCATTTTCGAGTAAATACTGGAATTTTCCGGCTCTTTAAGGCGGGAAAGAATCGAGAAGCGCGAAAGCGTTTCCAATGTGCCCGGCGCGCAGGGCGCATGAGCCAGCTCGCTATGATTAAGTAGTTTCTCGTAGATTTTGATCTCTTCGGAGATTCGCAGGCAATAAGGCACCTTCACAATATAGACACGGTCGAGGAACGCTTCGTTATTTTTATTGTTACGGAAAGTCACCCATTCAGATTCGTTTGAGTGGGCAAGTATGATGCCATTAAAGGGCAGGGCGGAAATACCTTCCGTACCATTGTAGTTACCTTCCTGGGTTGCGGTCAGCAAGGGGTGCAGCACCTTAATAGGCGCTTTAAACATCTCGACGAACTCCATGATCCCCTGGTTAGCGCGGCACAGCGCGCCAGAGTAACCATACGCATCCGGATCATTCTGGGCGTGATGTTCGAGTTTACGAATATCCACCTTGCCGACCAGCGCCGAAATATCCTGGTTGTTTTCATCGCCGGGTTCCGTTTTGGCGATGGCAATCTGCTCCAGAATGGAGGGCCAGACTTTCACCACGCGGAATTTAGTAATATCGCCGCCAAACTCATGCAGGCGTTTGGCCGCCCACGGGGACATAATCGTACCGAGATAGCGGCGCGGAATACCGTACTCTTTTTCCAGAATCTGCGCGTCTTCCTGCGGATTAAACAGGCATAACGGATGATCGTTGACCGGGCTACGCTCGCCGTTGGCGCTTAAAACATAAATTGGCACGCGCTGCATTAGCGATTTCAGCCGTTCAGCGAGCGATGATTTGCCACCCCCCACAGGTCCCAGCAAATAGAGAATTTGTTTCTTCTCTTCCAGCCCTTGCGCCGCATGTTTCAGATAAGAGACAATCTGTTCAATCGCGTCTTCCATGCCGTAAAACTCTTCAAACGCAGGATAGCGAGCAATAACCCGGTTGGAGAAGAGTCGGGAAAGTCGGGGTTCCTGGGCAGTGTCGACCATATTAGGCTCGCCGATAGCCATTAATAGCCGCTCTGCCGCGTTGGCATAAGCACTGCGATCTTGCCGACAAATGGTAAGAAAATCCTGCAGTGTGAACTCTTCGTCCTTGGCAGCTTCGTAACGCTGGCGATAGTGATCGAATATATTCATGATATGCCATCCTTTCGTTTTTTCGCACATGTTAAGAGCCGTTCATATGAATAGTAGAGGCTCCCGGAAGAGGTAGACTGAACGCCGTCTCTGCTAAGGAAAAAAAAAAGCAACTCTCATGCCATTTTATTGGCCAGAAGATCAACGTGTCCGGTGATACACCTTCTTAACATTAAGCGTAGATGGCATTTGCAAAACTTGCCTGTACGCGTCAGTGGATTTCGATGACATATCAATAACTCATCAGGTAGAAAAGGCTGGTGGATATCAGAAAAAGCGTTCCCGGTCACATAACGATCATCAGCCGATCATCTGAAAATAATCGGTGATGGTGATATTAAACGGTTACATTGTGTAAAATAGTTGGGCTTACAGGTATTGGCGGTTACACTTTTGCCGCAGAACATTTGAATAAGGAATTATGGATTGTGACCAAACTTAAACTTCTGGCTCTTGGCGTGTTTATTGCAACATCCGCCAGCGTCGCGCACGCTGAAAGCAACCTGACGTTGGGCGCAGGCGTTGGTGTGGTTGAACACCCTTATAAAGATTACGATAGCGATGTTTATCCGATACCGGTCATCGCTTATGAAAGCGAAAACTTCTGGTTCCGTGGTCTGGGCGGCGGGTACTACTTGTGGAATGACAATGCCGATAAGTTGTCAATCATGGCATACTGGTCCCCGATGTACTTCAAACCGGGCGACAGCGATGACCATCAGTTGCGTCGTCTGGACAGGCGTAAAAGTACTATGATGGCGGGCGTTTCTTACGCGCATCACACCCAGTATGGATTCCTGCGTACCTCACTGGCAGGGGATACGTTGGATAACAGTAACGGTATTGTCTGGGATCTGGCCTGGCTTTATCGGTATACCAATGGCGGGCTGACCTTAACGCCAGGTATCGGGGTTGAATGGAATAGCGAGAACCAGAACGATTACTATTACGGCGTATCACGTAAAGAATCTTCGCGTAGCGGCCTGCGCGGCTATAACCCGAACGATAGCTGGAACCCGTATCTTGAACTGAGCGCTAACTATAATTTCGCCGGTAACTGGAGCGTATATGGTACTGCGCGCTACACCCGTCTGTCGGATGAAATTACCGATAGCCCGATGGTGGATAAATCCTGGACCGGTATCCTTTCTACTGGCGTGACCTATAGATTCTGATTGATTGAATTTGCCAGAAAAACCATGACAAAGCCTGCGTTATGCAGGCTTTGTGCTGTCTGAAACGCGAACATGGCGGCTTGCATAAATGCGCTGTTGACCGGGTATGGCGCAGCCTTATGTGATTTATACTTTGTTACATCAATTTAAAAAACTAGCCTTTTATATGAAAAATCCAGGTGATTACAACTGTGCTAACAATTAGCGTAATAATTGTTGCAATGCTGGCTGATATCGCCCTGTCACGTCCCGCTTATGCTATACCCATTCTTCACAGCGAGTAAGACGAATGAGCATAGTATTCAATACCGTAGCCAAGCCCAGCGGCAGTCTGTGTAACTTATCCTGCAAGTACTGTTTCTATCTTGATAAACCCCGGGGCCAGCGCGTCATGTCTGACGATGTGCTGGAGACGTATATCCGCCGGGTAATTGATGATACGCCATCCTCAGAGGTCTCGTTTTGTTGGCAGGGGGGAGAGCCGACGCTATGCGGTCTTTCTTTTTACCAAAAAGTGGTGCGCTTGCAGCAACGCTATGCCAACGGCAAAACTATTTACAACAGTCTGCAAACCAATGGCGTATTAATCAATGAAGAATGGGCGGCTTTCTTTGCGCAGCACCAGTTCCTGATTGGTATATCGATTGATGGGCCGCAAGTCGTTCATGATAATTACCGGAAAACGCCGTCAGGGCGGGCGTCTTTTTCCCGTGTCGTTAATGCTATCCGCCTTCTGCAGGCAAATGATGTCGAGTTCAACACGCTCACTGTCGTGAATGATGTGTCATGCCGTCATGGCAACGCTATTTATCATTTTTTGACGCAGGAATTGGAAAGTAAACACCTGCAATTTATTCCCATTGTTGAGCCGCTCGCGCAAAAAACGCAGCGTTCTTTGACGTTATCTGACAATGAGGATTCGCCTTCGCTGATGCCCTTTTCCGTCACGCCTGAAGGGTGGGGCGCCTTTATGTGCGATGTTTTTGATCAATGGATACGTCACGATGTCGGACGCATATTCGTACAGCTTTTTGACAACTTACTTGGCGTCTGGATGGGGGAGCCCGCCACGCTTTGTACGATGCAGTCGACCTGCGGGCAAAGTTTGCTGGTGGAGCAGAATGGCGACGTGTTTAGCTGTGACCATTTTGTTTTTCCCGCCTATAAACTGGGCAATCTGCAGCAACACTCTTTAGAAGAAATGGCGGCTTCTTCTTTTCAGCAGCAGTTTGGCGCGGCTAAAGCAAACCTTTCCTCACGCTGCCAGAACTGTACGTGGCGCTTTGCCTGTCACGGCGGTTGTCCGAAACATCGAATTTGCATGGACGGCGGCGAACGGCAAAATTATCTCTGTAAAGGATATCTGGAGTTCTTTCAACATGTGACGCCCTATATGAATGTGATGCGTCAATTATTACTGAATCAGCGACCCGCCGCGCATATTACCCGCATCGTCGACATGATTGCGGATGACGTTCGTCAGTGACAAGAAAATCGCCCCCTTGCGCGGTATGATGCCGGACATTACCGTAGGGTCTAAGAGTCCTGTATTGTTTTACCGTCGAGTGACATTGAAAAGGAAATGAAATCAGTGAAAAACGTAACGTTTTGCGGGCAGGTGACGCTTCCTGCCATCGGACAGGGAACATGGTATATGGGCGAGCGCGCGGATCAACGTCAGCGCGAGGTTTCGGCGCTGCGCGTGGGGCTGGATTTGGGGTTACGCCTTATTGATACGGCGGAAATGTATGCCGACGGCGGGGCGGAAAAGGTCGTGGGCGAGGCGCTGGCAGGGCGACGCGATGAGGCATTTCTGGTGTCAAAAGTGTACCCGTGGAACGCTGGCGGCCAGAAGATAGTTGCCGCCTGTGAGGAAAGCCTGCGTCGTCTGAAAACAGATTATCTCGATCTCTATCTATTGCACTGGGCCGGAAACTTTTCATTCGAAGAGACCGTTGAAGGTATGGAGCGGCTAATCGCGCAGGGGAAAATTCGCCGTTGGGGAGTCTCTAATCTTGCTTATGACGATATGCAGGCGCTGTGGCGCATCCCTGGGGGACAGCAATGCGCGACAAATCAGGTGCTCTATCATCTGGCGTCACGCGGTATTGAGTATGATTTATTGCCGTGGTGTCAACAACAGCGAATGCCAGTGATGGCCTATAGCCCGCTGGCGCAGGCTGGCCGATTACGTAGCGGTTTACTGAATCATCCGGTGGTGAATGAAATTGCGCAAGCGCATAACGCTACGGCGGCGCAAATCTTACTGACGTGGGTGATTGCGCATCCGAGCGTGATGGCGATCCCGAAAGCCGGAAGTACAGAACACGTGAAGCAAAATGCGGCGGCGCTTGAGATCGCCTTGTCAGCAAACGAACTTGCCTTACTGGACAACGCCTGGCCTGCGCCAAAAGGGAAAACCGCGTTGGATATGGTGTGACGCCGGATAAAATGCGTAAGCGCCGCCATCCGGCAGGTCATGCCTGATGGCGGCTGACGCCTTCCAGAGCCTATAGCAACGCCGTTATCCATTCACTTTTAGCGTTTTGCGACGCAGATAGTCTGCGCCAGACGAGAGGGTTTTTCTTCTGTGGCTTGTTGCGGCGCAGTAGCATAAGCCGTTTCAACGCAGACAAACGTTTTATAGCCGTCATCCGGCATGTCGCCCATGCTGACGGACAACGCCGGGCCAGGGTTCCAGCCTACGACGTTAAGATGGTGGTGGTGGACCACATCAATCGTGCGGTTTAATGTCGCATCGTGGATCACGCTACATGCTTCAGGATTGAGGTAAACGCGATCGGTACGGTCCGGAAAGGTTTGCATACCGTCGGTCAGGACACCTTCTTTAGCGTCGTTAACTTTATCAATAAACCGATCGCCGAGTCCGCTGACCTTAACGTTGGCGATGTCGCCAACGTTAAAATAGCTGTGGAGCGCGGATGTGGTTGCAAACTCGCCATGCGCTTCCAGTTCAATTTCACAGGTTTTGCCCACTTTAAAACGTGCCAGCAGCGTGAAATCGTGCGGCCAGTATTTCCGGGTGGCCTCACTGCTTTGCAGCTCAAATGTCAGCATTACGCCATTATCATCTTCATTATGCGCTTTTAGCGCCCACGGTAGATTACGCGCAAAGCCGTGTGACGGCAGACCCTGTTGAGCCGCAGGTCCAAACCAGGGCCAGCAGATCGGTACGCCGCCGCGTAGCGCCACGCCGGTTTTGAAAGGCGTATTATTACTGAGCCACAATACCTCTTCCTCGCCAACGGGTTTCCAGGAGAGAAGGTGCGCGCCCTGTAATGCAAAAGAGGCTTTAACCTGCGGATGGTCAACGACGATCAGATCCAGGTCATCAAGCTGACGACGGGAAAGGACAGGGGTAAGCTGTTCGATAACCGGGAGGGCAAAAATTTTATTAATCATTACGCAATCCTCTTAACCCTAAATAATTCGAGTTGCATGACAAGGCGCTTGTGCCTTGACCAGTGCTTGCGCTGGCCCGTAGAGGCGGGGCCGCAGGCCGAGTAACGCGGCAAGTGAACGACAAATTCATCGGGAACGAATTTGAACAATCGTAGGTAACCTACGGCCAGGGACATCCCTGATTCATCCCGATAAGTTCGACTTCCGTCAGTGATTCGGGTGAGAAAGCATAGCCAACACACCTGCAACTTGAAGTATGACGGGTATATCTTTAAGCAAAAAAAAGAGCGACCTGAGTCGCTCTTACCAATGACTGTGTCATCTCAACTTATTTGGAGATGTGAGCAATCAGGTCCAGTACTTTGTTGGAGTAACCGGTTTCGTTATCGTACCAGGAGACCAGTTTCACGAAGTTGTCGTTCAGCGCGATGCCTGCTTTAGCATCGAACACGGAAGTGCATACTTCGCCGTTGAAATCGGTAGATACAACGTCGTCTTCGGTGTAACCCAGAACGCCTTTCATTTCGCCTTCGGCAGCAGCTTTAACAGCAGCTTTGATCTGCTCGTAGGTAGCCGCTTTTTCCAGACGAACGGTCAGGTCAACAACGGATACGTTCGGAGTCGGAACGCGGAACGCCATACCAGTCAGTTTGCCATTCAGTTCAGGCAGTACTTTACCTACCGCTTTAGCAGCGCCAGTAGAGGACGGGATGATGTTCTGAGATGCGCCGCGGCCGCCGCGCCAGTCTTTGTGAGACGGGCCGTCAACGGTTTTCTGGGTTGCGGTAGTCGCGTGAACAGTAGTCATCAGACCTTCGATGATGCCGAAGTTGTCGTTGATAACTTTAGCCAGCGGCGCCAGGCAGTTGGTGGTGCAGGAAGCGTTGGAAACGATGTCCTGGCCTTCGTATTTGTCAAAGTTAGCGCCTTTAACAAACATTGGGGTGTTGTCTTTAGACGGACCCGTCAGAACCACTTTTTTCGCGCCAGCGGTGATGTGTTTACGCGCGGTTTCGTCAGTCAGGAAGATACCGGTAGCTTCAGCCACTACGTCAACACCAACTTCGTCCCATTTCAGGTTAGCCGGATCGCGTTCAGCGGTAACACGGATTTTTTTACCGTTAACGATCAGATGACCGTCTTTCACTTCAACAGTACCGTCGAAACGGCCGTGAGTGGAGTCATATTTCAGCATGTATGCCATGTACTCTGCGTCTAACAGGTCGTTGATTGCAACGATCTCGATGTCAGAACGTTTCTGAGCAGCACGGAAAACAATGCGACCGATACGGCCAAAACCGTTGATACCTACTTTGATAGTCATATATTCCACCAGCTATTTGTTAGTGAATAAAAGGTTGCCTGTAAAATTACAAAAACCTTACGCAGCGTCAAGCGGAATCGTGTCAATCATTGCGACAAATCAATCCTCTGCACAACCTTTGCGCGGCCTTTGCGCGGCTGATTCGCCTCACTCTTCCTTTCGGCTTGAAACCACATGGGGGCGCCGCCCCGAATTTTAAAGGGCAACCGAGATAATAATGTGACATCAGTCACGATTCATGAGCCGCCATTTCGCAATGATCAAGTTTAGAACAAAAGTTGGTACTGAGGTGTTAATGTTTTGTTAGAATCGGTCAGGCAATGTGAGCACGTTTAAAGTGAGATGTGAGCAAATGGCTAACCAACCTTCAGCAGAAGAACTCAAGAAAAAATTGTCCGAAATGCAATTCTACGTGACGCAGGATCGTGGCACAGAACCGCCATTTACCGGACGCCTGCTACATAATAAACGCGATGGGGTTTATCACTGCCTGGTCTGTGATACGCCGCTTTTTCACTCCCACACCAAATACGATTCAGGCTGCGGCTGGCCTAGCTTTTACCAGCCTGTCAGCGAAGAGGCGATTCGTTACATAGACGATTTTTCTCATGGCATGCAGCGTGTCGAAATTCGTTGCGGAAACTGTGATGCGCATCTCGGACACGTTTTCCCGGACGGGCCGCAGCCAACCGGTGAGCGCTATTGCGTTAATTCGGCCTCGCTGGCCTTTTCTGACGAGAAAAACGGCGATCAACTGAAAGGTTGAAAAAACGATTCAGCAAATTATTCCACAGGAGCGGACACATCATGAATCTTGATGAGATCATTAACAGCATGACGCCGGAAGTGTATCAACGTTTATCCACCGCCGTTGAGCTGGGTAAATGGCCGGATGGCGTGGCGTTGACGCCGGAACAGAAAGAAAACAGCCTACAGCTGGTGATGCTATGGCAGGCGCGGCACAATACCGAAGCGCAACATATGACGATCGATACTCACGGTCAGATGGTGATGAAAAGCAAGCAGCAGCTCAAAGCGGATTTCGGTATTACGTCAAAGCCGATTGCGACATTGAAAATGCAGTAACGGCAGCCGGATAAGAGGTAGCCGCCATCCGGCGGTTTCATTGCCGATGCGTTGTGCTTACCGGGCCTGCACATTGCTGTCAGGCACAGGCCCGCCATATTTTTACCCATTACGCTTAATGTCCAGCGAGTCCGCCAACTGTGTCGCTAACTGATTATTGTCATCGGTGCCTTATTCCCAGAACATTGCGCCAGCCAGCCCGCGCTTTTTAATCTGTTTTGTTAGAAGCGCTCTCCAGCCTGCGTTGAGCTTTGCCTGGTAGCGACGCTGACGTGACGTATCCGGCCCAAAGATCTATGCAATGGTCTCACCGTTGCGTGATGTATTGACCGGATACGATACCTGCTCCGCTACCTGGCGACAGCCTGGCCCTGCGTCTCTTCCCAGTCTGCCAGCGTATACAGCGTCGCGCCTGCCGCCGCCATCTCCATAAACGCGTGTGCGCTATCCTGCGGGTGAATATTCACGCCGCGACAGCCATCGGTGATAACGTTAACGGCATAGCCCAACTCTAGCGCATCCAGCACCGTAAATTTTACGCAGTAATCGGTCGCCAACCCCATCACGATAAGCTCGGTAACGTCATGCTCGCGAAGCCAGGTATCAAGGGTAGTTTTCTGCCGATGTTCGTTGTCAAAAAACGCGCTGTAGCTATCAATCAGCGGGTTTTCACCCTTATAGATGCAGGCGTCAATCGCATGTTGGTTAAGCAGGGGATGTAACGCCGCGCCGTCGGTATGTTGAACGCAGTGATCCGGCCAGAGCGTTTGCGGCAGCCCGTCCAGCTTTCCCTGACTATAGGGTTCCGCCTGATGCTGGCTGGCGAAGCTGCCATGCTGCGCGGGATGCCAGTCCTGGCTGGCCAGCACCGGAATCTGCCGGGGCTGGCACCAGTCAATAAGAGCGTTGGCGATGTCGATGGTGCTGTCGCCTTCCGCTACAGCCAGCGCGCCGCCGGCGCAAAAGTCATTTTGCAAGTCGACCAGTAATAAGGCCCGGTTTGTCATTATCTTCTCCTTGTCGTCGGGATTTTTTAATCATCCGGCGTCAATTCACCACGCAAGTTTTGCGCCATCGCGCTACGAATCGCCTGAGTGTCCAGACCCTGGCTTAACAAATAATGCAGTTTGGTTAAGGTGGCTTCGACGGTCATATCGGCACCGCCAATCACGCCAGCGTGCGCCAGTGCATTACCGGTAGCGTACCCGCCCATATTGACTCGCCCTGACATGCATTGCGTCAGGTTAACCACCACGATGCCGCGCGAACTGGCCTCTTTCAGCTCCTGTAAAAACGCTTTATTTTGCGGCGCGTTGCCTACGCCATAAGAGCGCAGAATCAGCGCTTTTACCGGCTGACGCAGAAAGTTACGTACTACCTCGGCGGAAATCCCCGGATAAATCGTCACTACGCCTATCGGCTGCGGCGTAATAGGGTGAACGATTAATTCACCAGAACCGTAGGGCGCGGGAGGCGTATTTAAACGGCGAATGTGAATTCCTGCTTCCAGCAAGGGCGGCAGATTAGGAGAGGCAAAAGCGTCAAAACCATCCGCATGGGCTTTGGTCGTGCGATTGCCGCGGAACAGACGATTATTAAAAAACAGCGTTACTTCATTAATAGGGTAGTTGGCGGCGACATAAAGCGCATTCAGCAAATTAATTTGCCCGTCGGAGCGGAGCTCAGCCAGCGGAATTTGTGACCCTGTCACAATAACCGGTTTACCCAGATTTTCCAGCATGAAAGAGAGCGCCGATGCGGTAAACGCCATCGTGTCGGTGCCGTGCAGAATAACAAAACCGTCATACTCATCGTAGTGCGCTTTGATATCTGCAGCGATATGCTGCCAGTCTTCCGGCGTCATATCTGATGAATCCATCAGCGGGGCATATTCATGGATGGTAAAATCCGGCATCTCCGGGCGGTGGAATTCCGGCATCAGCGCCAGCTGGCGCTGAAGGTGCCCGGACACCGGGATATACCCTTTATCTGAGCGCTGCATACCGATAGTACCGCCGGTATAGGCAACGTAAATTGATTTCTTTTGCATGATAATGTTCAGTCGTGTCGCGAAGGACGTATTAATGATTATTGGATGGCGGCTATGAGCAGACGCCGCCATCCGGTATGGCTATTGATGAAGCATTAGCGAACGTTCGCGCAAGTCAAACAGAACGCATAACGGTTTTGCGGATCGTTAAATACCGCCAGTTTATCCCCCTCGGCCTTCACCGTGTTGGCGGCAGAAACGAGCGGCGCCGGGAGCATCACCTGAATGGCCTCCGGCAGCATGGCGCGTACTGATCCGGTCATACTGTCCATGACCATATCAAGGACCGTCGGTTCGTCCTGATAGTAATCAAGATGCCACTGTTTCAGTTTCGCCAGCTCCGCCGCTTTGGCGACGGCGTCGTCAAAGTCGCCGAGACTGTCCACCAGACCATTGGCTTTCGCGTCTTCTCCGGTCCAGACATGGCCCTGTGCGATTTTATCAATCTGCTCCGGCGTACGCTTACGCGCGTCTGCCACCAGTGTGATAAAGCGTTTGTAGCCGTACTCAATACTGAGTTGCATCATCTGCTGCACTTCCGGTGACAGCGCTTTGGTCATCGAAATATCCGCCAGTGGCGAGGTGGAAACGCCGTCGCTGTGTACGCCAATCGACGACAGGCTGTTTTCTACCGTATTGATGACGCCGAAGATGCCAATTGAACCCGTCAGCGTGCTGGGGCTGGCCACGATATAGTTTGCCGGCGTAGAGATCCAGTAACCGCCGGAGGCCGCCATACCGCCCATTGAGACCACCACCGGTTTGCCAGCCGCTCTTGCTGCCGCCAGTTCGGCGCGGATAACTTCGGAGGCGTTGACGCTACCGCCTGGGCTATTGACGCGCAGCACAATCGCTTTCACTTTAGGATCAAGGCGTGCGTCGCGGATCTGCGATGCCGTAGTGTCGCCGCCGACATTCCCTGGCGTTTCTTCGCCATCCATAATCGCGCCATTGGCGAAAATAACCGCAATAGTACCGCCGGTATCCGCAGGCGTTTTCAGCGAATAATCGTAATAGCTGATCGCGCGATAGTTATTTTCGGTTTTGCTCCAGCCAAACTGCTTCGTCAGCGCTTTTTCAACATCTGCGCTGGAGGCGAGGGCGTCCACCAGTTTATGGTCGAGCGCATATTTGGCGGTGTCGCCGCCCACGCTGGTTAACCCGTCGATAATAGCCTGCGCGCCGGGGAAGAGTTGTTGCGGCGAAATCTGGCGATTGGCGGAAACGGTATGCAGGTAGTTCTGCCACAGTTCGCCTATCCAGCGGCTGTCGGCCTCGCGGGCGGCGGGCGACATATCGTCGCGGATAAACGGCTCGACGGCGGATTTATAGGTGCCGACCCGGAAAACGTGGGTAGAGACTTTCAGTTTATCCAGCAGCGTTTTGTAGTACAGGCCATTCGTAGCGAAGCCGTGAAGATCTACCTGACCCTGTGGGGAAAGCCAAATTTTATTGGCGAAACTGGCGAGGTAATACTGACCCTGGCTGTAGTTTTCACCCACGGCGAAAACCGGTTTGCCGCTGTCGCGGAATTCGCGCAGCGCTTTACCGATATAGCGCATTGACGGCTGATCGGCGCCGGTGAAGTTTTTCAGATCCAGAACGATACCAGTGATGTTACGGTCATCTTTCGCCTGACGAATAGCGTTGACGATGTCAAACAGGGAGTTTTCCTGCAGACGGTCGGAGCTGGCGCCAAATAACTGGCGACCCAGCGCGCCCAGACGGTGATTGGTGGAGGGTTTATCCACAATGACGCCGGAAATATCCAGCAGCAAAGCGCCGCGCGCCGTTTGCTCACTGTTGCTGCCGTTACCGATCTGCATCCAGATCCCAACGCCCACCAGAACCAAAAAAATAAAGAACAGGTTGAGTACCATTTCACGGACGAAGTTCAACACTCGCCACGTCCATTTAAAAAATCCGGCAATAAATCGCCACAGGGTTCGCATGTATTCTCCCTATCTGAGTAACAACGCTTATACCTTGGTGAGGATAAAGCATTAAGATGTGGCTATCGTAATGACCCATCAGGCAGTTGTCAGCAGGAATCACTGCCTGCGCTGTAACAAAATCCGCTCCCGTGTTAATTTTGTGAATAAATATCATTGCTGGAGTTAATCAAATGGATGCACTAGAACTGCTGATCAACCGTCGTAGCGCCTCTCGTCTCGCAGAACCGGCGCCTGTCGGAGAGCAATTACAGAACATTCTGCGGGCGGGAATGCGTGTTCCCGATCATAAATCTCTACAGCCGTGGCGTTTTTTTGTGATTGAAGGAGAGGGGCGCGACCGCTTCAGCGCCGTGCTTGAACAAGGCGCTGTCGCTGCCGGGGGCGATGAGAAAGCGATCGAAAAAGCGCGTAATGCGCCGTTTCGCGCACCGCTGATCATTACCGTGGTGGCGAAATGCGAAGAAAACCATAAGGTTCCGGTGTGGGAACAGGAGATGTCTGCCGGATGCGCGGTGATGGCGATGCAAATGGCGGCGATTGCGCAAGGGTTTAATGGTATCTGGCGTAGCGGTGCATTAACGGAGAGCGCTATCGTGCGGGAAGCCTTTGAGTGCCGCCCTCAGGATAAAATTGTTGGTTTTCTCTATCTCGGCACGCCGCAGCTCAAAGCGTCAACGACGATCAGTACCCCCGACCCCACGCCGTTTGTGCGTTATTTCTGACGCTGAGGGATAAAACTGTCTGGATTCTGAGCAAAGGCGCGGTAATTCAGACAGTGATACTTACCACATCAGGGAATGAGCGCTACCATAGCGCGAATGCAATGACAGGAGATGTCCATGAGCGAGCAAGCCATTCGTTTAACGCAATACAGCCACGGCGCTGGTTGCGGTTGTAAAATTTCCCCTAAAGTGCTGGAGACTATCCTGCATAGCGAGCAGGCGAAGTTCGTCGACCCGAACCTGCTGGTGGGTAATGAAACCCGCGATGATGCGGCGGTTTACGATCTGGGTAATGGCACCAGTATTATCAGCACCACCGACTTCTTTATGCCGATAGTCGACAACCCGTTTGATTTTGGCCGCATTGCGGCAACAAACGCCATCAGCGATATTTTTGCGATGGGCGGCAAACCGATTATGGCGATCGCGATCCTTGGCTGGCCGATTAACACACTGTCGCCCGATATTGCGCGTGAAGTGACCGAGGGGGGGCGCTTTGCCTGCCATCAGGCCGGTATCGCGCTGGCGGGCGGACACTCTATTGACGCCCCGGAGCCGATCTTTGGTCTCGCGGTCACAGGCGTAGTGCCGACCGAACGGGTGAAGAAAAACAGTACCGCGCAGGCGGGATGCAAGCTCTTTCTGACCAAACCGTTGGGGATTGGCGTGTTGACCACCGCCGAGAAAAAATCGCTGCTTAAACCTGAACATCAGGGGCTGGCGACGGAAGTCATGTGTCGGATGAACGTTGCTGGCGCGGCGTTTGCCAATATCGATGGCGTAAAAGCCATGACTGACGTTACCGGTTTTGGCCTGCTGGGGCACCTGAGCGAGATGTGCCAGGGCGCAGGCGTGCAGGCGCTGCTTTGCTATCAGGACATCCCTAAACTGCCGGGTGTGGAAGAGTATATTGCCCTGGGCGCCGTACCGGGCGGCACAGAGCGCAACTTCGCCAGCTATGGTCATCTGATGGGCGACATGTCGCGTGAAGTTCGTAGCCTGCTGTGCGATCCGCAAACGTCAGGCGGTCTGTTGTTGGCGGTAACGCCGGACGCCGAAGACGATGTTAAAGCCACCGCGGCGGAATTTGGTATCGATCTGACCGCGATTGGCGAACTGGTCGAGGCCCGCGGCGGTCGCGCTATGGTTGAGATTCGTTAACCTGATGCGGTTGTTTATTGCCGAAAAACCGAGTCTGGGGCGCGCCATTGCGGATGTGCTGCCAAAACCGCACCGTAAAGGCGATGGTTTTATTGAGTGCGGAAACGGGCAGGTCGTCACCTGGTGTATTGGTCATTTGCTGGAACAGGCGCAGCCGGATGCGTATGACAGCCGTTATGCGCGCTGGAATTTGGCTGACCTGCCTATCGTGCCGGAAAAATGGCAGCTTCAGCCTCGTCCTTCCGTCACCAAACAGCTCAATGTGATTAAGCGCTTTTTGCATCAAGCCGGTGAAATTATTCACGCCGGTGACCCGGATCGCGAAGGGCAGCTTCTGGTTGATGAAGTGCTGGATTATCTCCAGCTTCCTGCCGAAAAGCGCCAGCAGGTGCGGCGTTGTCTGATAAACGACCTTAACCCGCAGGCGGTCGAGCGTGCTATTGACAGGCTGCGAGCGAACAGCGACTTCGTGCCGCTGTGCGTCTCCGCGCTGGCGCGAGCGCGAGCGGACTGGCTGTATGGCATTAATATGACCCGCGCTTACACGATCCTGGGCCGGAATGCCGGCTATCAGGGCGTGTTATCCGTGGGACGCGTGCAGACGCCGGTACTGGGGCTGGTGGTGCGGCGAGACGAAGAGATTGAGAACTTCGTCGCCAAAGACTTCTTTGAAGTAAAGGCGCACATCGTTACGCCTGCCGACGAGCGTTTTACCGCTATCTGGCAGCCGAGCGAGGCGTGCGAACCTTATCAGGATGAAGAGGGGCGCTTGCTTCATCGTCCGCTGGCGGAGCATGTAGTGAACCGAATCAACGGTCAGCCCGCGCTGGTAACCAGTTATAATGATAAACGGGAATCAGAATCCGCGCCGCTGCCGTTTTCGCTCTCGACGCTACAGATTGAAGCCGCTAAACGCTTTGGCCTGAGCGCGCAAAACGTGCTTGATATTTGTCAGAAGCTATATGAAACCCACAAACTGATTACCTATCCGCGTTCCGACTGCCGTTATCTGCCGGAAGAACACTTTGCCGGACGGCAGGCGGTCATGAACGCGATTAGCGTCCACGCCCCGGATTTACTGCCGCAGCCTGTGGTTAATCCTGATACGCGCAATCGCTGCTGGGATGACAAAAAAGTGGATGCGCACCACGCGATTATCCCGACGGCGCGCAGTTCTTCTGTCCATCTGACGGAAAACGAAGCGAAAGTGTACACCCTTATTGCGCGTCAGTATCTGATGCAGTTCTGCCCGGACGCGGTGTTTCGTAAATGCGTTATTGAACTGGAAATCGCCAAAGGAAAATTTGTCGCCAAAGCGCGTTTTCTGGCGGAGGCCGGTTGGCGGACGTTACTGGGCAGTAAAGAGCGCGACGAGGAAAACGACGGTACGCCGCTGCCGGTTGTCGCCAAAGGTGATGAGTTGCTGTGTGAAAAGGGGGAAGTGGTCGAACGCCAAACCCAGCCGCCGCGTCATTTCACCGATGCGACATTGCTTTCCGCGATGACCGGAATTGCCCGCTTCGTGCAGGATAAAGATCTGAAAAAGATCCTGCGCGCGACCGATGGGCTGGGGACGGAAGCCACGCGCGCCGGGATTATCGAACTGCTGTTCAAACGTAGCTTCCTGACCAAAAAAGGGCGCTACATTCATTCTACCGATGCTGGCAAAGCGTTAATACATTCGCTGCCGGAAATGGCGGCCCGTCCAGATATGACCGCGCACTGGGAATCTGTTTTGACGCAAATCAGCGAAAAGCAGTGCCGTTATCAGGATTTTATGCAACCGCTGGTCGGCACGTTATATCAGCTGATCGATCAGGCTAAGCGCACGCCGGTGAAGCGCTTCAGAGGGATAGTCGCGCCAGGCGGTGGAGAAAAGAAAAAGAGCGCGCCGCGTAAGCGAGCGGGCAAAAAAAGCCCGCCTGCTGAGGAGACAGGCCGTCAGACCGAATAAGCGTAAAGCCATCTGGCCTGACGACGGGATTAAATGACGCCCTGCGCCAGCATGGCGTCGGCAACTTTCACGAAACCGGCGATGTTGGCGCCCTGAACGTAGTTGGTATGCTTATTATCGCCGCCGTACTCGACACAGGCGTGGTGGATATCCAGCATAATGTGATGCAGACGGGCATCCACTTTCTCGGCTTTCCAGCTCAACCGCGCGGCGT
Source organism: Salmonella sp. SAL04157 (assembly GCF_046551635.1). Lineage (NCBI taxonomy): Bacteria > Pseudomonadati > Pseudomonadota > Gammaproteobacteria > Enterobacterales > Enterobacteriaceae > Salmonella > Salmonella sp. SAL04157. The sequence continues at coordinate 352,920 of NZ_JBGDVS010000002.1, forward strand.
TCTGCGCCATTTCCAGCCCTGATGTCGCCACGCCGCCTGCGTTGGCGGCTTTACCCGGCGCAAACAGTACGCCCGCCTCAAGGAAGAGATCGGTCGCTTCAATCGTGGTTGGCATATTTGCCCCTTCCGCCACGGCTTTTACGCCATTGGCAATCAGTACGCGCGCGGCGTCAACGTCCAGTTCGTTCTGCGTCGCGCATGGCAGGGCGATATCCACCGGTACGCTCCAGGGCTGCTGGCCTTCCAGATAGGTTAAGCCAAACTCACGGGCGTAGTCAGCGACGCGACCGTCACGGCTGGCTTTAATTTCACACAGACGCGCCAGCTTCTCTGGCGTGAAGCCACTTTCATCGACCACCGTCCCGCTCGAATCCGACGCGGTAACCACGCGCGCGCCAAAGGCCATCGCTTTCTCAATGGCGTATTGCGCTACGTTGCCGGAGCCGGACACGGCGACGCGCATCCCTTCGAAACCGAGACCATGACGTTTAAGCATCGCTTCGGTGAAGTAGACCAGGCCATAGCCCGTCGCCTCCGGACGAATCAGGCTGCCGCCGAAGGAAAGCCCTTTGCCGGTGAAGACGCAGGCGCTGTTATTGGAAAGCTTGCGCATCATTCCCGCCATAAAGCCCACTTCGCGCCCGCCCACGCCGATATCCCCGGCAGGCACGTCGGTATCCGGCCCTAAATGGCGATACAGTTCAGTCATCAACGCCTGGCAGAAACGCATCACTTCGCCTTCGCTTTTCCCTTTCGGATCGAAATCGCTGCCGCCTTTACCGCCGCCCATCGGCAACGTGGTGAGGGCATTTTTAAAGGTTTGCTCAAAGCCGAGGAACTTAAGGATGGAAAGGTTTACCGAAGGATGGAAGCGCATACCGCCTTTATAGGGGCCGATAGCAGAGTTGAACTGCACACGCCAGGCGCGATTTACCTGCACCTGGTTTTTGTCGTCCAGCCACACTACGCGAAACTGAATTACGCGCTCTGGTTCAACCAAACGTTCCAGTAAAGACATGTGGCGGTAACGGGGGTTTTGTTCAAGAAACGGCCACAGGGTGGTCATGACTTCACGGACGGCTTGCGCGAACTCGGTTTGATGCGGGTCGCGCTTTTGTACATGGTTGAGGAACGATTCCAGAGAACATGTCTGATCCATAGATATAAAAACCTCTTATATATTAATGTGGTTGTATTTGCGTTTTATCAGAATATGTATTTGCAGTTTTCGACTATACCATCAGCAATGTGACGGTAAGCAAGAAAAAAATGACGCTGCTAAGTAAATTCATAACGGGGCGAGGGTCATAACTAAAAGCGATGACAAAAGAGGATTAAAGTTTTCACGGCGGCTTACCGTTATACTGAGAATATACTTAGAAAAATAAGGAAATCCTATGCGCCGAAGCCTCGTGGTCGCCGTGATGGCGATAATGCCAATGGTCGGGCTGGCAAACCAGAACAGTCGTCCTGATATTCAGGTGAATGTCCCGCCGGAAGTTTTCAGCACGCGCGGTCAGTCGTCCCAGCCCTGCATTCAGTGCTGCGTTTACCAGGATCAGAATTACTCCGAAGGCGCGGTAATAAAAGTGGAAGGCGTCTTGCTCCAGTGCCAGCGTGACGAAAAAACCATCAGCACGAATCCGTTAGTCTGGCGTCGCGTAAAGCCATAAACGCCTGCAATAGCGGAATATCCGCCGGGGCGAGGGGGTACTCCAGCGCCTCTTCCGGCGTACACCAGGCTAATGCCTGATGTTCCAGCGCACGTATCAGACCGTTAAACGCAGGCACATGCCAGGCGTGCAAATGAATCCGTCGGCCAGACACGTCGCGTTGATGGCTGGCGATATAGACGCCGGGCGTGGCGTCAATCCCTAACTCTTCGCGTAGCTCGCGGATAAGCGCCTGCGGCTGGGTTTCGCCGGGTTCGACTTTACCGCCGGCAAATTCCCATAAACCGGCTTGATCCGCATGATCTGGGCGCTGGGCCAGCAGAATTTTGCCGTCGCGTTCAATGATGGCAGCAACAACATCGAGTTTTTTTATCATTGTTGTTAAGGTCGTTATTCCTGCCGGGAAGCGTCGCGCTATCCCGGCCTTACGGTTAATCAGAAAGCGGAATCAAACACGAAACGTCGCCCAGACCGGCGCATGGTCGGAGGGTTTTTCCATACTGCGAATGTCGTAGTCTATACCGGTTTCTGCGCAACGTTCCGCCAGCGGAGCGCTTGCCAGCAAGAGGTCGATACGCAGCCCGCGATTATCCACGAAACCTTTTGAGCGGTAATCAAACCACGAAAATTTATCCATCGTTTGCGGATTCGCCTGACGGAACGTGTCCACTAATCCCCACTTCAGTAACCGCGACATCCATTCACGCTCCTCCGGCAGGAAGGAGCATTTACCGGTACGCAGCCAGCGTTTGCGGTTCTCTTCGCCGATGCCAATATCCAGATCGGTCGGGCTGATATTCATGTCGCCCATAATTAATACCGGATTATCGCACTTGAGTTCCGTTTCAAGATAGTTTTGCAAGTTCTGATAAAACTGCGCTTTCGCGGGGAACTTCAACGGATGATCCCGGCTTTCCCCCTGCGGGAAATAGCCGTTAATGACGGTAATATTACCCAGCGGCGAGGGGATTTCCGCCATGATAATGCGGCGTTGCGCCTCTTCGCCATCATCCGGGAAACCGCGTCTGACGGAAATGGGCGTGGCTTTTGTTAGCAGCGCGACGCCGTAATGGCCTTTTTGTCCATGATAGAAAACGTTATAGCCCAGCTTCGCGACCTCTTCGAGCGGGAACATTTCGTCGTGGACTTTTGTCTCCTGTAGGCCGATCACATCGGGCTGGTGTTTTTCGACAATCGCTTCAAGCTGATGGGGACGGGCGCGCAGGCCGTTGATATTAAAAGAGACAAATTTCATAGTCACTGCCACTTTGCAAGGTGAATCGTGTTGGGATGGTAACAGAAATTTTACCGGGTGACTGCCACTCATCGTCAGATTCGGCCAATGGAAGCGTATGGTGTTTTCTATAGCGCGAAAATGGCACGGTTTGCGTGCAGATGCGCCAGAACGGGGCGGTAATTTCCAGTAAATTTCGTATAAGATCACAATTCCAGAATTATATTTGGCAACTGAATAATATTTCGCTTTTTCCTCTTTTTAGCCACCGATTATGTGGAAATATTCACTTTTCATGCAGTAAAAGTGAATATCGCTACGCTGTAACCCATTGATTTACCGTTTATCACTTCTGTTTATGCAATGTTAACGCTGGCTGGCACGAATGCTGCAATCTACATTTACAGCGCAAACACTCATATTAATTAACATATAGATAACTTTATTTTTACCAAAAGAGGTCGCTATGTCTCTGTCAGTTACGCGCGAAAACTTTGATGAATGGATGGTGCCGGTATATGTTCCCGCGCCTTTTATTCCTGTACGCGGAGAAGGCTCACGCCTGTGGGATCAGCAGGGGAAAGAGTACATTGATTTTGCTGGCGGGATCGCGGTCAACGCATTGGGACATGCGCATCCGGCGTTGCGCGAGGCGTTAAATGAACAGGCGAATCGCTTCTGGCATACCGGGAACGGTTACACCAATGAGCCGGCGCTGCGACTGGCGAAAAAACTGATCGACGCGACCTTCGCCGAACGCGTTTTCTTTTGTAATTCAGGCGCTGAAGCAAATGAAGCAGCATTAAAACTGGCGCGCAAATATGCCCACGATCGTGTCGGCAATCATAAAAGCGGCATTGTGGCCTTTAAAAACGCGTTCCATGGTCGCACGCTCTTTACCGTCAGCGCTGGCGGTCAACCCTCCTATTCACAGGACTTTGCGCCGCTGCCGCCGGATATTCGTCATGCAGCCTATAACGATCTGAACTCCGCCAGCGCGCTAATTGATGACAATACCTGCGCCGTGATCGTAGAGCCTGTGCAGGGCGAGGGCGGCGTGATCCCCGCCACGAAAGCTTTTTTGCAGGGGCTGCGTGAATTGTGCGACCGGCATCAGGCGTTACTGATTTTTGATGAGGTGCAGACGGGCGTCGGACGTACCGGCGAACTGTATGCATATATGCATTATGGCGTTACACCCGATATCCTGACGACTGCTAAAGCGTTGGGCGGCGGCTTCCCGATAGGCGCGATGCTGACCACGCAAGACTATGCCAGCGTTATGACGCCAGGCACCCATGGCACCACCTACGGCGGTAATCCGCTGGCGACGGCAGTTGCCGGAAAAGTACTGGATATCATCAATACGCCGGAGATGCAAAACGGCGTCAGACAGCGCCACGATGCGTTTATTGAACGTCTAAATACCATTAATGTACGTTTTGGCATGTTCAGTGAAATTCGCGGGCTGGGGCTACTGCTTGGCTGTGTGCTACAGACGGAGTTTGCCGGAAAAGCCAAACTCATCGCCCAGGAAGCGGCAAAAGCAGGCGTGATGGTGCTCATCGCCGGCGGCGACGTGGTGCGTTTTGCGCCAGCGTTAAATGTGAGCGACGAGGAGATAGCCACCGGGCTTGATCGTTTTGCCCTGGCGTGCGAACGCCTTCAGACGGGAGGCGCATCATGCGGGTGATTCGTCCTGTCGAACATGCGGATATCGCCGCGCTGATGCAGCTTGCAGGCAAAACGGGCGGCGGCTTAACCTCGCTACCGGCAAATGAAGCGACGCTGGCGGCCCGCATTGAACGCGCGCTAAAAACCTGGTCCGGCGAGCTGCCAAAAGGCGAACAAGGGTATGTATTCGTTCTCGAGGACAGTGAAACGGGTGAGGTCGGCGGGATCTGCGCCATTGAGGTCGCGGTCGGCCTTAATGACCCCTGGTATAACTATCGTGTCGGTACGCTGGTTCATGCCTCCAAAGAGCTGAATGTATATAACGCGTTGCCAACATTATTCCTGAGTAATGATCACACTGGCAGCAGTGAGCTTTGCACGCTGTTTCTCGATCCCGAATGGCGTAAAGAGGGTAACGGCTACCTGTTGTCAAAATCGCGCTTTATGTTTATGGCCGCGTTTCGCGATAAATTCAATGAGAAAGTGGTGGCGGAAATGCGCGGCGTCATTGACGAGCACGGTTATTCTCCCTTCTGGCAAAGTCTCGGCAAACGCTTTTTTTCTATGGATTTCAGCCGGGCGGATTTTTTATGCGGTACCGGGCAAAAAGCGTTTATCGCCGAGCTGATGCCCAAACATCCTATTTATACCCACTTCTTATCTGAAGAGGCACAGGCCGTAATTGGCGAAGTCCACCCGCAAACGGCGCCAGCCCGCGCGGTGCTGGAAAAGGAAGGCTTTCGCTATCGCCACTATATCGACATCTTCGACGGCGGGCCGACGCTGGAGTGTGATATTGACCGCGTGCGGGCCATTCGTAAAAGCCGACTGGTGGAAGTCGCGGAAGGGCAACCCGCGCCTGGCGACTATCCGGCATGTCTGGTCGCCAATGAAAACTATCACCACTTTCGGGCCGCGCTGGTGCGTGCCGATCCGCAGACTTCACGACTTGTACTTACCGCTGCGCAGTTGGATGCGCTGAAATGTCGCGCGGGCGACCACGTTCGGCTGGTACGCCTTTGCGCTGAGGAGAAAACCGTATGACGCTATGGATAAACGGCGACTGGATAACCGGTCAGGGCGAACGCCGCCGCAAAACGAACCCGGTGAGCGCGGAGATACTTTGGCAGGGGAATGACGCTAATGCGGCACAGGTCGCCGAAGCCTGTCAGGCGGCGCGCGCGGCGTTTCCTCGTTGGGCCAGAGAGCCTTTTGCCGCACGACAGGCTATCGTAGAGAAATTTGCCGCCCTGCTGGAGGCGCATAAAGCCGAGCTCACGGAGGTCATCGCACGTGAAACCGGTAAACCGCGCTGGGAGGCGGCGACGGAAGTGACGGCGATGATCAATAAGATTGCCATCTCGATTAAGGCTTACCACGCCAGAACCGGCGAACAAAAAAGCGAACTTGTCGATGGCGCCGCGACGTTGCGCCATCGTCCTCACGGTGTGCTGGCGGTATTCGGCCCTTATAACTTTCCCGGCCATTTACCGAATGGCCATATTGTGCCCGCGTTGCTGGCAGGCAATACGCTGATCTTCAAACCTAGCGAGCTAACGCCATGGACCGGGGAAACGGTAATAAAACTCTGGGAACGGGCGGGGCTACCGGCAGGCGTTCTTAATCTGGTGCAGGGCGGCCGGGAGACCGGACAAGCGCTAAGTTCGCTCGACGATCTCGACGGACTGCTGTTTACCGGCAGCGCCAGTACCGGATATCAGCTTCATCGCCAGCTATCCGGCCAGCCGGAAAAAATCCTGGCTCTTGAAATGGGCGGAAACAACCCGCTCATTATTGAGGATGTGGCAAATATAGATGCGGCGGTACATCTGACGCTGCAATCGGCGTTTATTACCGCCGGACAGCGCTGTACCTGCGCGCGACGCCTTCTGGTAAAACAGGGTGCGCAGGGAGATGCATTTCTGGCGCGGCTGGTTGACATCGCCGGACGTCTGCAGCCCGGCAGATGGGACGACGATCCGCAGCCGTTTATCGGCGGACTGATTTCAGCGCAGGCGGCACAGCATGTGATGGAGGCCTGGCGTCAACGAGAGGCATTAGGCGGGCGCACGTTACTGGCGCCGCGGAAGGTCAAAGAGGGAACCTCTCTGCTGACGCCTGGCATCATTGAGCTGACGGGCGTCGCGGATGTGCCGGATGAAGAGGTGTTTGGTCCGCTGCTGAACGTCTGGCGTTATGCGCATTTCGATGAGGCGATTCGTCTGGCGAATAATACCCGTTTTGGTCTGTCGTGTGGGCTGGTGTCGACGGATCGCGCGCAGTTCGAACAGCTCTTGCTGGAGGCGCGGGCAGGGATCGTTAACTGGAATAAACCGCTCACCGGGGCAGCGAGTACTGCGCCGTTTGGTGGTGTCGGCGCGTCTGGCAACCATCGGCCCAGCGCCTGGTATGCCGCCGATTATTGCGCCTGGCCGATGGCCAGTCTGGAATCTCCCGAACTGACGTTGCCTGCGACATTAAGCCCCGGCCTCGACTTTTCTCGCAGGGAGGCGGTATGACGGCGCATGAAGTTAATTTTGACGGGCTGGTGGGGCTTACGCACCATTATGCCGGGCTATCCTTCGGCAATGAGGCATCGACCCGCCACCGTTTTCAGGTGTCGAATCCTCGTCTGGCGGTAAAGCAGGGGCTGCTAAAGATGAAAGCTTTGGCGGATGCCGGCTTTCCCCAGGCGGTGATCCCGCCGCATGAGCGGCCTTTTATTCCGGCGTTGCGTCAGCTCGGCTTCACGGGTAGCGATGAGCAGATTCTGGATAAGGTTGCGCGTCAGGCGCCACGCTGGCTTTCCAGCGTGAGTTCCGCGTCGCCAATGTGGGTTGCGAATGCGGCGACGGTTTGCCCATCGGCAGACGCGCTGGACGGGAAAGTTCACCTGACGGTGGCGAATTTAAACAATAAATTTCATCGCGCTCTTGAGGCGCCTGTTACCGAAGCGCTGCTACGCGCCATATTTCGCGATGAAAGTCAGTTTTCAGTGCATAGCGCGTTACCGCAGGTCGCATTATTGGGAGATGAAGGCGCGGCGAATCATAACCGTCTTGGCGGCGAGTATGGTTCGGCAGGCGTACAGCTTTTTGTCTATGGGCGCGAAGAGGAGAATGAAATACGACCCGCTCGTTATCCGGCGCGCCAGAGCCGCGAAGCCAGCGAGGCCGTGGCGCGTCTTAATCAGGTGAATCCGCAACAGGTTATCTTCGCTCAGCAGAACCCGGAGGTCATCGATCAAGGCGTATTCCATAATGATGTCATCGCCGTTTCGAATCGACAGGTATTGTTTTGTCACGAAGCGGCGTTTGCCCGGCAGAAAGTGCTCATTAATCAGTTGCGTACGCGCGTTGACGGTTTTATGGCGATAGAGGTGCCCGCCGGAGAGGTTTCTGTATCAGATGCTGTGGCGACCTACCTGTTTAATAGTCAGTTGTTAAGCCGTGACGACGGCTCAATGCTGTTAGTGTTGCCGCGGGAATGTCAGGACCATGTCGGCGTCTGGCGCTATCTGAATAAGCTGGTGGCGGAGGATAACCCCATCAGCGCGATGCAGGTGTTTGATTTGCGAGAAAGTATGGCCAACGGCGGCGGCCCGGCCTGTCTGCGATTACGCGTGGTGTTAACAAAAGAAGAACGACGGGCGGTGAATCCAGCGGTAATGATGAATGACGCTCTGTTTACGGCCCTTAACGCGTGGGCGGATCGTTATTATCGCGATCGCCTGACCGCCGCCGATCTGGCCGATCCGTTATTATTGCGAGAAGGCCGGGAGGCGCTGGATGTGTTAACGCATCTGCTGGATTTGGGGTCGGTTTATCCTTTCCAGCAAACGGGGGCGGCTGATGGATAACTTTCTGGCGTTGACGCTAAGCGGCACGACACCACGGGTGACGCAGGGGAAGGGCGCGGGTTTTCGCTGGCGCTGGTTAGGCCATGGTCTGCTTGAATTCACGCCCGATGCGCCGGTCGACCGCGCGTTAATTCTTTCTGCGGGGATACACGGCAATGAAACCGCGCCGGTAGAGATGCTGGATAAGCTGCTGTCGGCGCTGTTCTCAGGCAGCTTGATGTTAACGTGGCGAGTGCTGGTGGTGCTCGGCAATCCGCAGGCGCTGGCGGCGGGAATACGCTATTGTCACAGCGATATGAACCGTATGTTTGGCGGGCGTTGGCAGTCCTTTGCCGAAAGCGATGAAACGCGGCGGGCGCGTGAGCTGGAGCTAAGTCTGGAGACCTTCTTTTCATCTGGCCAGGCGCGGGTACGCTGGCATCTGGATCTGCATACCGCCATTCGTGGCTCGCATCATTTGCGTTTTGGCGTATTGCCGCAGCGCGACCGCCCGTGGGAGGCGGATTTTCTGGCGTGGCTGGGCGCGGCAGGACTGGAGGCGTTGGTATTTCATCAGGCGCCCGGCGGTACGTTTACGCACTTTAGCTCTGAACATTTCGGCGCGCTTTCCTGTACCCTGGAGTTGGGAAAGGCGTTGCCGTTTGGGCAAAACGATCTGACGCAGTTCAGCGTAACCTCGCAGGCGTTGTCGGCGCTGCTGAGCGGTATCGAAACGTCAAGCTCATCTTCGCCGCCGCTACGCTATCGGGTGGTGTCGCAAATCACGCGTCACAGCGACAAGTTCGCGCTTTATATGGATGCGCAAACGCTGAATTTTACTGCCTTTGCGAAGGGAACGTTGCTGGCCGAGGAGGGGGATAAGCGCGTGACGGTGACGCATGACGTTGAATATGTTCTCTTTCCTAATCCCTCTGTCGCCTGCGGATTGCGGGCTGGATTAATGCTGGAAAGACTGCCTTGATAAATGTCCCTGTAAGCTCACGTTAGGATTACAGGGATGATTTGGGACACAGTTTCATGCTATTACGGATTATTCCTGGAGAATTGCTTTATTAATAAGCGTTGCTGCGTTATAGTTCTGCATAATTTCTGCTATATCATGCTACTGTATATTTATCTTTCAACTCTGCGCAATTTATTCTTTTTTTCTTCACAATTGGCGAAAAAGTGTTTTTTATACTTTCATTGTTTTACCGTTGTTATGACTAATTGACGCTAAGACGGTTAAAGTTAATCACGACAACACGGCGCTGTTTTAAATATGCCGTAAAAATAACTGAAAGGAAGGATGGAAATATGCGTAAACTGACTGCTCTATTTGTTGCCTCTACCCTGGCGATGGGTGCTGCGAATCTGGCTCATGCCGCTGAGACTACCACCGCCGCGCCAGCGGATGCGAAGCCAATGATGCAGCATAAAGGTAAATTTGGCCCACATCACGATATGATGTTTAAAAACCTGAACCTGACAGACGCACAGAAGCAACAAATTCGCGATATTATGAAAGCGCAGCGCGAGCAAATGAAACGTCCGCTGCTGGAAGAGCGTCGCGCCATGCATGATATTATCGCCAGCGATACCTTCGATAAAGCCAAAGCCGAAGCGCAAATTACGAAAATGGAAGCGCAGCGCAAGGCCAATATGCTGGCGCATATGGAAACCCAGAATAAAATTTATAACGTTCTGACACCGGAGCAGAAAAAGCAATATAACGCTAATTTTGAGAAGCGTCTGACAGAACGCCCGGCGCAACAAGGTAAAATGCCTGCTGCGGCAGAATAACTTTCCGCATAATTTAAGACCGCCGGTCTTGTCGACAACACAATCGTTGAGGTGGACAGGATCGGCGGTTTTCTTTATGACTGGCGACAGTCGGTGTGCAGTTCAATGATCTCATATTGACCTGACATTAACGGTTTACAGAGAATTTTATAGCCATCCTGATCAAAGCCCGCAGGGGTGCGCACCAGGGTGGTGGCCTCATCCAGCGAGGGGACCGCCCCCAGCCATAACCAGTTGTTGATAATGTGGAACTGGGTCATTTGTGGGCGGCTCTCTTTTAACGCGATAGCGCCTTTCCAGGGCCAGCAAACCACACGTAACCGTTCCAGTGAGGCCTGCAGGCGAAGAAAATGCGCCTGCGGGGTTTCTTGCCCACAGCACGCGCCAGCGCAGCGCTTCAGAGCGAAACGAAAACAGGCGCGCCCACGGCTTACCGGTTCAAGCCCCAGCAGGCCATAACACAATTTTTGTTCATCGGCGAGGTTCTGTAAGCTTTGCAGCGCCGCCCGACGGTTGGCGAAGAGCCCAAACAGGTTCGGCTCATGGGAAAAATCGACGCTGCGGGCGGAAACGACCTCAATCTTTTGTTCGCTCAACTGTAGAGAGCAAAGCTGGCGATTACGCCGTAACCGCTTGTTAAACAGCGGCTGTTGTTCTTTGATCAGCCGCGCCTCCAGCAGCAACGCGCCCATTTCCCCAGCGGTGCAGATCCAGCTTATCCGCCGCGCCTGTCGCAGCATAGCGGCCTCGTCAGGCGTTCGCAGATGTGAGAGCACCCGGCTGCGAATATTTACGCTTTTACCGATATAAAGCGGCAGCGTATCGCTTTCGCTATGAAATATATAGACGCCCGGTAAGGCTGGCGCTTCGCTGAGGAAAGGACGTAAATGTTCTGGATATTCGTAAATGGCCGCCGCTTCAAACTCAAGGCGGGGGGCTGATTGACGCCGTACCACAGTGATCTCCGTTAACTGGTTATTCATCCAGTATAACAGCGGATGGGTGATTAAAAAAGAGGCTGGGAAGAGAGGAGGCCGGATAGACGAGCGATATCCGGCGCAACAGTAGAAGTACGCTTACTTTTTCCAAAAGTCGTCGAATACCGTAATCGGTAAACGGCGCTTATGTTCAGTTTTTACATACCAGCCTTCGATAGTTTTAGCGATGGCGGGGTCCAGCGTTTTGCCTTCCAGGTAATCGTCAATATTGTCATACGTTACGCCCAGCGCGGCTTCATCAGGTAGTGAAGGGCGGTCGTCTTCCAAATCGGCGGTGGGGACTTTTTTATACAGATGCTCAGGACAGCCCAGCGCTGCGAGAAGCTGTTTGCCCTGGCGTTTGTTAAGGCGATGAAGCGGGTTAATGTCGGTACCGCCATCGCCATATTTGGTGAAGAACCCGGTTATCGCTTCCGCCGCATGGTCGGTGCCCACCACGACGCCGTGAGTCATACCGGCGATGCTATATTGCGCTTTCATTCGCTCACGCGCTTTTTCATTGCCGCGAACAAAATCGCTCAGCTCAATTCCCGCTTCGCGCAGCGCCTGTTCGCTGGCGAGGACGGCGCCTTTAATATTGACGGTGAGTACTCTGTCCGGCTGAATAAAAGCAATGGCGTCCTGGCAATCCTGTTCATCGGCCTGCACGCCATAAGGCAGACGAACGGCGATAAACTGCAGCGCATTATCACCGGTCTCTTCCCGCAATTCGGCGATAGCCATCTGGCTAAGTTTCCCGGCCAGCGTCGAATCCTGCCCGCCGCTGATGCCTAACACCAGCGATTTCAAAAAGGGATAGGTTTTCAGGTACGCTTTAAGAAAATCCACGCTGCGGCGAATTTCTTCTTCAGGGTTGATATGCGGTTTCGCGCCAAGCGCCTGGATTATCTCTTGCTGCAGAGTCATTTAACCCCCTTCGACATTAAAAAAATGAATCTTTACCCTGTTAAAGCTAACCCTTCGCCGCTGAAACGACAAGGTTTGGCGGGCTAAGCGGTGTTTAAAACAACATATCGCCGCGTTAGAGAATTTTCCGAAAGGCTTTTTGTGGCGGGTCGCGGCTTGAAAAATATTCTGATGTATTCCAGGCTTACATAACACGCTGATAAACAAGAGGACGGAAAATGAACAAGAACGTAGCAGGAATTTTAAGCGCAGCGGCGGTAATGACTATGCTGGCAGGCTGTACGGCGTATGATCGTACAAAAGACCAATTTGTTGAGCCTGTCGTTAAAGATGTTAAAAAAGGAATGAGCAGGGCACAGGTTGCGCAGATTGCGGGCAAACCGTCATCTGAAGTGAGCATGATTCATGCGCGCGGTACCTGTCAGACCTACATCCTGGGTCAACGTGATGGTAAAGCGGAAACCTACTTTGTTGCGCTGGATGATACCGGGCACGTGATTAACTCCGGCTACCAGACCTGTGCGGAGTACGACACTGACCCACAGGCGCCGAAGCAGTAACAACTGTACATTGCCTGAACATTCAAGGAAACCGGCCTGCGAGCCGGTTTTTTTGTGCCTGCAATAACCTTATTTATTATCGCGAATTATTTGCCCGAAATGTGAGGGGGGTCATAACGCCAGGTCAATGAGAGACAATTTAGTGGGTCAAGGAAATACCATCCGGCGGTCCGATCCCGTATACTCATTTCAGCCACCTAAAAAAGTAAATCCGGTTACGCAAGTCGCCCAGAGTATGGATGCAGGTTGAGGCTTGCGGCGTATCTGGTTGACAGATAATCGCACATGAGGAAGGTTTTTATGGAAAAGAAACACATTTATCTGTTTTGTTCTGCGGGCATGTCAACATCGTTACTGGTATCAAAAATGCGCGCTCAGGCTGAAAAATATGAAGTACCGGTTATTATTGAAGCATTCCCTGAAACCCTGGCCGGTGAAAAAGGCCCGGCAGCGGACGTCGTGTTATTAGGCCCGCAAATTGCTTATATGCTCCCCGAAATTCAGCGTTTATTACCCGGTAAACCGGTAGAAGTCATTGATTCAATGTTGTACGGCAAGGTAGATGGTTTAGGCGTGCTTAAAGCTGCGGTAGCGGCAATTAAAAAAGCCGCCGCGAATTAATTATTTTTTAATTTTTCCCGTCAAAGAGTTATTTCATACACTAACCGCAATATTTTATTGCGGTATTTAAGGGTATTTTTCTATGAGTAACGTTATTGCTTCACTTGAAAAGGTACTCCTTCCTTTTGCTGTAAAAATAGGAAAGCAGCCACACGTTAATGCAATCAAGAACGGCTTTATTCGTTTAATGCCATTAACCCTTGCGGGGGCGATGTTTGTATTAATTAATAACGTTTTCCTGAGCTTTGGGGAGGGGTCGTTTTTTTATTCCATGGGCATTCGGCTTGATGCCTCAACCATTGAAACACTTAATGGATTGAAAGGCATCGGCGGGAACGTCTATAACGGCACATTGGGCATTATGTCGCTCATGGCGCCATTTTTTATCGGCATGGCGCTGGCGGAAGAGCGCAAGGTTGATGCGCTGGCCGCCGGACTGCTCTCCGTGGCGGCATTTATGACCGTAACGCCGTATAGTGTCGGCGAGGCCTATGCCGTAGGCGCTAACTGGCTGGGCGGCGCGAATATTATCTCCGGTATTATTATTGGCCTGGTGGTCGCGGAGATGTTTACATTTATTGTCCGGCGTAACTGGGTGATTAAGCTACCGGACAGCGTACCGGCTTCGGTGTCTCGTTCATTCTCAGCATTAATTCCCGGCTTTATTATTCTCTCTATTATGGGGATTATTGCCTGGGCGCTGTCTAATTACGGTTCTAACTTCCATCAGATTATTATGGACACTATCTCTACGCCGCTGGCATCGCTGGGTAGCGTGGTAGGGTGGGCATATGTCATTTTTGTACCGCTGCTGTGGTTCTTTGGTATTCATGGTTCGCTGGCGCTGACCGCGCTGGACAGCGGCATCATGACGCCCTGGGCGCTGGAAAACATCTCTATTTACCAGCAGTATGGCTCCGTCGATGCGGCGCTGGAAGCCGGTAAAACGTTCCATATCTGGGCGAAACCGATGCTGGATTCTTATATCTTCCTCGGTGGTAGCGGCGCAACGCTGGGTCTGATCATCGCTATCTTCCTCGCATCTCGTCGCGCGGACTATCGCCAGGTGGCAAAACTGGCGCTGCCGTCAGGTATCTTCCAGATTAACGAACCCATCCTGTTTGGTCTGCCGATTATTATGAACCCGGTGATGTTTATCCCCTTTATTCTGGTACAACCGATTCTGGCGGCGATTACGCTGGTGGCTTACTATTTGGGTATTATTCCGCCGATTACCAATATTGCGCCGTGGACCATGCCAACCGGGCTGGGGGCGTTCTTTAACACCAACGGCAGCGTCGCCGCATTACTGGTTGCGCTATTTAACCTAGCGGTCGCTACCCTGATTTATCTCCCCTTCGTGGTGGTGGCTAACAAAGCGCAGAACGCCATCGAGCAGGAAGAAAGCGAAGAAGATATCGCTAACGCACTGAAATTCTAAACTCCGCGTCGGCATGGGATGCCATGCCGGGCTGAATCAGAGGAAAGACTATGTTTGATCTTGAAAATGTTGTAGATAACCAGACAGCGGCTGAGGAACTCGAAGAAGTCGTTATGGGGCTTATCATCAATTCTGGTCAGGCGCGCAGCCTGGCATATGGCGCGCTCAGAAAAGCGAAAGAAGGCGATTTTGAGGCGGCGAAAGCGATGATGGACCAGTCGCGCATAGCGCTCAATGAAGCGCATCTTGTGCAGACAAAACTCATCGAAGGCGATCAGGGCGAAGGTAAAATGAAAGTCAGTCTGGTCCTGGTTCACGCTCAGGATCATTTGATGACCTCAATGCTGGCTCGTGAACTGATCGCCGAGTTGATTGAGCTCCATGAGAAACTGAAATAACAGGGGGCGGATGATGCAGCTACAGGTTAACGCAACGGAAATCAAAACGGTTTATGAGCAGCAGCTCTTCAATGGCAAAAATTTCCATGTGTTTATCTATAACAAGACGGAAAGCGTCACCGGGCTGCATCAGCACGACTATTATGAATTTACCCTGGTATTAACCGGACGTTATTACCAGGAGATTAACGGGAAGCGTGTGCTGCTGGAACGTGGAGATTTTGTTTTTATCCCGGTGGGTTCGAATCACCAAAGTTTCTATGAGTTTGGCGCAACGCGTATTCTGAACGTAGGAATTAGTAAACGTTTTTTTGAACAGCATTATCTTCCGTTACTGCCGTTTTGTTTTGTGGCATCGCAGGTATACAGGGCGAATAGCACCTTCCTTACCTATATTGAAACGGTGATTGCGTCGTTGAACTTTCGCGGTAATGGGCTCGACGAATTTATTGAAGTGGTGACATTTTATATTATAAACCGCTTACGTCATTACCGCGAAGAGCAGGTTTATGATGATATTCCACAATGGCTGAAAGCAACCGTGGAGATAATGCATGATAAAACGCAGTTTGGCGAACATGCGCTGGAAAATATGGTGCGCCTGTCGGCAAAATCCCAGGAGTATCTGACGCGCGCCACCCGACGTTATTACAGCAAAACGCCGATGCAAATCATTAATGAGATTCGCATTAATTTTGCCAAGAAACAGTTGGAAATGACCAACTATTCGGTTACGGATATTGCTTATGAAGCCGGGTATAGCAGTCCAAGTCTGTTTATTAAAACGTTTAAGAAGATGACCTCATTCACGCCGAATAGTTATCGGAAGCGATTGACGGAAATTAATGAGTAACGGTTTGCATTGCTCGATTAATTACATTTCACGCTTGCCCCAATAGCGCGGGGAACGTCACGCTATTTCTTACGAGCGGGCATAGCGTAATACATATCAGTGTCATACACTGAAGGGAGATATTATGAGCCAGAAATTAAAAGTCGTCACTATTGGTGGCGGGAGCAGCTACACCCCTGAATTACTTGAAGGCTTTATTAAACGCTACCATGAATTACCTGTCACCGAATTATGGCTGGTTGACGTTGAAGGCGGGAAAGAGAAGCTGGGCATTATTTATGATCTCTGCCAGCGAATGATTGATAAAGCAGGCGTTCCGCTAAAATTGTATAAAACGCTGGATCGCCGGGAAGCGCTGAAAGACGCTAATTTTGTTACTACCCAGCTACGCGTTGGTCAACTCAAAGCCCGTGAACTGGACGAGCGTATCCCGCTTAGCCACGGCTATCTGGGGCAAGAAACCAACGGCGCTGGCGGTTTATTTAAAGGGTTGCGTACCATTCCGGTTATTTTTGACATCATTAAAGATGTTGAAGAATTATGTCCGAATGCGTGGGTCATTAACTTTACTAATCCGGCGGGGATGGTGACGGAAGCGGTTTATCGTCATACCAACTTTAAAAAGTTCATTGGCGTATGTAATATTCCTGTCGGCATGAAAATGTTTATTCATGACGTGCTGGCGCTGAATGAGAATGACGATCTTTCCATTGACCTGTTTGGTCTAAACCATATGGTCTTTATTAAAGATGTGCTGGTGAATGGCACCTCACGGTTCGCAGAATTACTGGATGGCGTGGCGTCCGGTCAGTTGAAAGCATCAACCGTAAAAAATATCTTTGATCTGCCGTTTAGTGAAGGATTGATTCGCTCGCTGAACATGCTGCCGTGCTCTTATTTGTTGTATTACTTCAAGCAAAAAGAGATGCTGGCGATTGAAATGGGCGAATATTACAAAGGCGGCGCGCGCGCTCAGGTCGTACAGAAAGTGGAGAAACAACTCTTCGACTTGTACAAAAATCCTGAGCTAAACGTGAAGCCGAAAGAGCTTGAACAACGCGGCGGCGCTTATTATTCCGATGCCGCTTGTGAAGTCATTAACGCTATTTATAATGACAAGCAGACTGAGCATTACGTTAATATTCCACATCATGGGCATGTCGAGAATATCCCGGCGGACTGGGCGGTGGAAATGACCTGCATTCTGGGACGCAATGGCGCGACGCCGCACCCGCGTATCACCCGTTTTGACGAAAAAGTGCTGGGGCTTATCCACACTATTAAAGGATTTGAGGTCGCGGCCAGCAATGCGGCGCTGAGCGGAAACTTTAATGATGTGCTGCTGGCGCTTAACCTGAGTCCGCTGGTGCATTCCGACCGCGACGCAGAAGTCCTGGCGCGTGAGCTCATTCTGGCGCATGAAAAATGGCTGCCTAATTTTGCCGCTTGCATCGAAGCGCTTAAAGGTAAGCACCACTGACAGAGGTAGGCTATGGAACGCGTGTTGATTGTGAATGCCGATGATTTTGGCCTGAGTAAAGGGCAAAATTACGGCATTGTTGAAGCATATCGCAACGGCGTTGTGACCTCCACGACGGCGCTGGTCAATGGCGAGGCTATTGACCATGCGGCGCAGCTTAGCCGCGAGCTGCCTGCGCTTGGGGTGGGAATGCATTTTGTTTTGACGTTAGGCAAACCGGTGTCAGAGATGCCGGGCCTGACGCGAGACGGCCTGTTGGGGAAATGGATCTGGCAAATGGCGGAGGAGGATACGCTTCCGCTGGATGAAATTGCGCATGAACTGGCGTGTCAGTATCAGCGTTTCATCGACGTATTTGGCCGCGAGCCAACGCATCTCGACAGCCACCATCATGTGCATATGTTCCCGCAAATTTTCCCCATCGTCGCCCGCTTTGCGGCGCAGCGCGGGATTGCGTTACGTATTGACCGCCAGACGGTGTTGAACGCCGACGATCTGCCGTCGGATTTGCGCAGCACTCAAGGATTTAGTAGTGAATTTTACGGCGAGGAGATCACCGAAGCGTGCTTTTTACGCATTCTGGATGCCTCGGCGCATCGAGGAGAAGCCTCTCTGGAGGTGATGTGTCATCCGGCATTTGTGGACAACATTATTCGCCAGAGCGCCTATTGTTACCCCCGCTTAACTGAACTGGAGGTGTTGACGTCTGTGTCACTCAAGGCAGCGATTGCAGAACGTGGATATCGTCCTGGCAGTTTTCTTGATATTTAGCTCCTGAGTTTGCGGCGCAAGAATGCGCCGCATTTTTTGCCGTTTATGCAGGAATCGCGTTAATTTTCCCCGCACGCGACCAGACACGGTGTGCCGCCATCAACGTCAATAGAGTGTCCATAAAGTGGTGGTCAACGTTATCTGCCTCAACAAGTCCTTCTTCCCCCTGGCTATCAATGTTTAAAAGCGCCTTAAACCGTCGGGCGTCGCCTGCCAGTGCGATGGGCTTCAGATGTTTGTAGGCTTCCAGAAGGTAGTAACGGGCATCGCCGCAACTCTCGATATCGGCAATATTGCCGCACGGTACTATTACCGCATCGACCGTTAGCGACGGCGCGCCGGCAAAGGTTGCCGCAATAGTTAATGTTGAACCGTCATCAGCCGTTACTTCACCCATCCGTGAATAGAGCAGTTTTGCGTGGACGCCTTTAGCTTTTAAAGCCTGCAAAATGGTCAGCAGATCGGCGGCGTTAACCTTGTCGTTCAGCAGGATAGCGACCACGCGGCCTTTAACATCGCCGTCCGGCACCGCATACAGGCTGAGCGCCGGATCTTTTTTCAGACCGTTGACATCAGGAGGCGGGGCAATTTGCGTTTGCTCATGGGTGAGTGCAAAACCGAGATTATGCGCGACGCCCTGAGCCAGCGTGACATCAATATGCGCTAACTGATCGACCACCCGCTCCCGAATATACGCGCGGGCGACTTTACCCAGTTCAAAGCTGAACGCGTCAATAATATGCTGCTGCTCTATCGGCGTCTGACTGAGCCAGAACAGGCGAGGATGCGCGTAATATTCACCAAAAGAAGGGCTGCGTTCGCGGATTTTATTGCCATCCACGCGTTCCTGGTATGATTCGAAGCCGCCGCGTTTTGGCGCTGGCGGCGTTTCGCGCGGCCAGTTGTCATTAATGGAGTTCGGTTCATAGTTCGCCGGATTGGTGTCGATATCCATCCGGTGCATACCGTCACGCTGGAAGTTATGGTAGGGGCAGGTAGGGCGGTTAATCGGAATTTCGTGGAAGTTTGGCCCGCCCAGACGGCTGATTTGCGTGTCGGTATAAGAGAACAGACGCCCCTGTAACAGCGGATCGTTGGTAAAATCAATGCCGGGAACAATATGCCCTGGATGAAATGCCGCCTGTTCGTTTTCAGCGAAAAAGTTATCCGGATTACGGTTTAACACCATTTTGCCGACGCGTTGTACTGGCACCAACTCTTCCGGAATCAGTTTGGTCGGATCGAGCAGATCAAAATCGAATTTAAATTCATCCTCTTCGGCAATGAGTTGTAGGCCCAGCTCGTATTCCGGGAAATCGCCCGCTTCGATGGCCTCCCACAGATCCCGGCGGTGAAAATCCGGATCGCGACCGGTCAGTTTTTGTGACTCATCCCACACCAGCGAGGCTTTACCTGCCAACGGTTTCCAGTGGAAACGGACAAAGGTCGCTTTCCCTTGTGCATTGATCAGACGGAAGGTGTGAATGCCGAACCCTTCCATCGTCCGATAACTCCGTGGAATACCGCGATCCGACATTGCCCACATGACGTTGTGCAGCGTCTCAGGCTGTAAGGAAACATAGTCCCAGAAGGTGTCGTGCGCGCTCTGTCCTTGCGGAATAGCCCAATGAGGTTCGGGCTTAACGGCGTGCACAAAATCCGGAAACTTATGCGCATCCTGGATAAAAAAGATCGGCGTGTTATTACCGACGAGATCGAAAATTCCCTCTTCGGTATAAAATTTGGTCGCAAAACCGCGGATATCACGTACGGTATCAGCAGACCCCGCGCCGCCCTGTACTGTCGAAAAACGAACAAAGACCGGGGTAATTTTCTGTGGATCGCACAGAAACGCGGCTTTCGTGATGTCGCTCAGGTCTTTATATGGCTGAAAATAGCCGTGCGCTGCAGATCCGCGGGCGTGAACGATCCTCTCCGGGATACGCTCATGGTCAAAGTGGGTAATTTTCTCGCGCAGGATAAAATCTTCCAACAGCGTAGGGCCACGGCTGCCGGCGCGAAGAGAATTTTGATCGTCGGCGATGCGCACGCCCTGATTGGTGGTCAGCGCATAATTTTCGCTGCCTTTACGAAAGGCGTCGAGGGCAGTGAGCTTATCATTCGCGGTCTCGGGCGCTTTTAAGCTGCCGGGGGCCGTCGGTTGCGCGCCCGGCGGCGTCGGTTCTGGCGTGGGGCGATGTGAACCGTCTGACGGCGCCAGGGAGTCCAGGCCGGGCTGTGATTCACGGGTATCATGCACGGGGGACTGATGGGGGGATTTCTCATTATGCGACATTGAACTCGTCTCCTGCTTTCATCACTGAAATGGGCGTGGTAGTAGTCAAAATCACTCTAACTATAGAACATTTCAGCAATTATGCCGGGGGAGAGCGGAACGGAAGACAGGGTATAACGGGGAAATCGCACGCGCGGAACAGGACGTCGGGGGCGAAGATCGGCTAAAATAGTGTTTTTCTGATTTTTAGCCTTAGCCTCTTTTAGTGAAGCATTAATGATGAAACCTCTTCGCCAGCAAAATCGCCAGATTATTAGCTATATTCCGCGTGTTGAACCCGCGCCGCCGGAACATGCGATAAAAATGGATACGTTTCGCGACGTCTGGATACTGCGCGGTAAATATGTTGCCTTTGTTCTGACGGGGGAGTCATTTCAACGGTCGCCCGCCTTTAGCGTGCCAGAATCGGCGCAACGTTGGGCGAATCAGGTTCGCCAGGAAAACGAAATCGCTGACTAAGAAAAAACAAAACGCCGGTACTGGAGACCGGCGTTTTTAGTGACAGACATTTTGAGTTGTTGATCGTCGTGTCTCAGACGATGTGAACTCCCGATAATGTATTATCGATGCGCCAGTTCGGCGTCTTCTCCGCTATCGAGAATGGTTTTATCGGTCTGCTTCAGCCACTGGCTGGTCAGCGTACCCGCGGTCATTGAGCCGCTCACGTTCAGTGCGGTACGGCCCATATCAATCAACGGTTCGACGGAGATTAACAGCGCGACCAGCGTGACCGGTAAGCCCATGGCAGGCAGCACAATCAGCGCGGCGAAGGTCGCGCCGCCGCCAACGCCGGCAACACCCGCCGAACTTACGGTAACGATACCCACCAGCGTGGCTATCCATACGGGGTCTAAGGGGTTGATGCCGACCGTCGGCGCAACCATTACCGCCAACATCGCAGGATAAAGACCGGCACAACCGTTTTGGCCGATGGTCGCGCCAAAAGAGGCAGCAAAGCTGGCGATGGACTCCGGCACGCCCAGGCGGCGGGTTTGCGCTTCCACATTAAGTGGAATGGAGGCGGCGCTGGAGCGGCTGGTAAAGGCAAATGTCAGCACCGGCCACACCTTGCGGAAATATTTCAGCGGGCTAATCCCGTTCACGCCCAATAGTATGCCGTGAACCACAAACATTATCGCCAGACCAAGATATGACGCTACCACGAAGCTTCCAAGCTTAATAATGTCCTGCAGATTGGAGCCGGCAACCACTTTCGTCATCAGCGCCAGTACGCCATAAGGCGTAAGTTGCATCACCAGACGCACCAGCTTCATCACCCAGCTTTGCAGGGTATCGATAGCAACAAGCACACGCTCGCCTTTTGGCGCATCATCTTTCAGCAGTTTAAGCGCGGCCACGCCCAGGAATGCGGCGAAAATCACCACGCTGATAATAGACGTAGGATTTGCGCCAGTCAGATCCGCAAACGGATTTTTCGGTACAAAAGACAGCACCAGCTGCGGCACGCTGAGATCGGCCACTTTGCCGACATAGCTCGTCTCAATGGCATTCAGACGCGCGGTTTCCGCGCCGCCCTGAACCAGACCTTCCGCCGTCAGTCCGAACAGATTGGTAACCAGCACGCCCACCAGCGCTGCGATAAGGGTAGTAAATAACAGTGTGCCGATAGTCAGAAAACTGATTTTCCCCAATTGAGAGGCGTTATGCAGTCGTGCCACGGCGCTTAAAATAGAGGCGAATACCAGCGGCATCACAATCATTTGTAGCAATTGCACATAGCCGTTGCCGACAATATTGAACCACTGAATGGAGTCTTTTAACACCTGACTGTCAGCGCCATAAATGGTGTGCAGGGCCAGACCAAAGACCACGCCCATCACAAGGCCGACAAGCACTTTTTTAGCCAGACTCCACTGTTTATGACGGGCCTGCGCCAGTACAAACAGCAGAATGACGAACACCGCAATGTTCGCAATTAATGGAAAATTCATCCCCGTTCTCCTGATTTTTTTATTATGAAGCGCTGTGTTTTAGCGATTCTGTTCGCGCAAGATTAGCAGAACTGTGAGCTGGCTCTTATATTCAAATGGAATGGTTTATACCAAAAATGACTTTGGCGTTGGTTTACTAATCAATCTGGTGATTTATAAAACGATTGAACTGCATTTGCAGGATAGTGATCATCTGCGAAGACCAGCGTATGACGTTGTTTTCCGGCATGGATTGCGGCATCCACACCGCCCAGGCAAACAACGCCATACATAAAAATCGCTCCAGTTGATTGCCCTTGCGCGGCGCCAGAATAGGCAGGCGGAAACGCCAGCGACACGGCCACAGTAAGGGAACGCCTGCGGGGGTGAGCATATCCGCGACGATATGGCTTAAATAGCCGAGTACCATGCCTTGCAGCGCATCCGCCGGGATAATCCACGTATCCGGTACCTTGAGATAAAAGGTCGCCAGTAGGGCAAAGACCGCCAGCAGACTATGGGTAAACCCCCGGTGACCGAACGCGCGGGCGATCGGTTTCGATACCCATTTCAGGCGCTGACCAAGAAAAGATTTGGGGTGGTCGATATCCGGCAGCAGACAGGTCAAAATAGCCGAAGGAATAATATGCCACCAGTCGCCGTGCGCAAGGACGGGCGTTAACTCGGCATTCTTGGCGAAAACCGCGCTGGCTATAGAAAAAAGAAGATGTCCTTCCGCCGTCATGATAAAACCCATTAAACTGTCAATTCATACAGTATAGGGTTTTTATACAGTAGGCGGAAGTGGTGACGTTGTAACTCTTTGTCTCTGTCAAAGCCGCTTGCTGTCTGGCTCAGCGGCTAATTGCCCGTTGACTTTGTTTCGGAAACATCTTAACCGAGTAGATGCGCCGCCGTCAGCTCTGTCAGTGAGTTAAGTTTGATATTCGCCAGCGCAAAGCGCGGATCATGCTGGTTTTCTTCTGCTGGCACCACAATGGCGCGCATTCGCGCCGCCTTTGCCGCGATTAAACCATTCACTGAATCCTCCAGCGCCACACAGGTTAATGGATCAACGCCTAGTTTGGCCGCACAATCCAGATAGACCTGCGGATGCGGTTTGCTGTAGGGCAATTTTTCCGCAGAGGCCAGCGCGTCAAAACTGTCGCGCAGTTCAAACATGGTGAGCACTTTTTCCAGCATATGCAGCGGCGATGCCGAGGCAAGCCCCACTAATAGCCCCTGCGCTTTACACAGCGCCACGGCCTCGCGCACACCCGGTAAAAGAGGGCGCGTCTCTTCGATAAGCGTAATCGCGCGGGCAATGACACGGTTTGTCACTTCCTGGCGATCGGGGCCGCTCCACGGTTGCTGCGCAAACCAGAGATCGACAACCATATCAATGCGTAGCCCAAGCGTGTCTGGTAACTCATGGCGCCGAGTAATATCTACGCCTAAACTTGCCATCACGTCCAGTTCAGCGCGATCCCAGAGCGGTTCGGAATCGATCAGTAGTCCATCCATATCGAAAATTGCAGCAAGAATTTGACGTGGGGTTGACATCACAACCTCTCCTGTTGAGATTAAAAAATAACGAATTAAGCGTTCATTATGACCATGTTCTTAGTATATCGCCCTTAAAGATCAGGCGAAAACGGGAATCAACAGGTAGACTTAGGCCAAAACGACGCGTCTTTATCAAGGGGAACTCATGACGTATCAACAAGCTGGACGCATTGCAATCCTAAAAAGAGTTGTTGGGTGGGTTATTTTTATTCCGGCACTGCTTTCCACGCTCATCTCAGTCCTTAAATTTATGTATGCGCACAGTGAAAAGCAGGAGGGGATAAATGCGGTAATGCTGGATTTTACCCACGTAATGATAGACATGATGCGCGTGAATACGCCGTTTCTGAATGTTTTTTGGTACAACTCGCCGACGCCGAATTTTCAGGGAAGCCTGAATATCGGTTTCTGGCTCATTTTTATTCTGATTTTTGTCGGGCTGGCGATGCAGGATTCCGGCGCCAGAATGAGCCGCCAGTCACGTTTTTTGCGTGAAGGCGTGGAAGATCAGTTGATTCTGGAAAAAGCAAAAGGCGCGGAAGGGCTAACGCGTGAGCAGATAGAGTCACGTATCGTGGTGCCGCACCATACCATCTTTTTACAGTTTTTCCCGCTCTATATTTTGCCGGTCATTACTATCGTGCTCGGCTACTTTTTCTTTTCCTTGTTAGGCTTCATGTAAACTGAAAAATGCCGGATAGCCCGTATCCGGCATGGGCTGTACCTATACCGCAAGCAGCCGATCCATCGCTTTTTGCGCAGTAGCCAGGTGCTGACCGCCAAACAGCCTTGCCCGATTAAGCAGGGTGTAGAGCTGGTAAATCGGCTGCCTGTCGAGAAAATCCAGCGGTAGCGGCGAAACGGACTGATAGCCATCATAAATCTGCGGTGGCTGATCGGTATGCAGCGGCAGCATCGCCAGATCGCATTCTCTGTCGCCCCAATAGCAGGCTGGATCGAAGATATAGGGGCCGTCAGGGCCAAGCGCGCAGTTCGCCGACCATAGATCGCCATGCAAAAGAGAAGGCTGCGGTTGATGCGACGCCAGACGTTGCTGAACATGTTCAACAATGGCGTCAATATTACCAAAGGTAATGCCTTTTTCCGCAGCGAGTTCAAGCTGCCAGCCAATGCGCTGTTCGGCGAAAAAAGTCGACCAACGGCGTTGCCAGGTATTCGGCTGCGGCGTGGTAGAGAGCGCGTTATCAAAATCGAGGCCGAATTGAGGTTGGTCGCTCCATTGGTGCAGGCGCGCCAGCTGTTGCCCAAGAATAAACGCATTATGGGCATCCAGCGGGCGGGGCGAGAGGTAGTCCATGACTAAAAAGCTGTAATCCCGATCCGAACCTACCGCCCATACCTTAGGCACAACAACGGTTTTACTGCGGGAGAGCAGCTCCAGCTGATCGGCTTCAGCGGTAAAACCGCGAAGCATTTCTCGTTCATCGCACTTTACGAAAAAATCATGGCCTGCATAACGTAAATGCCATGCGGCATGAACTTCTCCGCCTGGCAGTTCATTACGCAGTTCGATTTCGCCTTCACCGACTTGCTCGCTTAAAAGACGACTGATAGCTTGCCACATAATGTCTCTCCCCACGTTGTCTGCCAGATCATAAGGTTAGCGCAAAAATGCGGTTGAAAAATACGAACTAACGCACATCGCGGACGCGCCGCGGCGGGAATGGCACTTATTGTGCGTTTTTACTCCACGCCTCCCAGGTCGCCACGGTAATGTCGACATCCTTATCTAACGCGCTTTTCGCAAGTCCGGCGACAAGCGCTTTGATTTCATCAGCGCTCTGAGCGCTAACAAAGCCAAACGTATTGGTGCCGAGCTCATGCACATTCCCTTCATCGTCCGTTAATGTCAGCAAAAAACCGCTGCGCGTCAGATGATTATTGAGTTCGTTAATCTCGGTCAGGGAATCTTCATGGAAGGTTACGGTAATAACATAACGGGTAATATCGCCACTGGCCATCGTTCACCTCGTTGGGAGCAACTGTGTTTTTAACAGCGGCGGATGCGCCGCCCGTTAACCGATTTTCCGGTTTCCCCCTCGGCGAGGGGGAAACGATTATTGCGCGGAAAGATAGGCGTATATTTTTTGGGTATCGTCACGAGAACACAGACGCGTACCTTGATTGAGCGTAGCAGCGCTGCCTGCCGCCACACCGAAGCGCACCATCTCTTCCAGCGGCGCGTCTTGCGCCAGTTTTAACGTCATCGCGCCTACCATACTGTCGCCTGCGCCAACAGTACTTTGACTTTTCACCGGGGGAGGAACAACCTGGATGCAATTCTCACTGTCTATGCCCAGTGCCCCTTGCGGCCCCAGAGAGACCACTACCCGGCGAGCCTTGCCGCTTTGCACTAATTCCTGGGCCGCTTTACGCACATCATCAGGTTGCGTCAGATCGCGATTAACCAACGCGCTCAATTCTTTCAGGTTCGGTTTCACCAGTTCGATATCGCCAAGCGCCAGCGCGGCGGTGAGCGCGTCGCCAGAGCTATCAATAATGCAGCGAATGCCTTGCTTCTGCGCGGCGGAAATCAGTTGCGTGAGTTTCTCGACCTTAACGCCGGGCGGAAGGCTGCCGCTGATAACCAGAATTGCCCCGGATTCAATTTCCAGTACCTGTTCTTCAAGCTGGCGAAATTCGTCATCGTCCAGCGTGGCGCCGGGCATAACAAAACGATACTGTTCGCCGCTGGACTCGACGTGGACGTGCAGGTTCTGACGCGTCCAGTCTTTCGCATCGACGGTAGACACGGGGACATTTTCGTCAGCCAGTAGTGCGACCAGATGTTCGCCGGTAGCGCCGCCAGCCGGGAAAATTGCGGTCGCGGCGCCGCCAAGATGCGCAATGGCGCGAGCGACATTAATACCCCCGCCGCCGGGTTCGAATACCGGCGCGGAGCACCGCAGTTTACCTTCGGGATAAATTTGCGGCGTGATTGTTGCGCTATCGAGAGAGGGCGCAAGCGTCAACGTATAGATACGTACCATCGTTACCTCCTGTTAGGCTGATTTCAGTCTGGCACTTAATCCCCGGAAAGTGAAGGAATTAACAATATGATTTTCCGGATCTTTATTTAAAGAAGTACGATGTAAAGTTATATAAATAAATGAATGCTTCGGGAGGGTTCTTATTCAAAAAATGAAATAGTAATTGATTGCTATGTTATTCGGGGCTTCTTATAATTCGCTACCTTTCCAGGGGCGTTTGTCATTGATCCCTATGAAAGTTTCCGGGACCGTCGTGGTCTCTTTTTTAGTTGTACGGACTCTATATAAATGAAGCTTTTGAAGGCAGTACCCGCTGTAGTTATGCTGGCGGGTGGCGTGTTCGCGTCTCTGTATGCCGCCGCCGATGATTCCGTTTTTACTGTCATGGATGATCCCTCCACCGCGAAAAAACCTTTTGAAGGTAATCTGAATGCGGGCTACCTTGCTCAGTCAGGCAATACTAAAAGTTCTTCCTTAACGGCTGACACGGCGATGACCTGGTATGGACAACGTACCGCCTGGTCATTATGGGGCAATGCCAGCAATACCTCCTCTAATGATGAACGCTCTTCAGAAAAATATGCGGTAGGCGCGCGTAACCGTTTTAATATGACGGATTATGATTATACCTTTGGCCAGGCCAGTTGGCTGACAGACCGTTTCAACGGTTATCGTCAGCGCGACGTACTGACCGCCGGTTACGGGCGGCAGTTCCTTAATGGTCCAGTGCACAGCTTCCGTTTTGAATTCGGTCCAGGGGTTCGCTATGACGAACATACGGACGATACCACTGAAACGCAGCCGTTGGGTTATGCTTCCGGCAGCTATGCCTGGCAGTTAACTGACAATGCTAAGTTTACACAGGGGGTGTCAGTATTTGGCGCAGAAGACACCACACTAAATTCGGAAACAGCCCTCAATGTCGCCATTAACGAACATTTTGGTCTAAAGGTGGGGTATAATTTAACGTGGAACTCGCAGCCGCCTGAATCAGCGCCTGAACATACCGATCGCCGCACTACGGTAACGCTGGGCTATAAGATGTAATATTGTACCGGGTTACATTACGTAACCCGGTTATTCCGTGGTGACGCCTCAGAAGAAGAAGGTGATGTCGCCGTTGATATAAGAATAGTCGTCTCCGGTGCGAAATTCCGACGTGACTTTGTTTAAAGAAAGAGAAAATGCGACGGGAGAATAGCCGATGGTGGCACCGACGCGATATTCATCCACGGTTTTATTAATATCCACCGTTTCCATTTTTGTTTGCAGCGTTTTCCCCTGTAACGTGTAGTTTTTATCAACTTCCCTGCGCTCAACGCCAGCAAATACCTTATAGATCAATCTCTCTTTTTGAGTGTGTATTAACCCTCGGCGGGACAGTAACCCAAACCCATTATCAGAGTTGAAGGTCTTATCATTTCCCAGCGCAACGGTTGCGCCGTACCCTAAATACTGGAAGAGATTGCCGCCGACAGCAGAGACTTCTGGATAGAAGCCCACATTGACGCCCAGAATATCAATAGCTGGCGTAAGGGACACCATTCCTTTGGCCGTATAACCATAACGGTTTTCAATTTGATCCTGCCAGGCAGGGTATTTTTCTGCGCCTATTATTCGATGCGCCCGATTCTGAACCTCCTGACCACCTGCGTCAGGACCAATAACGCCGATATCGGTACCTAAACGATAACGTAACCAATTGGTGGCTAATGAATTCCACTCCAGTCCGGTATGAAGAAAGGCGCTGAACGCGCGGTCGCCTTTGACGGCTTCAGGCTTTCTCTTGTTAGCGCCTGATGGAGAATAAATATCTTGCGCGATATGAAAAGAGAGTTGACTGGCGTCAGTGAGATCGTGGCTGTAGCCTAAAAAGAGCCCGGCAGTATAATCACCCCGGTCTGCAGCCTTGTGCCCATAAAGGGCATTTAAGGATGGTTGAAATATACCTGCATCATCATTCGCCACTGAAATAGCAAGGCTACTGGCATTGGCCATTGTGGTCGTACTGAGTATGGCGGCAATCATCGTTGCGCAATAGCTGTATTTGTTCACTTTTTACCCCTGAATATGAAAGTGAATACTCTTATTTTTACAAAGTAATAAGCACAGCAGCATGATGCGCAGTGCTTATTAAACCTTTAAATATAACTAAACTCCTGCCAGCAGCGAGTCATTGAGAGGATACGTTGCCTTAATGTTGAAAAATGGTGTTGAAAAAAATGCGTCAGATATTATTGAATATCCATTTTTCATTCGCTATCTGAGTGCGAGAAATTATTGGCTTCACGATTATGCATATAATACGATGTTTTTTGGTATCAACATGAATATCACGTTGTATTCTTTTGAGCTCATTTTCTATGATGACTTCGATGTTTATCTGTTATTAATTTTTACCGTGATAGTGTTGTCTTTAATGATGAGAGTATCTAACGGCTGGTAGGGTAATATAACCAAATTATTACTATCTGAATTATTAGGGCGGTTATTATTAAGGAAGCAAAAGTGAATAAGACCATTAATCTGCTAAAATTACTGCCCGTAGTATTATTAAGCGCATGTACTACATCGTATCCTCCCCAGGATACAACATCGGCACCCGAGTTACCCCATCGTAACGTACTCGTTCAGCAACCTGATAACTGTAGCGTTGGCTGTCCTCAAGGAGGAAGTCAACAAACAATCTATCGCCATGTCTATACGCTCAATAATAATAGCGCCACGAAATTTGCCAACTGGGTTGCCTATAGCGTGACAAAGACCAGCCAGGCAAGCGGTCGCCCGCGGAACTGGGCGCAGGACCCCGATTTACCGCCCTCGGATACGTTGGCCCCTTCCGCCTATAAAAATGCCCATACGCTATTAAAAGTCGATAGGGGACACCAGGCGCCGTTGGCAGGATTGGGCGGCGTATCGGACTGGCCGTCGTTAAATTATTTATCGAATATTACGCCGCAGAAATCCGCCCTGAATCAGGGAGCATGGGCTGCACTGGAAAACCGGGTGCGCGAACTTGCCAAACAGGCTGATGTATCTGTAGTGCACGTAGTGACCGGCCCCCTTTTTGAGCGGCATATCGCCACATTGCCAGAAGATGCGACGGTAGAAATTCCCAGCGGGTACTGGAAGGTTTTATTCACCGGAACGGCGCCGTCAAAAAGTGAAGGAAATTACGCTGCGTTTATTATGGATCAGAATACGCCCCGTTCGGCGAATTTTTGCGACTATCAGGTTACCGTGGACGCTATCGAACATAAAACGAAGCCAGTGCTGACGCTGTGGTCTGCCTTGCCTGAAGCGGTAGCCAGCGAGGTGAAAACAACAAAGGGGAGTCTGGCGCAGAAGTTAGGTTGTCGATGAGAAGCGCTATACGGCGCGTAGAAAGATAACGGAGAAATCCTGTCAAGGGTCTTGATTTGCTACAGAGTGATGCAATCTCCCTTTTTTTAGTGTTACCATCGTCATGCCGGACGAAAATAGCGATTTTCGCCTGTGTCGA
The DNA here is from genome assembly GCF_046551635.1 of Salmonella sp. SAL04157. Classification (NCBI taxonomy): domain Bacteria; kingdom Pseudomonadati; phylum Pseudomonadota; class Gammaproteobacteria; order Enterobacterales; family Enterobacteriaceae; genus Salmonella; species Salmonella sp. SAL04157. Next base: position 383,476 of record NZ_JBGDVS010000002.1, read on the forward strand.
AGGTTGTGCGCCAATTTAGCAATGGTTGGCTAGATGGATACACAACTCACTGTCAATAAATTCATTTTCTCTTTGTATGTGATCTTGCGTATAAGTACTATCCTTCATTCACATCCATTCACGTTCGTTTAAACCTGTTTCACCAGTTCCGCGTCATTACTGGTAATAACGCATATATATGTTTCATACTGTTTCACATTGATCCCTTTCGTGCCGTAAGATGTGTGTACCTAATCTAACTTAAGCAGGGAACTGTCATTCATAACACAGCGTTTATTGGTATCAATGGTAGATTATATTACGGTGATAATCTCGGGATGATCCGCATATGAGTAGATGTGGATTAGGGGGGAGTAGCGGCAGGACTAATAATAACCGGCGGCGAGAAATACATAATTGAGGGGCTATTCATAAATCATTATTAGGAAACTCAAGCACTATCATGAATGCATCAAAAGTAATTTACGTTGGTAATGCTGTTCAGCAAACCCAACAAGATTTACGCTTCAAAACTAAATAAAACGGCGGCATTGCCGCCGTATAACTTATTTATCGCTTCTTAGTAAAACGAATCTTATATGCGCTGAAAAAATAAAGGAAGATGCAATGTATACCATAAAGGCAATCATCAAATGCTCAGGGAACAACCATCCCATGCTAACAGGAATCACACTTATTCCAATGCAAAATAGGAACATTATGAAATAATGTGCTGACTTTGTTTCCTGAGTTTTATTGGAGAAATACTTAGCCAGGACGCCTTTAAATACTCCAGATATAACTAACCAAACTGGTGTAAAAAGCCCGAAATCTGCGTATAGTTCACCATACCCGAAAGCAGGAGCGCCCTGATTTCTGTAGAATGCATCAGGGAAAAATACTTTTGCCAGATACAATGCGCCAAAATCTTCAGGCTTATCAGGCCAAATAGCCCTCGGAATCCTCGAGTAAACCTCGCTCTCCATTAGTAATTTTCCATACATAAAGTCAAAGTTTGAGGAAGCAACAAGAACAGCATTACGGGTATAATCCGAGTAATTCGCCATATTTTCTATCGGATTCCCATCAGTAAACGTATATGCAAAGAATGCCGTTACAATGACTGCTATAACAGCAAACGATTTCACCAGGAACATAAATTTAATTTTTTTATTTTCAATATATGAAAGATAAAGGATGAATGCTATAAATATACTAAATATTGGTCCTTTGTTACCATGCAAGAAAATAAGTATACAGTTAAATAAAACTATGGAAATACAAAATAACTTTGATTTTTTGTATGTAAAGAACGCGCAAATAGAAGCGACAAGAGAAAACATTAATGAAGGATAGAAGTATATACCATACCCTGTTCTGGTTAATTCGTATATTCTTCTTGGGCTAAGTATGTACTCTCTGAACTCCATCAACACTGGAAGGTAAATGATAAAAGCAAGGAGGGTGAATAACAATGAAGTAAACACATACCTTGGTTTATTTTTTGTGTTTGATTTGTTGTATATGGGTTTTCTTTGTGTGTAAAGATAAGAAATAACAAATGATGCTATGTATGTTATATAGCAAGTATAGAAAAACAAATATTCCACTGTATACTTCCGCACCTCTGAGAGGTATACAAATATACCTTCAAACACGTACAGTGTAGGCACTGTTATTATCAGGTATGGGACCATTACGTTTATTATTTTTCCCTCAATTCTTACGGAAAGAGTATAGAGATAAACTATAAATAATAAGCATAATACAATGTATGAAATTATAAGCATATAGAGCCTTTAGAAAAAATGCTTAGTATTAAAAATATTAATAATATTGCCATCAGGCAAACAAGGTGTGGTACGGAAAATCTTCTGGCAAGATATTCTGAATCTGGTAGTCTATAATCATTACTCATCACTATCTTCCCGATATCAAAACCGTGTTATTGACATATTAACACTCATTAACACTCCTATCTACTGCGCCTCCGATAGCATGAAGCTATCAAGCGTTTGCAGCACAAACATCAAGCAATGTAAATGCTTTTGATAATTACGCATGATTGTTACTGCGTTTATATACAGTGGTATTCAAAGGTTCATCATGAGGTTCCCTAGTTCTGTAAAAGACTATACAGAGAAAGGGCTATCACTTGACGAGTAACTCATCTCACATCGTGCCGCGACATACTTCAAGCAACACAGACGAATTACAAGTACGGCATCATAAGGGAGACGTTGCTAGTTATAGAAGCTTCATAGCAGCATGTAATGGCTCTTTGCTGGTATGTGCTTTGGAAAGTGGGTTTCGTATTGTGCGTTATCGCATGCTGCCAGGTCCCCATCTGGAGAATAATAGATAGCGGTCGTCGTAAAAAGCTATCTGATGTGAATGACTCATACGGTGGCAGTAAGTCGAGACTCAGAGTGACCATGTACATCATTAACGATACGCGTGCTGGGTAGTGTGTTGGGATTCAGGTTCTGTAGAACAGAAAGATGCAATCTCCCTTTTTTTAGTGTTACCATCGTCATGCCGGACGAAAATAGCGATTTTCGTCTGTGTCGAAGGTTGTGCGCCAATTTAGCAATGGTTGGCTAGATGGATACACAACTCACTGTCAATAAATTCATTTTCTCTTTGTATGTGATCTTGCGTATGGGTCACCACTGCAAATAAGGATATTACATGCCTGTTATTACTCTTCCTGATGGCAGCCAACGCCATTATGACCACCCTGTAAGCCCGATGGATGTTGCTCTGGACATTGGTCCTGGCCTGGCGAAAGCCACCATTGCGGGCCGTGTGAATGGCGAGCTGGTTGATGCTTCCGATCTGATTGAAAATGATGCGACGCTTTCCATCATCACCGCAAAAGATGAAGAGGGTCTGGAGATCATTCGTCACTCTTGCGCGCATCTGTTAGGTCACGCAATCAAGCAACTTTGGCCGCACACGAAAATGGCGATCGGCCCGGTTGTCGACAACGGTTTTTACTATGACGTTGATCTTGACCGCACGTTAACTCAGGAAGATGTCGAAGCGCTCGAAAAGCGGATGCATGAGCTCGCCGAGAAAAATTACGACGTTATCAAGAAGAAAGTCAGCTGGCACGAAGCGCGTGAAACCTTCGTGAAGCGTGGTGAAAGCTACAAAGTTTCCATTCTTGATGAAAACATTGCTCATGATGACAAGCCTGGTTTGTACCATCATGAAGAATATGTCGACATGTGTCGTGGTCCGCACGTGCCGAATATGCGTTTCTGCCATCACTTTAAACTGATGAAAACTGCCGGCGCATACTGGCGTGGTGACAGCAATAATAAGATGTTGCAGCGTATTTACGGTACGGCATGGGCAGATAAAAAAGCCCTGAACGCTTATCTGCAGCGCCTGGAAGAGGCCGCAAAACGCGACCACCGTAAAATTGGTAAGCAGCTCGACCTGTATCATATGCAGGAAGAAGCGCCGGGCATGGTGTTCTGGCATAACGACGGCTGGACTATCTTCCGCGAGCTGGAGGTCTTTGTTCGTTCTAAACTCAAAGAGTACCAGTATCAAGAAGTTAAAGGCCCGTTCATGATGGACCGTGTGCTGTGGGAAAAAACCGGGCACTGGGACAACTATAAAGATGCGATGTTCACCACGTCCTCAGAAAACCGCGAATATTGCATCAAGCCGATGAACTGCCCGGGCCACGTTCAGATCTTTAACCAGGGTCTGAAATCCTATCGTGATTTGCCGCTGCGTATGGCGGAATTCGGTAGCTGCCACCGTAACGAGCCATCAGGCGCGCTGCATGGTCTGATGCGCGTACGCGGCTTTACGCAGGATGATGCGCATATCTTCTGCACCGAAGAGCAGATCCGCGATGAAGTTAACGCTTGTATTCGTATGGTCTACGATATGTACAGCACCTTTGGCTTCGAGAAGATCGTCGTCAAGCTTTCCACTCGTCCTGACAAGCGTATCGGCAGCGATGAGATGTGGGATCGTGCTGAGGCGGATCTGGCGGTTGCGCTGGAAGAAAATAATATCCCGTTTGAGTATCAACTGGGTGAAGGCGCATTCTACGGTCCGAAAATTGAATTTACCTTATATGACTGCCTCGATCGTGCATGGCAGTGCGGTACAGTACAGCTGGACTTCTCCTTACCGTCTCGTCTGAGCGCCTCCTATGTAGGTGAAGACAACGAGCGTAAGGTGCCGGTAATGATTCACCGTGCGATTCTTGGGTCGATGGAACGCTTCATCGGTATCCTGACCGAAGAGTTCGCTGGTTTCTTCCCGACATGGCTCGCGCCTGTTCAGGTAGTCGTGATGAATATTACCGATTCGCAGTCTGAATACGTTAACGAATTGACGCAGAAACTACAAAATGCGGGCATTCGTGTAAAAGCAGACTTGAGAAATGAGAAGATTGGCTTTAAAATCCGCGAGCACACTTTACGTCGTGTCCCTTATATGTTGGTCTGTGGTGATAAAGAGGTGGAAGCAGGCAAAGTTGCCGTTCGCACCCGCCGCGGTAAAGACCTGGGCAGTCTGGACGTAAATGACGTGATTGAGAAGCTGCAACAAGAGATTCGCAGCCGCAGTCTTCAACAACTGGAGGAATAAAGTATTAAAGGCGGAAAACGAGTTCAAACGGCGCGTCCGAATCGTATTAATAGCGAAATTCGCGCGCAAGAAGTTCGCTTAACAGGTCTGGAAGGCGAGCAGCTTGGTATTGTGAGTCTGAGAGAAGCTCTGGAAAAAGCTGAAGAAGCCGGAGTAGACTTAGTCGAAATCAGCCCTAACGCCGAGCCGCCGGTTTGTCGTATAATGGATTACGGCAAATTCCTCTATGAAAAGAGTAAGTCTTCTAAGGAACAGAAGAAAAAGCAAAAAGTTATCCAGGTGAAGGAAATTAAATTCCGTCCTGGGACAGATGAAGGCGACTATCAGGTAAAACTCCGCAGCCTGATTCGCTTTCTCGAAGAGGGCGATAAGGCCAAAATCACGCTGCGTTTCCGCGGTCGTGAAATGGCCCACCAGCAAATCGGTATGGAAGTGCTTAATCGCGTGAAAGACGATTTGCAAGAACTGGCAGTGGTCGAATCCTTCCCAACGAAGATCGAAGGCCGTCAGATGATCATGGTGCTTGCTCCTAAGAAGAAACAGTAAGGCCTTCAAGTAACAATTCTGTGAAGCCTTCGGGCTTCACAGGTTTTGTTCGCCTATGTTTCGTTTATTAACAATGCGAAGTGGAAGTTATTAAAATGCCAAAAATTAAGACCGTACGCGGTGCTGCTAAGCGCTTCAAAAAAACCGGTAAAGGTGGTTTTAAGCACAAGCACGCTAACCTGCGTCACATTCTGACCAAAAAAGCGACTAAACGTAAACGTCACCTGCGTCCGAAAGCCATGGTTTCTAAAGGCGATCTGGGCCTGGTTATCGCGTGCCTGCCGTACGCATAAGCCGTTAACGTTTTTAACTTTTTAATTAGAATAGATACAGGAGAGCACATATGGCTCGCGTAAAACGTGGTGTAATTGCACGCGCACGTCACAAGAAAATTTTGAAACAAGCCAAAGGCTACTACGGTGCGCGTTCTCGCGTATACCGCGTTGCCTTCCAGGCAGTTATCAAAGCTGGTCAGTATGCTTACCGTGACCGTCGTCAACGTAAGCGTCAGTTCCGTCAACTGTGGATTGCGCGTATCAACGCAGCAGCACGTCAGAACGGTATTTCTTACAGCAAATTCATCAACGGCCTGAAAAAAGCCTCTGTTGAAATCGACCGTAAGATCCTGGCTGATATCGCCGTATTCGACAAAGTCGCGTTCACCGCACTGGTTGAAAAAGCGAAAGCAGCTCTGGCATAAGCCAGTGAAAAGAGGGAGCCTGGCTCCCTCTCTTTTATTTACTGTTCAGTGAGTTGACAATTGACCTGTAACCCTTTTCAATAAAGGATATTCGGTTTTACCACATAAGGTAACGCAAGCATGAACGCTGCTATTTTCCGTTTCTTTTTTTACTTTAGCACCTGATCCCAGGAGGCTAGCGCGTGAAAAACGAAACGAAAAACAGCGCAAAAAAGCCTCCTGATGGAGGCTTTTTTTGTATCTGAAATCGAGAGATTACGTCCAATGAACCGGTGTCTTCACCGACACAATGAGGAAAACCATGTCACATCTCGCAGAGCTGGTTGCCAATGCAGCGGCCGCCATTAACCAGGCGTCAGATGTTGCCGCGTTAGACAATGTACGCGTCGAATATTTGGGCAAGAAAGGGCATTTAACCCTTCAGATGACGACCCTACGCGATCTGCCGCCGGAAGAGCGTCCGGCAGCCGGGGCAGTCATTAACGCCGCGAAAGAGCAGGTACAACAGGCGCTTAACGCGCGTAAAGCCGAGCTGGAAAGCGCAGCGCTTAACGCCCGTCTGGCCGCTGAAACCATTGATATCTCCCTGCCGGGGCGCCGTATTGAGAACGGTGGTCTGCATCCGGTCACGCGTACCATTGACCGTATTGAAAGTTTCTTCGGTGAGCTTGGTTTTACCGTGGCGACTGGCCCGGAAATCGAAGATGACTACCATAACTTCGATGCGTTAAACATTCCGGGTCATCATCCGGCCCGCGCCGATCATGATACCTTCTGGTTTGACGCGACCCGTCTGCTGCGGACCCAGACGTCTGGCGTCCAGATCCGGACGATGAAAGCGCAGCAACCGCCGATCCGTATTATTGCGCCGGGCCGTGTATACCGTAATGACTACGACCAGACGCATACTCCGATGTTCCATCAGATGGAAGGTCTGATTGTTGATACCAACATCAGCTTCACCAACCTCAAAGGTACGCTGCACGACTTCCTGCGTAATTTCTTTGAGGAGGATCTGCAGATTCGCTTCCGTCCTTCTTATTTTCCGTTTACCGAACCTTCTGCAGAAGTGGATGTGATGGGTAAAAACGGCAAATGGCTGGAAGTGCTGGGCTGCGGGATGGTGCATCCGAATGTGCTGCGTAATGTCGGTATCGATCCGGAAATCTATTCTGGCTTCGCTTTTGGTATGGGGATGGAACGTCTGACCATGTTGCGTTACGGCGTCACCGACCTGCGTTCATTCTTCGAAAACGATCTGCGTTTCCTCAAACAGTTTAAATAAAGGCAGGATAAAACAATGAAATTCAGCGAACTGTGGTTACGCGAGTGGGTTAACCCGGCAATTGATAGCGATGCGTTGGCTAACCAGATTACGATGGCTGGCCTGGAAGTAGACGGCGTTGAGCCGGTCGCGGGAAGCTTCAATGGCGTTGTGGTTGGGGAAGTGGTTGAGTGCGCCCAGCATCCGAACGCTGACAAATTGCGTGTAACGAAAGTCAACGTTGGCGGAGAACGCCTGTTGGATATCGTCTGCGGCGCGCCAAACTGTCGTCAGGGGCTGAAAGTAGCGGTGGCCACCATTGGCGCTATTCTGCCGGGCGATTTCAAAATTAAAGCGGCAAAACTGCGCGGCGAACCGTCTGAAGGGATGCTGTGCTCCTTCTCCGAACTGGGGATTTCCGACGATCACAGCGGCATTATCGAACTGCCGGCGGATGCGCCGCTGGGTACCGATATCCGTGAATACCTGAAGCTCGACGACAATACCATCGAAATTAGCGTCACGCCAAACCGTGCGGATTGCTTAGGTATCATCGGCGTTGCGCGTGATGTGGCGGTACTGAACAAAGCGCCGCTCCAGGAGCCTGAAATGGCGCCGGTTGCGGCAACCATCAGCGATACGCTGCCGATTACGGTAGAGGCCGCTGATGCGTGTCCACGCTATCTTGGCCGGGTGGTAAAAGGCATCAATGTTAACGCGCCGACGCCGCTGTGGATGAAAGAGAAACTGCGTCGCTGCGGTATTCGCTCCATCGATGCGGTGGTTGACGTCACGAACTATGTGCTGCTCGAACTGGGTCAGCCAATGCATGCTTTCGATAAAGATCGCATTGATGGCGGTATTGTCGTGCGGATGGCAAAAGAGGGTGAAACCGTCGTCCTGCTGGACGGTAGCGAAGCGACGTTAAATGCGGACACGCTGGTGATCGCCGATCACCATAAGGCGCTGGGGATAGCCGGTATTTTTGGCGGCGAACATTCCGGCGTGAACGGCGAAACGCAAAATGTGCTGCTGGAATGTGCGTACTTTAATCCGCTGTCTATCACCGGTCGCGCTCGCCGCCACGGTCTGCATACCGATGCGTCTCACCGCTACGAGCGCGGGGTAGACCCGGCGCTGCAATATAAAGCGATAGAGCGCGCTACTCGTCTGCTTCTTGATATCTGTGGCGGTGATGCGGGTCCGATAATTGATGTGAGCAACGAAGCAACGTTGCCGAAACGCGCCACCATTACGCTGCGTCGCAGTAAACTGGATCGCCTGATCGGGCATCATATTGCGGATGAGCAGGTCAGTGATATTCTGCGTCGTCTGGGCTGTGAAGTGACCGAAGGGCAGGACGAGTGGAAAGCCGTGGCGCCGACCTGGCGTTTCGATATGGAGATTGAAGAAGATCTGGTGGAAGAGGTGGCCCGCGTTTACGGTTATAACAATATTCCGGACGAGCCAATCCAGGCCGGTTTAATCATGGGGACGCACCGTGAAGCCGATCTGTCGTTGAAGCGGGTTAAAACCATGCTGAACGACAAAGGCTATCAGGAAGTGATTACCTATAGCTTTGTCGATCCTAAAGTACAACAGCTTATCCATCCAGGCGCAGAAGCGCTGCTGCTGCCAAACCCTATCTCCGTTGAGATGTCGGCGATGCGTCTGTCTCTGTGGAGCGGATTGCTGACGACGGTGGTCTATAACCAAAACCGCCAGCAGAATCGCGTGCGTATTTTTGAAACCGGTTTACGTTTCGTTCCGGATACACAAGCCAATCTGGGTATTCGACAGGATCTGATGCTGGCTGGCGTGATTTGCGGCAACCGCTATGATGAGCACTGGAACCTGGCAAAAGAGACCGTTGATTTCTATGATTTGAAAGGCGATCTGGAAGCAGTACTGGATTTAACCGGCAAACTGGGTGATATCCAGTTTAAGGCGGAGATGAATCCGGCTCTGCATCCGGGACAGTCTGCGGCGATTTATCTGAAAGATGAACGTATTGGTTTTATTGGGGTTGTTCACCCTGAACTGGAACGTAAACTGGATCTGAATGGTCGTACGCTGGTGTTTGAACTGGAATGGAATAAGCTCGCAGACCGTATCGTGCCGCAGGCGCGGGAGATTTCACGCTTCCCGGCCAACCGTCGCGATATTGCGGTTGTTGTTGCAGAAAACGTTCCCGCAGCGGATATTTTATCCGAATGTAAGAAAGTTGGCGTAAATCAGGTAGTTGGCGTAAACTTATTTGACGTGTACCGCGGTAAGGGTGTTGCGGAGGGTTATAAGAGCCTCGCTATCAGCCTGATCCTTCAGGATACCAACCGTACACTCGAAGAAGAGGAGATTGCCGCTACCGTCGCCAAATGTGTAGAGGCATTAAAAGAGCGATTCCAGGCATCATTGAGGGATTGAACCTATGGCGCTTACAAAAGCTGAAATGTCAGAATATCTGTTTGATAAGCTTGGGCTTAGCAAGCGGGATGCCAAAGAACTGGTTGAACTGTTTTTCGAAGAGATCCGTCGTGCTCTGGAAAACGGTGAGCAGGTGAAACTCTCTGGTTTTGGTAACTTCGATCTGCGTGATAAAAATCAACGTCCGGGGCGTAACCCGAAAACGGGTGAAGATATTCCTATTACAGCACGGCGCGTGGTGACCTTCAGACCCGGGCAGAAGTTAAAGAGCCGGGTCGAGAACGCTTCGCCCAAAGAAGAGTAATCAGATCCAGGCATAACATCCATCAGGGTGTATTGCGGCAGATACGCTGCCATCCCGAAAGTAGATCAGCGGGATGACAGCGTATCTGTTAGCCTGAAAGATGACTCGTATAACTAAAAAGGCCGCATTGCGGCCTTTTTTCTTTCAAGTAAAGGATACCCACCGTAAAATCACGCTACCTCTTTTCAGCTGAATGGATAACATGCTGACTTTTGCCCGCCAACAACAGCGACGAAACGTTCGCTGGCTTCTGAGCCTGTCACTGCTGGTGCTACTGGCTACATTTCTGAGCTTATGCGCAGGCGAACAGTGGATTGCCCCCGGTGACTGGTTAAGCGCCCGGGGAGAACTGTTTGTCTGGCAAATTCGTCTTCCCCGCACGCTTGCGGTATTGCTGGTTGGCGCTGCGCTGGCGCTATCGGGCGCTGTGATGCAGGCGCTGTTTGAAAACCCACTTGCTGAACCGGGCCTGCTCGGCGTTTCGAATGGGGCCGGTGTTGGGCTTATTGCCGCCGTCTTACTGGGGCAGGGGCAACTGCCTGGATGGGCGCTGGGACTGTGCGCTATAGCCGGCGCGCTCATTATTACGTTAATCCTGCTGCGTTTTGCGCGCCGCCATCTCTCTACCAGCCGCTTGTTGTTGGCGGGCGTCGCGCTGGGCATTATCTGTAGCGCGCTGATGACGTGGGCTATCTATTTTTCCACCTCTTTCGATCTGCGGCAATTAATGTACTGGATGATGGGAGGATTCGGCGGCGTTGACTGGCAGCAGAGCTGGCTAATGATTGCGCTCATCCCGGTACTGATCTGGATATGTTGCCAGTCGCAACCGCTGAATATGCTGGCGCTAGGGGAAACCTCGGCGCGGCAGCTTGGCCTGCCGCTGTGGTTCTGGCGCAATTTGTTGGTCGTCGCCACCGGCTGGATGGTGGGCGTCAGCGTGGCGATGGCGGGGGCGATTGGTTTTATCGGTCTGGTTATTCCGCACATCCTGCGCTTATGTGGTTTAACCGATCACCGGGTTTTACTTCCCGGCTGTGCGTTGGCCGGGGCTATCGCCCTGCTATTGGCTGATGTGGTCGCCCGACTGGCGCTGGCGTCGGCTGAACTGCCTATCGGGGTGGTCACCGCCACATTGGGGGCACCAGTGTTTATCTGGCTGCTGCTCAAATCCGCGCGTTAGCGCATCGGTAAACAACTGCTTTCATCATTCGCAGTCTATGATTAAAGGCTAACGATGAAACCCGCTATTCTACCGACATCAGGGAGACACCATGCAAAACTCGCTTCTTAATACTCACGTTACGACGATTGATGGAGAGGTCACTACACTTGAAAAATACGCTGGAAAAGTGCTGCTCATTGTAAATGTCGCCTCCAGATGTGGCCTGACGCCGCAATATGAACAGCTGGAAAATATCCAGAAGGCGTGGGCAGATCAGGGGTTTGTCGTGTTGGGTTTTCCCTGCAACCAGTTTATGGGGCAGGAGCCAGGCAGCGAAGAGGAGATTAAAACCTATTGTGCCAGCACCTGGGGCGTCACGTTCCCGATGTTCAGTAAAATTGATGTGAATGGCGACGCGCGCCATCCGCTGTATCAAAAACTGATAGCCGCTGCGCCAACGGCAGTCGCGCCGGAGAAGAGCGGCTTTTACGAACGGATGGTAAGCAAAGGGCGTACGCCACTCTATCCGGATGATATTCTGTGGAATTTTGAAAAATTTTTGGTAGGCCGGGATGGTCAGGTAGTACAGCGTTTTTCGCCGGATATGACGCCTGAAGATCCTATTGTGATGGAAAGCATAAAAATCGCGTTGGCAAAATAATGTCTCAATTGATGCAATTAAAGGACGTCGCCGAGAGCACCCGCCTGGGGCCGCTTTCCGGCGAAGTAAGCGCAGGAGAGATCCTTCACCTTGTCGGGCCGAACGGCGCCGGAAAAAGCACGTTGCTGGCGCGTATGGCGGGGTTAACCTCAGGCGAGGGGAGCATCAGGTTTGGCGGAGCGCCGCTGGAGGCATGGGCGACGGCAACGCTTGCCCAACACCGCGCTTATCTTGCGCAACAGCAAAATCCGCCGTTCGCCATGCCGGTCTGGCATTACCTGACATTGCATCAACCGGATAAAACGCGAACCGGGCAGCTTAACGAGGTGGCCGATATGCTTGGATTGGGCGACAAACTGGGGCGAAGCGTGAATCAGCTTTCCGGTGGCGAGTGGCAACGTGTTCGCCTTGCTGCCGTTGTACTACAAATTCATCCCGACGCTAATCCGGTCGGTCAATTATTGCTGCTTGATGAGCCGATGAACAGTCTCGATGTTGCGCAACAAAACGCTTTGGATCGGGTATTACATCATTTGTGTCAGGCAGGAATCGCGATTGTGATGAGTAGCCACGATCTGAACCACACGCTGCGCCATGCGCATAAAGCCTGGTTACTAAAGCGCGGTAAACTCATTGCCTGCGGCCGCCGGGAAGAGGTGCTCATCCCCTCTTATCTGGCGCAAGCCTACGGTCTGCGCTTTCGACGACTCGACGTTGAGGGGCATCCAATGCTCATTTCGGCCACTTAAGTAAAATCGTTTCTTGAAAAGCAGGTAATTTCGACGCTAAATTAATACCAAAATAAAAACAGAGGATTGTTGCGGCATGCGTTTTTGGCTTCTTGTTATCACAGCATTGTTCCTGGCAGGATGCAGTACTCATCGGGCACCGGCGCCAAACGCCAGATTATCAGACTCCATTACCGTCATTGCGGGTCTGAACGATCAGTTGCAGTCCTGGCGCGGTACGCCATACCGTTACGGCGGCATGAGTCGCAGAGGCGTGGACTGTTCCGGCTTTGTGGTAGTCACTATGCGCGACAAGTTTGATTTGCAGTTGCCTCGTGATACGCGTGAACAATCAAAAATCGGCACCAGAATCGATAAAGATGAATTGCTGCCTGGAGATTTGGTTTTCTTTAAAACCGGTTCGGGCGAAAGTGGTTTACATGTTGGTATTTACGATACAAATAATGAGTTTATTCATGCCTCTACCAGTCGTGGCGTGATGCGTTCATCGCTGGATAATGTGTACTGGCGAAAAAACTTCTGGCAGGCACGGCGAATTTAACCTCGCAGACGATATAAATTTTATAGTCTATTTTTAACATACCGTCGGTTGAACTTATGACATCTGTTGTCATCATATATAATGATATAACCGTAGCATTTACAAACGTACTTTTATTAAAAACGGGCGTGCTCACGCCCTGTTAAAAGTACAACATTGGATATTGGTTTATAATCAGAGTAAGTTAAAAAAAGGAACCGGTTTACCGGTAAACAAGAAAAATGATGACGCTTCAATTAGTATCTGAAGTTACGTCTGTTTCCGTCCGTAGTGACTGGATGGCGAATAGCGCCCTAACCATGGGACTGGCGTAATGATTGCTTCACTTGATGAGCTTTACCATTCCGAACTCTTTTTCCTTCCCGTCATGGATGAAAACGCTCGGCTTGTTGGTTTAGAGATTATTGCAACGTTTGCCGCTGAAGACGGCGCCGTGCGGATGCCGACTGAGTTGGTAGCGCCTCGCCTTTCGGTGGAGGAACAATACTGTCTGTTTGTTGAAAAACTGGCGTTGTTAGAAACCTGTCAGCACTTTTTTATTCAGCATAAACTTATTGCATGGCTTAATTTACCGCCTGCAATTAGTGACTTATTATTATTAGATAGCGAACTTTTTTCCCGGGCAGCGCGCTTTCCGTTTCTTGAATTAGCTATAAATGAGAATTATCCTGGGTTAAACCAGGGCAAAAACAATGAAACGTTAGCTAATCTGGCAATGCATTTCCCATTAATGCTGGCAAATTTTGGGGCAGGCGAGGCGTCGACTAAAGCTATTTTCGATGGGCTTTTCAAACGAGTCATGTTGGATAAAAATTTTATTCAGCAGCGAGCTGAAATGATCTCATTCGAACCATTCATGCACGCTATCGTTGCCCAGCTCTCCTCCAGCTGCGAGTCGCTGATGATTGCCGGTATTGATACTGAGGCGATGTTTGCGCGCGCAGCGCCATTGGGGTTTAGCGCATTCCAGGGCGGACTATGGCCTCCGGTGCCAGTAAGCCAGCTCATTAAACTCGTTCAGCGATAACCTTTCTGTTTGCCGGTGTTTAACCGGTGATTAACCGTCTACACTGAAGACAGGAGGCCCTATGACCCTGTCTTTTACTGCCCGTTGGCGCGATGAACTGCCAGCAACGTATACCGCGCTTTTACCCACACCGTTAAAAAATGCGCGACTGATTTGGTATAACGACGAACTGGCGCAGCAGCTAGCCATTCCCGCTTCGTTATTTGACGCTACCAATGGCGCTGGCGTTTGGGGCGGCGAAACCTTATTACCCGGTATGTCACCTGTCGCGCAGGTATATAGCGGGCATCAGTTCGGCGTCTGGGCGGGACAACTCGGCGACGGACGCGGTATTTTGCTGGGCGAACAGCTCCTGGCGGATGGCTCGACCCTCGACTGGCATCTGAAAGGCGCCGGATTAACACCCTATTCGCGAATGGGGGATGGACGCGCCGTCCTGCGTTCAACCATACGAGAAAGTCTTGCCAGCGAAGCCATGCATTATCTGGGTATTCCCACTACGCGCGTGTTATCTATCGTAGCCAGCGATACGCCGGTTCAGCGAGAGACGCAGGAAACGGGCGCCATGTTAATGCGTCTGGCGCAAAGTCATATGCGTTTTGGTCATTTCGAACATTTCTATTACCGCCGTGAGCCGGAAAAAGTTCAGCAACTGGCTGATTTCGCTATTCGTCATTACTGGCCGCAATGGCAGGATGTCCCGGAAAAATATGCTTTGTGGTTTGAAGAGGTGGCGGCGCGTACCGGAAGACTTATCGCCGAGTGGCAAACCGTCGGTTTTTCGCACGGCGTTATGAATACGGATAACATGTCGATTCTGGGGCTGACCATCGACTATGGCCCCTTTGGTTTTCTCGATGACTACGATCCCGGCTTCATTGGTAACCATTCCGATCATCAGGGACGTTACCGCTTCGATAATCAACCGTCGGTGACGCTGTGGAATTTACAACGTCTGGCGCAGACGCTAACCCCTTTTATTGAGATCGACGCGTTAAACAGAGCGCTGGATCGTTACCAGGACGCGTTGTTAACGCACTATGGGCAGCGAATGCGCCAGAAGCTGGGCTTCTTTACCGAGCAAAAAGACGATAACGCTTTACTGAATGAATTGTTTAGTCTGATGGCGCGCGAAGGGAGTGATTATACCCGTACATTTCGGATGTTAAGCCATACGGAGCAACAGAGCGCTTCCTCGCCGTTGCGGGATACGTTTATCGATCGCACGGCGTTCGATGCCTGGTTCGACCGCTACCGGGCGCGATTGCGCACAGAGGCGGTGGATGACGCGCTGCGCCAGCAGCAGATGCAACGCGTGAATCCTGCGATTGTGTTGCGGAACTGGCTGGCGCAACGCGCGATAGATGCGGCTGAACAGGGAGATATGGCGGAACTGCATCGGTTGCATGAAGTTTTACGTCAACCTTTTACCGATCGAGATGATGACTATGCCAGCCGACCACCGGAGTGGGGAAAGCGGCTGGAGGTCAGTTGTTCAAGTTAGCCTGATGCCAGCAGTATCGTTTGCTGGCGGAGCGCTATTTGGTTAACAGTAGCTTACCGGCCTGAGTTTTGCGCAACAGATACTCCTGACCGTTGTGATCGATAATGACTTTGCCGTCCGGACCTAATAGCGCCTGACTGTTGACGCGCCGTTCAGCAGCAGGGAGAAGCGTTTCATTGTCTATTTCCTTAGGGTGAGGCAGCTCGGTGTTATCCATACGCGACATGTTATTTATTAATAATCAAACTCACAATGATTATTATTATCAATAATTAATGCGATGACAGCAAGTGCTAATTCTGTGGAGTGATATACGCGCGGGGAGAGAAAAGGGCGGGTAAAGCATCGAAGAAACGCCCATCCCGGCAGGATGGGCGAGCTATTAAAAGCGGCTATCTACCGCCGCGGCCAGTTTTTCCAACAGAACTTCCGTATCTTCCCAGTTCAGGCAGGGATCGGTAATGGACTGACCATAGATTAATGGTTGACCGCTGATAATTTTTTGCGTGCCTTCCCGTAAAAAACTCTCGGCCATAATCCCGGCAATTGCCGTGGAGCCATTACGAATCTGCTGGCAAATATCATCACATACCTCCAACTGGCGGCGATGCTGTTTTTGACAGTTGCCGTGGCTGAAGTCGACGACCAGATGTTCCGGCAGATCAAATTCATGCAACGTGTCGCAGGCGGCGGCAATATCTTCAGCGTGGTAGTTCGGTTTTTTACCGCCGCGCATGATGATGTGCCCATACGGGTTGCCACTCGTCTGGTAGATGGTCATCTGTCCGTCTTTATCCGGCGAGAGAAACATATGGCTGGCGCGGGAGGCGCGAATAGCGTCAACGGCAATGCGAGTATTGCCATCCGTACCATTTTTAAAGCCGACCGGACAAGAGAGCGCAGAAGCCATTTCCCGATGGATTTGGCTTTCGGTGGTACGCGCGCCAATCGCTCCCCAACTGATCAGATCGGCAATAAACTGGCCAGTGACCATATCAAGAAATTCTGTGGCGGTCGGTACTCCCAGTTCGTTCACCTGCAATAGCAAGCGACGCGCCAGTTCAAGCCCATAATTGACGCGGTAACTTCCATTCAAGTCGGGATCGGAAATCAGGCCTTTCCATCCCACGACGGTGCGCGGTTTTTCAAAATAGGTGCGCATGACGATTTCCAGACGCGCCTGATGCTTTTGGCGTTGTGCCTGGAGCTGCGTCGCGTATTCCATAGCAGCATTCAGATCGTGAATCGAACAGGGGCCAATGACGACCAGTAGCCGTGGATCTTCACCATTTAAAATCTTTTCTATCCGGCGTCGGGAGTCGGTAACATGACTGGCGACGGAGGACGATACAGGATACCGCTGCGCGAGTTCGGTCGGTGTTACCAGGCTGTCGATACGCGCAGTACGGAGTTCGTCGGTTCTGTTCATTACAAGTCTCAGAAATTTGTTGCTTCAACGGCAGGACTACCGGGAAGTGATGGGCATCACGATAAACCAATCCCTGCTGATTTCAAGTGCGAGGCGTGTCACACCTCGCAGGCAGAACAGCATGATAACAAAAACCAAACCATTAAACTAGTTTGCTAGTACATTCTGCGGTTAAGCCCCATAATATCGAGAATCTTGGTGGCTATCTCTTCAACGGAATAATTGGTGCTGTTCAGGCAGGGGATCTGATTCTTACGATACAGCGCTTCGACCTCCGCCACTTCCATGCGGCACTGACGCAACGAGGCATAGCGACTGTTTTCACGGCGTTCTTCGCGAATAGCCGCCAGGCGTTCAGGGTCAATTGTCAGGCCGAACAGTTTATGTTGTAGCGGTTTTAACGATGTGGGCAGCGTCAAATTATCCATATCATCGGCGATGAAAGGGTAGTTAGCCGCACGAATACCGAATTGCATCGCCAGATAGAGACTGGTGGGCGTTTTTCCACAGCGCGAAACGCCAAGCAAAATGACCTGAGCCTGATCGAGGTTGCGCAATGAAATGCCATCATCATGCGCCAGGGTATAATCGATAGCGGCAATACGGGCGTCATACTTGTTCAGGTTACCCGGATTAAGCCCATGAGTACGATGAGCGATCGGCGTCGGATCCAGTTTCATCTCCTGCTGAAGCGGCGCCACCAGCGCCTGGACGATATCCTGGCAGAAACCTTCGCTCTGTAAGATGATGGCGCGAATTTCAGGTAAAACAATCGAGTAAAACACCAGCGGGCGAACGCCGGTTTGCTGATAAATGGCGTCAATTTGGTCTTTGACGGCGCGGGCGCGACTTTCGTTTTCCACGAATGGCAGCGTGATGCTGCTGATCGTCACCGGAAACTGCGACATAACCGCGTGACCCAGGACCTCGGCGGTGATGGCGGTACCATCAGAAATATAGAAAACATGGCGATCAACAACATTATCCATTCTGTTCATCCTGAAGAGTAAACATAATTATCTGAAAGCATAAATTAAAAGTAACGGGAAACGTATAACTTGTCGCTTATTTTATAAAATGACAGACACTTTTTATAATTAATGAAAAGTGTGTTTCATTTCCTGGAAACGCAGTTTATACCGAAGGTGATTAAGGGAATGCCGTGCTATGCGCGGGTTTGCGCAACTACGTAAACAATCTGAAAAAATGAAAAAATAAATTTGCTTGAACGATTCACCGTTTTTTTCGCGGGTTTAAGTATGCCAGGATAAATACGCAACTATGTGTTTCTTAAACTCGTTCATTTATCACAAAAGGATTGTTCGATGTCCAACAATGGCTCGTCACCGCTGGTGCTTTGGTATAACCAACTCGGCATGAATGATGTAGACAGAGTTGGGGGCAAAAATGCCTCCCTGGGTGAAATGATTACTAACCTTTCCGGCATGGGCGTATCCGTTCCGAATGGTTTTGCAACCACTGCCGATGCGTTTAACCAGTTTTTGGATCAAAGCGGCGTAAACCAGCGCATTTATGAGCTGCTGGATAAGACAGATATTGATGATGTCTCCCAGCTGGCGAAAGCGGGCGCGCAGATCCGCCAGTGGATTATCGACACTCCTTTCCAGCCGGAGCTGGAAAACGCCATCCGCGATACCTATGCGCAGCTTTCGTCGGATGATGAAAATGCCTCTTTTGCCGTGCGTTCCTCCGCCACGGCGGAAGATATGCCAGATGCTTCGTTTGCGGGTCAACAGGAAACGTTTCTTAACGTTCAAGGCTTCGATGCGGTTCTGGTGGCAGTGAAACACGTATTTGCTTCTCTGTTTAACGATCGCGCCATCTCTTATCGCGTTCACCAGGGATATGATCATCGCGGCGTAGCGCTTTCCGCTGGCGTGCAGCGGATGGTTCGCTCCGATCTCGCCTCGTCAGGGGTGATGTTCTCTATCGATACCGAATCCGGTTTTGACCAGGTGGTCTTTATCACTTCGGCATGGGGACTGGGTGAAATGGTGGTGCAGGGCGCGGTTAACCCGGATGAATTTTATGTCCATAAGCCAACCCTGGCGGCAGGCCGTCCGGCCATCGTACGCCGCACCATGGGGTCGAAAAAAATCCGCATGGTTTACGCCGCCACCCAGGAGCACGGCAAGCAAGTGAAGATTGAGGATGTGCCGCAGGAACAGCGCGACATTTTCTCGCTCACCAACGAAGAAGTGCAGGAACTGGCGAAACAAGCGGTGCAGATTGAGCAGCACTATGGTCGTCCGATGGATATCGAATGGGCGAAAGACGGTCATACCGGTAAGCTTTTTATTGTGCAGGCACGTCCGGAAACCGTGCGCTCCCGTGGCCAGGTGATGGAGCGTTATACGCTACATGCTCAGGGGAAAATCATTGCCGAAGGTCGTGCCATTGGGCATCGTATCGGCGCAGGTACGGTAAAAGTTATTCATGATATCGGCGAAATGAACCGTATTGAGCCTGGCGATGTGCTTGTCACCGATATGACCGACCCGGACTGGGAACCGATCATGAAAAAAGCGGCGGCGATTGTCACTAACCGTGGCGGGCGCACCTGTCACGCGGCGATTATCGCCCGCGAATTGGGTATTCCGGCGGTAGTCGGCTGCGGCGACGCCACCGAACGCATGAAAGATGGCGAAAAAGTAACCGTCTCCTGCGCAGAAGGTGATACCGGTTATGTGTATGCCGACATGCTGGATTTCAGCGTAAAAAGCTCCAGCGTAGATACCATGCCAGAGCTACCGCTGAAGGTTATGATGAACGTCGGCAACCCGGACAGGGCATTTGACTTTGCCTGCCTGCCGAATGAAGGCGTAGGTCTGGCGCGACTGGAATTCATCATTAACCGTATGATTGGCGTTCACCCGCGCGCGCTGCTGGAGTTTGACGACCAGGATGCCGCGCTGCAAAACGACATTCGTGAGATGATGAAAGGGTTTGACTCGCCGCGTGAATTTTACGTTGGTCGACTGACGGAAGGGATCGCGACGTTAGGCGCCGCCTTCTACCCGAAACGCGTTATCGTTCGCCTGTCTGACTTTAAGTCCAACGAATACGCCAACCTGGTCGGCGGCGAACGCTATGAGCCGCATGAAGAAAACCCTATGCTGGGCTTCCGCGGCGCGGGCCGTTACGTCGCAGAAAGTTTCCGCGATTGTTTTGCGCTGGAATGCGAAGCGGTGAAACGCGTGCGCAACGATATGGGCCTTACAAACGTCGAAATCATGATCCCGTTCGTGCGGACGGTCGACCAGGCGAAAGCGGTCATCGAAGAGCTGGCGCGCCAGGGGCTTAAACGCGGCGAGAACGGGCTGAAGATCATCATGATGTGCGAGATCCCGTCCAATGCCTTGCTGGCTGAACAGTTCCTCGAGTATTTTGATGGCTTCTCGATTGGTTCTAACGACATGACGCAGCTGGCGCTGGGGCTGGATCGCGATTCCGGCGTAGTGTCTGAACTGTTTGACGAGCGTAACGACGCGGTGAAAGCGCTGCTGTCGATGGCGATCCGCGCGGCGAAAAAACAGGGCAAATATGTTGGAATTTGTGGTCAGGGTCCGTCCGACCATGAAGACTTTGCCGCCTGGCTGATGGAAGAGGGGATCGACAGCCTGTCGCTGAACCCGGACACCGTGGTTCAGACCTGGCTGAGTCTGGCGGAACTGAAGAAGTAATGTGATACCGGATGGCGGCGTTAACGTCGCCATCCGGCAATTTACTCCGCGGTGTGCTCCTGGCGCAGCCGCTCAATAATATCCTGCCGCAACAGAAACTTCTGCACTTTGCCAGAGGCGGTTCTGGGCAGTTTTTCTACGATGACGATCCGTTCCGGATATTTATACTTCGCTACCCGTTTTCGACTGAAAAAAGCGATCACCTCTTCCAGCGTCAGCGAAAGGTGCGGCGGTTTTAAGACCACATACGCGCATGAACGTTCGCCTAAGCGTTCATCAGGCATAGCAACGACGCAAGCATCGTGTATGCGAGGGTGCTGTAGCAAAATATCTTCGACTTCGCGACTGCTGATATTTTCACCTCCACGTATAATAATATCCTTTTTGCGCCCGGTAATTTTGATATAACCGTCTTCATCCATGCGGCAGAGGTCGCCGCTGTAATACCAGCCCTCATTATCCAGTGCGCGGGCGGTAAGTTCCGGCTCGTCCAGGTATCCCATAAAAACGTTCGGCCCGCGCGAGGCTTCTTCGCCTTCGTGGCCTGCTGGAAGCGTATTGCGATCTTCATCCACGATTTTAATTTCTACACCGGTGGCGGCATAACCATCGGTATTCATCATGCGTGAAGTCGAATCACCCAGATTAACCATCGAGTGTGGAGAACTTTCTGTAGAACCGTAAATACTCAATAATTTGATACCGCGCTGCTGGCAGTCGCGGGCAACCTTTTTGGGAATAGTCGTGCCGCCGCATAAGAAGAATCGCAGTGAGGAGAGGTCGGCAGGCTGTTGCTCAACGGCACAAAGCAGATCGTAAATAAACGGCGTCGCGCCTGACATACAGGTACAGCGTTGCTGCGCTAATAAGGTAAGGCAGGCTTCTGGGGTAAAGATGTCCAGCAATACGCTACGCGCCCCGATTAAAAAGGGTGCGGTGACGCCGTGTAAAAATCCGGTGGCGTGGCCCAGTGGCGCAGGCATCAGGAACACATCTTGCCAGGTTAAATTCAACCGCGCGCAATACGCCCGTTCGCTGGCAAGAATATTATTGTGGGTCAACATCACCCCTTTCGACATTCCTTCTGTGCCGGAGGTAAACAGCACTGCCGCCAGTTCATCACCGTGAATGTTAATGTCTGACTGCAACGGTTCGCTGCGGTCGATGATTTGACTAAGCGCAAGCGCTGTGGTGGCAGGCGCCAGTTTATCCACGCCGACAATCTGCGTCAGATGGCGCAGCTGATTTTGTAGCGGAAGGATAAGATCGACCGGTCGATTCTGTTTGAACACGGTGGGGGCGAAGAATATTTTAGCCTGACATTTGTTCAGCACCCAAACCAGCTCCGCTTCTCGCCAGGCGGGAAGTAGCGGGACAGATACCGCGCCCGTTTTCAGGCAGGCCAGATAAATGAGGGTAAACTCACACCAGCCCGGAAGCTGAAAGGCCACGCGATCGCCCGGTTGAATCCCCTGAGACAGTAACCAATTTGCCAGGCGGCTTGCCGCGCAGTCGAGTGCGGCGTAGGTCCAGGACGCGCCATGATTATCGACCACGGCGATTTTATCGGGTACGGCGCGTGCGGTTTGCCGCCAGTAGTCGCCCAGTGAAGCATCGCCCCAGTAGCCGGACTCGCGATAGGTTTTCCGCCGCGCGGCGTCAAACGTTAATGTAACACTCATTGACTTGTTCTCTATTAATACAAATGACGTAATCTCCGGGGGCAAGCCGAATAAGACGCCGTAGCGTCGTTATCCGGTGTTTCAGAGCGTCAGCCGTAGCGAAACTCAACGCCGAACGTTCCCGCCGGGTATTCCCATTTTTCGAGAAGAGTATTGCCGCAGAGAACCCTGCAGGTTCCGCATTCCAGGCAGCCCGCAGAGTCAAAATGAATATTTCCCGCATCGTCCAGCTTATAGAGTCCGGCAGGGCAGGCTTTTATTAATTTAGTAAACTCCTGCATGTCAGGCGAGGATCGCAAAATGATATGTGGGTGTCCTTCATCTACGTAAAATTTATTTACGCCCAATTTGACGTCAACATTCACCTTATTGTCCGAACTCATAATGCCGTAGCCCCTTTTATGCCGTCTTTTAATAGATTCACCAGTCCAATTTTTTTCGCATGTGACAGGATAGTTTTACGCAACGGTGGGACTGGACCGCCATCAACGGTGAACAGATCGCCCACAATGTTTGCCGCCATTCGCGGGTACTCGGTAAAAAGCCGTGGGTTTTCCATTAATCCGGGGAGTTTGCGGAAATGCCGCATATCGCGTAACACGCCGTTTTTCTCCAGCGCGCGTTTGTAACCGGCAAGACTCGCGGCGGAAAAATCTTGCCGCGCTTTAGCGTCAATGGCGGTTTGAGCGGCCGCTTGCGCGGACGCGATGGCTAAATCCATGCCGCGGACGGTATAGCCGAGATTCAGGCAAAGACCGGCGGCGTCGCCGACAATCATCACGCCGTCATTTGCCAGTTCCGGCATCATTGCTATGCCGCCTTCGGGCACCATATGAGCGGAGTATTCAAGCAGCGTTCCCCCCTGAATCAAAGGGCGTATTGCCGGATGCTGTTTAAAATCTTCCAGCATTTGCGGTACGCTTTTGGTCGCGTGAGCAATGTCGCCCAGGCCACATACCAGCCCCAGAGAAACCGAATCGCGGTTGGTATAAAGAAACCCGCCGCCCATGAGCCCGTTGGAGGGCGCGCCAGCGAATAACCAGGCGACGCCTTCATGGGACGCCAGATTAAAGCGCTCTTCAATAAGTGCCGGAGAGAGCCCAATCAACTCTTTTACGCCGACGGCATAGTGATGCGCAGAAGAGACAGGCACCATGTCCAGTGAACGGCCCAGCATGGAATTCACGCCGTCCGCGAGAATCACAATATTCGCATCCAGAATATCATCCCCGGCCTGAACGCCAGTGACGCGATTGCCTTCACGTACCAGAGCGTCGACCCGTACACCCGGGATAAACTGCGCGCCAGCCTGTTCCGCCTGCGCCATTAACCACGGGTCCAGTTTGTTGCGCAGTACGGTATATGACGTAAGGAGCGGAGTAGGGGGCGCGCGGTGAAAATCAAGTGTGACGGCGCTTTCTTCGGTTAAAAAGGAGATTTTTTCACGGGTAACGACGCGTTCGATGGGGGCGGACGTTGCGAATCCCGGCATAATACTTTCGATACTGTGAGCGTAGAGCCGGCCACCGGTCATATTTTTGCTGCCCGCGCTGTTTCCGCGTTCAATAACCAGTACATCCAGTCCCGCTTTTGCCATCACATACGCGGCGACCGTTCCTGCTACGCCTGCGCCCACCACAATAGCGTCAAATTTATCATCCGACATGCTTTATGCTCCTTTCCCGCCGTATCGACGACGGGAGATGTGCGTTGAAAAAGGAATTAGCGGCTTAACTGGTCGATGAGGGCAGGAACAACCTTATAGATATCGCCCACCAGACCATAATCGGCATAATTGAAAATGGGCGCGTTTTTATCTTTGTTAATTGCGACAATAATTTTTGCGCCGTTTCCACCCACCATATGTTGAATTTGGCCGGAAATGCCCAGCGTCAGATAGAGATCGGATTTCAACAGAACGCCGGATACGCCAATATAACGCTCGCGTTCCATCCAGTTTTCACCTTCCGCAATGGGGCGGGAACAGCCCACTTCTGCGCCGAGGACGGTCGCCAGTTTATGCACCATATCCAGATCGCTTTGCGCCGCCAGACCTCGTCCTACGCCGATGACCCGTTTGGCTTTGCTCAAATCGACGCTGCTTAACGATTTCGCGCGCCGCTGCTGGCACAATACCTCGTGGCGTGGGGCAATATATGCCAGCGTGGTCTGCGGGCAGGTATGACCGGGGAGAGGGGCGGCGGGTTCCAGCACGCCGGGTGCCAGCGTAATAATCGCCTGCGGACTGTTTAATTTCTCTTTGCCGAAAGCAAGTCCGCCGTACATGCGATGCTCTGCGTGTAGCGTCCCGTCGAGGAGGTCAATAGACGTCGCGTCGTTCACCATCACGGCGTCAAGCTGGATGCTCAGCCTGGCGCCCAGCGCTTTGCAGCGCTTGGTCGCCGCCATGAGCAGTAGCCCATTTTTGTCGCCTAATAACGAGGCCAGCGTTTCGGCATAGTTTTCCACGCGCTGCAAATCCGTATGCGATTCAAGAATGACTATCTCATCAGCGCCAAGCGCTTTCACGTAGTCGATCTCCGTGTTTCCTTGCACGATAGCGTAAACTTTTTCTCCCCACTGCCGCGCGCCGGTCATTAATTCGGCATAACGCTCTACGTTATCGCTAAATACCCATACGTTAGCTAAATGATTCATGATAATTTTTCTCCGTTGGGCTTAGTTCAGGGATTTTTTCAAATGGTCGGCCAGTGCGGTGATGGCTTCCGGCGAATCGTTATCGAGAATGATATGCTTGCGTTCTGTCTGCGGCGGTACCGAGATGGCGACCAGTTCCGCCAGTGGCGTGGTTGGGGTCCAGTGGATATCGCTCGCCAGCCACGACGTAACGGCTTTTTTCCCGGCGCCGAGAATGGCTTTCATTGACGGGATGCGTGGAACGTTAATATCTGAGGTCACGCAAAGCACCGCGGGCAGCGTGAGCTCGATAATTTCAACGTCTTCTTCCAGTGTGCGTTCAACGATGATTTTGTCGCCGTCGCGTTGAATATGGCTTACTGCGTTGATGACGGGGAGTTTCAGGAGTTCGCCAGTCAGCAGGCCCACCTGTTGGGCATAAATATCGCCGGAGCCCTCTCCAAAGAGCAGCAGGTCAAAGCCGATTTTCTCCGCCGCGGATGCTAGCGCCAGCGCGGTTTCTTTGGGCAGAGCGTGCTCCAGTTGCGCATCCTGAACCATAAAAAGCGCATCCGGCCCGCGGGATAACACATCTTTGCGGACTTTTGAATTTTGTAACAGAGAGCCGCCGACGGTGAGCGCGGCGATCTCGTCGCCATCGGCAGCTAACTGCGCGGCGGCCTCAATTGCATTTAAATCAAACTGGCTGATTTTGGCCTCGGCACGATCAAAATTGAGCGAATGCTCCGGGGTCACGGTAATGTCCTGTTCTTCAGGCACCAACTTAAAGCAGGTTATTATTTTCATTGCATCTCCAGTGAGTCGCGTGCGGATAAGTAACGTAAATCTGACTGAAAATAGTCTGCGGCAGTCTGAAGAGGTTTACGATGGGTCAATCTGTTTTCCTTGCCAACAATCTTGCACGAAAAATCTGCGAACAGAGAATCGTTAGCAAACATCTGAAAAGGGCGTCATAAAAATATAAATACGGTAGTGAGAATAATAAGTGCGAAGCATATCATCATTTTTTAACATGAAACGTGCGATGTTGTTTCTGTGAGGTTAAAAGAAAACATCAAAGATATGTCGGCTATGTATTTTTGTCTGATAATACGCTATCGACAGGTAATCTGAGCTGTCTGCAAAAGAACATAATATCTTGCATTCGGAACGAATAATCTTGTTTTGCTGGTAATCTCCACGGTTGTACAACACTGACGCTCGCTTTATTTTATCCTGGTTATCTTTTTAAACCTGACAGAGGTTATTATGTATCAGCGCTGTTTTGACTCCGCCGCGGAGACGATTTTTGAACAGGACAAGACCCCTCGATTTTCACGTTTTGTCATTAGCGATGATCCAAACTGGGAGTCTGGCCATCATATGCATGATAATGAAACAGAGCTTATTTACGTCAAAAAAGGGATAGCCAGGTTAATTATTGACTCTTCACTCTACGTCGCGCATGCGGACGATATTGTCGTCGTTGAGCGGGGGCGGCTACACGCTGTAGTATCCGACAGCAATTCGCCGGCTACCACCTATACCTGTGCGCTGTATGGGTTTTGTTTTCCAGGTTGGGAAGAAAACCAACTATTGCAGAGTCATTCCTGTCCGGTGGTTTCCGTGGTTCAGGGGAAAGAGGTCATTAAAAGTATCTTTAATGAATTAAGCGTGTTACTTCCGCAGGGGAAAAATGTATTGGCTTCCTCTGTATACGATGCATTTGCTTACACTCTGACCGCACTTTACTATGAAAATTTTAAAAATGCCTATCGTTCTGAACAAGGTTACATTAAAAAAGATGTATTAATTAAGGATGTGCTTGTTTATCTCAATAATAATTATCGTGAAAAAATCACGCTTGACCAGCTATCGAAAAAATTTCGCGCCAGCGTCAGTTATATATGTCATGAATTTGCCAAAGAATATCATATATCCCCTATCAATTATGTTATTCAACGACGTATGACCGAGGCCAAGTTTGCGCTGACAAACACTGAGTCGCCACTGGCAGAAATTTCATGGCGGGTAGGATATGAAAATGTGGACCATTTTGCCAAATTGTTTATGCGGCATGTAGGATGTTCTCCCAACGATTATCGTAAGCAATTTAAAAATAGTCTGGTTGAGCAGGCGTATTTGCTGCCAAATACCTGACGGCGAAATTTATCTGATTTATCCGGCCTGATGCCGTAAAGCAGTCAGGCCGAATAAGACGTTCCGGTACGATCCTTACTTGTTCTGATAGTCTTTCAGAATCTGGCGTCCTGCCACATAGATCATAATTTCATCCGTGCCGCCACCGATACGTTCGCAGCGAACATCGCGCCAGAAGCGGGAGACACGGGCTTCGTCAGTATAACCAAGCCCACCCATAATCTGAATCGCATCGTCAATCACTTCCATCGCTGTGCGTGCGCAGTACAGCTTAGCCAGCGCGGCGCTGGTACGCAGTGACTCTTCCCGATCGGCCTGCCAGGCGACTTTCAACACCATATTGCGCATGTTTTCGATTTTGATGGCCATTAACGCCAGCTTTTCCTGGATCATCTGGTTATGGCCGATGGGTTTACCAAAGGCGATACGCTGGTTGGCGTAACGGGCGGCATCTTCAAATGCGCATTCGGCGAAACCTGTACTGCGCGCCGCATTAATCAAACGCTCCATCTCAAAATTGTACATGACATTGAGGAAACCCATGCCTTCCTCACCGACCCGGTCGCTTTCGTCAACCTCGACATTATCGAGATAAACTTCGCATGTACTCAACATGTGCCAGCCAATTTTATGCAGCGGATTAATCTTTATGCCCGGTTTATTTGAGTCCACCCACCAAAGCGTGAACGCTTTTTTAGGATCTTTTGGCTCCGTATCGCGCGCCAGAACCAGCATGTAAGGATATTCTTTTGCACCGGTGATAAACGTTTTTTGGCCGTTAAGATAAACCTTGCCGTTTTTACGCGTCCAGGTTGTTGTGGCGCTATTATTATCAGATCCCGCGCCAGGTTCTGTTAAGGCGAGCGCATATGCTGGATCGCCGGTGGCCAGAGTGCTTTCTGCTGTTTTACGCAGTTGTTCTGCGGAACCAAAACGGCGCATGCTGTGGATGCATTGGCCGTTGGTAATCAAAAAGGCCGGAGCGCCGCATTTTGAGATTTCCATCAGCGCCAGCATTTGCGTTACATAGTCAGCCGGAATGCCGCCAAATTCTTCCGGGACGCCCAGCATCGAAATACCGTTTTCCGCCAGCGCCTGCATAAATTCTCTGGGATAGGTGCCCGTTTGATCGCAGGTACGGAAATACTCTTCCGGAAAATTGCTGGTGATTAACTCGCGAATACTGGCCAGTAATAGTTCTTGTTCTTCAGTTAATGAAAAATCCATATTTGTACTCCTTTTAATGTGTTGCGTCAGGAAGCGTGAATCCCATTGTGCTATCGGTAAATAATCTTGTGTCCATCAGTTTTAAATCTGGTGAGATAACCGGTGAAAAATCCATCTTGTCAAGAATATCCCGCTGCAGATCGACGCCAGGCGCAATTTCAATTAAATGCAGGCCATCTTGTTTGAGAGTGAAAACCGCACGTTCAGTGATGTAACGCACGTCTAACCCGCGCTCAAGCGCAATTTTTCCACTGAACGTAATTTCCGGCAGTTCGCTGACGAATTTTTTCACGCGACCTTCCTGGAGAATATTTAATTTGCCATCGGTAATTTCAGTTTTTAAACTTCCGGCCGTCAGAGTTCCGCAGAAGATAATTTTTTGCGACGTTGCGCTAATATCGATAAACCCGCCGGTGCCCATAATTTTTCCGTTGAATTTATGTACACCGACATTACCGTGTTGATCCACTTCGGCAAAACTTAAATAGCAGACATCGAGCCCACCGCCGTGATAAAAATCAAATTGTGAGGTCATATCGAGGATCGCGCGGGTATTGACATTGGCGCCGAAGGCCACGCCCTGAGAGGTAATACCGCCTACCGGGCCGGTTTCCACGGTCAGCACGAAGTCATCGGCGCAGCCTTCCTCGCGAGCGACCAGACCAATACCGTCAGCAATGCCTACGCCCACATTGCCTACCGCGCCTTTACGCATTTCAAACAGCGCGCGTCGGGCTACCAGCTTGCGCTGATTAAGGGGCAGGGTAAGCTGGGTACTATCATCAAGAGTAAAATCCCCGGAGATAAATCGGTTCACCGGCGCGCCGCCATACAGTTGCGTCTGGTCGGCATCGACAACCACAATATCCACCAGATAGCCGGGAATACGCACGGATTTTGGATGCAGCGTGGCTTTTTTTACCATTTTCTGCACCTGCATCATTACAATACCGCCATTATTGTGAACGGCCTGGGCGATCACCAGCGCATCAAGATACATCACCTCATCTTCAAATGATGCATAGCCTTCGCTGTCGCAGGTGGTGGCGCGGATAAAAGCCACATTAGGCGCTATCGCTTTATAATAGAGATATTCTTTATTATCGATCTCTACCAGCTTAATGAGATCTTCTTTAGTCACGTCGTTTAATTTTCCGCCCTGTTGGCGAGGGTCGACAAAGGTACCAATACCGATATCGCTCAGAATACCCGGCTGGTGTGCGGCGCTGGCGCGCAGCGTCTGGGTTAATACGCCTTGTGGGTAGTTATAGGCGGCGATTTTATTTTGTTCAGCCAGTTCAGAAATACGGGGAGATTGCCCCCAATGTCCGCATAGCGCCCATTTTACCAGCCCCTCCTGCGCCAGCGGGCTGATGCCGCGATCGGCGCGGTCACCTAATCCGGTGGGGCTAATAATAGATAAATCTCGTGGTGACTGGGTTGTTTGATATTTATCTGCCAGTGCGGTAATTAATGTTGTCGCTTCGAGAATACCGCCGCCTGCGCCCAGAATACATAAAGTGGCCTCGTCTGGAATATAATTTACTGCTTCTTGTGCAGAGAGCACGGGAACGCGGCCATTAATGCGTGATGGCTTATTGATTTTCATATTTACTCCACTATTATCCCTGAAAGCAATATCGATATAACCGTGTTAAGGTAATAAAGACAGCGGCTTTCAATGAATATGGAACATATTCATATCAGATAACTATTTATTTTTATTGTGGCAGAAAGAGAATATTCCGCCACACGATAAAATATTACGCCTGGTGCAATACAGTTAATACGGTACGCAGATCGGCTACCGATATTTGTCCCGGCGCAGATGCTTTTTTCACCGCGCCAAACGTTGCTGCAGAACCGAACACTTCGCCGGCAAGACGAGATATTACCCCGGTTTTCGACATCGACATGGTAATAATCGGACGATCCGCATAGCGCTCCTGCATTTCTACAGTGGCGGTAAGTAAGGTCAGAACATCGGCTTTAGTCTGCGGCATGACGGCGATCTTCGGAATATCGGCGCCCAGTTCCTGCATTTTACGCAGACGCTGAACAATCTCTTCCGCTGCGGGCGTTTTATGAAAATCATGGTTAGACATGATCACCGCAACATTGTGTTGATGAGCATAGCTGACGGTGGCTTTCACCTCATCGTCGCCGGTAAAAAGCTCGAGATCGATCATATCGACCAGACCGCTGTCAACCGCTGCACGATTCAGAGCGATATACTGTCCGGTGGTTAGCGCCTGTTCGCCGCCTTCTTTCGCGCTGCGGAAGGTAAATAGCAAGGGTTTATCGGTAATAATCTCCCGGATGGCGCCGGCGGCCTCAAGTACGCTTTCCGTCGTCGTCACGTTGGCAAAATGGTCAACACGCCACTCCAGAATATCGAAATCCGCTTTACGATAGGCGAGTGCTTCCGATTTCACATCGGTAATGGTTTTTCCCATTAGCGACACAATGATCTTTGGCGCGCCTTCGCCAACCACGAGATCTCTTACAGTTACGGTTTTCATTTGGTACCCTTCATTGTCATTCGTCGCAATTATAATTTTACCGGTCAGGCTGTGAATCCCATCACCTGCTTCACATAGTCCAATGGAAATGCTTTTCCTGTCCACAGTTCAAACTGTTCGGCTCCTTGCCATAACAACATGCCGTAACCATCAATTGTTTTGCAACCAGCTTGTTGCGCCTGCTGCAATAACTTTGTCATATGCGGATTATAAACACATTCGGTGACCAGCAATTCAGGGCGGAGCAGGGAAACATCGCCGATCAGGGATTCGTTCTCCAATGGTTTCATGCCAACTTTGGTGCCGTTCGTCAGAATATCTGCGCTGGCAAGCGCTTCAGTAAAAGCGTGCTGATCGGCAAGATCGGTGACGGTAACGACGCAATCGGTGTTTTCATTCACCCGCTTCGCAAAGGCAACCGCTTTTTCGAAAAAGTCATCTTTACGGTTAAACAGTTTAATTTCCTTAATGCCTTCAATGGCTGCCTGGGCGCCAATGGCGGTAGCCGCGCCTCCCGCGCCGAGCAGCACCATGGTTTTTCCTCGAATATCGAAACCGCTTTCTTTAATTGCCCGAATATGGCCCGTACCATCCGTATTGTAGCCGCGTAGATAGCCGTCATCATTAACAATGGTGTTGATAGCGCCAACCAGTTTTGCTGCTGGCGTTAATTCATCGACATACTCACACGCGAGCTGTTTGTTTGGCATGGAGACGCCCGTACCGCGCATTTTTAATGCTTTCAGTCCTTCAATGGCGCTGGCAAACGTCGTGTTATCCACTTCGAAAGCCATATAGGTATAGGGTAGCCCCGCTTTTTCTAACGCTTTGTTTTGCATTTCGGGCGATAAGCTATGACGGATAGGATACGCCATAAGACCAATTAACTCATATTTTGCGGTAACATCCATTTTATACTCCTTAATAAGTGGGCAGTGCAGAGCAGGGCGCATGCCTGTTGCGCATAGTTAACATTTTTACTGGAAATAACGCTCGCCAAATCGGACATCATTTTGCGGGATCTTAAATACGCGATAATAGCGAATAAATACAATAATGGCGGTGATAAATGTCAGTAGTGCAAAGGCAAAATCTAATAAAATGATATATTGTAGGCCAATGGTAGAGAGATAACCGGTGATCAGTGGGA
Source organism: Salmonella sp. SAL04157 (assembly GCF_046551635.1). Lineage (NCBI taxonomy): Bacteria > Pseudomonadati > Pseudomonadota > Gammaproteobacteria > Enterobacterales > Enterobacteriaceae > Salmonella > Salmonella sp. SAL04157. The sequence goes on from NZ_JBGDVS010000002.1 coordinate 415,471, forward strand.
TAAGAAAGTTAGCTACGCCACCCATCATCATATATATACTGGTGACTTTAGCTTTACTCTTAGGGAAAAATTCCGACATTACCGATACGCCTAATTGTAAAATACCTCCAGCAGCGGAAAAACCAATCACGAAGGCGCCAGCATTACAGATCAGTGGCGAGGGATACAGGTAAATTGCCGCAGCGGTGAGTGTCGCCAGCCCGGCATTGAAAACATTGGCCCAGATGGGGCGAACCATTTTTTTCAGCAATGCGGCAAAAATAAACACGCAAACCAACGATCCCATACTGTAATAAGAGATGGTTTTCAGCGCGTCGGATTCCGCCATTCCGGCGAAGGCCATCGCATATTTAGGCATCCAGACCACAATCACATAGAAGGTTGAGAACGCGGCGACGCCAAATAAAACGGAAGCTACGCCTTCCAGCCAGACGAGGGGAGTACTGTTCATCTGGGGTAATTCTTTCGCAATACTGGCATCGACAAGTTGGCTGGGAAAGCGGCTTTTCAACAGCATCAACGTGATGAGGACGAAAAGGATACCGGGGATTACCACCGCGTAGCCGTACCAGATATGGTTGACTAACAAGGCGCTGACAATAAGGGGATAAATCATTTGCCCAAAAGAGACCATCGCTTTAACCAGAATAACTGCCGAGCCCGATGCTTTGGGAAAACACTCCATTAATGCAGGGTATCCGCCGGTATCCAGCGCGGAGTTCGCCACGCCGACACACACCGCTAATATGAAAGCGATCATCAGGTTAGGACTGGCGGGAATACCGAAGAAAAACAGCATATATAGTACGGCGCCAAGCAGTATTATTGCCCGACGGCCAAATTTATCGGACAGTACGCCAAAGAATAAAATACTGACCAGACGGCCAAGACCAATGCCAGAGATTAAATAGGCGATACCGGCACTATCCGTGGAGAATTTCTGTGCAAGGGAAGTCATGTTCTGGGCTAGTGTAATAACACTCATGCCGTGGAGAAAGTAACTAAAATAAATGCAGATAACAGCCAGCAAATATGGCATGTTGCGAGCCTTGTTCTGAGACATTTGTTCACAGCTCCTTGCTGATGGTTTGATTCAATGTCCTGTTTATTACTGCTTTACTACATGCAGCGATTGTTCAGTAACACTATAAGTCGGTACTATCGTTATATGTACATAACATGGCGTTTAAAATGCCAGGTTTATTGCATTGATAGCATTTCATTTGTTAGCCATGAAATATAAAAATTGCTGCGAATTTGTTGTTTAACACATATAACTCGTGATGCTCATCGCAATTTTTCTGATAAGTGTGAAGATAATGAATAATAATTAACACGAAAATTACATTTTTTGTTTCCCGGTGATAATAGCTAACGTTTTATTTTGCATAGCAAGGCAATAATATTGCAGCTGGCACGCTAACTTTTATTGCGCAGTCGACGCTGCTTCAGCGTGGTGTTGTGATTCAGCCCGACTTCGGTAACCGATGAATAGCGCGAGGAGAAATCCCGCTGCGGCGATACCGGTATCAAACCACATAATATGTGCAATGCTCATTTCTGAAATCCGCGCCGTGATCAACGGAATAGTGAACGTCGCGATACTGCCGGCGCTGTAATAGATGCCGGTCGCTTTACCTTTCTCCCGTGGAAAACGGGCCGCCATCAGCGTCAGGCCGATTTGTACTACGCCACCGGCGGAAGAGAATCCAATGACGAATGCGAAGATCATAACAACATAGACCTGAGGATGCAGGCAGACCGTCAGAAGCGCAATAAAAGAGATAAAGGTATAAAACATCAATAATGTGGTAGAACGAATTGTTTTTCTGACCAACGGAGCGGTAATAAAAACGCACAGTAGCGATCCGCAGGTATAAATACTTAACAGTTTGATGGATTGGGTATACGACATGCCTGCGACGAACTGTCCATACTGCGCCAGCCACTGGCTGATAAGATAAAAGGTTGCCATCGAGATATAGCCATAAAGGGTGTAGCTGATAAGATCGATGAGGGAGCAATGATGTGCGCCTGCGACAGGCGCTTGCGAGATTTTAGGCTTCAATATCCGACCAGGATAGGGTGGAAAAGGGCAGCGTAATAAAAACAGAGCATTAATAAGCATGATCGCCCCGGCAAGCAGGAAGGACCAGCCAAACCACATATTAGCCCAGACTAATAAACTAATAATAATGGGCAACAAGAATTGTCCGCCAGAGACAAATGCTTTGATCAGGATATTTGCCGTACTGGGGGAGCGAGGGAAGGCTTCCATCAAACTGGGATAGGTACCTGCATCCAAAAAACTGTTGGCCATACCTGCTAAAAAGCCACAGGCATAAGCGACACAAATCGTCTGAGCATAAAGAATGCCAATGAAAAAAATCAGGTAACAGGCGATCCCCAGAATGATAAAAGGACGGCGACCAAAGCGATCGGAAAGCATACCGGCGATTAACAAAACGCTTAACCGGCCAATACCAAGCGAAGAGATCACAATAGATACGCCAGCGGCACTGGTATGCCATTGCTGTTCAAGCGATGACATGTTCAGGCTCATCAGGATAACCCCCATGCCATGTACAAAGTAATTAAAATATAACCCTACAGCGGTAGGGAAATAACGATTTTTCATATTATCTGACTCAGAGATGCCGCCTGACATTACAGTGGTATACACAGGCAGGAAGCATATTGGATAGGGTGACAAGTCAATGTCGTGATTGTGTGGTTTTCTATCCGGTATCAATACGATGCGGCGATAAAGTTTACGTCTAACACAGCCGCTCCAGATCATGTGCGAAAAGTTCGGCAGCAACAGATTGATAAATTTTCCACTCGATAAAATCACCCTCTGTATAAATGGACTGAAAAGAAGATAAATCAGGGAAGTAACGCATTGTATTATTGCCGATCCGGTTATTGATTTTGTCCACAATGGCGTTAATTCGTCGCTGTCTCTTGGCTTTCATTTCCTTTAGCCTGGCAATGATTTCTGGAGAGATGGGAGTGTCGCCAGCTTCCCATCGTTGCCAGGTTGTCGAATTATTATCCTGGGTGATATAGATTGTGCATTCTTCAATCGTCATATCAAAAATACGCCGTAGTGCTTGTAGTTCTAACGCGTTCATCATTTTTTAGGCTTTTATATGAAAAAAGTGATGCTATAAATAGCACCACCGACACCGTTTCGACTTGAACAGAATCACACTATTTTGTGCAATATTATTTATTCGTTGCAGATATCGCGGTGTTGAAGGAAAACGGGAGCTGGCTTATGTAACAATGCGGCGAAAAAAGTTAAAAAAAAAGCCCATCGTAGGAGACGGGCAAAGACTACACACAGCAATTCGTTGTTTCACTCAGGGGATTTCCATGCTTATAAATCAATGTGTTGATTTATAACCGTGTGCTAATAGTAGGCATGAGCACTTTTTGCGTCGATCAGATTCGTCTCAATAGTTTAAAAACTGTAACGGATTTGCGACAGAAATGAGATGCGGCGGGGAACAGACGGGCGAATCAAAATGGGGTGTGCGTTGAATTGATAAACGTCGCTAAAGCATCGGGCGGCAATGCCGCCCGACGGGATTATGACTGCTTGTTGGCTTCCTCGATGTCATCCAGCTCTTCAAGGATCTCCTCTGGTTCATTCGTCGGCGCCGGAACTTCATGTACCCATGCGGAGAACAAACGCCAGGTCACGGCCAGAAGCACCGGTCCAATAAACAGACCAATCATACCGAATGCAATCAGGCCGCCGATTACCCCGGAAAGGATCAGAAGCAGCGGTAAATCGGCGCCCATGCGGATGAGTACCGGGCGAATCACGTTATCCAGAGTGCCGACGACGGCGCTCCAAACCAGCAGCACGGTGCCCCAGGTGGTGTCGCCTGTCCAGTAAAGCCAGATAATGGCTGGAATCAATACCGGCAACGGCCCCAACTGAACCAGACACGAAAGGATCATCACTACCGTCAACAGGGTAGCGTAAGGCACGCCGGAAATCGCCAGCCCGACGCCGCCAAGTACCGCCTGTACCAGCGCGGTGACCACCACGCCAAGCGCCACGGCGCGGATCGCCTGGGCAGCCAGCAGAACCGCCGCATCGCCGCGTTTAGCTGCGAGACGACAGGCAAAATGGCGTATACCCATCGCCACTTGTTCGCCGCGCCAGTAAAGCAGGGCGCTAAACAACAGCATCAGGGCGCAGTGCATCATAAAGCGTCCGATATGCGCCGCCTGACCGACAAACCAGGTCGTGGTTGTGCCGATATAAGGCCGCACTTTCGCCATAATAGCGCTACCGCCCATATCCAGCAGGCTATGCCATCCGGCATACAGTTTGGCGCCAACCAACGGAATATTATTTAACCATGCCAGATCGGGTAGCGTCATATCGCCGCCAGTCACTGCATGGATGAGCGGGCCGCTACCGTCGACAATGCTGTTCACCAGCAAGGCGACGGGAATAACGAAGAGCAGCACTAACAGCAGCGTCATGACCAATACGGCAAGCGAGCGGCGGCCCCACAATATTTTTTGTAATTTCAGCAAAACGGGCCAGGTCGCGATAACAATCGTACCTGCCCATGCAAACCCCAAAATAAAAGGCTGTACTATCCACAAGCAGGCCACAATCATGATGGCTAAAAACAGCACCGATAGCAGCACTTGCGCAATATCCCTGGGCTGACGAACATTTACCATAAATACTTTTCACCTTTGTCTTTGCGCCAGAACGTTGGCGCGACGTGAACATGCAAACCACACCCTATAATGATGAGCAATTTCAGCGGTTTTTAACAGGCCGATTCTGCATGTAATTCTGTTGGGCGCACAGGAAAAAAATGTGATACAACAAATAACGCAACACGCAAACGATTAAGCATCCCTTCCTGTGCGTAGACCGCTCGCGCTCGCCGGGTTGGGCGCCACCGTTCACAACATAGACCGCAGGAAAAGGTCAATATAATGATTCCACAAATTTCTCAGGCACCCGGCGTCGTTCAGCTGGTGCTCAATTTTTTGCAGGCGCTGGAGCAGCAAGGGTTTACGGGCGATACGGCAACCAGCTATGCCGACCGTCTGACAATGTCGACCGATAACAGTATCTACCAGCTTCTTCCCGATGCTGTTGTGTTTCCCCGTTCTACGGCGGATGTCGCGCTTCTTGCCCGTCTGGCGGCGGAGCCGCGCTTTACGTCGCTGATATTTACCCCGCGAGGCGGCGGTACTGGCACGAATGGCCAGGCGCTAAACCAGGGCATTATTGTTGATATGTCCCGCTATATGAACCGCATTATTGAAATTAATCCTGAAGAGGGATGGGTGCGGGTAGAGGCGGGGGTGATAAAAGATCAGCTTAATCAAGCGCTAAAACCGTATGGCTATTTTTTTGCGCCGGAACTTTCCACCAGTAATCGCGCAACGCTTGGCGGTATGATTAATACCGATGCCTCTGGTCAGGGTTCGCTGGTCTATGGAAAAACGTCAGATCACGTCTTAGGCATACGGGCCGTATTGTTGGGGGGCGATATCCTTGACACGCAATCGATGCCCGTAGAGCTTGCCCGGACGCTGGGTGAAAACACGACGATGCCAGGCCGCATCTATCAGACCGTCTATCAGTCCTGCCTGGAAAACCGTCAACTTATCCTCGATAGCTTTCCAAAGCTCAATCGCTTCCTGACAGGCTACGATTTACGCCACGTCTTTAACGATGACATGACCCGCTTCGATCTTACCCGCATCTTAACGGGGTCGGAAGGGACGCTGGCGTTTATTACTGAAGCCCGGCTGGATATTACCCCGATACCCAAAGTCCGCTGTCTGGTTAATGTAAAATACGACTCCTTTGATTCCGCGCTGCGTAACGCCCCTTTTATGGTTGACGCGCGCGCCTTATCCGTCGAGACGGTCGATTCCAAGGTCCTTAACCTCGCGCGGGAAGATATTGTCTGGCACTCCGTTAGCGAATTGATTACCGATGTGCCGGATAAAGAGATGCTTGGCCTGAATATCGTGGAATTCGCGGGTGACGATGAAGCGCTTATTGACGGACAGGTCGAGGCGCTGTGCCACCGGCTGGATGGCCTGATGGCGCGAGCGGAAGCGGGCGTGATCGGCTGGCAACTTTGTACCGATTTGACGGGTATTGAGCGTATTTACGCGATGCGTAAAAAAGCGGTAGGGCTGCTGGGTAACGCGAAAGGCGCTGCCAAACCGATTCCTTTTGCGGAAGATACCTGCGTGCCGCCTGAACATCTGGCCGATTACATCGCCGAATTTCGCGCCCTACTGGATGGTCATGGCTTAAGTTACGGCATGTTCGGCCACGTGGATGCCGGGGTGCTGCATGTGCGTCCGGCGCTGGATATGTGCGATCCGCAGCAGGAACTGTTGATGAAACAGATCTCCGATGAGGTCGTCGCGCTGACCGCCAGATACGGCGGGCTGTTGTGGGGCGAGCATGGAAAAGGTTTTCGTGCGGAATACAGCCCGGCCTTTTTCGGCGAAGTCCTGTATGGCGAGCTGCGCAAAATAAAAGCGGCTTTTGATCCGCATAATCGACTTAACCCGGGTAAAATCTGTCCGCCGCAGGGGATAGAGGCGCCGATGATGAAGGTGGATGCGGTAAAACGCGGCACCTGGGATCGGCAAATCCCGCTGGCGGTGCGGCAGACCTGGCGCGGCGCTATGGAGTGTAATGGTAACGGCCTGTGCTTTAATTTCGATGCGAAAAGCCCAATGTGCCCGTCGATGAAAATTAGCCTTAACCGGATCCACTCGCCGAAAGGGCGGGCGACGCTGGTGCGGGAATGGCTCCGACTATTGGCCGATCGCGGCATCGATCCGTTGAAGCTGGAAAAGGAGCTGCCGGAAAAACGCGCCAGCTTACGCACGCTGATTGCCCGCACCCGGAATAGTTGGCACAAACGCAAAGGCGAGTATGACTTTTCCCATGAAGTTAAAGAGGCCATGTCCGGCTGTCTGGCATGTAAAGCCTGTACGACCCAGTGTCCGATTAAAATCGATGTTCCGGAGTTTCGTTCACGTTTCTTACAGCTTTACCATACGCGTTATCTGCGTCCGGTACGCGATCATCTGGTGGCGACGGTCGAGACCTACGCGCCGCTGATGGCGCGTGCGCCAAAGACCTTTAACTTTTTTATTAACCAACCGGTGGTTCGTAATCTGGCGAAAAAACATATCGGTATGGTGGATTTACCTCTGCTTTCTGCCCCTTCATTGCAACAGCAACTGGTGGGCCATCCGTCCGCTAATATGACGCTTGAGCAACTGGAGCGCATGAGCGCCGAGCAAAAAGCGAAAACGGTACTGGTGGTTCAGGACCCGTTTACCAGCTACTACGACGCCCGGGTCGTGGCGGACTTTATCCGCCTGGCGGAAAAACTGGGCAGGAGGCCGGTATTGTTACCGTTCTCGCCGAATGGTAAGGCGCAGCATATTAAAGGTTTTCTTAATCGCTTTGCGAAAACGGCGAAAAAAACCTCTGAGTTCCTTAATCGGATCGCCGCGTTGGGGATGCCAATGGTGGGCGTCGATCCGGCGCTGGTCCTGTGTTATCGCGACGAATACAAACTGGCGCTGGGCGAACAGCGCGGCGATTTTCATGTGTTGCTGGTGAATGAATGGCTGGCGCAGGAAATAAATGCAAGACTGTCCGTCGAGGTGAGCGGCGAACCGTGGTACTTTTTTGGTCATTGTACGGAAGTCACGGCGTTACCCGGCGCGCCTGCGCAGTGGGCCGCCATCTTTGCCCATTTTGGCGCGAAGCTGGAAAATGTCAGCGTAGGCTGCTGCGGTATGGCGGGCACTTATGGACATGAACTCACCAATCATAAAAATTCGCTGGGAATTTATGAGCTATCCTGGCATCAGGCGATGCAACGTCTACCGCGAAACCGTTGCCTGGCAACCGGCTATTCCTGCCGAAGCCAGGTCAAACGCATTGAAGGTACGGGCGTGCGTCACCCGTTGCAGGCATTACTGGAGATTATAGGTTGATCTGGAAACGTGAAGTGACCCTCGATGCGCTTAATGCGATGGGGGAAGGGAATATGGTTGGCCTGCTTGATATCCGCTTTGAGCGTATTGGGGACGATACGCTGGAAGCGACAATGCCCGTCGATCATCGCACCAAACAGCCGTTCGGCTTGCTGCATGGCGGAGCGTCTGTGGTGCTGGCGGAAAGTATCGGCTCGGTCGCAGGCTATCTGTGTACGCAGGGGGAGCAAAAGGTGGTAGGGCTGGAGGTGAATGCCAACCATGTACGGTCGGCGCGTCAGGGGCGTGTACGGGGCGTCTGTAAAGCGTTGCATACCGGGGCTCGCCATCAGGTCTGGCAGATAGAGATCTTTGATGAACAGGGACGTCTGTGCTGTTCTTCGCGTCTTACTACGGCGATTGTGTGACGTTGTCACCATAAAAGTGTGAAGCATATTGCTTTTGGTCAAAATGTGCGCAGAAAAAGGTGATATACTGTGCACGTTTACACATAAGCGAGGATGATATGTCTACTGATTTAGACCCAACCCAACTGGCGATTGAATTTTTACGCCGTGATAAAACCGAACTTTCTCCCGCGCAGTATTTAAAGCGTTTAAAACAGCTGGAGTTAGAGTTTGCCGATCTCCTCACCCTCTCTGCAACCGAACTGAAAGAAGAGATCTATTTCGCCTGGCGGTTGGGCGTGCATTAATAAAGTCGGTGTAGGCCGGATAAGGCGTTAGCTGCCATCCGGCTATGTTACCAGGCAATCTCACCAGACACTGTCCCCAGATAATAGATAACCCTCTTGATTTTGTTTAAAAAAAACACAGATCGCCATTTGTGCTAAAAAGGCGCGCGCTCTTTATGAGATTATTCTTATGCCCCTTCAAGAGCTAAGCCATTAAGAGTGCCGGAGATAAGCGCCGGATGGGGCCGGAACCCTTAAGCCTGTATTGAACAGACTTAAGGGTTTTTCTTTTCCGGGCGCGTAAAAAACTAAGGTCTGTCAATAACCGCTGGCATGTCGTCAGCCGTATGATTATTCAAAATACGGTTAGCCAGCACACCTGACATCATCGATCCGTTAACGTTCAGAGCCGTGCGGGCCATATCAACGATAGGTTCGATGGCAATAAAAATACCGACCAGCGCAACGGGAAAATTCAACGTCGACAGGACAATCAGCGCCGCGAACGTACCACCGCCGCCGACGCCGGCTACGCCAATAGACCCTAGCGCAATGGCAGGCAACATCGCGGCCAGAAAATGCAGCGAGAGCGGATCAATGCCGATGGTGGGCGCAATCATCGCTACCATAATAGCCGGATAAATCCCGGCGCAGCCATTTTGCCCCATACTGGAGCCAAACGAGGCGGAAATATTGGCAATGGTGCTTTGTACGCCAAATTTTTCCTGGGCGGAAATGGCCAGCGGGATAGAGGCTGCGCTGCTGCGGGAAACAAACGCAAAGGTTAAGACGGGCCACACCATTCTGAAATAACGCGCTGGATTATTACCGCTGAGGATCAGCAAAATGGCGTGCACGATAAACATCATGAAAATCGCGATGTAACAGGCGCCGATAAAACCAAGTAAGCTGGCGAATTGTTCAAGGCGGTATGATGAAAATACGGTAGTCATTAATGCCATGACGCCATAGGGCGTTAATGCAATAACGATACGTACCATCTTCATGACCCAGATCTGGATAGCGTTAATGCCTGCGCTTAATTTCTGACCTTCTTCCGGCGCCTCTTTTTTGACCTTTAACAGGGCGATCCCCGCTATTAGCGTGAAGATAACGATGCCGATAACGGAAACACTTCTGGCCCCCGTAAGATCAAGAAAAATATTAGTCGGGATCAGCGATGTCACTAACTGGGGAATCGACACCGCGGCAGTCTTATTGACTTCTTCTGTAGTTAACATTGACGGCATGTGCACAAAAGCGCTGGCGTCAAGCCCCAGCACATGAGCGGTCAGTAATCCGATAAAACCGGCAATCATCACCAGGCATAACATGCATCCGACGATCGTCAGCGACATTTTTCCGATGCCAGCGCTATTTTCCAGTTTATTGATGGCGGAAAGAATAGAAATAAAAATTAGCGGTATAGCGACCAGTTTTAACAGGTGGACGTAACCATTGCCGACGATGCTGTACCATTCGATAATGGTTTTAGTGTGATTTGCTGAAATAAAATGCAGGGATAAACCAATAACAGCCCCTAAAAAGATAGCGATAAAAACGCTTTTCGACAGGGAATCGCTTTTTTGATTAATTCTCAAGATGACCCACGAGAAAACCAAAAAAAGTGCGATATACGCGAGCGTAACAACCATATTTTAAGCCTCTTGCCTCATTCAGCACCTGAAATGCCGGAAAGAGTTTACATAAACCTATAGCTCAAACTGAGTTATAGAACCGCAGCGGATTATAAAGAGCGCAACGCCAGGTATCCATACAAAAAATGGGGTTCTGACCTCGCCGCCCAGCAATGTCGACAGCCTATTAATTAAATAGTCATTTTCTATACATCTTTTCGTTTTTGACCTGTCAGAACGGTTAATATCTTATAAATCATTACTTATCAAAAAGTTAAGTGATTTTTTGTCTGTCGTATGACCTGGCGGACAGGGTCTATGCTTAATAAAAGGCGCTCAATATGACCATTTGTTGGAAAGCCCCTGCGGTTAAGGGGTTGAAGTGATAATCATTATCACTAACATGCTGTTATATCCTGGTGATTTAGAACGCGAGGTAACTCTATGGAATTGCATTCAGACACGTTTAACCCGGAGGACTTCCCCTGGCAAGGGCTGACGCTAACGCCAGCGGCGGCAGCGCACATACGTGAACTGGCAGCAAAGCAGCCGGGCATGTTGGGCGTGCGGTTAAGCGTAAAACAGACGGGATGTGCCGGATTCGGCTATGTTCTGGATACCGTTCGGGAGCCGGATAAAGACGATCTGGTTTTTGAAGCCGAAGGCGCAAAGCTTTTCGCACCGTTACAGGCGATGCCTTTTATTGACGGAACAGAAGTGGATTACGTACAGGAAGGGCTGAACCAGTTATTTAAATTTCATAACCCCAAAGCCCAGAATGAATGCGGCTGCGGCGAAAGTTTTGGGGTATAGGCGGTACTATGTCTCGTAATACTGAAGCAACGGAAGAGGTCGGCATCTGGACAGGCGGACGCCTTAATTACAAAGAAGGATTTTTCACGCAACTACTCACTGATGAACTGGCAAAAGGCATCAGCGAAGAGGTGGTGCGCGCGATTTCCGCAAAGCGTAACGAACCTGAGTGGATGCTGGAATTTCGTCTCAATGCCTATAGAGCCTGGCTGGACATGGATGAACCGCACTGGCTGAAGGCGCACTACGATAAACTGAACTATCAGGACTACAGTTATTACTCTGCGCCATCATGCGGAAACTGCGACGATAGCTGCGTTTCCCAGCCGGGAGCCGTACAGCAAACGGGCGCGAATACCTTTTTGAGTAAAGAGGTTGAAGACGCCTTCGAGCAGCTTGGCGTTCCGGTTCGCGAAGGGAAAGAGGTCGCCGTCGATGCGATTTTTGACTCGGTCTCCGTAGCGACCACATACCGTGAAAAACTGGCGGAACAGGGCATTATTTTCTGTTCTTTTGGCGAAGCGATACACGATCACCCTGACCTGGTCAGGAAATATCTTGGCACCGTCGTGCCGGGGAACGATAACTTTTTTGCCGCGCTGAATGCGGCAGTCGCTTCCGATGGGACATTTATCTATGTTCCCAAAGGCGTGCGTTGCCCAATGGAGTTATCCACCTATTTTCGCATTAACGCCGAGAAAACCGGTCAGTTTGAGCGCACGATTCTGGTGGCGGATGAAGGCAGCTATGTGAGTTATATCGAAGGCTGCTCCGCGCCCGTACGCGACAGTTATCAGCTCCACGCCGCGGTAGTGGAAGTCATCATCCATAAAGATGCTGAAGTAAAATATTCCACCGTACAAAACTGGTTCCCGGGCGACAACAACACGGGCGGCATTTTGAACTTTGTGACCAAGCGGGCGTTGTGCGAAGGGGAAAACAGCAAGATGTCGTGGACCCAGTCGGAAACCGGTTCGGCGATTACCTGGAAATACCCGAGCTGTATCCTGCGCGGTGATAATTCTATCGGCGAGTTCTATTCCGTTGCGCTGACCAGTGGACATCAGCAGGCTGACACCGGTACCAAAATGATCCATATCGGTAAAAACACGCGCTCAACCATTATCTCAAAAGGCATTTCCGCCGGCCACAGCCAGAACAGCTACCGTGGGTTGGTAAAAATTATGCCGACGGCGACCAACGCCCGAAATTTCACCCAATGCGACTCCATGTTGATTGGCGCGGACTGCGGCGCGCATACGTTCCCGTATGTTGAATGCCGCAATAACAGCGCGCAGCTGGAGCACGAGGCGACAACATCACGCATCGGTGAAGATCAGCTTTTCTATTGTCTGCAACGCGGCATCAGCGAAGAAGACGCTATTTCGATGATCGTCAACGGTTTCTGTAAAGACGTTTTCTCGGAACTGCCGCTGGAGTTTGCCGTTGAAGCGCAAAAACTGCTGGCGATTAGCCTTGAGCACAGCGTCGGTTAATGATGAAGGAAAACCCATGTTAAGCATTAAAGATTTACAGGTCAGTGTGGAAGAAAAAGCGATTTTGCGTGGCCTGAATCTGGAGATTCGCCCTGGCGAAGTTCACGCCATTATGGGGCCGAACGGTTCCGGGAAAAGCACGCTCTCCGCCACCCTGGCGGGACGTGAAGATTACGAGGTCACTGGCGGCTCGGTTACGTTCAAAGGTAAAGATCTGCTTGAACTGTCGCCGGAGGAACGGGCGGGTGAAGGGATTTTTATGGCCTTCCAGTACCCGGTAGAAATCCCCGGCGTCAGTAACCAGTTTTTCCTGCAAACCGCGCTGAATGCCGTGCGCGCCTACCGCGGGCAGACGTCGTTGGATCGCTTTGATTTTCAGGATCTGATGGAAGAAAAGATCGCATTGCTGAAAATGCCGGAAGATTTGCTGACCCGTTCGGTAAACGTCGGTTTTTCCGGCGGGGAGAAAAAGCGCAATGATATTTTGCAAATGGCGGTGCTGGAGCCGGAACTGTGCATCCTTGATGAGTCGGACTCCGGACTGGATATCGATGCGTTGAAAATTGTGGCGGAAGGCGTCAACGCGTTACGCGACGATAAACGCGCTTTTATTATCGTGACCCACTATCAGCGCATACTGGACTACATCAAGCCTGATTACGTCCATGTCCTCTACCAGGGGCGAATTGTCCGATCCGGCGATTTTACTCTGGTCAAACAACTGGAGGAGCAGGGTTATGGCTGGCTTACCGAACAGCAGTAAAGCGCTACAGCAATGGCAGCATCTCTTTGAAGAAAAAGGAGTAAGTCGAACTGAGCAGGCAAGACAACATTTACAACAGATGTTACGTCTGGGATTGCCGACGCGTAAACATGAAGACTGGAAATACACGCCGCTGGAGGGCTTAACCCATAGCCAGTTTATCCAGCAGTGTGCGACTATCAGCGCCGCACAGCGTGATGCGCTGGCGCTGCAAATCGATGCCGTGCGGCTGGTGTTTGTCGACGGTCGGTTTATGCCAGAGCTTAGTGATAGCACGCAAAACAGCGGATTTGACGTTAGCGTCAGGGATGAACGCCAGACGCTTGCCGCGCCGGTACATCCCGAGGTTTTTCTGCATCTGACGGAAAGCCTGGCGCAATGTGTCACGTATATACAGGTACGGCGAAATCAGCGTCCGACCAGGCCGTTACTGTTAATGCATATCACGCAGGGTGTGGATGGCGACGAGCTGAATACCGCGCATTATCGCCACCATCTGGCGCTGGCGGAAGGCGCGGAAGCGACGGTTATTGAGCATTATGTCAGCCTTACAGCGGCAAAACATTTTACCGGCGCGCGTCTGACGATGAACGTTGCAGACAATGCGCAACTGTGCCATATCAAACTGGCGTTTGAAAATGCGTCCAGCTATCACTTTGCGCATAACGATCTTCTGCTGGCGACAGACGCCTCGGCGTTTAGCCACAGTTTTCTGCTGGGCGCCGCAGTACTACGTCACCACAGCAGCTCACAACTGAATGGTGAAAACGCGACGCTTCGACTGAATAGTCTGGCGATGCCGGTGAAAAATGAAGTCTGCGATACGCGGACATGGCTGGAACATAACAAAGGTTACTGTAACAGCCGCCAGTTGCACAAGACCATCGTCAGCGACAAAGGACGCGCGGTCTTTAATGGCCTGATCAACGTGGCGCAACACGCCATTAAAACCGACGGCCAGATGACCAATAATAACCTGTTGTTGGGGAAACTGGCTGAAGTCGATACCAAACCGCAATTAGAGATCTATGCCGATGACGTGAAGTGCAGCCACGGCGCGACGATCGGGCGTATTGACGATGAGCAGATGTTTTATCTGCAATCACGCGGCATCAGGCAGCAGGAGGCGCGGCACATGATTCTTTACGCGTTTGCCGCAGAGTTAACGGAAGCTATCCATGATAGCGCCCTTAAACAGCAGGTGCTGGCGCGAATCGGCCAGCGACTGCCCGGAGGCCTGGTATGACATTTCCTGTAGAAAAAGTACGGGCGGATTTTCCCATACTGCAGCGTGAAGTTAACGGCCTGCCGCTGGCTTACCTGGACAGTGCAGCCAGCGCTCAAAAACCCAATCAGGTGATTGACGCTGAATCTGCCTTCTACCGTCACGGCTATGCTGCGGTACATCGAGGTATCCATACGTTAAGCGCACAGGCGACCGAAAGCATGGAGAATGTGCGTAAGCAGGCGTCGCGGTTTATTAACGCCCGCTCCGCAGAAGAACTGGTGTTCGTGCGCGGTACGACGGAGGGCATTAACCTTGTCGCCAACAGTTGGGGAACGGAAAATATTCGCGCCGGGGATAACATTATTATCAGCGAGATGGAGCATCACGCCAACATCGTTCCCTGGCAGATGCTGTGCGAGCGCAAAGGCGCCGAACTGCGCGTGATCCCATTGCATCCTGACGGTACGCTGCGGCTGGAGACCTTAGCTGCGCTGTTCGATGACCGGACCCGACTGCTGGCCATTACCCACGTTTCCAATGTGCTGGGGACGGAAAACCCACTGCCGGACATGATTGCGCTGGCGCGCCAGCATGGGGCGAAAGTGCTGGTGGATGGCGCCCAGGCCGTGATGCACCATGCTGTTGACGTCCAGGCGCTGGACTGCGATTTTTACGTTTTCTCCGGCCATAAACTTTACGGGCCGACCGGCATCGGCATTCTGTATGTTAAAGAGGCATTGCTGCAAGAAATGCCGCCGTGGGAAGGGGGCGGGTCGATGATTTCGACCGTCAGCCTGACGCAGGGAACGACATGGGCGAAAGCGCCCTGGCGTTTTGAGGCGGGAACGCCGAATACTGGCGGCATCATCGGTCTGGGCGCGGCAATTGACTATGTGACGTCGCTGGGACTGGATAAGATTGGCGATTATGAGCAGATGCTGATGCGCTATGCGCTGGAGCAACTGGCGCAGGTGCCTGATATCACGCTGTATGGTCCGGCGCAGCGGTTGGGCGTCATCGCGTTTAATCTGGGTAAACACCATGCTTATGACGTCGGCAGCTTTCTTGATAATTACGGTATCGCGGTACGAACGGGGCATCACTGCGCGATGCCGCTCATGGCCTGGTATGGCGTGCCGGCAATGTGCCGGGCTTCGCTGGCGATGTATAACACCCATGAAGAAGTGGACCGACTGGTGGCAGGATTAACGCGTATCCACCGCTTATTGGGATAACAGTGAGGTTTTATGGCTGCGCTACCGGATAAAGAAAAATTGCTGCGTAACTTTACGCGTTGCGCTAATTGGGAAGAGAAATATTTATATATTATTGAGTTGGGGCAGCGCCTGGCGGAGTTAAATCCGCAGGATCGCAATCCGCAAAATACGATTCATGGCTGTCAGAGCCAGGTGTGGATAGTGATGCGGCGAAACGCCAACGGCATTATCGAATTGCAGGGCGACAGCGACGCGGCGATCGTTAAAGGCCTTATGGCGGTGGTATTTATTTTGTACCACCAAATGACGGCGCAGGATATTGTGCATTTTGATGTCCGGCCATGGTTCGAAAAAATGGCGCTTACACAGCACCTCACGCCTTCTCGTTCTCAGGGGCTGGAAGCAATGATTCGCGCAATTCGCGCTAAGGCCGCCACTCTTAGCTAAACTGTACAGACAGCGTTCTACCTGATGTCAAATCCTTTGTCGGACGGCGGCGTCGCTTTATCCAGAGGGGACAGAGCGTGTATTTTGTTGTTCTGATAAGCGAAGCGCTATCAGCCGTCGCAGAGGACATCACCAGGAATACAGGAGGTTTGGTATGAAACGTGCGTCTTTCATTACTCTAGCTATTATCGGCGCGTATAGCGCGTTACAGGCAGCCTGGGCGGTTGATTATCCATTACCGCCCGAAGGCAGCCGTCTTATTGGTCAGAATCAAACCTATACCGTACAGGAAGGTGATAAAAACCTGCAGGCTATCGCCCGGCGTTTTGATACGGCGGCGATGCTCATTCTTGAAGCGAACAATACGATTGCGCCGGTGCCTAAGCCCGGTACGCTAATTACCATTCCCTCGCAGATGCTATTGCCGGATGCGCCCAGGGAAGGCGTTATCGTCAACCTCGCGGAGCTACGGCTGTATTATTACCCGCCGGGAGAAAACCGCGTTCAGGTGTACCCCATCGGCATCGGTTTGCAGGGACTGGAAACTCCCGTCATGGACACCCGGATAGGGCAAAAGATCCCCAACCCGACGTGGACGCCGACGGCGGGCATACGCCAACGTTCGCTTGAGCGGGGGATCACGCTGCCGCCGGTGATCCCTGCCGGGCCAAATAACCCGCTGGGACGCTATGCGCTGCGTCTGGCGCACGGTAATGGGGAATATCTCATTCATGGTACCAGCGCGCCGGATAGCGTGGGTCTGCGCGTGAGTTCCGGTTGCATTCGCATGAACGCGCCGGACATCAAAGCGTTATTTGCGCAGGTCAGAACGGGGACGCCGGTAAAAGTGATTAACCAGCCGGTGAAATTCTCTGTCGAGCCGAATGGCATTCGTTATGTAGAGGTACACAGGCCGCTATCGCCGGAAGAAGAGCAAAACGTGCAGACGATGCCCTACGTGTTGCCTGCGGAATTTACCGCGTTCAGAAACGCGCAAGGGGTGGATAGTCGCCTGGTCGATAAGGCGCTATACCGGCGAGCCGGGTATCCTGTCAGTGTGAGCGCCGGGCAGACGCCAGCGGTAAATACGACCGCAGTCGAATCCGCTCAGAACGGTTTTGTCGGGGAAGAGGGGCAAACGCGCGCGACGCAGTAGCCTTCGCAGCAAACGACGGACAAAAAAATGGCGCACGATGTGCGCCATTTTATATTGTGCGTCAAATTATTTACAGATGTGGGATACTTTGTTGTCCAGACGCTGGTTCGCGCGAGCAGCATCGTCTTTAGCAGCCTGAACGTCGGAACGCATTGCATTTACGTCATTACTCAGTTGCTCAACTTTAGCGCTCAGCGTCTGTACATCGGAAGACAACTGATCGATTTTAGCGTTGCTTGAACAACCTGCCAGTAACGTGGAACCCAGAACTACTGCACCTAAGATCAGCCTGTTAGTACGGTTCATAATAATAACATTATATTTTGTGTGGTTATATATGTAAAAAAAATGGCGCACATCGTGCGCCATTTTTATTACGCAGGTACTATTACTTACGGTATTTAGTAGCCTGGTTGTCCAGACGCTGGTTAGCGCGAGCTGCGTCGTCTTTAGCAGCCTGAACGTCGGAACGCATTGCGTTCACGTCGTTGCTCAGCTGGTCAACTTTAGCGTTCAGAGTCTGAACGTCAGAAGACAACTGATCGATTTTAGCGTTGCTGGAGCAACCAGCCAGCAGAGTAGAACCCAGGATTACCGCGCCCAGTACCAGTTTAGTACGATTCATTATTAATACCCTCTAGATTGAGTTAATCTCCATGTAGCGTTACAAGTATTACACAAACTTTTTTATGTTGAGAATATTTTTTTGATGGGAATGCACTTATTTTTGATCGTTCGCTCAAAGAAGCATCGAAATGCATGAAAGTCCCTAAAAAACCGAAAGAAAACAGGGGGCTTCCATCGGATTCTTCTTAGATAATCCGCAATTAGATAGTAAAATCCGATTTGATTTTTTTATTAATAGTGGCTATCGATTAAATAAAAAAAGCGCCGGAAGGGCGCTTTTTTAAACAAATTAATTCACACAACAATTATTACAGTACGTGAACAGAGGCGGTGTTAGTGGTGCCGCTTGGAACCAGCGCGCCGGAGACCATCACTACGACGTCACCTTTCTGGGCGAGGCCGCTTTGCAGGGCGACATCTTTGCCCAGACGGTAGAAATCATCAGTAGAATTGATTTCTTTCACCAGCTGCGATACCACGCCTTTGCTCAGTACTAACTGACGGGCGGTCACTTCATTGGTGGTCAATGCCAGGATGGTGGCGTCCGGGAAGTATTTACGCACGGCGCGAGCGGATTTACCGCCCTGGGTCGCTACCACGATCAGCGGCGCTTCCAGTTTTTCGGCGGTTTCTACCGCACCGCGGCATACCGCTTCCGTAATGCGCAGTTTACGGCTGTCGTTGTTGTAGTCCAGACGGCTATTCATGACACGGTCGGTACGTTCGCAGATGGTCGCCATGATAGAAACGGCTTCCAGCGGGTATTTCCCTTTTGCGGATTCGCCGGACAGCATAACCGCATCCGTACCGTCGAGGATGGCGTTCGCAACGTCGCCTGCTTCTGCACGGGTCGGACGCGGGTTTTTGATCATAGAATCCAGCATCTGAGTCGCGGTGATCACGACTTTACGTGCGCGGATACATTTTTCGATCATCATTTTCTGCGCAAAAATCACTTCTTCAACCGGGATTTCTACGCCCAGGTCGCCACGCGCAACCATGATGCCGTCGGAAGCTTCGAGAATTTCATCGAAGTTGTTCAGGCCTTCCTGGTTTTCGATCTTAGAGATAATCTGGATGTTTTCGCCGCCGTGGGCTTTCAGATGCTCGCGAATTTCGACAACGTCAGAACGTTTACGGATAAAGGACGCCGCAACAAAGTCAACGCCCTGTTCGCAACCGAAGATCAGGTCCTGTTTGTCTTTTTCAGCCAGCGCCGGCAGAGCAATAGAAACGCCCGGCAGGTTAACGCCTTTGTTCTCGCCCAGATCGCCGTTGTTCAGCACCTTACAAATTACTTTATTGCCTTCGATGGCGGTCACTTCCATACCGATCAGACCATCGTCAACCAGGACGGTGTTGCCAACGCTCAGGTCGCTGGTGAAGCCTTCATAGGTGACGGCAACGATTTCATTATTACCGACCACGGATTTGTCGGTGGTAAAAGTGAAGGTTTGACCCGCTTTCAGCGAAACGTCGTTACCGCCTTCCAGTTTAATGGTGCGGATTTCTGGTCCTTTAGTATCAAGCAGAATAGCGGCTTTTTTACCAGTTTTGCTCATCACGTTGCGCAAGTTCTGGATACGCTGACCGTGTTCTGCATAATCGCCATGAGAGAAGTTCAGACGCATCACGTTCATGCCCGCGTCCAGCATTTTGCTTAACATCTCTTCGGATTCGGTTTTCGGACCGATAGTACAAACAATTTTCGTCTTTTTCATGACAGTCTTAGTCTTTAAGTTGAGGAGGATATGGAAATCTGGCTTCGGGCGCGCACGGCCCGGAAGCTAAGCCTGTGTTGCTAAAGTGATGATGCCTCGCTCTAAGGATAGGTGACATCGAAAGAGCGTGCAGAGGAATGTGTGCTCGCGTTTCAGCCCAACGGGAAGGGGATAATTTTAGTCGTTGAGTTTTACAGTCCAATGCGCTGAAACCATTCAAGAGACAATTGGCGCGCATTATACGCTGAAATTTACAAAAAAGGAAAATGAAAACCCTGTTTCAAAAGACATCTGTGCAGATCCACAACGGTTTGTTATTACGCTGTTTACGATGTCGCTGGCGATGACGCCGCCCGAACAGGGGCGGCGTTGCGCAACAATGGGTGTTGTTGCGCATAATGTCAATCGAGCAACTTTTTGCCTTCCAGGTCGATGGCGATGTTTTGGTTGTGTGCTTTTCGATAGCACAGAATCGCTATCCCGATCGCCGCCCAGCTAATTCCGAGTATCAGAGCGTGAATGTTCATGTTTAAACAGACGTAGCCGATGACGATCATCCCCATGATCGGCGAAATGACATGGGCGAAAATGCGCCGCTGGGCTTTCATCCGGAAATTGAACAGAATAAACACACACAGGTTCACGACAAAAAAAGCGAAAAGCGCGCCAAAGTTCACCAGCGTGGAGATAGATTCAATCTTGCCGGAAAACAGGTAGCTGAGCAGCAGGGTGACGCCGCCGGTAAACAGAATGGCATAATCCGGCGTTTTACGCGTGGTATGGACGTGAGCGAGGAAGGCGGGCAACATTCGGTCGCGCCCCATTGAAAATAGCACTCTGGACACCGCCGTTTGCGCGGTAATAATGTTGCCGACGGCGCACACAAACGCCACAATGATGGAAAACGCCACTTTGAGCCAGATACCGCCAACGTTGCCGGCAATGGTGAAAAATGCTTCATTCGTCGCATTACCTTCCGCGAAGCGGTCGACATTACCGGTGGCGAACGCCGCAAACGCCACAACGATAATAAACAGTACCGTCGCCAAAACTAACGCCAACAGCGTTGCTTTACTGACGGCGCGTCCCCCGCCTTCGCTTTCTTCACTTAATGTACTGATAGCGTCAAAGCCGAGAAAGTTCAGCGCAGCCACCGAAATCGCCGTCGCGATGAGCCCTGGGGTGAACCACTGTGAATCGAAAAAAGGCCGGAAGGAAAGCGTTATCTGACTACTGTCCAGCATCAACAGACGGACAATGAGCAGAACGAAAATCGCCAGAATACCGAGTTGAATGAAGACCAGTAACTTATCAAATTTCGCCGTTTGCTGTATCCCGAGATAGTTGACTCCGGTGCCAATAGCCACATAAATCAACGGCCAGACCCAGACCGGGATTTGCGGTAAAATAGCGTGGACCGCGACGCCGCCCAGCACTGCCACGAGCGTAGGGAACAAAAGATAATCCAACAGTAATATCCATCCGGTCAGAAACCCTACGGCGGGATTAATGCATACGCCAGCATACGCATAGGCCGAACCCGACGAGGAGATATGTTGCGATAAGGTAGAGTAGCTGTACGCGGTAAAAAACATCGCGATCGCGCCAATAATATAAACCAGCGCAACCATACCGTGCGAAAGATTATAAACGACGCCATAAAGAGAGACTGGCGCGATAGGCACCATAAACACCAGACCATAAAGCACTAAATCGGTAAGAGACAATTTTTTGACTTTTTTCATGATAAATACCTTAATGGCTTTTTATGCCAGATCGCGTAAAAACGCGCTTACCGCTGCGAGGCAGGGCGCGATATTTTCTTCATGTGGGTTATGGCTGCTGCCGGGAATAGTGACCGCGCGGCAGTCTGAAATGTGAGAGAGCAGCGGAGAGACGACGCGCTCGGTTGCCTGATCGTTTTCGCCGCGTAATACCAGAACAGGACAGCGTATCTGGCATAAATGGGGCGTAATATCCCAGTCGGCAAGTTTGCCATTTGCCGCCAGTTCATTGGTTCCCCATAAAATGTGATAACCCGTAGGGTCGGCGGCGAACTGCGCATTAGATCGCTGAACATGAACGGCTTCTTCCGCGAGGGTATAAACGTGCCTGGCATAGTAAGCGACCAGCTGTTCCGGTGGGTTTTGATAAATGACGGCGGGCATAATGACGTTTTTGATATCGTCATCGGACATTGGCGTCAGAGCGTTAAAGAGCCGTATGGCTTCCTGTTGCCACAAGGCGATACTGGCCGGCGAACTGGCCAGTATCGTCCCGCGAAGCCCGGCAGGCTGTAAGCAGGCGTGCTCTGCGGCAAGCATTCCGCCCCAGGAATGTCCCAGTATCGAATACCCGTGCCCAATACCCAGGTGATGAATTAATTGGGTTAATTGACGGAGATAACGCGCAATAGTCCAGAAAGACGCGTCGGCATGAGGAAAATGCGTTGAACGACCGCAGCCATATTGATCGTAAAATATTACCATGCGCCCGTCATCAGCCAGACGGCGATAATTTAATAAATAATCAAAGCCGCCAGAAGGGCCGCCATGAAGGATAATGAGCGGCGTGAGTAATGATTTTCTGTCTCCATAAATCCGATAGCTTGTCAATATGTTTTCAGAAAACATTTCGCCATAGAGATAAGTATCATTCATATTCTTAATGACTCAGTGTGTGGCAGGGCAGGCGAAATTTATATTCGCCTGGTAATATTATTTTTTTATTGTGTGTAAAACATTACACCAGAAGGTGGCGTAATGTTCCCATTGCAGAAACTGCGGACTACCCCAGTGCGGCGAACAATCACTGGCAAAGCAACATACTTTCCCTTTATGGTAAGTACCCATAACTAACAGTGGATCGCCATTAATTTCAGCAAGGACCTGACTATTTTCTTTGGCGATAAGCTTGTTATAGCCCAACAGCGGCGGCCATTCGCTAAATGGCTGGATAATAACATGCTTTACCGCAGTATTTACTGCTTTACATCCTTGCGGTAGTTCTACGCGGTCATCTACATCCAGCATATCAACCGGCAATACCTCCGCCAGAACCGTATTTTTATAATTGGCTTTTGCTTCTATTCCCGTAAAGGATAAATACCCGCCGATCATCAACAGACCTCCACCCTCAGCAACATAATCGGCGATAAGTTGTAATGCATCAGGAATAATGTCCATATTATAAAACGTTCTGTTTTGTAGCAGGAACGTATTGCTACCGATATCACTGATGACGATCGCATCATAGCAGGCTAATGCTTCGGCGGTTTGTGGAAAACGAGTTTGCACAATATGGGCAGGCATGTAGTCCACATCGATATTACCCTTATGTAAGCAGGATAATAAATAGTCTGCGCCTTCTTCGTATTTGCTCGATGTAAAGCTATCAAAACCTTTAGAGTGAATCATATGAATGTGCCAGGATTCGCCAATAAATAAAATTTTCATTATGTCACCTGTTAATTAATGTTAATGACTTTATTAGATTGGGTACGCATTCGATGTAAAACCTGCAAGTGCTGAGGCATACTCGACGCACCGACTTGTTCCACTGCCAGAGAAGCGAAAGCGGAGGCATATTGAATGGCTGCGACCATATCTGCTTGTCGCGCCAGCGCGGCGGCTAAGGCGCCATTAAAAGCGTCACCGGCCCCAGCGGCATCTTTTACCACGGCGCTCCACGCAGGAATATACAACGTGCGGGCGTGCTCACAGAGCAGAGAACCACGGGCGCCAAGGGTAATGATGACTTTTTTCACCCCGGATTGCAGAATAATATTTCCGGCTTTTTTCGCATCATTAATATCAGTAATGGTTACGCCGGATAAAAAAGAGGCTTCAGTTTCATTCGGCGTGATGATGTCAATATCAGATAATAAATGCGTCACCTGTTTCGTATAGGGGGCAGGATTCAGCATGATCATTTTATTTTCTTGTTTGCCCAGGCGAATAAATTCAGTCAACGCTTCAATGTTCGTTTCGAGCTGCATTAACATAACGTCAGACTCGGCGATATAACGGTGTTGCTCGTTAATCTCTTGCGTGGTGAGCATCATATTGGCGCCAGGGTAGATGGCTATAATATTATCGCCATCCACGGCGGAGACATAGATCAATGCGCTACCGGTGGGCGCTTTATCTGTTTGATACGCGCTGTATGAGGTGATGCCTGATTGAATAATATGATTCATAGCAAATGCGCTGAACTGATCTTTACCCACTTTAAAAATAAAATGCGCCGCAGCGCCGGCATTGTTTGCCGCTAAAGCCTGGTTGGCTCCTTTACCGCCAGGATAGAATCCAAATTGACTGGCCAGAATGGATTCTCCGCTTTGTGGAAACCACGGCACGGTTGCTGAAACATCAATATTGAATGAGCCTAAAACACACACCTTGCCTGCTTTTTTTGTGTTTTCCCGGCGCAGTTTTGCATCCTGATGGATTGGCGTGGCGATAGTGCTGGAGATATCAATCTTATTTTCAGTGATAAGCTTACTCAGCGCGTCACGGTTTAAAATCCCTCCGCCATAGCAACGCTGAAGCATACCTGATTTCTGGAAATAGCGTAGATCGGAACGAATAGTCTCCTGGCTAACCTTATAAAGGTCTGAAAGTTTACTGACGCTAACACTATTATCCTTTATCAGTAAATTAATGATGGCATGACGTCTTTCTTCTTTAAACATATTGCCTCCGGGTAGTGAGTTGAATTGTATTTATGGCAATGTTGTCATGCGGTGAATTCAATCACAGATTATGCGGTCAACCGGAAGTAACCCCAAATGAATGTCAATAATCAGAAGCGCAGCCAATGTGTTAAATATTAATTGCTTACAGAAGGGGAAAATAGTTTTGTGAGTGTTGTCATATATTTTCTATGTAATATGACGGGGTGAACGTAAAATAGTTGGGCTTGCACGATTCAGTGAGTATATGCAGCCGGACAGCGTTCGCTTATCAGTCGCTACCCTCGACGAAATAAGACGATATCGCTCTCCGGCCCTGGGGTTATATACGCTCGATTTTTGCCGGCAGCCCCTGACGTACCGCCGCGCCAGAAACCCAGTCGAGCCAGGTATTGGTAATGGTTCTTGTCGGATCGGCAAAGCCCAGATCGTTAAGATTTATGCCTGCCCTGATTTGTGGATCATACGGCATAGGCACGCCATCCAGGGAGTGCTGCGTTGCGCCCATCTCGCGGTGGCCATATCCGTGTTCGATGGCGATGACGCCTGGCATCACGCCATTTAACAAACTGATTTGCGCCACGACCTGACCGCCCGGCGTAATGATCCGTACCCGATCGCCATGTTGCAGTCCATAACGCTCGCCGTCTTGCGGATTCAGCGCCACCAGGTTTGCTGGCTTCACATGGTGTAAGCGCGGGATGACGGCTGTTGAGCTGGACATGGTATTTGATTTAAATGAAATCAGTTTCAGCGGCCATTGCCCAATGGGAAACTGGTCGTCAATCGCACGACCATCTGACAAACGCGCCGGATACCAGACCGGGCAACCGCTGAAGCGCTCCCCGGTGATGGCGTGACGGTGGGCGGCGACATCTGCATTCCAGATCTGTAAGGGTTTTTTCCACGCGTTACCTAACCGTTGCTCCGTATAGCCGCTATCCTCGGGCGCAAACCGGCCGCCACGCGAGTAGATAAACGCCACGCGACCGACCTCATCAGCTTTAAGCGTGTGCTGAATTGCTGGCAGAATGCGGCTGACGCCGGTAAGTGTAATATCTTCCTGATTTGCCGGCGCGACCGGCGTCTTGCCCATAAAGGCGATATTAGCGGCTACGCGCAGATAGAAGTCTTCCGCCCGGTTCAGTGGAAAAGCATTGCCCTGCGGATCGGTTATCGCCCGGTCGCCGAAGCCGGGCAGATGGAGCCGTTTTGCTACCGCAATACAAAAGGCTTCCATTGAGACAGGTTGCCCGTCCGCCGTTCGGTGAGTGGCGGGGGCGACAACCGGCCAGCGGGCGGTAGTGGCTTTACTGGCTACGCCGCCCCAGGGCGCCGTAAAGCCCCAGCTCTCAAAATTGTGCGTATCCGGCACAATGTAATCCGCCAGCGCCGTCGTTTCATTCATAAAGGCGTCAATCGCGATAAAGAGCGGCAGTCGGCGAGGGTCTTTTAGCTTTTCTTCCGCCACGGCGCGTAGACCGGGAACACCGTAAAACGGGTTGCTCATATTGGAAATCCAGGCTTTAAGCGGATAAGGATAGCCTTCGAGCGCGGAGGTCAACAGTTCGGTAAGCTGGCCTGCCACAAAGGGATACCACGGCGCTTTGGCTGGATAAGGGGATTGCCCGCCGGCAATTTTGTCGCGGTATTCTTCCGATGCTTCATAAGCGGTTTTGCTACGGGCAATACTTAATCCGGACGGTTTCACTTTTCCGGCAAAACTGTTCATGTTGTAGCGGGGGCCGTCGCTAACGCCGTTGAATTTGCCGCCGCCGACAAAGACGCCGCCGGACAAGCTGAGGTTGCCGATCAGCGCGTTAAGCATCATGACCGACCAGGCGTTATAAAACCCATTGCCGGCCATCATGCCGCCGTGACTGATGACCGCGGCTTTACGTCCGTGACCGGTAAAGGTTTCCGCCAGCGCGATAATTTGCGCTTCCGGCACGCCGCACTGTTCGCTGTATTGCGCCAACGAGAGCTTTTCTGCCGCCTCTTTCAGGCGTTGCAACCCGCTCTTCACCGTGACCCGTTGGCCGTCGGCGAGCGTAACGTACTGCGTCACGAAAAGCCGTGCCTGTCGGCAAGTGGAGGCATCGACCAACTCGCCGTCGGTATTAAGTACGACGGGGGTCTCTTCGCCATCGGGCGTAAGATGGCGTAGCGTCAGGTGTTGTCCGGCAAGCGTCGGCAGTTCATCCGCAATGACCAGGTGCGTGGCGTTGGTCCAACTTTGCTCGCCGGCCTGCTGCATCGCCTGTACGCCGGGAATCGCCAGATAATCAGCATTATAACGTTGATTATCCATGATCCAGCGGATCATCCCCATTGCCAGCGCCGAATCGCTGCCGGGCATGACCGGTTGCCAGCGACCGCGAGGATCGGCGAGCACCGTTGATAAGGGCAGGGCGGGGGCGACCACGACGTATTGAAAATTCTCACGCAGCCGGGCGCTCGCTAACTGACGCGCCTGGCGTTTAAACGGATTACCGGACTGTGCCGGGGAGGTGCCCATAAAGAGCGCAAACTCCACGTTTTCCCAGTCGGGTTTGACATGCGGGTTTTTATCCAGATCGCCCATCAGCGCCCCGGAGCCGGCCCGGTAAGCCAGTCCACAGTAGGCGCCATGCGCGCCGAAATTTTTGCTGCCGAAGCTATTTAGCGCAAAACGACGCAGAAACGCATCGCGGCCTTCGTCGCTGGTATTCGTGACCAGTAACTGATTGGTTTTGGGCCCGAAACTGGGGTGCTTTGCGTCAATTGGCGTATCCGGCGCATGAATCGCGCGCAGTCCGTCCACATGACCCTCGCCAAACAGATCGCCGCCTTCCACGACTTCTTCAATAAGCTGCTCAAAGCTGATGCGCTGCCATTTCCCTTCGCCGCGTTTACCCACGCGTTTCATCGGTTCAAGCAGTCGCAGCGGACTGTACAGGCTTTCCAGCAGCGTGGCGCCGCGCGCGCAGGCGGTTGAGCGGGCGTCAAGACCGCTTTCTCCCGCCAGTTGCTCCATGGCTTCGCTAAAAGGGACGGACGAGTCAATCGGGTGTTCCTGCGACAAGGGGTGATAGGGATTGCCGGCGATGCGTATCACTTTGCCATCGGCATTAACCCGGGCGCGGATACCGCACTGTGTCCAACAGCCGAAGCATTGCGTCATGGCGATGGTTTGTTGTGGATTTTGCTGCCAGTGCGTTTGCGCCTGCGCCTCCGGAATTAACGCATTGCCAAAGATGCGGTCGCGCGTTACCTTGCCGGACGTCCCGTTTAACAGGCCATCAATTGCGCGTTTCGCCACATCACGGTAGCTCAGACCAAAAGTGACCATCCCACCGACGGCGAGACCGACTTTTAGCCACTGACGACGGGTTAAATTAGCCATGTTGTAATCTCCTGGTGAGTCCGTTCAGCGTTTCACGAATAATAATCAGTAGCGCTATCCACAGGCCGAAGGTGCCGAGAATAGCCAGCCAGCCATCCGTTCCGCCTGGTAACGAGTAAGGGTTAAATTG
This sequence comes from Salmonella sp. SAL04157, assembly GCF_046551635.1. NCBI lineage: Bacteria > Pseudomonadati > Pseudomonadota > Gammaproteobacteria > Enterobacterales > Enterobacteriaceae > Salmonella > Salmonella sp. SAL04157. The sequence continues at coordinate 443,491 of NZ_JBGDVS010000002.1, forward strand.
CGCGTTGAACTTGGGTACGGTTTGTACCTGAATCAACAATGTCCAGCGCATCAGCCAACATAGCGCCAGCGCGCTCAGAACCAGCAGGACGCGTCTTAGCTCTGATAACGGATGACGTAGCGCCAGGCTACAGAACAGCAGTGTGAATACCCACAGCGCTAGCCAGCCGACAGCGTAATATTTGGCTGACAGGGCGACGGTAATCCACTGACGGATTGCCGTGCCGGAAAGCGTATCGCCGCTGACCCACATGGCCACAACCAGCCCCAGCGCCGCCAGCGTCCAGAGTTGTCCCCACAGTATTTTTGGCAGCCTTACCGAGTCGCGTCGGGCGGCGACAATCATCAGCGCGAAGAACGCCTGTAAGGCGCTAAGAAACATCGCCACGGGGAAGGCGTAGCTAAACCAGATTGGGCGCGCCAGCACAACGGAGACTTCGCGGCCGGTATAAATCAACAGGCCCACCGCGCAAAGCGCGCTGGCTAACGCCAACCATTTAGTGACGTTGTAACTTTTATTGAATAATCGTTTTATTTGCTGCGCCAGGAACCACAGAGCGAGAAATCCGGTAAACAGCGGCAGGAACAACGCTCCCCAGGGCATCCACGACCAGGGCGTCGGCCAGGCATAGAAATGCCAGACGCGGGCGGTCTGGTGCAGATCCGCCGTCAGCGCCAGCGGTGCGGTAATCGCACAGGTAATGGCAATCAGTAATGCCCGATTTTCTTCTGTTGCGGCGCCTTTTTTCCGCCAGTGAAGATAACAGGCAAACAGTGCGGCGCAGGCGGCAATGCCAATAAAAAAGAAATATTGTACCGCCCACGGCAGCCAGCTAATGTCCTGCGGGTGAGCCAGCACTTCTTCAATGATGAGTGAATGCCTCATTCAGACCTCCTGCCAAAGCGCGGGCTGCGCACGGCCCATTAATGGGGTGACAAAGGCGTCGTCCAGACCCAGGTAGAAAACATGGGGCGACGTGCCGTTTTCCGGCTTTAATACCTTGATAGCGTCGCGATGTTGATGAAGCATGGTGGCGATGCGGCTATGGGGATCTTTGATATCGCCAATAATACGCGCGCCGCCGACGCAGGACTCTACGCAAGCGGGTAACAGCCCGGCTTCCAGACGATGGACGCAAAACGTGCATTTATCGGCAGTTTGCGTTTCATGATTGATAAATCGAGCGTCGTAAGGACACGCCTGGACACAATAGGCGCAGCCGACGCAGCGTTTGTTATCCACCACCACAATGCCGTCTTCCCGCTGAAAGGTGGCTTGTACCGGGCAGACCGGCACACAGGGGGGGTTATCGCAATGGTTGCACAGACGCGGCAATAGCACATTCGTGACTTCCTGACTACCTTCACGCTGGACCTGGTATTGGTTCACCATCGTACGAAATGCGCCCTGCGGCGTTTGGTTTTCAATAGTGCAACTTACGGTACAGGACTGACAGCCGATACAACGCCGCAGGTCGATAAGCATGGCGTAACGGTGTCGGGGAGAGCCTTCATGCCGCTCCGGCGAAAAAGGAAATTTCGCTTCAGCCAGCGGAACCAGCGAGGCGCCAGCGGTCAGGACGCCGAGTTGCTGGAGAAATAGCCGTTTACTGCTGTCCATATTGACTCCCGTCCACATTGCCAACAATGAAACATTTGTCACGATGTTGGTTCATGTGTAATGAATAAAAAATGTTGATGATTTACAGTGTAAAAATCGAGACGGGGTGCGCTCTATTGTGGTTAACCACATACCCGGCTTGTTGTTGATCTAAAACAACATAATTGACAGGGATATTGGGGTGAGAGGTAAAACCGTAAGGCGCCTGGCGGTGTTGGCGGCAGTAGGGCTACTTTGTCATGGCGCGTGGGCAGGGACGTGGAATATCGGTGTTTTGGCCATGCGCGGCGAGGCGTCTACGCGTAGCCACTGGCAACCGTTGGCAAAGACATTAAGCCAACAGCTTCCAGGCGAAACCTTTCACATCCAGCCGCTGGATCTGCATCAAATGCAGGAGGCCGTTAACCAGGGAACCGTGCAGTTTGTGATAACCAACCCGGCGCAATTTGTCCAACTGAACAGCCATGCGCCGCTCCGCTGGTTAGCTTCCCTGCGCTCCACGCGCGATGGGAAAGCGGTGAGTAATGTTATTGGCAGCGTGATTTTGACCCGGCGCGATAGCGGCATCACCACGGCGCATGATCTCATCGGTAAGACAGTCGGCGCGATTGATGCTCAGGCGTTTGGCGGCTATTTATTAGGCTATAAAGCGCTCAGCGACGCGGGCTTACGCCCGGAGCGCGATTTTCATCTTCGTTTTACCGGATTTCCTGGCGATGCCTTAGTCTATATGCTGCGCGAAAAAGCGGTGCAGGCGGCAATTGTGCCAGTGTGCCTGTTAGAAAATATGGATCAGGAAGGATTGATTAATAAAAAGGACTTTATCGCGCTGCTTTCCCGACCGACGCCCCTACCTTGCTTAACCAGTACGCCGTTATATCCTGACTGGTCGTTCGCGGCGCTACCTGCGGTAAGCGATGCGTTGGCGGATCGCGTAACGCGAGCGCTATTCAACGCGCCCGCCGCCGCGCCATTTCACTGGGGCGCGCCTGCGTCCACCAGTCAGGTGGAAGCGTTGCTGCGCGATGTTCGTCAGCACCCTCAGCAGCGTCGACTGTGGCTGGATGTCAAAAGTTGGTTAATCCAGCACCAGCTAATGGTCGGCGGCGTGATTCTGGCGTTCCTGTTGCTCACGCTCAATTATATTTGGGTCATGCTGCTGGTGCGTCGACGTGGAAAGCAACTGGAACGTAATAGCGTAGTCCTTCATCAGCATGAGCGGGCGCTGGAAACCGCCCGGCAAATGAGCGTGTTGGGTGAAATGACCTCCGGGTTTGCCCATGAGCTTAATCAGCCGCTTTCCGCGATTCGACATTATGCCCAGGGGTGCCTGATTCGACTGCGCGTTGCAGATGAACAGCATCCCTTGCTGCCGGCGCTGGAGCAGATTGACCAGCAGGCGCAACGCGGTGCGGATACTCTGCGTAACCTGCGTCACTGGGTTAGCCAGGCGCAGGGCAACCCGGTGCTAACCGAAGCGTGGAAGGCCATAGCCATTCGCGAGGCGATTGATCATGTCTGGCAATTGTTGCGTATGGCGCAACAGTTTCCGACAGTGACTCTGCATACCGAGGTTAGCGCTGCGCTGCGCGTAACGCTGCCATCAATGCTGCTGGAACAGGTGCTGGCGAATATCATTCTTAATGCGGCTCAGGCGGGTGCCACCCATTTATGGGTCGTTGCTGAACGTACTGAAAACGGCATCAGTATCGTTTTACAGGATAACGCCGGGGGAATCGACGAGGCGTTATTACGTCAGGCGTTTCAGCCGTTTATGACCACCCGCAAAGAGGGGATGGGCTTAGGGCTGGCGATTTGCCAGCGGCTGGTGCGGTATGGGCGGGGCGATATCAGCATCAGGAACCAGACCGCGCCGGACGGTCTGTCGGGAACGGAGGTCACGATACATTTCTTACATGAACATGGGGGCAGGGATGGCGACAATTCATCTACTGGATGATGATACGGCGGTCACTAACGCGTGCGCGTTTTTACTGGAAAGCCTGGGATATGACGTAAAATGCTGGACGCAGGGGGCGGATTTTTTGGCGCAGGCCAGTCTGTATCAGGTCGGAGTCGTATTACTGGATATGCGAATGCCGGTACTGGATGGGCAGGGCGTTCATGATGCGTTGCGCCAGTGCGGAAGTACCCTGGCGGTTGTTTTTCTTACCGGGCATGGCGATGTACCGATGGCCGTGGAGCAGATGAAACGCGGTGCCGTCGATTTTCTGCAAAAACCGGTATCGGTAAAACCGCTACAGGCGGCGCTGGAGCGTGCGCTGACGGTTTCATCGGCAGCGGTGGCGCGCCGTGAGATTATACTTTGTTACCAGCAGTTGACGCCGAAAGAGCGTGAGCTGGCCAGCCTGGTGGCAAAAGGATTTATGAACCGTGAAATTGCGGAAGCGATGAATATCGCGGTGCGTACCGTAGAGGTGCACCGCGCCAGAGTCATGGAAAAAATGCAGGCCGGTAGCCTGGCGGAACTGATTAGGCGTTTCGAAAAAATGGCCTCGCCAGAGACCAGAATACGAACAACGTATGAACCATGAATAATAAACTGCGTTATTTCTTTGATTTGCGTCAAATTTTGTTTAATAGAGAAGACTGTTATATTCTGTTGGTTTGATCTGGCGACGAGTAAAACGTATGACAAAACCGACAAAAGATGACGAGCTGTACCGCGAGATGTGCCGGGTGGTGGGCAAGGTCGTGCTGGAAATGCGCGATTTGGGGCAGGAGCCTAAATATATTGTTATTGCGGGCGTGCTAAGAACTGCGCTGGCGAATCAACGCATCCAACGTAGCGCGTTAGAAAAACAGGCTATGGAAACCGTGATTAACGCTCTGGCGCGGTCATAGCCGCTATCAGGGTGGCAATAACGAAATCGCCTTTGAATTGTCGCGATTGTCACTATGGCGGGCTGGTTACCCGCCGTTAGCGATGCGCAGGGTTATCAGGTGATGGCTAAGCGCAGCCCTAATGTATCAGGGTACGGCTCAAAATAATTCTGGCTGCGTAGATAGTCATCCGGATGTTCCGCCAGATAGTGCTTCAGCAGCGTTAACGGTGCCAGGATAGGTAGTCGGCCCGCCCGGTAGCCGAGAATCACCTCGCGTAATTCCGCGCGTTGCCTGCTGTTCAACGCACGGTGAAAATAGCCCTGGATATGCATCAGCACATTGGTGTGATTTTTACGTGAAGCGGGATGGCGCAGGATAGCCATCAGTTTTTCTCTGTATCGGACAAAGAAGGCATCCAGATCGTCCCACTCATGCAGACGCGCGACGAAAGGGCCAATTTCGCGGTAGCCGGCCTGGTGGTGGGCGAGAAGCTGAAGTTTGTATCGGCTATGAAACGCGAGCAAACTATGACGACTCAAGCCCTGCGCGCGTAGCGCATTTAATTCATGTAGCGCGAAGATACGAGCGATGAAATTCTCGCGTAGTACCGGATCGTGCAGGCGACCATCTTCCTCTATCGGCAGCCAGGGATATTTGTCCATCATCGCGGCGGTAAACAGCCCCGTGCCAGCTTTGCGGCCCCTGTTACCCTTTTCATCATACAGGCGAACGCGCTCCATTCCGCAACTGGGCGATTTTGCACACACAATAAACCCCGCCAGTTCGCCTATTGTTGGCAGAAACCGATCGGTAAAGGCATTCATTCGCTCGGTAACGTCATCGTGCGGGGCATGGCTATAACGCATCCGAATGTCGCCACAGGTCGTCTGGATAAGACGCAGCGCAGGGCGAGGCACGGGCAGGCCGATCGCCACCTCCGGGCAGATCGGTTTGTAGTCCACCCACGGTGCCAGAGAGTTCATGACAAAATCCATACGCTTATGTCCGCCATCAAAGCGTACCGCGGCGCCAGTCAGACATCCGCTAATGCCGACTACGGGTTTGTTATTCATGATTGCCCCTTATTGAAAGTACGACGACTGACGCCAATGGCGCAAAATGTTATCTCACGCTGATTTAAAACTTACACAACTTTGTTTTTTTGTCTAAGTTTTCGCGGGAATTTTTTTGACGTAGTTAAATATCAATAAGATAGAATGAGGGGAAGAAATCTATTTCAGCGCTTATAGTGTGATAACCTCCAGCGAAGCGACCACGTTGCGCCACTGGGCAAGCTGTTTTTTCTGCCCGGTAGTGAGCTTTCCGGTGGTCACCAGGAACCATTTTCTCTGGGCGAACAGCTCGGGCGCCAGTATGGCTGGTGGAGAGGGAAGCACATTGAGCCGCAGCTCTTGTCCGGTACGAGTCAACGCTTCCAGCCAGATTTCACAGTGATCCGAGAGATGCCATCCGCTAATAAAGGCATTGTTGCCAGGCGCTTTTCTGTCGCCTTCAAGGCAAAAAGAGGTGTAGGCAATAATGATGCCATCCAGTATTTCGCGCAGCGTCATCACGGCGGGAAGATGCGCGGACACTTTGCTGCGCAACGGACGCAATAAATGGGTCACCAGTTCTGCGCGAGGATATTCCCGGCCACAGTCATAAATCAACTGCCGCAGCGCGTCAATTCGCCCTTCGTGGAGATGTTGAAGCATCGTCTCCTGAATCGTTATCCAGTTATCGCCCAGGCGAATGACCGGACGCGATAGTAAGGGTTTGACCTGGCTTATCGGTACGCCTTTTCTCACCCAGTCGAGGATGCTAAGCGCTTGTCGAATATCGTCATCGCTGTATAAGCGATGCCCGCCATCAGTACGCTGCGGTTTCAATAAACCATAGCGTCGCTGCCATGCCCTTAGCGTGGCGGCATTGATACCGCATAGTCTGGCAAATTCGCCGATAGAATACGACATGGTAAAGCCCGTTAAATAAGGGGATTCTACTATATCATGATTAAATGAAGACTAAGGTAGTGATAAATGGTGCGGCATACCAGGGCATCCGTATGGATTTTGTCGATGATGAGCAATACTGCGTGGCGTAAGGCTCATCAAAATATGACCAATGCTTAATACCATCGGATGCCCCTGGTTAATACTCTATTAACCTCATTCTTCGGGCGCAGTTAAGTAACTCTGTCACTTTATGAACCTGTAGCTTTCTCATCATATTCATCCGATGTGTTTCGACGGTTTTTATACTGATATGTAGCTTTTCGCTGATCCCATGATTGGTATACCCCTCGTCAATAAGTTTAAGAACCTGACGTTCGCGCAAAGTAAGCAGTTGATGATTGGTCGTGTCAGCGTTTAATTCAGCCAGGATAGCTTCCCGATTCAACGTCGGGTCAATGTAACGCTTGTTTACTGCGACTGTTTGCAATGCCGCTAACAGAACTTGCTGACTACTGCTTTTTAAAACATAGCCATTAGCACCTGCGGCTAAAGTTTTAATGGTCATATACTCTTGTTGGTATGCTGTGTAAACCAGAATATTCATTGCTGGCCAACGCTGATGTAATTGGGGAATGATATCCAGGCCATTGATGCCAGGTAAGCTAAGATCAAGGATAAGTATGTCAGGCTCGTATGCGCAACAGGCATTATAAACCTCAAGACCATTTTTAATATGTTCTACAATTTTAAAATGAGGCCAGGGTAGTAAGGCATTCATAATGCCGTTAATGATGATTTCATGATCGTCTACTAATAAGATCTTATATTCTTTCATTTTGCTGCCCTCGCGAAAATTAAGATAATATTAAGTAATGGTGTGGTTTTTGAAGATTATACGTATTTTCTGGCGTAAGTCGGTTAGTTCCTCCAGCGCGATGATTTTCCCCATTTTTACGCGATTCTCAATGTCTATGACATAGCATACCAATTCAGTCTGCCCTATTTGACCTAAACAGCCTTTTAATGTGTGAATTAACTGATCGATTTTTTTTCCAGCCGATACGGCATTTTCAATATCAGCCAGCAAGAGGTCCAGTGATTGGAAAATCTTGCTATTAATGACCATATCATCTGTCGCCAGTAGCGCTGAGCAGCGACTCGGATCCTGCTCCTGTAGCTCTATATTTCGCAAAAGTTGATATTCTGCGGCAATACTGATATAGCGAGCTAAGGTAGCCAACGTCACTGGTTTGGTAATGTAATGATGAATCCCATTTTTTTTACAACGATGAATATCTTCTGTCGCTACGCTAGCGGATAGCGCCACAAACATGCAGTCAGGATCTAAATTATTCGGCTCATCGTGCCATAATTGTACACATTCAATACCATCTATTTCTGGCATTCTAATGTCAATCAGTACTAAATCGAATCGCTGCTGTTGTGATAAAGTCAGAGCCTCGTTACTACTGGCGGCAATAGTGACGTGTTGGCCCAGGCTGACAAGCATTTTGCCGATGATATCCCGATTAATATCGGCATCATCAACCAAAAGAATCTGCAACTGCCAGGGTGGTAACAAATTATTTATTACTGGTATATTTGGTGTACACAATATTAACTGTTGCGCCAGGTCGTAAAGTTTTCCGGGGAAATACAAAAGCTCTGCGTTGAGAAGCGCATTTTGCTGGTGGGGTGGCTCGCCGCGTATTCCCCAGCAAGCCAGTTGGCGATGCAGGCAGAACGGCGCTGACAGTGTCCCTTTAATTGGTTGAGGCGGCTGGTATTCTTGTAAGGGTAATACTAACGAGACACAGGTTCCAACCCCGGGGACACTTTTTAGTGTCAGATTACCGCCCATCATTTTAGCCAGGCTTGACGCAATAGTCAGTCCAATTCCTGTACCTTGCGAATTTGTGTCTGCTTGATAAAAAGCAGTAAAGATTTGAGACTGCTGCTGTATTTCAATCCCTTTACCGCTATCGCTAACCAGAAATATTAATTGTTCCTCATGACGCTTGACCGTCAGACGTATCCCTCCGGTTTCGGTAAATTTTACCGCGTTCCCGAGTAAATTAACCAAAATTTGCCGTAAACGGATACTGTCGGTATGAAAATAGAGAGGGACATGTTGACCGACAAAAGTACGTAATGACAGTTTTTTGCTTTGCGCCGGCCCCTGGATGGTTTGCATTGCCTGGTCCAGTAACGGCAGTAACGCTGTTTCTTCCATATGTAATGTGAAATGACCAGACTCGATGCGTGAAAAATCCAGCAGATTATTAATAATAGCTAACAAAGACAGTGTACAATTCCTGGCGGTATCAGCTAATCCTTGCTGCTCTATGTTTAAAGGGGTGGTTTGTAATAATTCAATCGCACCGAGTACGCCATTCATCGGAGTACGTAACTCATGACTTATTACCGTAAGATGAATGCTTTTACGTTTGTTAGCTTGCTCAGCGCGTTTTTTTGCTTCATTTAGCGCCTGGGTGCGCTCTGCGACTTTGTTTTCCAGATTGTCGTATTGGACTTGTAGAGTATCAAGCAGTTGGTTAAAAGCACCGGCAATACTATCTAATTCATCCAGTCGTTGTGCTGGTAAACGTGTGCTCAGCGGTGCAGTTGCGGTTTTATTAATGACATCGACAAAACGCCATAACGGTTTGGCCAGTGAGCGATGTAGTAACCAACAAAAAGCCGACGTCATCAACACCAATGCTGTTAATGTAAAGGGGATTTGTTGAAGGATAATTTTTAAGATGCGATTATGTAGATTACCGTATGGGTACAGCGTAACCAGACTCCATCCGGGGCCATGCAAGGTTGTGCGTAATATCAGAAATCCGGGAATTTGCTGCCATCCATCATGCAGCGTTACATTTTCTAACTGTGTACGTATTTTTTGCGGGATGTATGAAAACGGCAATAAGTGGTTGTTTTGATCCAGCCATACTCGAATACTATCATCTAATGGCAGGTGGCTCTTAGTAATGAGATCAGGAAGTTTAACCGTCACCCCAAAAAATACGCCTTGCTGATCGGCAACCGCAACGGAAGCGTGCCATCCTTTGCCGTTTATGTATTCTGGTTCACTCCAGTAAAACCCGGCATGGGTTGGGTATAAAGGAAAGCTTTTTCGCGTTAAAGGCTGTAGAGTTGAATAATCTGAAGGGTTATCAGTAGATAATAACGAAATCTCATTTTTATGGTTAAGAATAAAACTATCGCGACGAAAGCTTTTTTCATCGATATCAGAGGACTGCAGAAAGATACGGTGCTTCTCTCCGTTTAGCGTCGGCGTGCAATTTGAAGGACCGACAGAAAGATGCCGGCTCACCTCAGGGAAAATATCGTTATGATGAATCTCAGTCGCTAATGAGCATTGATACATTAAGTTTTTAGCGTCACGCTCAGCCTCTTCAAATCGTTGATTGCTTAGTACAATATTCATCTCGGATAGAACAGATAAGTCCTCTATTATATGCTGCCGTTTCTGAACCATTGATATATAAGCTGCAATAAGCACAGATAGCAGCCAAATAATTATTGTTGTTAATAAAAATAAAAAAGTTAGCCTGATTACTAAAGATGTTTGCAGCGTATTCTTGAGATTGAGCAAATTCATAATGCTTTCCTTCAGTTGCCTGTTGCAAAATCTTTGGCACTTGATCACTATCGCAGTACATATAGTTTCATCAGAAGATTAATCGATGGTGTTATCATTAGGAAGGTAAATTTCTTCATATATAACCCAGTCGATGACTACAATTACTTTTTAATAAAGCGGCGATGTAAAAACATCGTAACAGTTTATTTAATAAATAATTTTTCAAATTGTAATTTTTTATGTCAATACTGAATGTGTAATTGTGAATTTATCGGAAAATCCGAATGATAGAATCGCCTGTCACAAGGTGTATGTAGACAGCATCTTGATATTGTACAAGAAGAGTATAGTCGAAATAAATGTGAATCAGGCTTTTTACGGATGTGGTTGTGAGCGAATTTGATAGAAACTCTCATTTATGTCTGAGGAGGGATTCATGCTGGCAGTTTTAAAAGGCATTCCATTAATTCAGGATATCAAGGCCGAAGGTAATAGCCGATCCTGGATAATGACTATTGATGGGCATCCTGCCAGAGGAGAAATTTTCTCAGAAGCATTTTCTATTTCTTTGTTCTTAAATGACCTGGAAAGCTTACCTAAGCCTTGTCTTGCCTATGTGACACTACTGCTTGCAGCACACCCGGATGTCCATGATTATGCTATACAGCTCACAGCGGATGGGGGATGGTTAAACGGTTATTATACCACAAGTAGTAGCTCTGAGCTTATTGCTATTGAGATAGAAAAACACCTGGCTTTAACTTGCATTTTAAAAAATGTAATACGCAATCACCATAAACTTTATTCGGGTGGGGTATAAAATGGTAGTAAATAAACGTTTAATTTTAATTTTACTATTTATACTCAATACGGCAAAGAGTGATGAGTTATCATGGAAAGGTAATGACTTCACCCTTTATGCCAGACAAATGCCATTAGCAGAGGTTTTACATCTGCTCTCAGAGAACTATGATACGGCTATTACTATTAGCCCGTTGATAACAGCTACATTTAGTGGAAAAATTCCGCCTGGACCACCGGTCGATATTTTGAATAACCTGGCAGCACAATATGATTTGCTTACCTGGTTTGATGGTAGCATGTTATATGTATATCCTGCATCGTTATTAAAACATCAGGTTATCACTTTCAATATTTTATCTACTGGGCGGTTCATTCATTACTTACGCAGCCAGAATATCCTTTCATCACCGGGATGCGAGGTTAAAGAAATTACCGGTACCAGAGCTGTGGAGGTGAGCGGTGTTCCCAGTTGCCTGACCCGTATTAGTCAATTAGCTTCAGTGCTGGATAATGCGTTAATCAAACGAAAAGACAGTGCGGTGAGTGTAAGTATATATACGCTTAAGTATGCCACTGCGATGGATACCCAATACCAATATCGCGATCAGTCCGTCGTGGTTCCTGGGGTCGTGAGTGTATTGCGTGAGATGAGTAAAACCAGCGTCCCGGCGTCATCGACGAACAATGGTTCACCCGCTACACAGGCATTGCCCATGTTTGCTGCCGACCCACGCCAGAATGCAGTGATCGTTCGTGATTATGCGGCCAATATGGCCGGGTATCGGAAACTCATCACAGAATTAGATCAACGCCAGCAGATGATAGAGATTTCGGTGAAAATTATCGATGTTAATGCTGGCGATATTAACCAGTTAGGCATCGACTGGGGAACGGCAGTGTCGCTGGGTGGCAAGAAAATTGCGTTCAATACAGGTTTGAATGACGGTGGAGCTAGCGGTTTTTCAACGGTAATCAGCGATACCTCAAACTTTATGGTGCGTTTGAATGCCCTGGAAAAAAGCTCTCAGGCTTATGTACTTTCCCAGCCATCTGTGGTGACTTTAAATAATATCCAGGCTGTGCTGGATAAGAATATTACTTTCTATACCAAACTGCAGGGAGAAAAAGTGGCTAAACTTGAATCCATCACTACGGGTTCTTTGTTGCGCGTTACACCTCGCTTGTTAAATGACAATGGCACGCAAAAAATAATGCTTAATCTTAATATTCAGGATGGACAACAAAGTGATACGCAAAGCGAAACAGACCCGCTGCCCGAAGTGCAAAATTCTGAAATTGCTTCGCAGGCCACATTATTGGCCGGACAAAGTCTATTGCTGGGAGGATTTAAACAAGGTAAACAAATCCACTCGCAAAACAAAATTCCTTTATTGGGCGATATTCCTGTCGTAGGTCATTTGTTTCGCAATGATACGACTCAAGTACATAGTGTAATCAGGCTTTTTTTGATTAAAGCCTCAGTAGTAAATAATGGCATATCTCATGGTTAATCCAAAGAGCTCATGGAAAATACGTTTTTTAGGTCACGTTTTACAAGGCCGGGAAGTATGGCTGAATGAAGGTAACCTGTCACTGGGGGAGAAAGGATGCGATATTTGTATTCCGCTTACTATAAATGAAAAAATTATTCTGAGAGAACAGGCAGATAGTTTATTTGTTGATGCCGGGAAAGCCAGAGTTAAAGTTAACGGCCGCAGATTTAATCCAAATAAGCCGCTACCATCCAGTGGGGTTTTGCAGGTTGCGGGAGTGGCTATCGCGTTTGGTAAACAGGATTGTGAACTTGCTGATTATCAAATACCCGTTTCCAGATCAGGGTACTGGTGGTTGGCTGGCGTATTCTTGATTTTCATCGGTGGAATGGGGGTCCTGTTAAGTATTGGCGGTCAGCCTGAAACGGTAAATGACTTACCTTTGCGGGTTAAGTTTTTATTAGACAAAAGCAATATTCATTATGTGCGGGCGCAATGGAAAGAAGATGGCAGCCTGCAGTTGTCCGGTTATTGCTCGTCAAGCGAACAGATGCAAAAGGTGAGAGCGACTCTCGAATCATGGGGGGTCATGTATCGGGATGGTGTAATCTGTGATGACTTATTGGTACGAGAAGTGCAGGATGTTTTGATAAAAATGGGTTACCCGCATGCTGAAGTATCCAGCGAAGGGCCGGGAAGCGTGTTAATTCATGATGATATACAAATGGATCAGCAATGGCGTAAGGTTCAACCATTACTTGCAGATATTCCCGGGTTATTGCACTGGCAGATTAGTCATTCTCATCAGTCTCAGGGGGATGATATTATTTCTGCGATAATAGAGAACGGTTTAGTGGGGCTTGTCAATGTTACGCCAATGCGGCGCTCTTTTGTTATCAGTGGTGTACTGGATGAATCTCATCAACGCATTTTGCAAGAAACGTTAGCAGCATTAAAGAAAAAGGACCCCGCTCTTTCTTTAATTTATCAGGATATTGCGCCTTCTCATGATGAAAGCAAGTATCTGCCTGCGCCAGTGGCTGGCTTTGTACAGAGTCGCCATGGTAATTACTTATTACTGACGAATAAAGAGCGTTTACGTGTAGGGGCATTGTTACCCAATGGGGGAGAAATTGTCCATCTGAGTGCCGATGTGGTAACGATTAAACATAATGATACTTTGATTAACTATCCATTAGATTTTAAGTGAGTGGAAAATGACAACTCTGACCCGGTTAGAAGATTTGCTGCTTCATTCGCGTGAAGAGGCCAAAGGCATAATTTTACAATTAAGGGCTGCCCGGAAACAGTTAGAAGAGAACAACGGTAAGTTACAGGATCCGCAGCAATATCAGCAAAACACCTTATTGCTTGAAGCGATCGAGCAGGCCGAAAATATCATCAACATTATTTATTATCGTTACCATAACAGCGCACTTGTAGTGAGTGAGCAAGAGTAAAGTAAAAATATCTTAGAGCCTATCCCACCAGGCGTTAATTGGCGCAGCCAGCCTGGACACGGATAGCGCGCAAAAACCGGAGCGTACACGTAGCACGTGAGGTTTGACTCGCTACGCTCGCCCTTCGGGCCGCCGCTAGCGGCGTTCAAAACGCTAACGCGTTTTGGCGAGCACTGCCCAGGTCTAAAATGGCAAGTAAAATAGCTCTAATGGGATAGGCTCTTAGTTAGCACGTTAATTATCTATCGTGTATATGGAGGGGCATGATGATAAAGAAAAAGGCTGCATTTAGTGAATATCGTGATTTAGAGCAAAGTTACATGCAGCTAAATCACTGTCTTAAAAAATTTCACCAAATCCGGGCTAAGGTGAGTCAACAGCTTGCTGAAAGTGCAGAGAGCCCCAAAAAGAGCAGAGAGACAGAGAGTATTCTTCATAACCTATTTCCACAAGGCGTTGCCGGGGTTAACCAGGAGGCCGAGAAGGATTTAAAGAAAATAGTAAGTTTGTTTAAACAACTTGAAGTACGACTGAAACAACTTAATGCTCAAGCCCCGGTGGAGATACCGTCAGGAAAAACAAAAAGGTAAAGCATAATGTCTTCAGGAAACATCTTATGGGGAAGTCAAAACCCTATTGTGTTTAAAAATAGCTTCGGCGTCAGTAACACTGATACAGGAAGTCAGGATGACTTATCCCAGCAAAATCCGTTTGCCGAAGGGTATGGTGTTTTGCTTATTCTCCTTATGGTTATTCAGGCTATCGCAAACGATAAATTTATTGAAGTCCAGAAGAACGCTGAACGTGCCAGAAATACCCAGGAAAAGTCAAATGAGATGGATGAGGTGATTGCTAAAGCAGCCAAAGGGGATGCTAAAACCAAAGAGGAGGTGCCTGAGGATGTAATTAAATACATGCGTGATAATGGTATTCTCATCGATGGTATGACCATTGATGATTATATGGCTAAATATGGCGATCATGGGAAGCTGGATAAAGGTGGCCTACAGGCGATCAAAGCGGCTTTGGATAATGACGCCAACCGGAATACCGATCTTATGAGTCAGGGGCAGATAACAATTCAAAAAATGTCTCAGGAGCTTAACGCTGTCCTTACCCAACTGACAGGGCTTATCAGTAAGTGGGGGGAAATTTCCAGTATGATAGCGCAGAAAACGTACTCATGAAAAAAGACCCGACCCTACAACAGGCACATGACACGATGCGGTTTTTCCGGCGTGGCGGCTCGCTGCGTATGTTGTTGGATGACGATGTTACACAGCCGCTTAATACTCTGTATCGCTATGCCATGCAGCTTATGGAGGTAAAAGAGTTCGCCGGCGCAGCGCGACTTTTTCAATTGTTGACGATATATGATGCCTGGTCATTTGACTACTGGTTTAGGTTAGGGGAATGCTGCCAGGCTCAAAAACATTGGGGGGAAGCGATATACGCTTATGGACGCGCGGCACAAATTAAGATTGATGCGCCGCAGGCGCCATGGGCCGCAGCGGAATGCTATCTCGCGTGTGATAACGTCTGTTATGCAATCAAAGCGTTAAAGGCCGTGGTGCGTATTTGCGGCGAGGTCAGTGAACATCAAATTCTCCGACAGCGTGCAGAAAAGATATTACAGCAACTTTCTGACAGGAGCTAAAAATGAATCGAATTCACAGTAATAGCGACAGCGCCGCAGGAGTAACCGCCTTAACACATCATCACTTAAGCAATGTCAGTTGCGTTTCCTCGGGTTCGCTGGGAAAGCGCCAGCATCGTGTGAATTCTACTTTTGGCGATGGCAACGCCGCGTGCCTGTTATCAGGGAAAATTAGTCTTCAGGAGGCAAGCAATGCGTTGAAGCAACTGCTTGATGCCGTACCCGGAAATCATAAGCGTCCATCATTGCCTGACTTTTTGCAGACCAATCCCGCGGTTTTATCAATGTTGATGACGACATTAATACTCAGCGTTTTTGGTAATAACGCTCAATCGTTATGCCAACAGCTTGAGCGGGCAACTGAGGTGCAAAATGCATTACGTGATAAGCAGGTAAAGGAGTATCAGGAGCAGATCCAGAAAGCGATAGAGCAGGAGGATAAAGCGCGTAAAGCGGGCATTTTTGGCGCTATTTTTGACTGGATTACCGGCATATTTGAAACTGTGATTGGCGCCTTAAAAGTTGTGGAGGGTTTTCTGTCCGGTAATCCCACAGAAATGGCTAGCGGCGTAGCTTATATAGCCGCAGGTTGTGCAGGAATGGTTAAAGCCGGAGCCGAAACGGCAATGATGTGCGGTGCTGACCACGATACCTGTCAGGCAATTATTGACGTGACAAGTAAGATTCAATTTGGTTGTGAAGCCGTCGCGCTGGCACTGGATGTTTTCCAGATTGGCCGTGCTTTTATGGCGACGAGAGGTTTATCTGGCGCAGCTGCAAAAGTGCTTGACTCCGGTTTTGGCGAGGAAGTGGTTGAGCGTATGGTAGGTGCAGGGGAAGCAGAAATAGAGGAGTTGGCTGAAAAGTTTGGCGAAGAAGTGAGCGAAAGTTTTTCCAAACAATTTGAGCCGCTTGAACGTGAAATGGCTATGGCGAATGAGATGGCAGAGGAGGCTGCCGAGTTTTCTCGTAACGTAGAAAATAATATGACGCGAAGCGCGGGAAAAAGCTTTACGAAAGAGGGGGTGAAAGCCATGGCAAAAGAAGCGGCAAAAGAAGCCCTGGAAAAATGTGTGCAAGAAGGTGGAAAGTTCCTGTTAAAAAAATTCCGTAATAAAGTTCTCTTCAATATGTTCAAAAAAATCCTGTATGCCTTACTGAGGGATTGTTCATTTAAAGGCTTACAGGCTATCAGATGTGCAACCGAGGGCGCCAGTCAGATGAATACTGGCATGGTTAACACAGAAAAAGCGAAGATCGAAAAGAAAATAGAGCAATTAATAACTCAGCAACGGTTTCTGGATTTCATAATGCAACAAACAGAAAACCAGAAAAAGATAGAACAAAAACGCTTAGAGGAGCTTTATAAGGGGAGCGGTGCCGCGCTTAGAGATGTATTAGATACCATTGATCACTATAGTAGCGTTCAGGCGAGAATAGCTGGCTATCGCGCTTAATCTGAGGATAAAAATATGGAAGCGAGTAACGTAGCACTGGTATTACCAGCGCCTTCCTTGTTAACACCTTCTTCCACTCCATCTCCCTCCGGGGAGGGAATGGGTACTGAATCAATGCTTCTGTTATTTGATGATATCTGGATGAAGCTAATGGAGCTTGCCAAAAAGCTGCGCGATATCATGCGCAGCTATAACGTAGAAAAACAACGGCTGGCCTGGGAACTGCAAGTCAATGTTTTACAGACGCAAATGAAAACAATTGATGAAGCGTTTAGAGCATCAATGATTACTGCGGGTGGCGCAATGTTGTCGGGTGTACTGACGATAGGATTAGGGGCCGTAGGCGGGGAAACCGGTCTTATAGCGGGTCAAGCCGTAGGCCACACAGCTGGGGGCGTCATGGGCCTGGGGGCTGGTGTAGCGCAACGTCAAAGTGATCAAGATAAAGCGATTGCCGACCTGCAACAAAATGGGGCCCAATCTTATAATAAATCCCTGACGGAAATTATGGAGAAAGCAACTGAAATTATGCAGCAAATCATCGGCGTGGGGTCGTCACTGGTCACGGTTCTTGCTGAAATACTCCGGGCATTAACGAGGTAAACATGGTGCAAGAAATAGAGCAATGGTTGCGTCGGCATCAGGTGTTTACTGAGCCTGCATATTTAGGGGAGACCGCCATATTACTTGGGCAGCAGTTTATATTATCGCCTTACCTGGTGATCTATCGTATTGAGGCAAAAGAAATGATTATTTGTGAGTTCAGGCGCCTGACGCCCGGGCAACCTCGACCACAGCAATTGTTTCACTTACTGGGACTTTTACGCGGGATATTTGTGCATCACCCGCAGTTAACATGTTTAAAGATGTTGATAATCACCGACGTTCTGGATGAAAAAAAAGCCATGCTACGCAGGAAATTATTGCGCATCCTGACAGTAATGGGAGCGACCTTTACACAGCTTGATGGCGATAACTGGACAGTTTTATCCGCCGAGCATCTTATCCAGCGACGTTTTTAAATGACCTTCCTGACGTAAATCATTATCACGTGAAAATAACAATCAATAGGTATGATGATGAAAGAAGATCAGAAAAATAAAATACCCGAAGACATTCTGAAACAGCTATTATCCGTTGATCCGGAAACCGTTTATGCCAGTGGTTACGCCTCATGGCAGGAGGGGGATTATTCGCGCGCCGTAATCGATTTTAGTTGGCTGGTGATGGCCCAGCCATGGAGTTGGCGTGCCCATATTGCATTGGCTGGCACCTGGATGATGCTTAAAGAATACACGACGGCCATTAATTTCTATGGACATGCCTTGATGCTGGATGCCAGCCATCCAGAACCGGTTTACCAAACGGGCGTCTGTCTCAAAATGATGGGGGAACCCGGGTTGGCGAGAGAGGCTTTTCAAACCGCAATCAAGATGAGTTATGCGGATGCCTCATGGAGTGAGATTCGCCAGAATGCGCAAATAATGGTTGATACTCTTATTGCTTAAATAACAGAACGAAATATGAAAATTCATATTCCGTCAGCGGCAAGTAATATAGTCGATGGTAATAGTCCTCCTTCCGATATACAAGCGAAGGAGGTATCGTTTCCTCCCCCTGAAATTCCAGCGCCTGGCACCCCCGCAGCCCCTGTGCTGCTTACGCCTGAACAAATAAGGCAGCAGAGGGATTATGCTATACATTTTATGCAATACACTATTCGTGCGCTGGGTGCGACAGTCGTGTTTGGGTTATCGGTTGCTGCAGCGGTAATTTCTGGCGGGGCAGGATTACCCATTGCTATTCTTGCGGGGGCGGCGCTCGTGATTGCTATTGGGGATGCTTGCTGTGCGTATCATAATTATCAATCGATATGTCAGCAAAAGGAGCCATTACAAACCGCCAGTGATAGCGTTGCTCTTGTGGTCAGTGCGCTGGCCTTAAAATGTGGGGCAAGTCTTAACTGCGCTAACACCCTTGCTAATTGTCTTTCTTTATTAATACGTTCAGGAATCGCTATTTCTATGTTGGTTTTACCCCTACAGTTTCCACTGCCCGCGGCTGAAAATATTGCGGCCTCTTTGGACATGGGGAGTGTAATTACCTCCGTTAGCCTGACGGCGATAGGTGCGGTACTGGATTATTGCCTTGCCCGCCCCTCTGGCGACGATCAGGAAAATTCTGTTGATGAACTTCATGCCGATCCCAGTGCGTTATTGGCGGAACAAATGGCAGCGCTCTGTCAATCTGCTACTGCACCTGCATTAATGGACAGTTCTGGTCATACATCTCGGGGAGAACCATGAAACCTGTTAGCCCAAATGCTCAGGTAGGAGGGCAACGTCCTGTTAACGCGCCTGAGGAATCACCTCCATGTCCCTCATTGCCACATCCGGAAACCAATATGGAGAGTGGTAGAATAGGTCCTCAACAAGGAAATGAGCGGTTATTGGCCGGACTTGCGAAACGAGTGATAGAGTGTTTTCCAAAAGAAATTTTTAGTTGGCAAACGGTCATTTTGGGCGGACAGATTTTATGCTGTTCCGCTGGAATAGCATTAACAGTGCTAAGTGGTGGAGGCGCACCGCTCTTAGCCCTGGCGGGAATTGGCCTTGCTATTGCCATCGCGGATGTCGCCTGTCTTATCTACCATCATAAACATCATTTGCCTATGGCTCACGACAGTATAGGCAATGCCGTTTTTTGTATTGCTAATTGTTTTGTCAATCAACGCAAAAGTATGGCGATTGCTAAAGCTGTCTCCCTGGGAGGTAGATTAGCCTTAACCGCGACGGTAATGACGCATTCATACTGGAGTGGTAGTTTGGGACTACAGCCTCATTTATTAGAGCGTCTTAATGATATTACCTATGGACTAATGAGTTTTACTCGCTTCGGTATGGATGGGATGGCAATGACCGGTATGCAGGTCAGCAGCCCATTATATCGTTTGCTGGCTCAGGTAACGCCAGAACAACGTGCGCCGGAGTAATCGTTTTCAGGTATATACCGGATGTTCATTGCTTTCTAAATTTTGCTATGTTGCCAGTATCCTTACGATGTTTTTATTTTAAGGAAAAGCATTATGGATATTGCACAATTAGTGGATATGCTCTCCCACATGGCGCACCAGGCAGGCCAGGCCATTAATGACAAAATGAATGGTAATGATTTGCTCAACCCAGAATCGATGATTAAAGCGCAATTTGCCTTACAGCAGTATTCTACATTTATTAATTACGAAAGTTCACTGATCAAAATGATCAAGGATATGCTTAGTGGAATCATTGCTAAAATCTGAAGTTATTAGCGACGATGTTCGACGGTTGCTGCTGGAAATCATGTTTGCGGGCGTTAACCATAGCCTGATTTCCCAGGTACATGCGATGTTACCAGCGCTAACGGTTATTGTTCCGGATAAAAAATTACAGTTGGTATGTCTGGCATTATTGTTGGCGGGTTTAAATGAGCCGCTAAAAGCCGCGAAAATTTTATCGGATATTGATTTGCCAGAGGCTATGGCGCTGCGTCTGTTATTTCCTGCACCAAATGAGGGGTTTGAAAATTGAATATTTCTGATATGAGCGTAGTGCCTGTAAGCACTCAATCTTATGTAAAGTCCTCTGCAGAACCGAGCCAGGAGCAAATTAATTTTTTTGAACAATTGCTGAAAGATGATGCATCCACCAGTAACGCCAGTGCTTTATTACCGCAGGTTATGTTGACCAGACAAATGGATTATATGCAGTTAACGGTAGGCGTCGATTATCTTGCCAGAATATCAGGCGCAGCATCGCAAGCGCTTAATAAGCTGGATAGCATGACATGAAGGTTCATCGTATAGTATTTCTTACTGTCCTTACGTTCTTTCTTACGGCATGTGATGTGGATCTTTATCGCTCATTGCCAGAAGATGAGGCGAATCAAATGCTGGCATTACTTATGCAGCATCATATCGATGCGGAAAAAAAACAGGAAGAGGACGGTGTTACCTTACGTGTCGAGCAGTCGCAGTTTATTAACGCGGTTGAACTACTTAGACTTAACGGTTATCCGCATCGTCAGTTTACAACGGCGGATAAGATGTTTCCGGCTAATCAGTTAGTGGTATCACCCCAGGAAGAACAGCAGAAGATTAATTTTTTAAAAGAACAAAGAATTGAAGGAATGCTGAGTCAGATGGAGGGCGTAATTAATGCAAAAGTGACAATTGCGCTACCGACTTATGATGAGGGGAGTAACGCTTCTCCGAGCTCAGTTGCCGTATTTATAAAATATTCACCTCAGGTCAATATGGAGGCCTTTCGGGTAAAAATTAAAGATTTAATAGAAATGTCAATTCCTGGGTTGCAATACAGTAAGATTAGTATCTTGATGCAGCCTGCTGAATTCAGAATGGTACCTGATGTACCCGTGAAACAAACATTCTGGATTATGGACGTGATCAACGCCAATAAAGGGAAGGTGGAGAAGTGGTTGATGAAATACCCTTATCAGTTGATGTTATCGTTGACAGGACTGTTAATAGGAGTGGGCATCCTGATCGGCTATTTTTGCCTGAGACGCCGTTTTTGAGCCGACCTGATCCCGAGGTGTTGCAACTTTATCGTTATTTCTGGCAACCTGCTCGTTACGCTGTACCGGAATGGCTTGATAAGCTGGGTTTTCATCCTTCAAACTGCTGGCGTTATGGCGATCGGCCCGAGTTGGATCGTCTTCTTGACAGAGCGTTAAATAGACTAAGGGGAAGCTCTGTTATTCCAGCCTGTTTAAATGGCAGGCAAAAACGGCAGGTTCGTCTTGCGCCGCGTATATCGGCATTTGCCTTTGGGCTGGGATTATTCAAACTCAGGTGCAGTGACTATTTTATGCTACCAGAGTATCGGCAATTGCTTCTACAGTGGTTTAGCGAGGATGAGATCTGGCAGCTATATGGTTGGTTGGGGCAAAGAGATGGCAAATTACTTCCTCCGCAAGTGATGCAACAAACTGCATTGCAGATCGGTACCGCCATTCTTAATCGGGAAGCGCATGACGATGCGGTTTTACATGCGCTATTAGTATTATTACCCCCTCCGCAGCGTATACTTTGGCCGAAGACTTCTCTTACCGAGATTATCTTCATGGAGCATTTGCTATGAGTTTCACTTCACTTCCACTGACGGAAATTAACCATAAGCTACCCGCTCGAAATATTATTGAGTCACAGTGGATAACATTACAATTAACTTTATTTGCACAAGAGCAACAAGCTAAGAGAGTTTCACATGCTATTGTGAGCTCCGCTTACCGTAAGGCTGAAAAAATCATCCGAGACGCCTATCGTTATCAGCGTGAACAGAAAGTTGAGCAGCAACAAGAACTAGCGTGGTTGCGTAAAAATACGCTGGAAAAAATGGAAGTGGAATGGCTGGAACAGCATGTAAAACATTTACAAGACGATGAAAATCAATTTCGTTCATTGGTCGATCAAGCAGAGCATCATATTAAAAATAGTATAGAACAGGTTCTGTTGGCCTGGTTCGACCAACAGTCGGTAGACAGTGTTATGTGCCATCGTCTGGCACGCCAGGCTACGGCTATGGCGGAAGAGGGAGCGCTTTATTTGCGTATTCATCCTGAAAAAGAGGCATTGATGCGTGAAACTTTTGGCAAGCGGTTTACGTTGATTATCGAGTCTGGTTTCTCTCCCGATCAGGCTGAACTTTCCTCAACACGATATGCCGTTGAATTTTCACTTTCTCGTCATTTCAACGCGTTACTGAAATGGTTACGTAATGGTGAAGATAAAGGAGGTAGCGATGAATATTAAAATTAATGAGATAAAAATGACGCCCCCTACAGCATTTACCCCTGGCCAGGTTATAGAGGAACAAGAGGTTATTTCGCCTTCAATGTTAGCTCTCCAGGAGTTACAGGAAACGACGGGGGCAGCGCTCTATGAGACGATGGAAGAAATAGGAATGGCGCTGAGTGGTAAACTGCGCGAAAGTTATAAATTCACTGATGCTGAGAAACTGGAGCGCAGACAGCAGGCTTTGCTGCGTTTGATAAAACAAATACAGGAGGATAATGGAGCAACGTTGCGTCCGCTTACCGAAGAGAATAGTGATCCTGATTTACAGAATGCGTATCAAATTATCGCTCTTGCAATGGCGCTTACTGCCGGCGGGTTGTCAAAAAAGAAAAAACGCGATTTGCAATCGCAACTGGATACGCTTACAGCGGAGGAGGGATGGGAACTTGCCGTTTTTAGTTTACTGGAACTTGGCGAAGTGGATACCGCTACGCTGTCCTCGCTGAAGCGTTTTATGCAACAGGCGATAGACAACGATGAAATGCCCTTATCGCAGTGGTTCAGACGCGTGGCAGACTGGCCGGATCGCTGTGAACGGGTCCGTATTTTGCTAAGAGCGATAGCCTTTGAACTTAGCATATGCATCGAACCCTCGGAGCAAAGTCGTTTGGCCGCAGCATTAGTACGTTTGCGTCGTTTGTTGTTATTCCTTGGCCTTGAAAAAGAGTGCCAGCGTGAGGAGTGGATTTGCCAGTTGCCGCCTAATACATTACTGCCGCTACTACTCGATATTATTTGTGAGCGCTGGCTTTTCAGTGATTGGTTGCTTGATAGACTTACCGCTATAGTTTCTTCATCGAAGATGTTCAATCGGCTACTCCAACAACTTGATGCGCAGTTTATGCTGATACCCGATAACTGTTTTAACGACGAAGATCAACGTGAACAAATTCTCGAAACGCTTCGTGAAGTAAAGGTAAATCAGGTTTTATTCTGATACCTGGCTTTCAATATTTAGGTAAATTGGCGTTCTGGCTCATCATGAGGCGGCAGGATGGATTGGGATCTCATTACTGAACGTAATATTCAGCTTTTTATTCAATTAGCAGGATTGGCTGAACGGCCTTTAGCAACCAATATGTTCTGGCGGCAAGGACAATATGAAACCTATCTAAACTATCATAACGGTCGTATTCACTTATGTCAGATACTCAAGCAAACCTTCTTAGACGAAGATCTGCTTTTTAAAGCCTTAACTCACTGGAAACCTGCAGCGTTCCAGGGTATTCCTCAGCGATTATTTTTGTTGCGCGACGGGCTTGCAATGAGCTGTTCTCCTCCTCTTTCCAGCTCCGCCGAGCTCTGGTTACGATTACATCATCGACAAATAAAATTTCTGGAGTCGCAATGCGTTCATGGTTAGGTGAGGGAACTAGGGCGCAACAGTGGCTCAGTGTATGCGCGGGTCGGCAGGATATGGTTCTGGCGACGGTGTTATTAATCGCTATTGTGATGATGCTGTTACCTTTGCCGACCTGGATGGTTGATATCCTGATTACTATCAACCTTATGTTTTCAGTGATCCTGCTCTTAATTGCTATTTATCTTAGTGACCCTCTCGATTTATCGGTATTTCCGTCTTTATTACTTATTACTACATTATATCGTTTGTCACTCACAATCAGCACATCACGGCTGGTACTGTTACAACATAATGCCGGTAATATTGTGGATGCTTTCGGTAAGTTTGTCGTAGGAGGAAATCTCACCGTTGGGTTGGTCGTATTTACCATCATTACTATCGTGCAGTTTATTGTCATTACAAAAGGTATCGAGAGGGTGGCGGAAGTTAGCGCACGTTTCTCGCTTGATGGGATGCCAGGCAAACAAATGAGTATCGATGGCGATTTGCGTGCCGGAGTTATCGATGCAGACCATGCCCGTACATTAAGACAGCACGTCCAGCAGGAAAGCCGCTTTCTCGGTGCGATGGACGGTGCGATGAAATTTGTTAAAGGCGATACGATTGCCGGTATTATTGTTGTTCTGGTGAACATTATCGGCGGTATTATTATCGCTATCGTACAATATGATATGTCGATGAGTGAGGCTGTTCACACTTATAGCGTACTGTCAATCGGAGATGGTTTATGTGGACAAATTCCATCGCTGCTGATTTCCCTTAGCGCGGGAATTATTGTCACCCGTGTTCCGGGTGAGAAACGCCAGAACCTGGCGACAGAGTTGAGTTCTCAAATTGCCAGACAACCTCAGTCGCTAATATTAACCGCTGTGGTTTTAATGCTCCTCGCCTTAATTCCTGGCTTTCCTTTTATCACTCTCGCTTTCTTTTCAGCGTTGTTAGCATTGCCAATTATCCTCATTCGTCGCAAAAAGTCTGTGGTTTCCGCAAATGGCGTCGAAGCACCGGAAAAAGATAGTATGGTTCCCGGCGCATGTCCTCTAATCTTACGTCTTACCCCGACGTTACATTCTGCCGACCTGATTCGTGATATTGACGCCATGAGATGGTTTTTATTTGAGGACACCGGCGTCCCTCTCCCTGAGGTGAATATTGAGGTTTTGCCTGAACCCACCGAAAAATTGACGGTACTGCTATATCAGGAACCCGTATTTAGTTTATCTATTCCCGCCCAGGCGGATTATTTATTGATAGGCGCGGACGCTAGTGTGGTGGGTGACAGCCAGACGTTACCGAACGGGATGGGGCAGATCTGTTGGCTTACAAAAGATATGGCCCATAAGGCGCAAGGTTTTGGACTGGACGTTTTCGCGGGCAGCCAACGTATCTCTGCCTTATTAAAATGTGTCCTGCTTCGGCATATGGGAGAGTTTATTGGTGTTCAGGAAACGCGTTATCTAATGAATGCGATGGAAAAAAACTACTCTGAGCTGGTGAAAGAACTTCAGCGCCAGTTACCCATTAATAAAATCGCTGAAACTCTGCAGCGGCTTGTATCAGAGCGGGTTTCTATTAGAGATTTACGTCTTATTTTCGGCACCTTAATTGACTGGGCGCCACGTGAAAAAGATGTCCTGATGTTGACAGAATATGTCCGTATCGCGCTTCGCCGTCATATTCTGCGTCGTCTTAATCCGGAAGGAAAACCGCTGCCGATTTTGCGGATCGGCGAAGGTATTGAGAACCTCGTGCGTGAATCCATTCGCCAGACGGCAATGGGGACCTATACTGCGCTGTCGTCTCGTCATAAGACGCAGATCCTGCAACTTATCGAGCAGGCGCTGAGGCAGTCAACCAAATTATTCATTGTCACTTCTGTCGACACCCGACGTTTCTTGCGAAAAATTACAGAAGCCACCTTGTTCGACGTACCGATTTTGTCATGGCAGGAATTAGGAGAGGAGAGCCTTATACAAGTAGTAGAAAGTATTGACCTTAGCGAAGAGGAGTTGGCGGACGATGAAGAATGAATTGATGCAACGTCTGAGGCTGAAATATCCGCCCCCCGATGGTTATTGTCGATGGGGCCGAATTCAGGATGTCAGCGCAACGTTGTTAAATGCGTGGTTGCCTGGGGTATTTATGGGAGAGTTGTGCTGTATAAAGCCTGGAGAAGAACTTGCTGAAGTCGTGGGGATTAATGGCAGCAAAGCTTTGCTATCTCCTTTTACGAGTACTATCGGACTTCACTGCGGGCAGCAAGTGATGGCCTTAAGGCGACGCCATCAGGTTCCCGTGGACGAAGCGTTATTAGGGCGAGTCATTGATGGCTTTGGTCGTCCCCTTGATGGCCGCGAACTGCCCGACGTCTGCTGGAAAGACTATGATGCAATGCCTCCTCCCGCAATGGTTCGACAGCCTATTACTCAACCATTAATGACGGGGATTCGCGCTATTGATAGCGTTGCGACCTGTGGCGAAGGGCAACGAGTGGGTATTTTTTCTGCTCCTGGCGTGGGGAAAAGCACGCTTCTGGCGATGCTGTGTAATGCTCCAGACGCAGACAGTAATGTTCTGGTGTTAATTGGTGAGCGTGGACGAGAAGTCCGCGAATTCATCGATTTTACACTGTCTGAAGAGACCCGAAAACGTTGTGTCATTGTTGTCGCAACCTCTGACAGACCCGCCTTAGAGCGCGTGAGGGCGCTGTTTGTGGCCACCACGATAGCAGAATTTTTTCGCGATAATGGAAAGCGAGTCGTCTTGCTTGCCGACTCACTGACGCGTTATGCCAGGGCCGCACGGGAAATCGCTCTGGCCGCCGGAGAGACCGCGGTTTCTGGGGAATATCCGCCAGGCGTATTTAGTGCATTGCCACGACTTTTAGAACGTACAGGAATGGGGGAAAAAGGCAGTATTACCGCATTTTATACGGTACTGGTGGAAGGCGATGATATGAATGAGCCGTTGGCGGATGAAGTCCGTTCACTGCTTGATGGACATATTGTGCTATCCCGACGGCTTGCAGAGAGGGGGCATTATCCTGCCATTGACGTGTTGGCAACGCTCAGCCGCGTTTTTCCAGTCGTTACCAGCCATGAGCATCGTCAACTGGCGGCTATATTGCGACGGCGCCTGGCGCTTTACCAGGAGGTTGAACTGTTAATACGCATTGGGGAATACCAGCGAGGAGTTGATACAGATACTGACAAAGCCATTGATACCTATCCGGATATTTGCACATTTTTGCGACAAAGTAAGGATGAAGTATGCGGCCCCGAGCTACTCATAGAAAAATTACACCAAATACTCACCGAGTGATCATGGAAACTTTGCTGGAGATAATCGCGCGGCGTGAAAAGCAATTACGCGGCAAACTTACCGTACTTGATCAGCAGCAACAGGCGATTATTACGGAACAGCAGATTTGCCAGACGCGTGCTTTAGCAGTGACTACCAGACTGAAAGAATTAATGGGCTGGCAAGGTACGTTATCTTGTCATTTATTGTTGGATAAGAAACAACAAATGGCCGGGCTATTCACTCAGGCGCAGAGCTTTTTGACGCAACGGCAGCAGTTAGAAAATCAGTATCAGCAGCTTGTCTCCCGGCGAAGCGAATTACAGAAGAATTTTAATGCGCTTATGAAAAAGAAAGAAAAAATTACTATGGTATTAAGCGATGCGTATTACCAAAGTTGAAGGAAGTCTAGGGTTGCCATGCCAGTCTTATCAGGATGATAACGAGGCGGAGGCGGAACGTATGGACTTTGAACAACTCATGCACCAGGCATTACCCATTGGTGAGAATAATCCTCCTGCAGCATTGAATAAGAACGTGGTTTTCACGCAACGTTATCGTGTTAGTGGCGGTTATCTTGACGGTGTAGAGTGTGAAGTATGTGAATCAGGGGGGCTAATCCAGTTAAGAATCAATGTCCCTCATCATGAAATTTACCGTTCGATGAAAGCGCTAAAGCAGTGGCTGGAGTCTCAGTTGCTGCATATGGGGTATATAATTTCCCTGGAGATATTCTATGTTAAGAATAGCGAATGAAGAGCGTCCGTGGGTGGAGATGCTTCCAACGCAAGGCGCTACCATTGGTGAGCTGACATTGAGTATGCAACAATATCCAGTACAGCAAGGGACATTATTTACCATAAATTATCATAATGAGCTGGGTAGGGTGTGGATTGCAGAACAATGCTGGCAGCGCTGGTGTGAAGGGTTAATTGGCACCGCTAATCGATCGGCTATCGATCCTGAATTGCTATATGGAATAGCTGAATGGGGGCTGGCGCCGTTATTGCAAGCCAGTGATGCCACCCTCTGTCAGAACGAACCGCCAACATCCTGCAGTAATCTACCACATCAGCTAGCGTTGCATATTAAATGGATAGTTGAAGAACATGAGTTCCATAGCATTATTTTTACATGGCCAACGGGTTTTTTGCGCAATATAGTCGGAGAGCTTTCTGCTGAGCGTCAACAGATTTATCCTGCTCCTCCTATTGTAGTCCCTGTATATTTAGGCTGGTGCCAGCTTACATTAATTGAACTTGAGTCTATCGAAATCGGCATGGGCGTTCGGATTCATTGCTTTGGCGACATCAGACTCGGTTTTTTTGCTATTCAACTACCAGGGGGAATCTACGCAAGGGTATTGCTGACAGAGGATAACACGATGAAATTTGACGAATTAGTCCAGGATATCGAAACGCTACTTGCGTCAGGGAGCCCAATGTCAAAGAGTGACGGAACGTCTTCAGTCGAACTTGAGCAGATACCACAGCAGGTGCTCTTTGAGATCGGACGTGCGAGTCTGGAAATTGGACAATTACGGCAACTTAAAACGGGGGACGTTTTGCCTGTAGGTGGATGTTTTGCGCCAGAGGTGACGATAAGAGTAAATGACCGTATTATTGGGCAAGGTGAGTTGATTGCCTGTGGCAATGAATTTATGGTGCGTATTACACGTTGGTATCTTTCCAAAAATACAGCGTAAACCTGATAAGAAAAATAATATGCGAACAATATAATAGCGTTCCAGGTCGTGTCATGAGAGATACAGTATGTCTTTACCCGATTCGCCTTTGCAACTGATTGGTATATTGTTTCTGCTTTCAATACTGCCTCTCATTATCGTCATGGGAACCTCTTTCCTTAAACTGGCGGTGGTATTTTCGATTTTACGAAATGCTCTGGGTATTCAACAAGTTCCCCCAAATATCGCACTGTATGGCCTTGCGCTTGTACTTTCCTTATTCATTATGGGGCCGACGCTATTAGCTGTAAAAGAGCGCTGGCATCCGGTTCAGGTCGCTGGCGCTCCTTTCTGGACGTCGGAGTGGGACAGTAAAGCATTAGCGCCTTATCGACAGTTTTTGCAAAAAAACTCTGAAGAAAAGGAAGCCAATTATTTTCGGAATTTGATAAAACGAACCTGGCCTGAAGACATAAAAAGAAAGATAAAACCTGATTCTTTGCTCATATTAATTCCGGCATTTACGGTGAGTCAGTTAACGCAGGCGTTTCGGATTGGATTACTTATTTATCTTCCCTTTCTGGCTATTGACCTGCTTATTTCAAATATACTGCTGGCTATGGGGATGATGATGGTGTCGCCGATGACCATTTCATTGCCGTTTAAGCTGCTAATATTTTTACTGGCAGGCGGTTGGGATCTGACACTGGCGCAATTGGTACAGAGCTTTTCATGAATGATTCTGAATTGACGCAATTTGTAACGCAACTTTTATGGATCGTCCTGTTTACGTCTATGCCGGTGGTGTTGGTGGCATCGGTAGTTGGTGTCATCGTAAGCCTTGTTCAGGCCTTGACTCAAATACAGGACCAAACGCTACAGTTCATGATTAAATTATTGGCAATTGCAATAACCTTAATGGTCAGCTACCCATGGCTTAGCGGTATCCTGTTGAATTATACCCGGCAGATAATGTTACGAATTGGAGAGCATGGTTGAATGACACAACAGTTAAATGAGTGGCTTATTGCATTGGCTGTGGCTTTTATTCGACCATTGAGCCTTTCTTTATTACTTCCCCTATTAAAAAGTGGCAGTTTAGGGGCCGCACTTTTACGTAATGGCGTGCTTATGTCACTTACCTTTCCGATATTACCAATCATTTACCAGCAGAAGATTATTATGCATATTGGTAAAGATTACAGTTGGTTAGGGTTAGTCACCGGAGAGGTGATTATTGGTTTTTTAATTGGGTTTTGTGCGGCGGTTCCCTTTTGGGCCGTTGATATGGCGGGGTTTCTGCTTGATACTTTACGTGGCGCGACAATGGGTACGATATTCAATTCTACAATGGAAGCTGAAACCTCACTTTTTGGCTTGCTTTTCAGCCAGTTTTTGTGTGTTATTTTCTTTATAAGCGGCGGCATGGAGTTTATATTAAACATTCTGTATGAGTCATACCAATATTTACCGCCAGGGCGTACTTTATTATTTGACCGGCAATTTTTAAAATATATCCAGGCAGAGTGGAGAACGCTTTATCAATTATGCATCAGCTTCTCTCTTCCTGCCATAATATGTATGGTATTAGCCGATCTGGCTTTAGGTCTTTTAAATCGGTCGGCACAACAATTGAATGTATTTTTCTTCTCAATGCCGCTCAAAAGTATATTAGTTTTACTAACGCTACTGATCTCATTCCCTTATGCTCTTCATCACTATTTGGTTGAAAGCGATAAATTTTATATTTATCTGAAAGACTGGTTCCCATCTGTATGAGCGAGAAAACAGAACAGCCTACAGAAAAGAAATTACGTGATGGCCGTAAGGAAGGGCAGGTCGTCAAAAGTATTGAAATAACATCATTATTTCAGCTGATTGCGCTTTATTTGTATTTTCATTTCTTTACTGAAAAGATGATTTTGATACTGATTGCGTCAATAACTTTCACATTACAATTAGTAAATAAACCATTTTCTTATGCATTAACGCAATTGACTCATGCTTTGATAGAGTCATTGACTTCTGCACTGCTGTTTCTGGGCGCAGGGGTAATAGTTGCTACTGTGGGTAGCGTGTTTCTTCAGGTGGGGGTGGTTATTGCCAGTAAGGCCATTGGTTTTAAAAGTGAGCATATAAATCCGGTAAGTAATTTTAAGCAGATATTCTCTTTACATAGCGTAGTGGAATTATGTAAATCCAGCCTAAAAGTTATCATGCTATCTCTTATCTTTGCCTTTTTCTTTTATTATTATGCCAGTACTTTTCGGGCGCTACCGTACTGTGGGTTAGCCTGTGGCCTGCTTGTAGTTTCTTCTTTAATAAAATGGTTATGGGTAGGGGTAATGGCTTTTTATATCGTCGTTGGCATACTGGACTATTCTTTTCAATATTATAAGATTAGAAAAGATCTAAAAATGAGTAAAGATGACGTAAAACAGGAGCATAAAGATCTGGAGGGAGACCCTCAAATGAAGACACGGCGTCGGGAAATGCAGAGTGAAATACAAAGTGGGAGTTTAGCTCAATCGGTTAAACAATCTGTTGCGGTAGTGCGTAATCCAACGCATATTGCGGTTTGTCTTGGCTATCATCCCACCGATATGCCAATACCACGCGTTCTGGAAAAAGGTAGTGATGCTCAAGCTAACTATATTGTTAACATCGCTGAACGCAACTGCATCCCCGTTGTTGAAAATGTTGAGCTGGCCCGCTCATTATTTTTTGAAGTGGAACGTGGAGATAAAATTCCTGAAACGTTATTTGAACCCGTTGCAGCCTTGTTACGTATGGTGATGAAGATAGATTATGCGCATTCTACCGAAACACCATAAATGCTTTTGGTATGCTTCTTCAGGCCACTGCGAAGGTTAAGAGGGGTAATACAGTATAGTGCAGCGCTTGACGATAAAGGTGAGAGACTGAAAATAATCGCTTTTAGCCTGGCACAAGCACCAGATAGCGTATTTTAAAATTACACAAGAAATGGATTGGTGCGTCTGAATGGACTCGAACCATCGACCCCCACCATGTCAAGGTGGTGCTCTAACCAACTGAGCTACAGACGCATTAAAATGATGGTGCGTTCAATTGGACTCGAACCAACGACCCCCACCATGTCAAGGTGGTGCTCTAACCAACTGAGCTATGAACGCAACGTTGTAGGTGACAACGGGGACGAATATTAGCGTCACAACTGCAATGAGGCAAGAGGGAAATCGCAATTTTCTTCCTGAAATCACCTGATTGCGGTGGAAATATGCAACATGTCGAGAAAATAGCCGCCATGCGACGGCTATCGTCGTATTATCGCGCAGCGCGCTGCAAAATGATGGCGGACGGCTGACGTTGTAGATAGCGCATCCGTAGCATCATTAACACCGCCGCCGAGGTCAGGCCGATGATGAACCCCATCCAGAAGCCCGCCGGTCCCATACGATCCACCACCAGATCCGTTAACGCCAGGATATAACCGCTGGGTAAACCTAACACCCAGTAGGCGGTAAAGGTGATAAAAAAGATGGAACGCGTATCTTTATAACCGCGCAGAATACCGCTGCCGATAACCTGTATAGAGTCGGAAATCTGATAAACCGCGGCGAGCAGCATTAATTGCGCGGCAAGCGCCACGACCTCGGGGTTGTCATTG
Source organism: Salmonella sp. SAL04157 (assembly GCF_046551635.1). NCBI lineage: Bacteria > Pseudomonadati > Pseudomonadota > Gammaproteobacteria > Enterobacterales > Enterobacteriaceae > Salmonella > Salmonella sp. SAL04157. Next base: position 476,247 of record NZ_JBGDVS010000002.1, read on the forward strand.
TAGAGCAAAGCAATATGCTTACGCAGAGTAACGGTAAAGATCGCGGTAACCACAGCCATACAAATGCCGACGCCTAAACCGGTACGCGCTGCGGTTTGCGCATCCAGCGTCGAGCCCTGGCCCAGACGATAACCCACTCGAATCGTTACCGCCGCAGCCAGCGACATCGGCAGTACGAACATCAGCGAGCTAAAGTTAAGCGCAATCTGATGACCCGCGACATCCACAATACCTAATGGCGAAACCAGCAGCGCAACGACCGCAAACAACGTCACTTCAAAGAACAGCGCCAGCGCAATCGGCAACCCCAGTTGAATCAGGCGCTTCATGACGACGCTATCGGGTTTGCCAAAGCCTGTTTCATTACGAATATCACGCATTGAACGCGCGTGTTTAATGTAAGAAAGCATGGCGATAAACATCACCCAATAGACCGCCGCGGTCGCAACGCCGCAGCCGATACCGCCGAGTTCCGGCATACCAAAATGGCCATAGATAAAAATATAGTTCACCGGAATATTCACCAGCAGGCCCAAAAATCCCATCACCATACCCGGTTTGGTTTTGGCCAGACCTTCGCACTGGTTTCGCGCTACCTGGAAGAAAAGGTATCCTGGCGCGCCCCACAGTAGCGCGCGAAGATAACCCACGGCTTTATCAGCTAGCGCCGGATCAATATTATGCATGGAGCGGATAATGTATCCGGCATTCCACAGGACAATCATCACCAGCACGGAGACAAAGCCCGCCAGCCAGAACCCTTGTCGAACCTGATGCGCGATACGCTCACGACGGCCGGAGCCATTGAGTTGCGCAATCACGGGCGTCAAGGCCAGCAGTAAGCCGTGACCAAACAAAATGGCGGGAAGCCAGATAGAGGTGCCGATAGCGACGGCAGCCATGTCCGTAGCGCTATAGCCTCCTGCCATGACGGTATCGACGAATCCCATTGCGGTCTGTGCCACTTGCGCAAGGATCACCGGTATCGCTAACGCTAATAACTGACGCGCTTCACTGGTATACTTCTGCACGTATTCACCTTTTATTTTGTTGTTATATGAAAGACTAAAAAGCCGCCGTAGTGGCAGCCAAAAGAAATAGCAGGGGAAATTTCAGTCTATTGTAGCGGGGTATTACTATTTCTCCAGCGAAAAAACAGTTGTTAACGGCGCATTGCTGGCAAGCTGTTTTTCCACCTGCTATTGTGCTGAACAGTTCTGCTTTTATTTATTTCAGGAGTTGAAGATATGTTTACGGGGATCGTACAGGGTACCGCGAAACTGGTATCGATTGATGAAAAACCCAACTTTCGCACCCATGTGGTGACGTTACCGGACTACATGCTGGAGGGGCTGGAGACGGGGGCGTCGGTAGCGCATAACGGATGCTGTTTGACGGTGACTGAAATAAACGGCAACCAGATAAGTTTCGATCTGATGAAAGAAACGTTGCGCATCACCAATCTGGGCGCGTTGAGGGTAGGTGATGAGGTCAACGTAGAGCGCGCCGCCAAATTCAGCGATGAAATCGGTGGTCATCTGATGTCGGGGCATATTATTACGACGGCGGAGATCGCGAAAATCCTGACCTCCGAAAATAACCATCAGGTGTGGTTTAAAGTGCAGGATGCGTCCCTGATGAAGTATATCCTGTATAAAGGCTTTATCGGCGTCGACGGCATCAGTTTGACCGTCGGCGAGGTAACGCCAACGCGCTTCTGCGTGCATCTCATTCCGGAAACGCTGGAACGTACTACGCTTGGCAGAAAAAAACTGGGTGAGCGTGTGAATATCGAGATCGATCCGCAAACGCAGGCGGTTGTTGATACCGTAGAACGCGTACTGGCTGCACGAGAAAATGCGGTCAGAAATCAGGCCGACATTGGCTAACGGAAAATAAGATTCCCCCGCATGAAATACGGGGGAGATGATTAGCGAGGAACGCGCAGACCGTTTTCAACGCCGCGCGTAAATACCACCTGCCAAAGCTGGATATCACGCGCGCGAAACGCACCCGCGCAGGCGTTGAGATAATAGCTGAACATACGTTTAAAGCGCTCGTTATAATTGCCCGCAATCTCTGGCCAGGCATTGATAAAGCGCTCATGCCACGCCATCAGAGTCGTGTCATAGTCGGCGCCAAAGTTATGCCAGTCTTCCATTACAAAGTGTGATTCGCTGGCCTCGGCGATTTGACGAACAGACGGCAAACAACCGTTGGGGAAAATATACTTATTGATCCACGGATCGACATTATGATCGGTTTTTTTAGAACCAATAGTATGGAGCAGGAAAAGACCATCCGGTTTTAAATTCCTGTCAACAACCTCAAAATAGGTGTTGTAGTTTTTTGGCCCGACATGTTCGAACATACCGACGGAGACGATTCGGTCAAACTGATCGTTAAGATCGCGATAATCTTCCAGGAGAATGGAGACATCCAGACCTTCGCAACGCGTCTGCGCCATTTTTTGTTGTTCAGCGGAGATCGTTACGCCCACCACGCTAACGCCATAATGGGTCGCCATATATTGCGACAGGCCGCCCCAGCCGCAGCCGATATCCAGCACACGCATCCCGGGTTGTAGCTGTAGCTTTTCGCAAATTAATTTCAGCTTGGCTTGCTGTGCCGCTTCCAGCGTATCGGCATCTTTCCAGTAGGCGCAAGAATATTGCATATAGGGATCGAGCATACGGGAAAAAAGGTCATTACCAAGATCGTAATGTTCCTTGCCGACAATCCAGGCGCGTTTTTTACTTTGTAGATTAATCAGACGCGCGCCGAGGATACGGAGCGTATCTTTAACATGGTGGGGGAGTTGATTTTCAAGACCGGCACGTAAGACTTTGCTGAAGAAAATATCCAGACGCTCGCATTCCCACCAGCCATCCATGTAACTCTCACCTAACCCCAACGATCCTTCCTGAAGGACGCGTTTAAAAAAATCGGGATTCTTAACACGAATGTCAGACGGGGCGGAACCATTAATTGTAATATCCGCGCGACTTAACAATTCGTTGGCGATTCGGTACCAGTTATCATCCGGTACGCTGACTTCTTCTATACACGATGAACTCATAGTTTCTCCATCACTGGACGGTGATCAGAACCTTAAAACAGCGTAGACGCTTTTTTGGCTTTGTGAGAAATCCCACGGGCAATTCCGTGAGCCAGTTATCCGACGTAGAACAGAGGAAGGGAGGAACCCTTGCCGAAAAGGCCATCCATGGTGAATCGGGAACGCTCCGGTTCCCGTTAATGCCTAATAATTATCGTAATATAAACAACCGTGAATCAGTATAGGCCGCAATTTTTGATGATTCAACCGAAAATTGTTAGCGTGCTAATTACCAGCGGTTAACAAGCTTTTAGTGAGACTTGTCGTGGGCGACATTGGCATGGTGAAATTCGGCCTCAGCGCACTCTGCATGAGACTGCATTTTGTAACCTAACGCCGCCAGAACAACGGTAGAGAGCATTACGCTGGTGGTGGTCAACAGCGGCGTGCTGATGAGCCATGAAACCACCAGGCTTGCCAGGAAACATAACCCCAGTTGCAGCGTATTTTGTAGCGCCGCAGCGCGCCCCGTGGCTTGAGGGAAAGGGCGTAACGCTTGCGCGACGACGATAGGGTAGATGGCGCCATTAGCAATCGCCATTACGCAGAAAGGAATCAGGATCTCCACCAGTAAGGCATTATTCAGAAGGCCCGCTCCCCAGGTGGCGATAACGCTCAGCGCGTACAGCCCTAACAGCCACGGAAGCAATTGGTAGCCCTGCCATTTTTGTAGCGCCGCGCGGCAACCATATCCGCCAATCAGAAAAGCGATGGTTTGCGGAACATAGCTCAGGCCAATCACTGCCGGGCTGTAACCCATCGCGCTGAGAATAAACGGCGACCCTGTTAGCCACGCAAAAAAGCTGGCGGAACAGGCGGCATAAATCAGCACATTACCGCGATAGGTTTTAGAGCGTAACAACGTCGCGAAAGTGAGTTTATCCTGTCCTTCGGTACGCGCTTTTACCGATGGTTTTAAGCGCAGCGCCGGCAACATCAGCAACAACGTAATCACGAACAGGGTGGCGAAAATCGCCTGCCATGAGAAATGCGTCAGTATCCAGCTTCCCAGTAAGGGCGCAAGCGCCGGGGATAATCCCACCAGTGGCATGATCGTGGCGAAGATACGGTTAATTTTTTGCGAAGGATAATAATCGGTCACCAGCGCTTGCCAGATTACCGTTGCCGCGCAAACGCCGACGGCCTGCACAAAGCGCAGCGTCAGCAGTGCTGCCGCGCTTTCTACCCACAGCATCCCCAGACTTCCAAGTGCAAAGATAGATAACCCCAGCAGTAAAATCGGTTTACGGCCATAACGATCCGATAGCGGTCCCCAGAGGAGTTGCGCGACGGCAAAGCCAGCTAAAAAAAGGCTGAGGCTGGCGCTGACCGCGGCGGCAGGCGTTTGTAAATCCGCCTGTATGGCGGCAAACGCGGGCAGGTACATGTCCGTAGCCAGAAATCCCAGCACGCTAAGACCGGCTAACCAGACTAAAAAACCTTTTCCAGGTTGCATATTTGTTTCTCTTTCTTATCAGACAGACATTGTCGCAGAGTGTAGGGAGTGAAATTACGGTTGTGAAACGTTAATATTTGTCCAGTGAATTCAAAATTTTTGTAGGCAAATTATGTGGTCGGAATACTCGCTTGAAGTGGTTGACGCCGTGGCGCGCAATGGCAGTTTTAGCGCGGCGGCGCAAGAACTGCACCGTGTGCCTTCAGCAGTCAGTTACACCGTTCGTCAGCTAGAGGAGTGGCTGGCCGTACCGCTTTTTGTACGACGTCACCGTGATGTTGAACTGACGCCTGCTGGCGTCTGGTTTTTAAAAGAAGGGCGTTCTGTTATCAAAAAAATGCAGATCACTCGCCAACAGTGTCAGCAAATTGCTAATGGCTGGCGCGGGCAGTTAGCTATTGCGGTGGACAATATCGTCAGACCAGAACGTACCCGGCAGATGATCGTCGATTTCTATCGCCATTTTGACGATGTGGAACTGCTGGTTTTTCAGGAGGTGTTTAACGGCGTCTGGGACGCGCTCTCCGACGGGCGTGTCGAACTGGCGATTGGGGCGACGCAGGCGATTCCGGTAGGGGGGCGTTACGCTTTTCGGGATATGGGGACCCTGAGCTGGAGCTGCGTAGTGGCAAGCGATCACCCGCTGGCGTCGATGCCTGGGCCGTTAAGCGATGATACCCTGCGCAACTGGCCGTCGCTGGTCAGGGAGGACACTTCGCGAACCTTACCGAAACGGATTACCTGGCTGCTGGATAACCAAAAAAGGGTCGTCGTACCGGACTGGGAGTCATCGGCAACCTGCCTGTCGGCAGGACTATGCGTGGGAATGGTGCCGACGCATTTTGCCCGACAGTGGATAGACAGCGGAAAATGGGTGGCGCTGACGTTAGAGAATCCGTTTCCCGATGCGGCCTGTTGCGTGACGTGGCAGCAAAACGAGGCCTCGCCCGCGCTGGCATGGCTGCTGGACTATTTGGGCGATAGCGAAACGTTGAATCGGGAGTGGCTGCGGGAGCCAGAAGAGGCTCCCGACTGCGGGGATTAACGCCGATAGTCGCGGAACGGGCCGTCAGCGACCGAGCGACGCTCAACCAAGCGTGGATGAACTTCAATAGACTGTGACTCTTCACGCTTATTGACGATGCGATCCAGTAGCATATTAAATGCGGTTTCGCCTAAAGAGTCTTTGGGCTGGTGAATCGTCGTCAGCGCCGGGGTAAAGTAACGGGCGTTACGCACATTGTCATAACCGATCACCGAAACATCCTGCGGTACGCGAAGCCCCATTTCGTCAGCCGCGCAAAGCGCGCCCATCGCCATAATATCGCCGCCGCAGAAAACGGCGGTAGGGCGATGTGACTGCGATAAAATTTGCTGCATCGCGTGGTAACCGGATTCCGGCTCGAAGTCGCCCTGAACAATCCAGTTGTCCGGCACGTTGATCAGCGCCTCCTCCATGGCTTTCATGAAGCCTGCCAGCCGGCCCGCGCCGGTGTTGCGCTCCAGCGGGCCGGGAATAACGCCAATATCCCGGTGGCCGCGCTCAACCAGATAACGACCCGCCATATAGCCGCCTGCAAAGGCGTTATCAATCACCGTGTCGGTAAAATCGGCCTTCGCCTCACCCCAGTCCATCACCACCATCGGAATATGGCGATACTCTTCCAGCATGGAAAGCAGAGGTTCTGGATACTCAGAACACATCACCAGCAGGCCATCCACGCGCTTTTGCGCCATCATGGACAGGTAGGCGCGCTGTTTTTCCAGGTTATTCCAGGCGTTGCCTAAAATCAGCGTATAGCCTTTCTGGAAACAGTTTTTTTCAACCGCCTCGATAATTTCGGCAAAATAGGCCGCTTCGCTGCTGGTCGCCAGTAAGCCTATCGACTTGGTATGGTTAACCTTCAGGCTACGCGCGACGGCGCTGGGAGAGTAGTGTAGCTCTTTAATTGCCGCCCAGACCGCGTTACGCGTTTCTTCAGCGACAAAACGCGTTTTGTTGATTACGTGTGATACAGTTGTAGTGGAAACGTTTGCTCGTTTCGCTACATCTTTAATTGTTGCCATTACATTTCACTCCAGACCCTCGCTAAGCTCCTGAGAAACGCCAGGTAAACGTTTGCCTACACACACCCTAATCGCAACATCAGGGTTGCGGCACGCCGGAAAAACGACACGGAACGTCAGGAAGGGGTCAATGGCCGTTACGCTAATTCAGTCAGCCTGGAATTTTGTCTGATCTTGAGGAAAAGGGGAAGCGTTAAAAACAGTTATCAATATAAAACATGAGAGATTTTTGTGCGGGAATGTGCAAAAATGCGCTATATCACTTTTTGTGTGGGAATAAAAAGGAGAAAACTTGATGAGTACCGACCTGAAATTTTCGTTGATTACTACGCTGATTGTTCTGGGCGTGATTGTCGCAGGTGGATTAACGGCCGCTCTGCACTGATTTCCTCTCTTCTGAGGGTGGGCGTCTCCTCTATTCTATCCCTCTCTAAAACGCAGAAGGCGTACCTTCTGCGTACTCAGACTTATGCGGCGAGATTTTTCGCAACAAATTCCCAGTTAACCAGCGCCCAGAAATGCTCCAGATAGTTTGGACGGGCGTTGCGGTAGTCGATGTAATACGCGTGTTCCCACACATCAACCGTCAGCAACGGCGTTGCATCCGTAGTCAGCGGCGTACCGGCATTTGAGGTAGAAACGATAGCCAGTTTGCCATCAGCGCTTTTTACCAGCCATGTCCATCCGGAACCAAAGTTTTTGATAGCGGCATCGGTGAACTGCGCTTTAAATTCCGCGAAGCTGCCAAAAGATGCCGCGATAGCATCAGCCAGTTTCCCGGTCGGTTCGCCGCCAGCGTTTGGCGCCAGGCAGTTCCAGTAGAAGGTGTGGTTCCATACCTGAGCGGCGTTATTAAAGATACCGCCTTCGGAGGCTCGCACGATCTCTTCCAGCGATTTGCCTTCAAACGCCGTGCCTTTGATCAAATTGTTAAGATTGGTCACGTAAGTCTGATGATGTTTGCCATAGTGATATTCCAGCGTCTCAGCAGAAATATGCGGTGCCAGAGCATCTTTGGCATACGGTAATGCAGGTAATTCGAACGACATTGCTTCTCTCCTTATTATTAATATTGCGCACGCACAATAACCCTGGTGCGCGTAAGGATAGGGTAGCAAATTGAGAGGTGGCGCAAAAGAAGAAGTTATCCTGTCGTTAAACGACAGGATAAAATATTAGCGAATTGTTTTAGGCGTCATCACCCGACGGGCGCCGACATAATGACGCTGCCAGTACTCTTCGTTCAGTGAGGTGATCTTAATTTCCTGACCGCTGCGCGGAGACTGGATAAACTTACCGTTGCCGACATAGACGCCAACGTGATCGGCGGTGCCGCGCCCCTGCGTACGGAAGAACACCAGATCGCCGTTTTTCAACTCGCTACGCTCAATGGGCGCCGCGTCACGCAGGTGATACATCTCATTCGCCGTTCGGGGGATACGGATCTTCACTAAATCTTTATAGGCATAATACACCAGACCGCTGCAATCAAAACCGGTGCGCGGCGACGCACCTCCCCAGTGATACGGTTTACCAATCTGATTCATGAGTTTGGACATCGCGGTTTTCGTCGCTTTTTGTACTTTTGCACGATGCGCATCGGCAATAGAGACCGGCAATGTTCCTTTCCCCTTCACGCAGTGCGGCTTACGGCCTTTACGCGTTGTGCATTTTTCCGTTACGTCGAGGGCGGCGATTGACGTGGGCGCGGTTCTGTTCCGGCGATGCGTCGTATGACGAGATTTCGTGGAGGCGGTGGTACGTTTTGGCGTAGAAGCGGAAGAAGAACGGCTGTTTTTTGAGGTTTTTTTTACGTTTTTTTTGCTGGTTTTACTGATCTTTTTCGTTGTGCTTTTCTTTTTATCTGCCGTTTTCGTGACATGAGAAACAGCAGGCGTCGCTTTGGCTTGCCTGGAAGCATGGGCCATTGGCGTAAAGGGGAGAGTAGTAAAAAGTAAAGCACAGAGCGTGATCGAGATTTTGTTTATCCGCGCCACTGAGCAATCCTCTGTTAAAGGCAGGCGATTCATGCCTGCGTATGATTTACAAAACCTGATAATTCTAATCTACAAAAGCACAGATTGGTAATTGCTTTTGGTTTCTGAAGCTGTGTTTCGTTAACAGATGTAAAAAAAATAGCAATTAATGCTAAACACGAACGCGTTATCGACGAATCACTGCGCGGCAACCCGCTTAAAAGATATTTTGTATACAACTTATTCCCGCAGACGGTAAAATAATAAGGCATGATGAAAATGTTATTTTCCGTTGCCAGCCTGACCCGTTACAATGACAGGCTTCGGTCGTAAAAGTAGTTTAAGGAAGCGAGACAATGAGCACCACTATCGAAAAAATTCAGCGCCAGATCGCTGAAAACCCGATTCTCCTGTATATGAAAGGTTCACCGAAACTGCCAAGCTGTGGTTTCTCTGCGCAGGCCGTTCAGGCGCTTTCAGCCTGCGGGGAACGTTTTGCCTATGTTGATATCCTGCAAAACCCGGATATTCGCGCTGAATTACCGAAATACGCCAACTGGCCGACATTCCCACAACTGTGGGTGGACGGCGAGCTGGTCGGCGGGTGTGATATTGTGATTGAAATGTATCAGCGTGGTGAGTTGCAGCAGCTTATTAAAGAAACTGCGGCAAAATATAAAACTCAGGAGCCGGACGCAGAGTAATCTGTGAAAGGGGAAAGCGACCTGTAAAGGTCGCTTTTTTACTGCCATAGTAAGCAAGAGCGGCGTCGTTAGCCACGTTATTTGTCCGTCGGCAAAGGTAACGGCCAGCCGCCCAGGCGCTTCCAGCGATTGACGATTTCACAAAACAGCACCGCTGTCCGCTCGGTATCATACAAAGCGGAATGGGCCTTTTCGCCGTCAAACTCCATACCTGCCGCCAGGCACGCTTTTGATAACACCGTTTGTCCCAGCGCCAGTCCGCTCAATGCCGCAGTATCAAAGGTGACGAACGGATGAAACGGGTTACGTTTCAGCGAGGCGCGCTCTGCGGCGGCCATCATAAAACTGTGATCAAAAGTGGCGTTATGCGCGACCATAATGGCGCGGCTACAACCGCTGTCTTTGATACCTTTACGCACCATTTTGAAAATAGCGTGTAGCGCCTCATATTCACTCACCGCGCCGCGTAGCGGGTTAGAGGGATCGATACCGTTAAACGCGAGCGCTTCCGGCTGTAAGTTGGCTCCAGCGAACGGCTCTACATGGAAATGCAGCGTCGTGTCCGGCATCAGCCAGCCTTGTTCATCCATTTTCAGCGTGATGGCGGCGATTTCGAGCAGCGCATCGGTTTTAGCGTTAAATCCTGCAGTTTCAACGTCGATGACGACAGGATAAAAACCACGAAAACGGTCGCACAGACCGGAAAGTTGAGCGTTATCGGACATCTGAGTCTCTTAATACGAAAAAATGCAGCGCGTATTATGGCAAATTTTACGCCGGGATGCAGTAAAACAACGGGCGCAGTGACCTGCGCCCGGCGGGGGATCAGTTACCCAGACCGCGGCCTGCGTCTTTAGCTTCAATCAATTCGATTTTATAGCCATCCGGATCTTCAACGAAGGCGATGATGGTCGAACCGCCTTTTACCGGCCCCGCTTCACGGGTCACGTTGCCGCCGTTTTGACGAATGCGTTCACAGGCTTCAGCAGCATTGTCAACGCTCAGCGCGATATGCCCGTACGCATTGCCCATGTCGTAGCTCTCAACGCCCCAGTTATAGGTTAGTTCGATGACCGCTTCTTCCGTTTCCGGACCATATCCCACAAAGGCCAGCGAGTATTTGTATTCCGGATTCTCACTGGTACGCAGCAATTTCATGCCCAGAACGTTAGTGTAAAAAGCGATGGAACGCTGCAAATCGCCGACGCGCAGCATAGTATGCAATAAACGCATTTTCGTTGTCCTTAAAATAGTCAAGATATTCAAAGTATAGCGGCGATGTGAGGCCGCTATCAATGAAATTACAGAGTAGGGTAGTCAGTGTAGCCTTCCGCGCCGCCGCCATAAAAACTTTCGGGACGCTGTGGATTGAGTTTCGCTTTACATTGCAGACGCGCTACCAGATCCGGGTTAGCGATGTAATCGCGACCAAACGCCACGGCGTCAATCAGCCCTTTTTCGATCAGATCTTCCGCTTTTTCTGGCGTATAGGCGCCAGCGCCGATGATGGGACCGTGGAAACGTGCGCGCACTTTTTCACGGAACGCGTCGCTGTACGGTTCGCCGCCCGCCCAGTCTGGTTCAGACATATGCAGATAAGCAATGCCGCGTTTGCCTAACGCTTCAATCAGATAAAGGGCGTCAGCTTCTTCATTCGGGCCGTTATCGACATTCTGGAAAGTGCCGACAGGAGAAAGGCGGATGCCGATACGGTCCGCGCCCCATTCCTTAATGCCGGCATCAACCACCTCCAGCACCAGACGGGCGCGATTCTCTACGCTGCCGCCGTACTGATCGGTACGGTGATTAGAAGACGGTGAGAGGAACTGGTGCAGCAGATAACCGTGCGCGGAGTGCAGCTCCACCAGATCGAAGCCTGCCTCTCGGGCATTGGCGATAGCCTGGCGGAAATCGTTGACGATCCCTGGAATCTCGTGAGTATCCAGCGCGCGCGGCGTGGAAGTCTCTACGCGGATGGCCTGGCCGTTTTCATCACGCAAAGAGGTGCGGGTTCCCGCATTGATAGCGGATGGCGCGACGGGCGCTTGTCCGCCTGGTTGCAGGCTGGCGTGTGAAATACGGCCCGTATGCCACAGTTGCACCGCCATATGGCCGCCCTGGGCATGGACTCCCTGAGTGATTTTTTTCCAGGCGGCGATCTGCTCATCGCTGTGTAATCCCGGTGCGCCGGCATAGCCTTTCGCCTGTGCGGAGATTTGTGTGGCTTCGCTGATGATCAATCCGGCGCTGGCGCGTTGACGGTAATATTCCGCCATTAACGGCGTAGGAATGTCGCCCGGTTCAATACTCCGCAAACGCGTCAAAGGCGCCATAAATACGCGATTTGTCGCCGTGATGGCACCCACCTTGAGGGGGGTAAACAATTTTGCTGATGACATAGTGGCTCCTGATATAAGTAGACCGGTCGTCTTGTAATAAAGGAAATAAAAACGCCTGTTACTGCTCAGGCGTTGCAATGATGGTCTTAACATGCGCCAACGCATTTTCCAGCGGCGCGGCGCTACGGGATATTTTGGCCTGCAAATTGGCGCCCAGCCACAGGGCATAAAGTACCTGCGCCTGTGGCAACGGCTGGCCGGTGAAATGTAAACAGTGGCTATTACGGCCATCTTCCAGCGCGCGTGCAAGCAGTGCCATGATCTCCTGCGCCCCTTTATCCATCGTAGAGCGCATATCCTCCGACAGATCGCAGACTTCCGCTGACAGTTTCACCGTCAGGCAACCGCTGATGGTGCCTTGCTGGCAAAACTGCTTTAACGTTTCCTGATACCAGGCGAGAAGACGATCGCGATGATTACCGGGACCGGAGGTGAAGTGCGCCGTAAGACGCTGATGATAGCAGGCGTAATGTCGTTCAAGCATGGCGACGCCGAAGGCTTCTTTCGAGCGAAAGTAGTGATAAAACGACCCTTTAGGCACCTGGGCGGTTTTGAGCAACTCGCTAAGCCCCATGCCGGTAAAACCCCGTTGCATACAAAGCTGCTCGCCGGTGGCCAGCAGATGTTCGCGGGTATCGTGTTCGGTTTGCTTATTCATGACAGGTAGTATAGTAGACCAGTCGGTCTACTGCAAGCAGAGTTGCCATAATGTCAGTTAGCGTCTTCAATAGTCATAAGCGCCAAACGTTGAGGAGGGGATGTGGCCGAGCAGTTGGAGTTTTTTCCTGTAGCAAGCCCATGTCGCGGTATCTGCCAGTCTGATGAGCGTGGCTTTTGTCGGGGATGTATGCGCAGCCGCGACGAACGGTTTAACTGGCAAAAAATGAGCGATGCCGAGAAACAAAATGTACTGCGGCTTTGTCGCCAGCGTTTCTTGCGTAAAATACGCGCAAATAAGCCTCTCCCATCGGAAGATCCTCAACAACCTTCACTCTTTTAAACGCGGAATTGCGTATACTCAACCTCATTATTCTCTATGAGGAATCTGTTATGGTTCAGCGTGTCACCATCGCTCCACAAGGCCCGGAGTTTTCGCGTTTTGTCATGGGTTACTGGCGTTTGATGGACTGGAATATGTCCGCGCGTCAGTTAGTGAGTTTTATCGAAGAACATCTGGATTTGGGCGTCACTACCGTTGACCATGCGGACATTTATGGCGGTTATCAATGCGAAGCGGCGTTTGGCGCGGCGCTAACGTTGGCGCCGCATTTGCGGGAAAAACTGCAAATCGTTACCAAATGCGGTATTGCGACCACCGCCAGAGCGGAAAATAGGCTCGGTCATTATATTACCGATCGCCGCCATATTATTCTGAGCGCCGAACAGTCATTAAAAAATCTGGCGACAGATTATCTGGATATGTTGTTAATTCACCGTCCCGATCCGTTAATGGATGCGGATGACGTCGCCGAGGCGTTTCAACATCTGCACCAAAGCGGCAAAGTACGCCATTTTGGCGTTTCTAATTTTACGCCAGCGCAATTTACGTTGCTGCAATCGCGCCTGCCGTTCACCCTGGCGACCAATCAGGTGGAGATCTCGCCGGTTCATCAGCCTTTGTTGCTGGACGGCACATTAGATCAATTACAGCAACTGCGTATTCGTCCGATGGCCTGGTCATGTCTTGGCGGCGGTCGGCTGTTTAATGATGAGGCTTATCAGCCGTTGCGCCAGGAACTTTCCGTTATCGCGCAAGAACTCAACGCCAGTTCTATTGAACAGGTGGTCTATGCCTGGATTTTACGTTTGCCGTCGCAGCCGCTGCCGATTATTGGCTCGGGTAAAATCGAACGCGTACGCGCCGCACTAGAAGCGGAAACGCTGTCATTGTCGCGTCAACAGTGGTTCCGAATCCGCAAGGCGGCACTGGGTTATGACGTGCCGTAATCGCCAACTCGTTGACTTTCCGTTCATGTTTTCGCCAGTGGTTTACACTTAACAGACGACCACATGTAACGGAGGTTTTATGAAGCGATTAAGTTTAGCGATGGTGACGCTGCTGGCCTGTGCGGGTGCGCAGGCCGCCAGCGAGAAAGTAGAGATGAACCTGGTGACGGCGCAAGGCGTAGGACAGTCTATCGGCACCGTCGTCATCGATGAAACCGAAGGCGGCTTAAAATTTACCCCACACCTTAAAGCGTTACCGCCGGGCGAGCATGGTTTTCACATTCATGCCAACGGTAGCTGCCAGCCCGCGATTAAAGACGGCAAAGCAGTTGCCGCAGAGGCCGCTGGTGGTCATCTGGACCCACAAAATACCGGCAAGCATGAAGGACCGGAAGGCCAGGGGCATCTGGGCGACCTCCCGGTGTTAGTCGTTAATAATGATGGTATCGCCACCGAACCGGTTACTGCGCCGCGTCTGAAGTCTCTTGATGAAGTGAAAGATAAAGCGCTCATGATCCATGTGGGCGGCGATAACATGTCCGATCAGCCGAAACCGCTCGGCGGCGGCGGAATGCGTTACGCCTGCGGCGTCATTAAATAACCCGGAGACAGTGTTCCCTGCGCTGGAGCCTGTTCCAGCTGCGACAGCGAACAGTGTAAACGCCAGATAATCGCCGCCAGCTCATGCGCGGCGGGTTGATGATGATGTGCGAGCGTGTCGCAGATACGCTGTAATTCCTGTAGCGTGACGGCAAGCGGGCGTTGCTGCACGCCGCGCTCGCTCATCACATCACGCAGCAGGGATATACAAATATCCCGCACCCGGGAAAGCGGATCGGAACGCGACTCCCAGGCGCGCAGCTGCCACACCACATGCGAGCAGTTCAGCAGTACCACTCCCCAACGTAATAACCACCGGCGCGCCAGCGCATCCTGGCTATTGCTGAGCTGACTGACGTGATGATAGGTCAGCGATTCAAACTCGCTTTCGCTATGGGAAGGATGACGGCTAAGCTGATCGACGAAATCCCGGCGTAGCGCGCGGATATGGCGGCGACTTTTTACGGCATCGGAACCGGGGCGCAAAATCGCAAACGCCAGCCAGGAAATCGCGACGCCGACGATCTTGGCGGTATTATCGTTAAGGAAGTCGGCGAAGTCGTACACCGGCGGATTGGTCACGGCGATGAATGAGCCCATAAAAACGATAAGCTGCCCCCACAGTCCCGCCAGCTTAGGCATCTGCAGTTTAAGCAGTTGCATCGTGACGAACAGCGGAAAAAGGAAAAGCAAGAATTGCCACAGATCGGTGATTTGCACCATCAGGCCAAATTTCACCACGAAGCTGAATAAGGACAGCAGCACTAAAGTACGCATCAATAAGGAAAGCGACTTAAACGGCGTGGCGACGATGGAGTAGAGGACGCAACTGATCGCCGCCAGGGTTAATGCGCCGGGTCCTGATTCCCATTGCGCGCCAATACTCCAGGCGCCAATCACCGTGAGCGTGCAAAAGGTACGCACGCCGCTCCAGATGGCCTCTGCGTTATCCGTATGCCGCGCAAGGCCGGGAGTGCGGCGGATATGGATTTGATCCACCGGCGCGCCGCTTTCGATCAGATATAACTGACGGCTGCTGCGCAGATATAGCTGGCAAAAATAGCGTAATCGCTGCCAGAACGCGAGGTGACGATAATCCTGTTCATCCTGCGGGCGTAGCGGGGCAATAATCCGCGCCACGGTGTAGCTGTCCGCGCGCGGTTTCGCCAGCGCAGCTAAGAGTTGTTCAATAACTTCGCGGCTGTTTTCCGGCGGCGTCGGCCAGTTTAAAAGCATTCTACGCAGACTGGAGATCACGCTGGTTAGCCGTAATTGCTGGTGTAACAATGCATTTAGCAATGCATTCTGGCGGCGAAAACGGTAGTGACTCCAGAAGGCCTGAATACGCAGCAGGTTCATGGTCAGGATTTGCCCAATGACCCCCTCATGCGCGGAGCGGATGGCGTCGGTAGTCTCCGGCTGCCAAAGTAGACTGGCATGTTCCAGCAAGCGCGCATGCATGTTTTTCAACGCGGTGAGCAGGGCTGTGCCATCCGATGTGCTGGGCAGGATCATCATCATCATGCCGCCACAGAGGATGCCGACGATAACTTCACATACACGTGCCTGGGCGACATCCCACAACTGCGTGATTTCTACAATATTAACCATCGGGAACGCGATGATTGCCGCCGTGTAGCCGGACAACTGGAAAGCATAAGCGGCATTATTGGTAAAATGCGCGCAGGCCCAGGTACAAAAACCGATCCAGGCGGCCATGCTAAATAAGAACAACCAGGGTTCATTCAGCGTATGGCCGGCAATAATTAACGCGGCGGTCGCGCCGAGTAAACTCCCGGCAATACGTCCCAGACTTTTACTGATTACGCCGCCTACGGTCGGAAAGCTCACCACTGCGGCCGAAGTCATCGCCCAGTAGGGCTCATCCAGATTGAGATAATAAGCGAATGTCAGCGCGAGACACATAGCAATGGTATTGCGCAACGCGTAACGCCACTGGCCGGAGGTCGCTTTAAACCAGGGCGTATTTCGCAGGGCCGGCAGGGAGAGTTTCATTACCGCGGTCCAATGGCTACGCTGCAGGTAGTGCCGGAGACGAGCGTGATATCCTGCGGCAAAGCGTCAAATTCGATACGTACCGGTACGCGTTGCGCCAGACGTACCCACGGTACGTTGGGTTTGATATCGGGCACTAAACCGGAGTCACTTTCCACGCTTTGGTCGTAAATAGCGCGCCCGATACTGCCAACGTGACCCTGTAACTTAATATTGCCACTATACAGTGTTATTAATGCAGGCTCACCTTCGCGGATATGGCGTAGTTTGGTTTCTTCGAAATATCCCATTACATAAAATGAATGGCTATCTACCAGGGCGAAAAGCGGCTTACCGGTACTGGCATAATCACCGGTACGCGTGGAAAGGTTGGTCACCCAGCCGGATACCGGCGCTTTTACTTCCGTCTGGCTAAGCTGCCACTGCGCCTGTTTTAACGTTGCCAGTGCGACATCTACGTTGGCCTGCATCGCTTTAACATTCAGATTGGCGCTATCCAGATCTTCAGCAGAGATGTAGTTACGCGATAAATGTCGACGTCGGTCGGCTTCATTATTCGCTTTTGCCAGATCGGACTGCGCTTTGGCCAACTGCGCCTGCGCGTTAAGTTCTGCAATATGGAAGGGCGTTTTATCAATGACAAAAAGAACGTCCCCGGCGTTGACGAACTGATTATCTTTGATATTGAGTTGGGTAATGCTGCCAGAAACCTGTGGCGTTACGCTGACCTGTTCCGCGCGGATTTTACCATCGCGCGTCCACGGTGACTGCATATAGTAATTCCATAACCACCACGCGGCCAGAACGGCGACGACGGCGACAATGAGAGTAGAAAAATATTTTATTGTTTTTAAGGACATATTTACCACGCGATCAGTAAAACGAGGCCCAGACATACGCAAAGCGTAAAGAGGGAGAGATCCATTAACAGGGGATGCCAGATTTCATCAGAGTATATCCGGTCACGCAGGAGTCGGTGAATAAACAACCAGATAACGAACCCAAGCGCAAAGGCTTTAAAGAATGGCGGAAAGTAAACAGATGCTCCCAACATGAGATCTTGTAAGGGCAATCCTGTGGCGTTGAGTATACACTTCACAAGCAATGTTCCTTTGCGTCAGACATCGATGCTTTGGTTTTAGCCAAAACCGAAGCTACAGGTGCCAGGTGCGCACTATGTCTGAAAAAATGTCTATTGGTAAGCAAATTTAGCAATACATTTGTTTTGAGAATACAAATACTGCACACTATTCTAAAATCAGCATAATAACTTAGCAAGCTAATTATAAGGAGATGAAATTGGAATCGCCACTAGGTTCTGATCTGGCACGGTTGGTGCGCATTTGGCGTGCTCTGATTGACCATCGCCTCAAGCCTCTGGAATTGACGCAGACACATTGGGTCACGTTGCACAATATTCATCAATTGCCGCCTGACCAGTCGCAGATTCAATTGGCTAAAGCGATAGGCATTGAGCAGCCATCGCTGGTACGCACGTTGGATCAACTTGAAGATAAGGGGCTAATTTCGCGGCAAACCTGCGCCAGCGATCGTCGCGCTAAGCGCATTAAACTGACCGAAAAAGCGGAGCCGCTGATCGCTGAGATGGAAGCGGTCATTCATAAAACGCGCGGTGAAATTTTGGCTGGGATTTCTTCAGAGGAGATTGAGATTCTGATTAAACTTATCGCCAAGCTTGAACACAACATTATGGAATTGCACTCTCACGATTGAGGTGCAGGGGCATACGTGTGGCCATGTGACCACACGTAAAGCCTGGTTTAGCGTGGAGAGACAGTAACCTGGCTGCCATTGCTGGCCAGCACGACACGCTGACCTGCCGAGAAACGCGTATTTCCTTGTTTCTGCACAACCATAATGGTGTTGCCATCGTCTTTACGAATTTCCAGTTCCACACCCTGGGTTTTATTCATTGCGCTCTGGACGCCCTGGCCCGCTACGCCGCCAGCCACCGCACCTGCCGCGGTCGCCAGTGAACGACCCGTACCACCGCCGATAGTGTTGCCGAGGAATCCGCCCAACACCGCGCCGCCGATAGCGCCAATCACGTTAGAATCATCACCGCCCTGAATTTGAACCGGACGAACGTTAACGATAGTACCGTACGTTACATTCTGAACTTGTTTAGCCTCGGATGCGGTATAAACATCACCCGAAAGGCTATCATTGTTAACACACCCCGCTAAGGATAACCCCATCAGTGAAACGGCCAGTACACGTTTAATCATTTACCCATCTCCTGTTCTTCACGAAACGCTATTTCAGCATCCCTATAGCTAAATTATATGGCATTTATGCAGTTAAGGTCATATCTTCTGCCAAAAGAATGTAAAAATCATAATCAGAAGTTAATTAACTAATCTTAAACGAAGTGGGAAGCAAGAAAAGATAGGTCATTGATATCCGTGGACGGCACGGCAAAAAACGTGACGCGGGCATCGCATTGCAAAATACGTTATGCCGAGTGTTAAGGCTTAACCCAGCTTAATAAGGAAGAGGTATGAAATCGGGCCGTTTTATTGGCGTTATGTCCGGGACCAGCCTTGATGGCGTGGATGTTGTACTGGCGGCAATTGATGAAACAATGGTAGCGCAACAGGCAAGTCTCACCTGGCCCATTCCCGTTCATCTGAAAAAAGGCATTCTCAATATTTGCCAGGGACAGCCGCTTACGCTCTCGCAACTCGGCCAGCTGGATACCCAGTTAGGCCGGCTTTTTGCACAGGCGGTTAATGCGCTGTTAGCGCAACAACGTTTGCAGCCGCGGGATATCGTCGCCATTGGTTGTCATGGGCAAACGGTCTGGCATGAGCCGACCGGCGAGGCCCCGCATACGTTGCAAATTGGCGATAATAATCACATCGTCGCCCATACGGGGATTACAGTGGTCGGCGATTTTCGGCGGCGGGATATTGCGCTGGGCGGACAAGGCGCGCCGCTGGTGCCCGCTTTCCATCACGCGCTGTTGGGACATCCGACGGAAAAACGTATGGTCCTGAATATCGGCGGCATCGCCAATTTATCTCTGCTTTTCCCCGGACAGGCGGTGCGCGGGTACGACACGGGGCCGGGTAATATGTTGATGGATGCGTGGATTTGGCGACAATGCGCGCAGCCCTACGACAAAGATGCGGCATGGGCGAAAGAAGGTCAGGTTATTCTTCCCTTGCTGCAAAAGATGTTGCGCGATCCGTACTTTGCTGCGTCGGCGCCCAAAAGTACAGGACGCGAATATTTCAACTATGGCTGGTTAGAACGTCATCTTACGGCTTTCCCTGGTGCAGACGCGCGCGATGTGCAGGCCACGCTGGCTGAGCTGACGGCGGTCTCCATCGCCCAACAGGTGCTGCTCAATGGCGGCTGCGAGCGGCTGATGGTCTGTGGCGGCGGAAGCCGGAATCCGTTAGTGATGGCCCGTCTGGCGGCGTTGTTGCCCGGTATCGAGGTTTCGACCACCGATAAGGCGGGGATTAGCGGCGATGATATGGAAGCGCTGGCCTTTGCATGGCTTGCCTGGCGAACGCTCGCGGGCCTGCCGGGAAATTTACCTTCCGTGACGGGGGCTACAGAAGCCAGTGTTTTAGGCGCTATTTACCCGGCTAACCCAATAACTCAGAGTTAACTGAATTTTTCCCGGACCCTATATCGGTAAACTAGCAAGGTCAGGAAGGGGCGTTTGCCCTTCCAGAAGCAGGAGAGCTTTCGGGATATGCCTATGAAAAAGATCGCAATAATGTGTTTACCTGTGCTGCTGACCGGCTGTAGCGTTTATCAACAATTTGTTGAACGTATGCAAACGGATACGCTGGAATACCAGTGTGATGAGAAGCCGCTTACCGTTAAAGTCAATAACCCGCGTGAAGAGGTCAGTTTTGTTTATGACAATAAGCTGCTGACCCTGAAGCAAGGAATCTCGGCCTCGGGCGCGCGTTATACCGACGGGATTTATGTTTTCTGGTCGCAAGGCGAGAGCGCCACGGTCTATAAACGAGACAGAATTGTGCTTAATAACTGTCAGTTACAAAATCCGAAGCGTTGAGATTTTCAGTATGGGGGCGCACAATAGCGCCACCCACTGTTTATTTCTGATCAACGCCATGTCTGATAACGACCAATTGCAGCAGATCGCGCATCTGCGCCGTGAATACACGAAAGGCGGCTTGCGTCGCCGCGATTTACCCGCTGAACCGTTAACCTTATTCGAGCGCTGGCTTGGGCAAGCGTGCGACGCCAGACTGGCCGATCCGACGGCAATGGTCGTGGCGACCGTAGATGACAAGGGGCAACCGTACCAGCGTATTGTATTGCTCAAGCATTATGATGAAAAAGGCCTGGTCTTTTATACCAACCTGGGAAGCCGCAAGGCGCATCAGATTGAGCACAATCCGCGTATCAGCCTGTTATTTCCCTGGCATATGCTTGAACGCCAGGTGATGGTGACAGGCAAAGCCGAGCGTCTCTCCACACTTGAGGTGGTGAGGTATTTCCACAGCCGTCCGCGCGACAGCCAGATTGGCGCATGGGTCTCTAAACAATCCAGCCGCATTTCCGCGCGCGGTATCCTCGAAAGCAAATTCCTGGAGCTCAAGCAGAAGTTTCAACAGGGCGAAGTGCCGTTACCCAGCTTCTGGGGCGGTTTTCGCGTGAGTATCGAACAGATGGAGTTCTGGCAGGGCGGCGAACATCGTCTGCACGATCGCTTTTTATACCAACGCGACGACGGCGCATGGAAAATCGACCGTCTTGCGCCCTAAAGATGCAAAAATCTTGTTTTAAGCACTGGTGCGGATGAATCCGCCGTTTTATGCTATGTCTCTTTCGCGTCTGGCGAAAAGTCGTGTACCGGCAAAGGTGCAGTCGTTTTATACATGGAGATTTTGATGGCAAGCAGTAACTTGATTAAACAATTGCAAGAGCGGGGGCTGATAGCCCAGGTGACGGACGAAGACGCGTTGGCAGAGCGACTGGCGCAAGGCCCGATCGCGCTCTATTGCGGCTTCGATCCTACCGCTGACAGCTTGCATTTGGGGCATCTGGTTCCATTGTTATGCCTGAAACGCTTCCAGCAGGCAGGGCACAAACCTGTTGCGCTGGTAGGCGGCGCGACCGGTCTGATTGGCGACCCGAGCTTCAAAGCCGCCGAGCGTAAACTGAACACTGAAGAGACCGTTCAGGAGTGGGTGGCGAAAATTCGTAAACAGGTTGCCCCATTCCTGGACTTTGATTGCGGCGAAAACTCCGCTATCGCGGCCAATAACTATGACTGGTTCGGCAGCATGAATGTGCTGACTTTCCTGCGCGATATCGGTAAACATTTTTCCGTTAATCAGATGATCAACAAAGAAGCGGTGAAGCAGCGCCTGAACCGTGACGATCAGGGTATCTCTTTCACGGAGTTCTCTTATAACCTGCTACAGGGGTACGACTTCGCTTGTCTGAATAAACTGCACGGCGTTGCCTTACAGATTGGCGGTTCTGACCAGTGGGGGAACATCACTTCCGGTATCGACCTGACCCGTCGCCTGCACCAGAATCAGGTATTTGGTTTGACCGTTCCACTGATCACCAAAGCTGACGGCACGAAATTCGGTAAAACCGAAGGCGGCGCTGTCTGGCTGGATCCGAAGAAAACCAGTCCGTACAAATTCTACCAGTTCTGGATTAACACCGCAGATGCCGATGTTTATCGCTTCCTGAAATTCTTCACTTTTATGGACATTGAAGAGATCAATGCCCTGGAAGAAGAAGATAAAAACAGCGGGAAAGCGCCGCGCGCGCAGTATGTGCTGGCCGAGCAGGTGACGCGCCTGGTTCATGGTGAAGAAGGGCTGGTCGCGGCGAAACGGATCACTGAATGTCTGTTCAGCGGTTCACTGAGCGCGCTGAGCGAAGCTGACTTTGAGCAGTTGGCGCAGGACGGCGTACCGATGGTTGAAATGGAAAAAGGCGCCGACCTGATGCAGGCGCTGGTAGACGCCGAGCTCCAGCCGTCACGTGGTCAGGCGCGTAAGACTATCGCCTCCAACGCTGTCACTATCAATGGTGAAAAACAATCCGATCCTGAATACATCTTTAACGATGAGGACCGTCTGTTTGGCCGCTATACCTTATTACGTCGCGGCAAAAAGAACTATTGTCTGATTTGCTGGAAATAAGGCATTAAGTAACAGGGAGTGAGAAATCACTCCCTTATTTTTGATGTTCAGGTAAAAAAATGAAGAATATCCTCGCTATCCAGTCCCATGTTGTTTTCGGACATGCGGGCAACAGCGCCGCCGAATTTCCCATGCGCCGTCTTGGCGCGAATGTTTGGCCGCTGAATACCGTTCAGTTTTCTAACCACACGCAATATGGTAAATGGACCGGCTGTGTCATGCCGCCCAGCCATCTGACTGAGATTGTCCAGGGGATTGCGGACATTGGTCAGTTAGCGCACTGCGACGCCGTACTTAGCGGTTACCTGGGATCTGCCGAGCAGGGAGAACACATTCTCGGTATTGTGCGCCAGGTTAAAGCGGCAAATCCGCAGGCAAAATATTTCTGCGATCCCGTGATGGGGCATCCGGAAAAGGGCTGTATCGTGGCGCCTGGCGTCGCAGAGTTCCATGTGCGTTATGCGCTACCCGCCAGCGATATTATCGCGCCTAACCTGATTGAACTGGAAATTCTCAGCAAACATAGCGTGAATAGTGTGGATGACGCCGTGCAGGCGGCGCGCGAACTGATTGCTCAGGGGCCAGAAATTGTACTGGTAAAACATCTCGCCCGCGCCGGTTACAGTTCAGAACGCTTTGAAATGCTGCTGGTGACAGCGCAGGAAGCCTGGCATATTAGCCGTCCGCTGGTGGATTTCGGCTCACGTCAGCCGGTTGGCGTTGGCGATGTCACCAGTGGTTTATTGCTGGTCAAACTTTTGCAGGGCGCGACGTTGCAGCAGGCGCTGGAGCACGTTACGGCGGCAGTCTATGAGATTATGATCGCCACCAAAACGATGCAGGAGTACGAACTGCAGGTCGTGGCGGCCCAGGACAGGATCGCTAACCCTGAACATTACTTCAGCGCAACGCGGCTGTAATTATTGCTGCTAAAAAGAGGCCGGATGGCGCTACAGCGAGCTATCCGGCAACATGACATTAATTCAGTCCTTCCGCTTTAAGCGCTGCCGCAACGGTCGGTCTTTTTGCGACACGCTGCATATAACTTTCAATATGCGTTAACCCGTCCATATTCAGTTTTACGCCATAGGCCCAACGCAATACGGTAAACAGATAAGCGTCTGCAATGGTAAAACGCTGGCCGCAAATCCACTGGTCGTCTGAAAGCGACTCATCCACATACTGCAATTTCTTTTCCAGACCGGCGCGAACGGCGGGTTTAAGTGTTTCCGGCGTGTCAGGGCGGAACAGCGGGGTAAAGCCTTTATGCAGTTCCGTTGCAATATAGTTGAGCCATTCCAGCGTATGATAGCGAGCAAGACTACTTACCGGCGCCAGAAGCTGGCGGTCGGGAACGCTGTCGGCGAGGTACTGCATAATGGCGACGCCTTCAGTCAACAGTGTGCCGTCATCCAGCAGCAGAGCCGGAACCTGTCCTTTAGGGTTGACTGCCAGGTAATCATCACCGTTTTCCAGGCGTTTTTTTGCGAGATCGACGCCATCAAGCGTAAAGTCTTTGCCAATTTCGCGCAGGGTAATATGGGAAGCAAGAGAGCAGGCACCCGGTTTGTAGAACAGTTTCATCGGTAACTCCTTTTTGCTGAGGTTTAAAGTATGGTAGTGCGGGGACGAGCAAAAAAAAAGCCGCTAACGCACAGTTAGCGGCCTGAATGTTGTTTCCCGGAAAATTAAACTGTAGCGGCTTTAGAGCCTTTTTCAGCGTTATCATCGTCCTGGGTCATACGGTTCAGCTTAGGCGCTGTCAGCAGCATCAGGATGGCGATAACGGCGGTTGCTATGCCAATCTGCATAAATACGCGACCATAGACTTCCAGGGACATCAGTGGGTCAGTCACGTCGCTCGGCACAGCCATCAGGTTGGCGACATAACCGCCGATGATGTTAGCGCCTGCCGTTGTCAGGAACCAGCTACCCATGATGAAACCCATCAGACGCTGCGGAACCAACTGTGCGACCATTGCCAGTCCCAGACCGGAGATCATCAGCTCACCGATACTTTGCAGGCCGTAGCTTGCGATCAGCCAGTTTACGGATACGATGCCGGCATCGTTCGCAAATTTGGCGCCCAGCGGCAGAATCAGGAACGCGCCGGAACACAGCACCATACCAATGGCGAATTTCATCGGCATCGGCAGCGTATCGCCCATCCTGTTATAGATAGCGGCCAGAATCGGGCTGCCGATAATGATCCAGAATGGGTTCAGCGCCTGATACTGTTCCGGTTCGAACGCGATACCGAGAATAGAGTGCTCGACGTTACGAATGGCAAAGAAGTTCAGCGACGTCGGCATCTGGCTGTACAGTACGAAGAAGATAATCGCCTGCAGCATCAAAATAAAGGCGACGATCATTTTACGGCGAGCCGCGCCGTGCATGGAAAACGCTTCTTTACCGAAGATAATGACGATGCCAAGAGCGATTACGCCCAGCACCATACGCGCGATGTCCTGGTTGTGCAGCAGCCAGGTGGCGACCGCAATCAGAACGACAATACCCACGATTGTCAGCAGCAGATTACGGAAGTTGATCGGTTCAAAGTCGGGTTTGGAACCGTAGCTTTTCACCCAACGCTGGCAGAAAGCAAAGTTAACGACGGTTATCAGCATACCGACGACGCTAAGCGCAAACGCGGTGCTCCAGCCATAACGCGCCGCCAGCCACGGCGTCGCCAGCATAGAGAAGAAGGAGCCGATGTTGACGGACATATAATACATCGTAAATGCGCCGTCGAGACGCGGATCGTCCTTCGCGTAACAGGTAGACAGCAGGGAAGACGGGTTAGCTTTAAACAGACCGTTACCCACAGCGATAGCCGCCATGCCCATATAGACGATGCCAGCGTCATGACCAGACCATGCGACCAGCGCATAACCGATAGCCAGCACCACGGCACCCAGCATAATAACGCGTTTAGTGCCCAGAATTTTATCACCTAACCAACCGCCAATGGCGACCAGGCCGTACACCAGCGCACTGAAGGAAGAGAAAAGGGTGATGGAATCCGCTTCTGACATACCCAGTTGTTTTACCAGGTAGACGGCCATAATGCCTTGCAGGCCGTAATAACCAAAACGCTCCCATAACTCTATCGAGAAGATGAGATAGAACGCCTTCGGTTGTTTGAAAGCGTTCAAACTGACGCTTTCAGTTGGTTTTTTGTTTGCAGTAGACACTTTTACCTCTTTTTTACGCCCCGTATTAACAGGGATTGTCTGGCGCGTGATGAGTCAGACTCATCCGTCCGATTGTTATATTGGAGGGGAAACGGCAGGTAATGTTCACTATCTTTCCTCTCCAGACAAGAGCTTTGTAATAATCTGTTACATATAACTCTTCTGGTTGAATCGTCCGATGTCAGAAATGTTATCCAGCGTTAAATTTCTTCATTTGAAGAATGGCAGATTTTTACACTGCAAAAAGGCCATTGGTTTGGGTGAAAGGCGATATCTTCTGCTATTTAAGGTGAAAAGCAGTGATATAGGCCATTATCTGAAAAAATGGCAGAGTAATATTTTGTAGTGAAAACGGGGCGTCAGTCTATCCGGTTGTAAATGTAACCTTAGATGTCATTAAATTTCACATGAAGTTATCAAAGTGATCCTGATCACGGATAGATAGAAATTTTTGCGATTAAAAAAATGATTAACCTGACGTGGAGGGAAAACGAAAGCACATTACATCAGAAAAAGGACAGAGACTGGAATGATTGATGGCTAAAATAGATCCAGGCCGAAGGTGGGAGCGCGCTGGCGTGACGGACGCACTCCGACCATATCAAATATCGACTTTTTCTTTGTATTCGCAAAGGTCTTCAATGAGGCAGGAGCCGCAGCGGGGTTTTCGGGCGATACAGGTATAGCGGCCATGCAAAATTAACCAGTGATGGCAGTCCACTTTGAACTCATTCGGCACTACTTTCAGTAACTTCTCTTCTACCTGCTCGACATTTTTACCCGGCGCGAACTGTGTTCGGTTGCATACACGAAATATATGCGTATCAACGGCGATGGTCGGCCAGCCGAAGGCGGTATTTAGCACCACGTTAGCGGTTTTACGGCCCACGCCGGGAAGCGCTTCCAGCGCCGCCCGATCCTCCGGCACTTCGCCATTATGCTTGTCCAGTAAAATACGGCAGGTCTTAATCACGTTTTCCGCTTTACTGTTAAATAAACCGATGGTTTTGATATAGGATTTCACGCCTTCTACGCCCAGTTCCAGCATCGCGGCTGGCGTATTGGCGACCGGGTAAAGTTTGGCGGTAGCCTTGTTCACGCTGACGTCGGTTGCCTGCGCGGAAAGCAACACGGCAATCAGCAACTCAAACGGCGACGTGAAATTGAGTTCCGTTGTGGGGTGCGGATTGTTGTCGCGCAGGCGCGTCAGAATTTCCAGCCTTTTTGCTTTGTTCATCAGACTTTCCCTGTTTCACCTGCCGGAACAGCGGAAGGCGCGGTTTCGGCGCGGCGTTTCTTCATTTTTTCATCAATAAGATATTTTACCGCCAGCATGAGCCCCAGGCCGATAAACGCGCCTGGCGGTAGCATCGCCAGCAGGAAAGGCGAGTCGGTGTGAAATATCTCGACCCGTAATACTTTTGCCCAGCCTCCCAGCAGGCTATCCGCGCCATCGAAAAGCGTACCATTCCCGAGGATCTCGCGCAGCGAACCCAGCACGAACATCGCGCCTGTCGCGCCCATGCCGATGGAAAAACCGTCCAACGCGGAAAGCCACGGTCCTTTTTTCGCGGCAAACGCTTCGGCGCGACCGACAACAATGCAGTTCGTTACAATCAGCGGAATAAAAATCCCTAAAGACTGATATAAACCGAACGCATACGCATTGATCAGCATCTGTACTGCGCTTACCACCGAGGCAATGATCATAACGTAAATCGGGATACGGATTTCTGCCGGCGTCCAGCGACGTAGTGCGGATACCGTAAGGTTGGTCAGCGTTAATACCAGCGTTGTGGCCAGACCCAGCCCCAGAGCGTTGGTTGCCGTAGACGTCACCGCCAGTAAAGGGCACAGGCCAAGTAGCTGCACCAGAGCAGAGTTATTTTTCCATAACCCCTGAACAACAATGTCTTTTATTTCGCTCATGGCTATTCTCCACAGGCGGTTAAATGGGGGAGCTGAGCGGGCAGTGATTCGGCGTACAGCCCGGCGCGTTTAACCGCATTCACCACGGCGCGCGGCGTTATTGTCGCCCCGGTAAATTGATCAAAATCACCGCCATCCTTTTTCACCGCCCAGTGCGTATCATTTTCACCGCTGATGGTTTTACCGCTAAAGTGGGTAATCCAGTCAGACAAACGGCGCTCAATTTTATCACCTAACCCTGGCGTCTCATGATGTTCCGTCACGCGCGTCCCCAGGACGGTACCGTTGAAATCTGCGCCAACAATGAGCTGGATAGCGCCGGAATAGCCATCTGGCGCGGTGGCCTCAATGATGGCCGCTACGGGTTTATCATCCTTGCGAGCGATAAAAACACGATGTGTGCCTTTGCCGAGGGCGGGCGCATCGACCAGATAACAGCTATCTTGCAGATTATTATTGTAACGATCTGGCGGCAATACCTGATCGAACAGGGCATGCTGTTGTTGCAGCGCTTGTTCGTGGATGGTTGATTTTGTCATCTGATTAATCACCGCAGTCAATCCCGTAGAACCTGCGGCAAAAAGCGCCAGCGTAATACCGTGTTTACGAATCGTTTTCAGCATGGTTTATCCTTTGCGATGTCCATAGACGCGGGGGCGCGTGTAGTAGTCGATCAGAGGAACCGTGATATTCGCCAACAGGACAGCAAAAGCAACGCCGTCCGGATAGCCGCCGAAGCTACGAATCAGCCACACTAATACCCCAGCCAGCGCGCCGAAAATTAAACGTCCACGGTTGGTCGTGGAGGCGGTAACCGGATCCGTCAAGATAAAAAATGCGCCCAGCATGGTGGCGCCTGACAGCAGATGAAGCTGCGGCGAGGCCAGCGTAGCGGGCGAGAAAAGCCAACCTAACGCGGCGCATAGCGCCAGCGTCAGTAGAAAACTGACCGGGATATGCCAGCGGATAGCTTTTTGCCACAGCAGGAATACGCCGCCGACAAGCCAGGCGAGGTTAATCCACTGCCAGCCCACGCCAGCCAGCGCGCCGCTGTATATCGGGTACTGCATGATTTGCTCAACGGAGTGCCCGGCGCGCAAGGACGTTTTAAACGTATCCAGCGGCGTCGCCTGGCTGATACCGTCAATACCAATACGTAGCAGTGTCATATCGCCGCCGCTGGCGGTATGCCCGGTAAAAATCATCCGCAACGTGTCCAGCATATCGGGCGTTGTTGCGGCTATTTCATAAGGCGGCAACCAGCTTGTCATTTGCACCGGAAAGGAGATTAAGAGCACCACGTAACCGATCATTGCCGGATTAAAGGGGTTTTGTCCCAGCCCGCCATATAACTGTTTAGCGATAATAATGGCGAATCCGGTTCCCAGCACGACCATCCACCAGGGCGCGAGCGGAGGGATGCTGACCGCCAGCAAAAGCCCCGTCAATAACGCGGAATAATCCTGTAGGTGACTGGCGACCGGTTGTTTGCGCAGTCTAAGGACAATGGCTTCCGCGACGAGCGCCGTGATGGCAGCCAGAACGATCTGGAAAAGCGTTCCCCAACCAAAAAACCACGTCTGCGCGGCAATCCCCGGCAGAGCGGCGATTAATACCAGCAACATGATTCGCGATGTCTGGCGCTGGTTATGGGTATAAGGCGAGCTTGCGATTCTGAATACCATTTAATCCTCGTTAACTACCTGCTGCTGTGCTGCTTTTTTTGCCTGAACGCGGGCGATCGCCGCAGCAACCGCGGCTTTACGCGGGTCGGCCGGTTCGACAGGTTCGCTTCCGGCCTGCTGCTCCTGCTTGCTGGCTTTGGCGCGGGCGATGGCCGCTTCCACTGCGGCTTTGCGCGGATCGACCGGTTCGGCAGGTTCGCTTCCGGCCTGCTGCTCCTGCTTACGGGCTTTGGCGCGGGCGATAGCCGCTTCCACTGCGGCTTTACGCGGATCGACCGGTTCGGCAGGTTCGCTTCCGGCCTGCTGCTCCTGCTTGCGGGCTTTGGCGCGGGCGATAGCCGCCTCCACCGCGGCTTTGCGCGGATCGACCGCTTTGGCAGGTTCGCTTCCGGCCTGCTGCTCCTGCTTACGGGCTTTGGCGCGAGCGATAGCCGCCTCCACCGCGGCTTTACGCGGATCGACCGGTTCGGCAGGTTCGCTTCCGGCCTGCTGCTCCTGCTTACGGGCTTTGGCGCGGGCGATGGCTGCCTCCACTGCAGCTTTACGCGGGTCGTCGCCGGGTATCGCGCTGTCAGCCATCGGATGAGTGGCTTGTTTAGCGCGCGCTTGCGCTTTACGCGCTTCACGGGCCGCGATGACGGCGCTATTGTCTGGCAGACTACCCGCCTGAATAACCACCGGTTGCGTGGCCTGCGCCTGTTTCTCTTTGACCCGCGCCAGCGCAGCGGCAATGGCATCCTGATCTTTTGCCGCTGGTTGTACCGCTGCGCTCTTATGACGTGCAAGGCGGGCGGCTTTTTCGCGCTCCAGTCTTGCCTGACGAGCCTCAAAACGCGCTTTGGCTTCGGCGGCGCGTTTTTCTTCAAGCCTGATCGCATTAATCTCCGCTTTTTCCTGACGGAAATATTGGACGAGCGGAATATTACTCGGGCAGACCCAGGCGCAGGCGCCGCATTCTATACAATCAGCAATATGGTGTGCGGTAGCCTTGTCATGCTGCTGCCCTTTGCTGAACCAATAAAGCTGCTGCGGTAAAAGGTCGGCAGGGCAGGCGTCAGCGCATGCGCTGCAACGAATACAGCTTTTCTCTTCCTGAGGCGTTCCCATTTCAGTCACGGATGGCGCCAGCAGGCAGTTGGTGATTTTTACGACCGGTACGTCAAGCCAGGGAAGGGTGAATCCCATCAACGGGCCGCCCATGATGACCATCTGGTCAGCGGAAGGGCAGAACCCGGCATCGTTAAGCAAATGACGAACGGGAGTGCCGAGCCGCGCCCAGACGTTACCCGGACGGCTTACCGCTTCACCCGTTAAGGTGACAACGCGTTCTGTGATCGGTTCGCCGTCAACCACGGCGCGTTTAACGGCATAAGCCGTACCGACGTTTTGCATCAGCACGCCAATATCAGAGGAGCGCCCGCCGTGGGGAACCTGTTTTCCCGTCAGTATTTGGGTGAGCTGTTTTGCGCCGCCGGAAGGGTATTTGGTTGGGATAACACGTAACGAAATATCGTGGGCGTCAGCCAGTACGGCGCGCAGCATGGAAATAGCCTGCGGTTTGTTATCTTCAATGCCGATTAATACCTCACGCGGTTGCAGAATATGCGCCAGGATGCGAATACCTTCCACAATCTGCGCGGCGCAGTCCTGCATCAAACGATCGTCCGCCGTAATGTAAGGTTCGCACTCTGCGGCATTGATAATAAGCGTGGTGATTTTATCGCCGCCGCCCTGCAATTTAACGCCGGTGGGAAACCCCGCGCCGCCAAGCCCGGCAACGCCATACTGATGAATGCGTTCAATGAGCGCTTCACGGCTGTGGGCGCGGTAATCAGACCAGCCCTCGCGTTCAATCCAGCGGTCCTCGCCGTCGGCATCAATGATGACGCTTAACTCCGCCAGCGCCGAAGGATGTGCCGTCGAGTGGGGGGCAATAGCGATAACCGTCCCGGAGGTGGGCGCGTGTACCGGCAGCATTCTCCCACGTCCACGGGTAAGCGCCTGGCCGCGTAGCACGCGATCGCCGACACTAACGCACAGCTCGCCCTCAGCGCCAATGTGCTGTTTTAAGGGGATAACGAAGCGCGGCGCTAAAGGCACCTGGCGCAGCGGCGTGCCGTTTGACTGGGTCTTCATTTCGGGCGGATGAATACCACCGTCGAAATCCCAGATTTTATCTTTTCTGAAAGCGGAAAATAGTTTAAGCATGTTGTTCCACGGGAATGATGCGAACGGGAATGGTGTTCAAATCCCATTTCCAACTGTCGGGCGTCTCATTCACCGGACGTAATTCGATGCAGTGCGTCGGACACGGATCGACGCACAGATTACAGCCAGTACAGAGATCGCTCATGACCGTGTGCATGGCGCGCGTTGCGCCAACGATGGCGTCAACCGGGCAGGCCTGAATGCATTTTGTGCAGCCAATGCAGTTATTTTCATCAATAACTGCCAGCATACGTACTGGCGCAGCCTGCTGTTCTTCACCATCGCATGGTTGCGGCTCTACGTTTAGCAGCTCTGCCATTTTCAGCATGACGGCTTCGCCGCCGGGCGCGCAACGATTGATTTTCTCGCCCTGGAGACCCACGGCTTCGGCGTAGGGGCGACAGCCGGGATAGCCGCACTGACCACACTGGCTCTGCGGCAAAATCGCATCGATTTTTTCAACAACCGGATCATCTTCAACCGCGAATCGGCGGGAGGCATAACCCAGAATGGCGCCGAACACCAGGCCCAGAAGGGTCAGGGCGCCAACGGCAATCCAGATAGTATTCATTACAACTTCACCAAACCACTAAAGCCCATAAAGGCCAAAGACATTAATCCTGCGGTAATCAATGCTATCGCGTTACCACGAAAAGGGGCGGGCACATCCGCCACGGCAAGGCGTTCGCGGATGGCGGCAAACAGAACCATCACTAATGAAAAACCGACGGCGGCGGAAAATCCGTACAGCGCCGACTGAAGAAAGTGATGACCGAGATTAATATTCAGTAACGCTACGCCCAGAACCGCACAGTTAGTGGTAATCAGTGGTAAGAAGATGCCTAACAAGCGGTATAACGCCGGGCTGGTTTTCCGTACAACCATTTCGGTAAATTGCACGACCACAGCAATGACGAGGATAAAGGCCAGCGTCCGCAGATAAATCAGATCCAGCGGAATAAGTATCCAGGTGTCGATAAGCCAGGCGCATATCGACGCCAGCGTCATGACAAAGGTCGTCGCGAGGCCCATCCCCATGGCGGTTTCCAGTTTTTTGGATACGCCCATAAAGGGACAAAGGCCCAGGAATTTGACCAGTACAAAGTTATTGACCAGTACAGTTCCGACAAAGAGCAGCAGGTAATCAGTCATGTTTCGGCCTGAAATAAAAAAGCCGCCTATTATCTGTCAAACTACCACAGGCGACAACAGGTTAACTGTAGGGTTATTACGGATTAACAAACGTTGTTTTAACGCGCGCTGAACGTTTGAGATAAGGCACAATGAGCGCCGTCGCCAACAGTGGGAAGAGTAACTGACGCACGGCAAAGGCATCTGAGACGGGCGAAAAGGCAAATGCTTTAACCGCCAGTAACACCGACACCAGCAGCCAGATAATGTAATGCTTCGGCACGCAGCGTCTGCGCTTGAAGAATGCGATCGTCAACCACAGGGTATAGTACCACATGGCGATAGCGGTAATAAATGAAATGCCCCATAGCAGTAAATTACCGGTTTCCTGTCCGCTAAGCGTCTTGAACGTTTGCGGTGTGGCAAGCGCCATAACGTAGAGTAATAACGCCAGCGAGGCGCTCAACAACGCGACTAACAGCCAGGCTAACGGGCCAAGAAGCCAGCCTCCAATTCGTTGTGGCGGTGTTGTAGTCATATCTTCTCCGGGGTTACGCGCATTAACGGCCATGCCGCTCATTTTGGGGCAAATATTATAAGGTTTTTGATGTTAAACGCTACTTTCTTTATTGCACATAGCGCCAGACGGATTGCGGAACCTGACCTACATCAAACAGGCGTCCTCCGGAAACCAGTTCGGCACGGCGGTGATCTGCAGCGCGATACATATTAACAATGTCCATGTCATCAGTAAGGGTATAGTTAAGGTGGTCGAACAGTTTTTCCAGACTTTCGAGCGAACTAATTTTGCGGAATTTTAATAGATAATCCTGAACAGTCATATAAAGTTGATCCATATTAAATATAATGCCAACGGAGTAGTCACTGATAAAAAATAAACAAAACCGCACCAGTGAGAGGTCAGGGGTGCAGGTAAAAAGGGAATATTCTTACCGGTAAAGAGTCAGGCGCCACATGGCGCCTGGGGCGAAAGGTTAACGCGCTTTCCTACAACAGGCAATAAACGTCAGACCAGATAGGACATATTTCGTTTTTTTTGCCGGTTTTTGACTTTCTTTGCACCCCCCCGGGGCGCCGCTTACCGTACCACGCGAAAATGCCTTTACATTATCTGACGCTTACTTCTTCTGAACGGAAGCCGTGGGCTCTGGTGGTTGGTAATTGTCAATATGGTTGGCAATACCTAAAAGAATGACTGAGATAACGAGAACTATCCACCCAGTTAATTCAATAAGACGATTCATTATTGACGACATTTGCTTTGATTTATCCATAAACACAGAGGGTAAATGTTACTTTCCTGGCGAACGGTCGGCAAGAGGGAGGGAAACGATTTCAGCCTCTGTTCTGTAACAAGTTAATCATTTGATGCTACGTTGATGGTCAGGACGCTATTGCGGCTAATCGCACGATGGTGTGGAATAGCGATATCTAAAACCGGAGGCAGTGAGATGAATGACAAAATCCGCGTTGGGTTAATCGGTTATGGCTACGCCAGTAAAACCTTTCATGCGCCCTTAATTATGGGAACGCCAGGGCTAGAGCTTGCGGCGGTATCCAGCAGCGATGAAACAAAAGTGAAAGCAGATTGGCCGGCGGTTTCCGTGGTCTCTGAGCCCCGACATTTATTTAACGATCCGCATATCGACCTGATCGTGATCCCGACGCCCAACGATACCCATTTCCCGCTGGCGAAAGCTGCGCTGGAAGCCGGTAAGCATGTGGTGGTTGATAAACCCTTTACCGTGACACTGTCACAGGCGCGAGAATTGGATGCGCTTGCGCGGAGCACTGGTCGGGTACTTTCCGTCTTCCACAACCGACGCTGGGACAGCGATTTTTTGACGCTGAAGGCCTTGCTGGCGGATGGCGTGCTCGGCGAGGTGTCCTTGTTTGAATCCCACTTTGATCGCTTCCGTCCCCAGGTGCGCGACCGCTGGCGCGAGCAAGGCGGGCCGGGAAGTGGTATCTGGTACGATCTGGCGCCGCACTTGTTGGATCAGGCCATTCAACTTTTTGGCCTGCCGGTCAGCATGACGGTGGATTTAGCGCAGCTGCGTCCGGGTGCGCAATCTACAGATTATTTCCACGCGATTTTATCCTACCCCCAGCGCCGCGTGATTTTGCACGGTACGATGCTGGCCGCGGCGGAATCCGCGCGATACATCGTTCATGGTTCGCGCGGTAGCTATGTAAAATATGGCCTCGATCCCCAGGAAGAACGGTTAAAAAACGGCGAGCGTTTACCGCAGGAAGACTGGGGATATGACATGCGTGACGGCGTATTGACCCTGGTTGAGGGAGAGACGCGCAAAGAAGAAAACTGGCTTACGTTGCCGGGTAACTATCCGGCATATTATGCCGCCATCCGCGATGCGTTAAACGGTAACGGTGAAAATCCCGTGCCGGCAAGCCAGGCGATTCAAATTATGGAGTTGATTGAACTGGGCATGGAATCGGCAAAACATCGCGCGACGCTGTGTCTTGCCTGAGATGTCGCATTTCTCCGCCTGGGATAGCATTAAACCGCAGGCGGAGAGAGGGCGTTAGCATCAATAAAGCAATCTTACGCCGCGGCCACTTTTTCGCGCAGCGCACGTTTTTCGTCATCGCTCAGAAAGGCGATTTCCAGACCGTTAATCTGCGCCTGGCGAATCTGTTCGCGGCTCAATCCTGCCGCTGGCGCGGCGACGTGATATTCATGGATAATATCTACGCCCTGAACAGCCGGATCGTCCGTATTAAGACTGGCGAGAACGCCATGCTCAAGGAAGGTTTTGAGCGGATGGTCTGCCAGTGATGCGACGGTACTGGTCTGAATATTCGAGGTCAGACAGGATTCAATACCGATACGCTGCTGTGCAAGAAAATCCATTAACGCGCGATCTTCGACAGCTTTTACGCCATGTCCGATACGTTCGGCCCCCAGTTCGCGAATCGCCTGCCAGATACTTTCCGGCCCTGCGGCTTCGCCAGCGTGAACGGTAATATGCCAGCCCGCATCGCGCGCCCGATTAAAGTGCGACAAAAACAGACTGCCGGGAAAGCCCAGCTCATCACCGGCTAAATCCAGCGCGGTGATTTTCTCTCTGTGCGCCAACAGCGCATCAAGCTCCTGTAAACATGCCGCCTCGCCGAAGGTACGGCTCATAATGCCAATGAGTCTCGCCTCGACGCCAAACGTGTTACAGCCGTCGCGTACTCCGTCGATAACGGCTTCAACCACGCCTGCGATCGGTAACTGATGCGCCATCGCCATATAGCCGGGCGAAAAGCGAAGCTCGACGTAATGCAGGCCGTTACGTGCGGCATCTTCAATATTTTCAAAGGCCACACGGCGGCAGGCGTCAAGCGATGCCAGGACTTTTACCCCCCAATCGAGCTTCGTGAGAAAGCTCACTAAATCGGGTTCGGTTGAGGTGACCTGGACATGCGGAATCAACGTTTCCAGCGTTTGGGCGGGAAGGGCGATGTTGAACTGCCGACCAAGATCCAGAATTGTTTGGGCGCGAATGTTGCCATCAAGGTGGCGGTGGATGTCAGTCAAAGGAAGCGTAATATCAATCATGGGCGCACTCAATTTTTAATAAAAGTGCGCACCATTATACTACAGATTGATAATCCTCTGGAAATTTTGCAAAAACGGAGTCATTACGTTGCAACTTCGCGAGAGCGCGGGAGAAATTTTGTATCATTCTCTTTAACGCGCCCCGGTTAGCTCACGGGGGGCTCTGTTATCGCATCTTAGGATAAAGGGTCAACACCCCGCTTGTAGACGGTATCAGCGAACGGTGCGGATAGCGTTAATCAATCCGTTGACGCCTTTTTCAAGTTTCAGGCGAGGGCATCCGGCATTCAGACGCACAAATCCCCGGCCTTCTGCGCCATAGGTATCGCCGGGCATAATGGCGACTTTCTCCTGATGAATGAGCGTGTGCTGTAATTTTTGATCGTCAATGCCGAGTGAACGGAGATCAATCCAGGCCAGATAGGTCGATGGCGGCGCTTGCCAGTTCAACGTCGGAAAGGCGCCATTCAGCGCCTGCTCAATATAGCGCATATTAGCCGCCAGCGAGGCGCGTAACGCATCCAGCCACGGCGCGCCGTGCTGATACGCGGCAATATGCGCCGTGAGCGAGAGCACCGCTGGCGAAGAGAGGCCGTCGCGCCCTTTTAAGGCGGCCAGGTAGCGTTCACGGCTTTCACTATTTTCAATGATTCCATAAGCGCCGGTTAATGCCGGAATGTTGAAGCTTTTCGAGCCGGAGGAGAGCAGCGCCCAGTCTCCGCGCGCGACATTGCTCCAGGGAATATGCGGCTGGTTTCCCCACACCATATCCATGTGAATTTCATCGGAAATTACCCGTACGCCATGGCGCTCGCACAGCGTTGACATCGTTTCCAGCTCGTCACGCGTCCACACTTTACCGGTGGGATTTTGCGGACTGCACAACAGCAGGATTTTGCTTTCCGGACGCGCCAGCGCCGCCTCCAGTTTGACCATATCGCAATACCAGGCGTTGCCTTCTTTCTCCAGCGGGACGGGAGTGACGATGCGATGGTTGCCTTCAATCGCTTTATAAAAAGCATCGTAAGCGGGGGTATGAACTACCACGCCATCGCCTTCGTTGGACCACTGGCGGATAAGCTCGGACGCCATATAGATAACGGAGGGGCCGTATACGAGGGAGTGGGCATCTATCGTGGTCTGATGGCGTGTCGCAAACCAGTGGGTAATCGCCCCTAAAAACGCCTCATTTTTCCAGCGGCTATAGCCCAGCACACCGTGGGAAAGGCGCTGGTTTAGCGCCTCCAGGATACACGGCGCGGTGGCAAAATCCATATCCGAGATCGTAAAGGGGAGCAGATCGGCTTCGCCAAAACGATCGGCGACATAATCCCACTGCGTACACCATGTCCCGCGACGGTCAACTTCCTGTGAAAAATCGAACATATCTCTTCCTTATGCCTGAACGGTATTCATCAGACCAACCATTTCATCTTTTACCGACTGAACCTGCGGGCCGATAACCACCTGCAAATTATGCTGATTGAGCTGTACGACGCCTATCGCACGATTGTCCTTCAATGCCTGGACATCGACAAGCGACATATCTTTCACGGACAGACGTAGGCGGGTGATGCAGTTGTCCAGACTCACGATGTTTTCCGTGCCGCCTAATGCCGCCAGGATAGCAGGCACGTTGTAGCCGGATTTTCCTGGCGCGCCAGCGATCGCTTTTTCAATGCTGGTGGCGATCTCCGCTTCGCGCCCCGGTGTTTTGAGGTTAAAGCGTGTAATGGCGAAGCGGAAAATGAGGTAGTAAACCGCAAACCAAATCGCCGCCACTACCGGTACCAGATACCATTTTGTTGACAGACCATGCAGGATGCCAAACACCACAAAGTCAATAATATTGCCATCCGTATTGCCGATAGTGACGCCGAGAATAGCCATGATGGTAAAGCCCAGCCCGGTCAGCAGAGCATGAATAACGTACAGCACCGGCGCTACGAACAGGAACAGGAATTCCAGCGGCTCCGTTGTACCGCCGACAACGCAGGCGATTAAACCGGAAATCAATAATCCTTTAATTTTAGGGCGGTTTTCTGGACGGGCACAGTGGTACATTGCCAGCGCGGCGCCCGGCAACCCACCGAGAAACGCTGGCATTTTGCCTTGCGATAAGAAGCGAGTGGCGCTTTCAGAGAAGCCGTGCGTCGTTGGGCAACTGAGTTGGGCCTGGAAAATAGTCAATGCGCCGCTCACGGTATGCCCGCATACCTCTTGCGTACCCCCCGCCTCGGTGAAGCGAATCAGCGCTACCAGAATATGGTGCAGACCAAAAGGCAACAGCAGGCGCTCGCCGGTGCCGAAAATCATCGGTCCAAAGTCGCCGGCGCTATTGATGATATGACCCAGTCCACTAATTCCCATCGCAAAAACCGGCCAGACGAGCGGGATAACCAGGCCGACAAGCCCCATCACAACGGCGGAAACGATAGGTACAAAACGCGTACCGCCGAAAAAAGCCAGCGCATCCGGCAAACGAATGGTATGAAACCGTTCATGCAGCATCCAGACAATAATACCAGCGATAACGGCGCCGAGGATGCCGGTATCGATAGAGGGGATGCCCAGAATATTTTGTACGTTATTGGCTTTCAGCACCGCCGCATCGGTGGTCGGCAGAATGCCTTTTGCCGTGAGCCAGAAGTTGACTGCAAGGTTCATGACCGCATAACCGACGAACCCGGCAAATGCGGCGACGCCTTTGTTTTCCCGCGCCAGACCGAGCGGAATCGCGATACAAAACATCACCGGCAGGAAGCTAAAGGCAAAAGAACCTACTTTACTCATCCAGGTGAAGATAGCCTGTAGCAAGGGATTACCCAGCACGGGGAGCAGGGTGATAACGTCGTGGCTACTGAGTGAGCTGCCGATACCGAGCATAATGCCGCAGAACGAGAGCAAGGCGACGGGCAACATAAACGTTTTG
The DNA here is from genome assembly GCF_046551635.1 of Salmonella sp. SAL04157. Classification (NCBI taxonomy): domain Bacteria; kingdom Pseudomonadati; phylum Pseudomonadota; class Gammaproteobacteria; order Enterobacterales; family Enterobacteriaceae; genus Salmonella; species Salmonella sp. SAL04157. Next base: position 515,374 of record NZ_JBGDVS010000002.1, read on the forward strand.
CCCAGTTGCTGGAAAAATTCCCATAGCGTTATTTTTGGCGTGGTTTTCGTCGTCATCTAACGACTCCTTGTTAATAAAGGCCGGTGTCAGGTTATGATGGCGAAAAGATAAAACGTTTTATCAAATTTTAGTGCGGCATTAATCACATTACTGACCGATAATAACGCGTATAAAGATAACGGATAGGTAAAACGTTTTATCTGCCAGATTCTGGAGCGATTTGTTGACATGGCTATCGCCAAAAAAATCACTATCCACGATGTTGCGCTGGCGGCTGGTGTGTCGGTGAGCACCGTTTCCTTAGTGCTGAGCGGCAAGGGGCGAATATCGGCCGCGACCAGCGAGCGCGTGAACGCGGCAATTGAACAACTGGGTTTTGTGCGTAACCGCCAGGCGTCCGCGCTGCGTGGCGGGCAAAGCGGCGTTATCGGTTTGATCGTGCGTGATTTATCGGCACCCTTTTATGCCGAATTGACCGCCGGGTTAACGGAAGCGCTGGAAGCGCAAGGCCGTATGGTTTTTCTCCTGCACGGGGGGAAAGATGGCGAACAGCTAAATCAGCGTTTTACCATGCTGCTTAATCAGGGCGTGGATGGCATGGTGATCGCCGGTGCGGCGGGTAGTAGCGAAGCGCTGAGAGCGCAGGCCGACGCACAAGGAATTCCGGTGGTGTTTGCGTCACGCGCCAGCTATCTTGATGATGCGGATACCGTTCGGCCTGACAACATGCAGGCGGCGCAGCTCCTGACGGAGTACCTTATTCGTCAGGGCCATCAGCGCATCGCCTGGCTGGGAGGACAAAGCGCATCTTTAACCCGTGCGGAGCGCGTGGGCGGCTATTGTGCGACGTTGTTAAAATACGGTCTACCGTTTCACAGCGAGTGGGTCGTGGAATGCGCTTCCAGTCAGAAACAGGCAGCAGAAAGCATTACTGCGCTGTTGCGATACAATCCGACCATTAGCGCGGTCGTTTGTTACAACGAAACCATTGCGATGGGGGCGTGGTTTGGCCTACTGAGAGCCGGACGACAGAGTGGCGAGAGCGGTGTCGATCGTTATTTCGAGCAGCAGGTGTCGCTGGCGGCGTTTGCTGATGTGGCGGAGAACGCCCTCGACGACCTGCCGATTATCTGGGCCAGTACGCCGGCGCGAGAAATAGGCTATACCCTGGCCGAACGAATATTGCAGCGTATTGCTCACGACGAGCACCATGTGCGGAGTCAAACGATAGCCGCTCGCCTGGTAACGCAAAAGTAGAGGCTGCGCGTCGTTCGGCGCAGACCGGGTGCAGCGTCGCGACACCCGGCAAGGCGATTATTGTTGAGGCAGCGCCGGAACGTCCGGAACGGAAAGCGCCGGCATCCCAAACAGGCCGACAAAGTCTTCCAACGGCATTTTTTGTCCGTTGAGCGTGATCTGGCCATTGGCGTACTGCAAACTGGAGGCGATAGTATTATCCTTCAGCGTTGTCAGTCGGAACATCTGACCCATTGCGGACAGCCCCTGCACCTGCTGTTTTGCCAGTTTTTCCGCATCATCCTGCTGATAGCCTTCCAGCTTTGCTATCTGCGTCATAAACTCGACCGCCATGTCCATTGGAATTGCCAGTTTCGCATCCAGCGATTTCACGGAGCGGTCGACTTCCTGCGCCAGCGTTTGCGGTTGTGCCGTTGTGGTTGCCGGATCTTTGAGGAACAGCGACAGATTCAGCGTGGTTTCCCCTTTGGCGTTTTTCCAGCTAAGCGGCGCCAGGGTCAGTACCGGATCGCCTTTTAACAGCACGGGGAGAGCGCTAAAGAACGCTTCAGTGACTTTTTGCTGATAAAGCTCAGGATTCTGCGCCACGTCCGGCTGATTCAACAGCGCCTGCGTTTGCGCATGATATTGCTGACTAAACTGGTGCCAGGCTTCGCCGTCGATTTGACCGACTTTCAGCGTTAATTTACCGCTGCCCAAATCCTGATTCTGCACTTTCAGGCTGTTAAGCGAGTAATCCAACTGGCTGTTAATGGTTTTTCCGTCGTTGACGAGATCGGACTTGCCGGCAATTTCCATCCCTTCCAGCACCGCCATCTCTTTACCCTCAATGGCGATGGACAGTTTATCCAGCGTTAACTTTTGGTCGCCTACACGCTCGCCAAAGCTTGCCAGCTTACTGGTACCGTCTGTTTTCAAATTATTAAAGGTGAGTTGGACCTTCTGATTATATTCGTTAACGGCATCGACCAGGCCGCTCTGCGCTTCGCCCGACAGCGAAACCACATTACCGTCTTTATCGGCGTTAAGCTGGAACTCGCCGCCGCTAAAGGCGACCTTTTCACCGGCATTCTCGTAGTTTAACGGCTTGAGAGAGATATCGGAGCGGGTATCGCCGCCATAACCAATGCGGGTATTGATAACAAAGGGCGTGTCGCCTTTCGCGATATCAAAGAGGGGTTTTGCCGCATCGTTATTCACCAGGGTGGTTTTTACCGACGCCATAGAAGGGATCAGATTGAGCGTTTTGAGCTGGGCGAGCGGGAAGGGACCATGTGAAACGGACTCGTCCAGCACAATGCTTTGCCCAGGCTTCAACCAGGTATTGTCTGCGCCGGCAACCGGTTTGACAACCAGTTGCAGATGGCTACTGAACACGCCACGCTGGTAGTTTTGATAACTTAATTCGACACCGGCCTCCGGCGCAGTACGCTTGAGCTGTTCATTGGCCTGAGTCACCATTTCTGAAAGATGGTTCTCCAGCTTTTTCCCCGTATACCAGGCGCCGCCTGTCCAGACGATGCCAAGTGCAATTACTACACCTGCAGCTACCAGTGTTTTTTTCATATCAATTGTCCATAAAAATGAAACCAGGCGGATTAAACCGCCTGGAGGAGTTTTACGTCTGTTATAAGCTTAGCAAGAGTTGTTAAAAAATTCAGTACGTTGCTACAGCTTGTTATAAACACGCGCTAAACGGCCTGTGCCGCTGGCGTTAACCGGAGACTCATCCGCGCCGATAAAGGCAGATTCACCCGGCTTCAGTACCAGACGCTGTTCATCTTTACGTAACACCGCCTCACCCTCAACGCAGAACAGAATCGCGGCGCTGTGTTGGCCGATGCTCGTCTCCTGAAGCGCCAGGTCGTGCAGTGAAAAAGCAAAATCGTCAACCGGAATTGGGAAGTCCAGCTCCGCGACGCTTTTTACCGGGGCAGTCAGCAACTCGCTGGCAGGCTTAGGTTCGAACTTCACGTTCGCGACCAGCTCAGGGATGTCGATATATTTTGGCGTAAGGCCAGCGCGCAGAACGTTATCGGAGTTCGCCATGACTTCCAGCGCAACGCCCTGCAGATAAGCGTGAGGCGTTTCGGCAAACAGGAACATCGCTTCGCCGGGATTCAGTTTGACCACATTCAGCAACAAAGGAGAGAAAAGCCCGCTGTCGTCAGGATAATACTCTGAAATCACGCGGATCGTTTGCCACGGTTCGCCTTGCTGGCTGTTAAGCGCCGCTTTGAGTACGGCTAACGCGCGGGATTTTTCTTCGCCTTGCATATTCAACAGGCTGGCGAAAAGCTGGCTCAGACGTTCAGCGTTTGGCGCCTGCAAAAAGTGGGCGATAGCGGAATGCGCGCCAGCGACAGGTTGCAGTAAAGAGACAATGTCAGAAAATTCGCGGAACGCGTTCATCGCCAGGAAAGGCGTCAGGGCAAAAACCAGCTCTGGTTTATGGTTAGGATCTTTATAGTTCCGCTCTGCGGCATCCATGGGGATACCCGCCGCATTTTCTTTCGCGAAACCGATTTCGGAGTTGCGTTTATTCGGGTGCACCTGAATAGAGAGCGGCTGCGCGGCGCACAGTACTTTAAACAGAAACGGCAGTTCGCCGAAACGGTTGGCTACCGCTTCGCCCAGCATGGCGGTTTTATTCTTTTCGATGGCGTCACGCAGGGAGACGGTTTCGCCGTTGGCGGTGGTGATTCGCGAGCTGCTTTTGGGATGCGCGCCCATCCAGAGTTCAGCCATTGGCTGCTGCTGCGGATTGGCGATGCCATAAAGTTCCGTTAACGCAGTTTTACTTCCCCAGGCATAGTTTTGCACTGAGTTAATGAGTTTTTGCATTATCAAGCCCTGTTTCAATGTGGAGATCAATGGGAGGTATTAAACCAAGAAACCCGCATGAAGTAACCTCCGGGCGTAAAAAGTCGTACTTGTCTCAGTTTTTGTTAAAAAATTGTGTAGGATAGTGTTACTCGCTTTGAGTCGGGCAATGGAACACCTGCCCAGAGAATAACCATACCGAGCGGTAAGTGAGAGCACAATGTCAAACAAACCCTTCTTTTATCAAGACCCTTTTCCCCTCAAAAAGGACGATACCGAGTACTACTTGTTGACCAGCGAACATGTTTCCGTCGCCGAATTCGAAGGACAAGAGATCCTGAAAGTCGCGCCGGAAGCGCTAACGTTGTTGGCGCGTCAGGCCTTCCACGATGCGTCTTTTATGTTACGTCCCGCGCATCAGCAGCAGGTGGCGGATATTCTGCGCGATCCGCAGGCCAGTGAAAACGACAAATATGTCGCGCTGCAATTCCTGCGAAACTCCGATATCGCGGCCAAGGGCGTGTTGCCCACCTGCCAGGATACCGGTACGGCCATTATTGTCGGCAAAAAAGGCCAACGCGTCTGGACTGGCGGAGGTGATGAAGCGGCGCTGGCTCGCGGCGTATATAACACCTATATCGAAGATAACCTGCGCTATTCGCAAAACGCGGCGCTGGATATGTACAAAGAGGTCAATACTGGTACTAACCTGCCGGCGCAGATCGATCTCTACAGCGTCGATGGCGATGAATATAAATTCCTCTGTATCGCTAAAGGCGGCGGATCGGCGAATAAAACCTACCTCTATCAGGAGACAAAAGCGCTTCTGACGCCGGGTAAGCTTAAAAATTATCTCGTCGATAAGATGCGTACGCTGGGCACCGCCGCCTGTCCGCCGTATCACATTGCGTTTGTCATTGGCGGCACCTCGGCGGAAGCGAACCTGAAGACCGTTAAGCTGGCCTCGGCAAAATACTATGATGCGCTACCGACCGAAGGCAATGAACACGGGCAGGCTTTCCGCGATATTGAGCTGGAAAAAGAATTGTTGCTTGAGGCGCAAAATCTTGGCTTAGGCGCGCAGTTCGGCGGCAAATATTTCGCTCACGATATTCGTGTCATCCGATTGCCGCGCCACGGGGCATCGTGTCCGGTAGGTATGGGCGTGTCCTGCTCCGCGGATCGAAACATTAAAGCGAAGATCAACCGGGAAGGGATCTGGATCGAGAAGCTGGAGCGCAATCCCGGTAAATATATTCCTGAGGCGCTGCGCCAGGCGGGAGAGGGCGAGGCGGTGCGCGTTGATCTTAACCGTCCCATGAGCGAGATACTGCAACAACTGTCGCAGTATCCGGTATCAACGCGCCTGTCGCTGAACGGCACGATTATTGTGGGCCGCGATATCGCTCACGCTAAACTGAAAGAACGGATGGACAGAGGCGAAGGTTTGCCGCAGTACATCAAAGATCATCCTATCTATTATGCGGGGCCGGCAAAAACGCCGGAAGGGTACGCCTCCGGGTCGCTTGGGCCGACTACCGCAGGACGAATGGACTCTTATGTTGATCAGCTCCAGTCGCAGGGCGGCAGTATGATCATGCTGGCGAAAGGCAACCGCAGCCAGCAGGTGACCGATGCCTGTAAGAAACATGGCGGCTTCTACCTGGGCAGTATCGGCGGCCCGGCAGCCGTTCTGGCGCAGGGTAGTATCAAGCGCCTGGAGTGCGTGGAATATCCTGAACTGGGTATGGAGGCTATCTGGAAAATTGAAGTGGAGGATTTTCCGGCCTTTATTCTGGTGGATGATAAAGGTAACGATTTCTTCCAGCAGATTCAGTCATCGCAGTGCGCGCGCTGCGTTAAGTAATGTCGCCGCCCTGCGGGGCGGTAACATGATTCGCTATTTTGCCGGAGAACGGCGCAAGCGCCTTATCCGGTCTACACCGTTGTGTTGTTATCGTTAATACTCATAAGACCGCAAACATGTGAGCAATATCGACACATGATCTCATCAACTTGAGTAAGGAGCAGGTAATGGTAACGGTACGCCGCGAGAAAGATTCAATGGGCGCGATTGAAGTCCCGGCAGATAAACTGTGGGGGGCGCAGACTCAACGTTCGCTGGAGCATTTTCGGATTTCCACGGAGAAAATGCCCGTCTCGCTCATTCACGCTCTGGCGTTGACCAAGCGCGCCGCTGCGAAGGTCAACCAGGACTTAGGGTTGTTGGCGGCGGAAAAAGCCAGCGCGATTATCCAGGCGGCTGATGAAGTGCTGGCGGGAAAACATGCTGATGAGTTTCCGCTGGCGATTTGGCAGACCGGGTCCGGTACGCAAAGCAACATGAATATGAATGAAGTGTTAGCGAACCGCGCCAGTGAAATTTTGGGCGGCGTTCGCGGTATGGAGCGCAAGGTGCATCCCAATGATGACGTCAATAAGAGTCAAAGCTCAAACGATGTGTTCCCAACCGCCATGCACGTGGCGGCGTTACTGGCGTTACGCGAACACCTCATCCCGCAATTATCCGCATTAACGGATACGCTTCGCGATAAATCCCACGCTTTCGCCGATATTGTCAAAATTGGCCGTACTCACCTGCAGGACGCGACGCCGCTCACCTTAGGCCAGGAGATTTCCGGTTGGGTAGCCATGCTGGAACATAACCTCAGACACATTGAGCACAGTTTACCGCACGTCGCGGAACTGGCGCTCGGCGGAACCGCAGTAGGGACAGGGCTTAATACTCACCCGGAATATGCCCGGCGCGTGGCCGAGGAACTGGCGACGATTACCGCAGCGCCGTTTGTTACCGCCCCGAATAAATTCGAAGCGCTGGCGACCTGTGACGCGTTGGTACAGGCGCATGGTGCATTAAAAGGACTGGCGGCCTCGCTGATGAAAATCGCCAACGATGTTCGCTGGCTGGCGTCCGGCCCGCGCTGCGGCATTGGCGAGATTGCTATCCCGGAGAATGAGCCAGGCAGTTCCATTATGCCTGGTAAAGTGAATCCGACCCAGTGTGAAGCGGTAACGATGCTATGTTGCCAGGTGATGGGTAACGATGTGGCCATCAATATGGGGGGCGCATCGGGCAACTTTGAGCTCAACGTCTATCGTCCGATGGTTATCCATAATTTTCTGCAAACGGTGCGCCTGCTGGCCGATGGCATGGCGAGCTTCAATCAACACTGTGCGTCAGGAATCGAGCCAAACCGCGAGCGTATTACGCAGTTGCTGAATGAGTCGCTGATGCTGGTCACTGCGCTCAATACGCACATCGGTTACGATAAAGCGGCGGAGATTGCGAAGAAGGCGCATAAAGAAGGGCTGACGCTCAAAGCCTCAGCCGTGGCATTAGGATACCTTAGCGACGAGGAGTTCGACGCCTGGGTACGTCCGGAGTTGATGGTTGGCAGTATGACGCCGGGACGTTAATCCGCCACATACAGGTGCAGTCGCGGAATAATCAGTCGCAGCGGCTGCGCCTGTGGTTTAAAACGGTGCTGAATATTATCGGCGTCATAGTTTTCCAGCCCGCCAATATCCGGCACACCAGCGCCGTTGTCCGTGTTGATTAATGCGATAATCGGCGTGGGGCAGGCGTGTTGCACCTGTTTCTGCTGGCCTTTATACCAGATGCGGGCGATCGGCTGTACTTTAACCGGACGCTTAATCTTGAGTCGGGCCTGCTGCGGTAAGGCAGCGATATCCTGATATTCCCGCTCCAGCTTGAATTGCCATTGTTCGCGCGTCCACGGCGGGACGCTGCGCGGTGACGCAAGGCTTTTTTTCAACTGGCTCAGAACCTCATCCCGGCTTAAATTTTTAATAATATGTTTATTTGCCCAGCCGAAACGTATGGTAGCGGGGTTATTGATAAGCGTCAGCGTGCGGTAAGCGTTCAGCGTAATTAAGCCGGGTAGATGCCGATGCACCCACTCAAAACGTGCCGCTGAGGGAAGACCGGACTCTACCGTAACCATCTGCTCGAAGGTGGTTTTCAACTGGTTAATGCGCTGTACCTGATTTTCCAGATCTAACTGTGTCGCATTATCCACTTGATAGCATAAGACGCCAGGCAGGCGGACGGCGGCTTTACTGCTGCGGTTTTCGGACTGCTGTTGAATAAACAAATGGCGATAGTGACGTAGCGCCAGCGTTTCGGCCTCTTTCCCCAGATGTTGCGTGACCTCGATAGTGTCCAGCGGCGCATGTTCCGCCTCTTTGGTCACCTGCGGCAGTGAAAAGACACGGGCGATAAGTAGCGAATGCTGCTGTAGATTATCCGTCAGCGCCGCCAGGTGTTGTTCTATCTGGCGGAAAGTGCCATTCAGGCGTTCAACGAGATCGTAGCGGGACATGGTATTACTCACTTTAGTTACAACATACTATCTGTATAGCACAGTTCCCGCCGCTCAACCAGCGTGCAAAATACGTCAGGCAGCGGTCATGTCGGGCATCGCGTGCCAGACCGGCCAGTGAAAGCTAAATTTTGCGCCGCCCAGTTCGCTCTCGTCACAGACGACGCTACCGCCCATCGCCAGGGCGATAGAGTGTACGATGGCGAGTCCAAGCCCGCAGCCGCCTGTCGCCCGGTCTCTACTGGGGTCGAGTCTGACAAAAGGTTCAAATACGCGCTCTCGGGCATCCGCTTCAATGCCGGGGCCGTCATCTTCGACTATCAACGCTGCCTGACTGCCGTCGAGTAACAGACTGACCTGAACGGTGGTACGACTGTAGCGCAACGCATTATTCAGCAGGTTATCCAGCACTCGCGACATTAACCGCATATCAAGCGCGCCATAATCGCCGATTACACATGTGAGAAGGTTTACGGCGCGTTCCGGGGTCACGCTCTGCACATCCTGCAAATGCGCGAGCAACCAGGCGGGGAGGTCGGGTTCGGTCAACATCAGTTCATTTTGTGGTCGGTCAAGGCGCGCATAGGTGAGCAGTTCTTCAATCAGCGCTTCCAGTTGACCAATATCGCGATTGAGCGCCTGTGATTCCGGCGGTGTAAGGTTTTCACTCATTTCAAGCCGATAGCGTAAACGTACCAGCGGCGTGCGAAGCTCATGGGCGATACCGTCAATCAGCTGTTTTTTACTGGCGATCAGAGCATTAATATTATCCGCCATCTGGTTGAACGCGACGCCCAGACGTTCGAAACTGGAACCATTATCGAAATGCAGGCGTTCAGTCAAATGACCCTCGCCAAAGCGCTGCGCGGCGGATTCGAGCCTGAGCATTTCTTGCCAGTGCGGGCGCATCCAGATAAACACAGGAAAGGCGAGAGAAAAGGCAATGAGCGCCATTAAGGCGATATCCAGCAGTCGCATTTGATGCAGGAAATAGAGGTAGGGAACCGGGCCAACCGCCAGGACGTAATGGCTGCGCGGGATACGCTGAATAAAGGTGTATTGATCGTCAAGCGCGACAATATCGCCTTCACGCAGTCGCTGCGTGGTGGCGGCATCAAGCTTATAGTGATTTAACGGTTCAACGCGTAAATCGAAAGAGAGGTTCAGGTCCATCTCTTTTAACGTTTTCCCCCATTCACGCGGCGGAATTTCCCGCAGTTCGCTGCGCATCAGATAGAGCGAACTTTTCATCAGATCGTCGAGCGATTGCCTGCCCGCGCGTTCGGCAGTGAATTTGTACACCAGTCCGACCAATAAGGTCATGACCAGAAAACAGACGAACAGCAAAAGGTAAAACTGCACAAACAGCTTTTTCATCAACGCCCACCGGATCTCAATACATTAACTCTATCGCGGCGCTGGCGGAAAAGATTTCCCGTCAGCGCCGCTGGTGGGTTATAAAAGCAGGCTTTGCGTCAACTGACAACCTCATTGTCCGGCGTTAAGGTCCGGACTTTCGTGAACAATGCGTCCATCGACAAGCGTCAAAACAGCACGAGTGGTATCAATTCTGTCTTCCGGCATCGTCATAAATGGCTGATTTAGTACCGCCAGATCGGCCTGTTTTCCGACGCTAAGCTGGCCCCGGTGTTGTTCGGCAAAGGCGAGCCAGGCGGCATGACGTGTATATAACGCTAGCGCTTCCAGACGCGTGAGCCGCTCGCTGGCGGGTTTACGTACGGAACCGCCTGACGCTATACCGGTGATATGATATTCGATAGCGTGCCAGACACCGGCAATGCCAATACGCGTCGAATCGGTACCGCCAGCTACGACAAGCCCTTTATCCAGCGCTAGTCGAACCGGCGGCGAATTGTCCGTCGCGCCGGGTGGATTGGCGTCACGGATGGCAAGCCCCTCAAAGTAAGGCCCCATTTGCACAGTGTATGCCAGGCCCAGCTTACGCATTCGCTCAAGCGTCTGTGGCGAACCGGTATTCAGATGCGCAATAGACCAGCGGAGAGGACGCAGATCGTACTGCTGCGCTACCTGCTCAAAAATCGTCAATATCGCGTCGGCGCTGTCATCGGTATAGGCGTGGATCTCAAGCGGTATTCCCCGTTTTGCCGCAAACGTCGCGACCTGGCGAAGCGCGGTTTTATCCTGCTCTGAGGAAGAAAATCCTGGGGCCATCCGCACGCCGTCATTCATTCCGGCCACCAGGCTTTCCCCCAGGCCAAGAAAAGCCAGTTGCCCGTCATCGGCACGCGCCGGGCGAAAGGCCATCAGGTTGCTGAACCACTGCGCTTCATGACCTTTAGCTTCCGGCTGTACCGGAATGCGATACCCCACGCGCAGCGGTAAATCCCCCTGGTTTCGCATTGCAAATAAAGGCTCATAAGCGGCGGCAGGCCCGGCAGAGGGGTCAATGATGCCGGTCACGCCGCGAGCGTTCATATCAGCGAAAAATTGTCGCAGACCGCCCTCGCGATCGGCGTTACTACTTATGCTGGCAAAAAGCTGGTTAAACGCGGCGATGTCACCAAATAATTTCCCCGTGGCGCTACCTTTTGTGTCGCGCTCTACGCGGATTCCCGCTAAATCAGGAGGAGGGGTGTCGTTAAGGCCAAGTACGTCTATACCGCGCTGATTCACTAACGCATAGTCGTAAAGATACTGAATATAAGCCGGATGATCGGGAAGGGCGTGGCTCAGTTCGGCTACCGTCGGCGCCCGGTTTTCTGCAAATTGTGCCGGTATCCACGATCCCACTACGGCTACCCATTGATCGCGGGGACGACGGTTAGCGTCGGCGCGTAATTTATCCAGCGCGTCTTTAAGCGAAGGGCTGTTGTACCAGTAGGTTTCGAATGTCCAAGTTTGTCCGCCGCGAATGGCGTGAATGTGGGTATCGGTCAGGCCGGGTATCACGGTTTTACCCTGTAAATCGATGGTACGGGTATGGTCGCCGCGCCATTCATTTGTCGCCGTATCACCGCCAATCGCCACAATCCGCGAGCCGGAAATCGCCAGCGCGCTGGCCTGCGGCTGGGCATCATTCAGAGTGATGATATTACCGTTATGCAAAATAATATCCGCTGCCGGGCGGGCGGCGGTGGCTGCGCCTGTGGCCGTGAGCAGAAAGAGAAGCGCGGTTCTGGAAATCAGAGACGGGACGAGACTGATCATTAGCATGTTCCTTTTGTCGGGCGATAAGCAAACCATAGAGAGCGAACAAGAATTGTTCAATCTGTGCCCAGGGAACAGTGCGTTCTGTTTTTAGAACGGTGGTGATAAAAAAAGAAAAGCCCGCCGAAACGGCGGGCTTGAGAAGAGTTAATGAATAATTAGAACTGGTAAACCATACCCAGCGCGACGATATCATCAGTGCTGATACCGGCATCTTTATAGAACTGGTCGTCATCATCCAGCAGGTTGATTTTATAATCAACATAGGTGGAGAAGTTTTTGTTGAAATAGTAGGTAGTCCCAACAGAAACATATTTAACCAGGTCTTTATCGCCTTTGGTACCAGCAGGGCTTGCTGCTGTGCCAGGCATATTCAGATCCTTACCTTTAGACATCAGGAAAGAAACTTCAGGACGCAGACCGAAATCAAATTGGTACTGTGCAGTTACTTCATAGTTCTGAGTTTTATTCGCTACGCATGAGCTGCAATCGTCATTGCCGTAAGGCGTCATATTACGGGTTTCTGAATACATTGTGGCCAGATAGATATTATTGGCATCATATTTAGCACCAACAGTCCATGCATCCGCTTTATCACCGCCAGCGGTAGAGTAATTAACCTGCTCATTAGTACGATCGGAAGTGGTATATGCCGCGCCGAAACTTACGCCCATACCCAGATCATAAGTTGATGAGATACCGAAGCCGTCACCGTTAGCGTTCTTCACGTTACGATCGCCGCCGTTATTAGTGCCTTCCTGCTCATGAGAAACCTGGTTTTCATTGGCACCCTGATATTGCAACGCGAAGTTCAGACCGTCTACCAGACCGAAGAAATCAGTGTTACGGTAGGTGGCCACACCGTTAGCACGACCGGTCATGTAGTTGTCAGCGTAAGTATAGGAGTCGCCGCCGAACTCAGGCAGCATATCGGTCCAGCCTTCCACGTCGTACAGGACGCCGTAGTTACGACCATAGTCGAATGAGCCGTAGTCGCCGAATTTCAGGCCGGCGAATGCCAGACGAGTCCAGGAATTAGCACCTTCGCCTTCGGTAGTGTTAGCCTGAACGTTATATTCCCACTGGCCGTAACCGGTCAGTTGGTCGTTAATCTGTGTTTCGCCTTTAAAGCCGACACGCATATAGGTCTGATCGCCATCTTTAGAAGAGTCATCAGAGAAATAGTGCAGGCCGTCTACTTTCCCGTAAAGGTCCAGTTTGTTGCCGTCTTTGTTATAAATTTCAGCGGCGTGTGCCGCGCCAGCAGCCAGCAGAGCCGGGATGACAAGTGCCAATACTTTTCTTTTCATTTTTTTATCCTTAAAAACTTAACTTATTTGCAAAAGATTGAACTTCTACAGATTCGTTGAATCAAAGGCATCCTAATCTGAATAATATTATTTCAGCAAATGCTAACTTTTCTTATATGTTATTAATTAATACAAAAGTTACTGTCGGAAACGCATATATTTATGGTGAATATATTTGTTATTATATATTCATGATTATGATTTGTTTGATTTCACAATTTGCGAAAAAAGACGGTAATATAGCGCCGGGCAAACATTTTGTTATCAATTTTGTGAACTGGATTCGAGTTTTTTTAATTTAATTTTCTTGAGCGAAAAAGACGTAATGATGAGCCGCAACGCAGAGAAAACGGTAATAAAGGGGCCGTTTCGACTAATAAAAATAGCATTCATGTATACAATGTCTGTTTTTTGAACAGTGGCGGTGATGAGCATCGCCACTATGATTTGATAAAGGCAGGTAAAATCTGCAGCTAACTTATCCCGTCGTTTCGTCCCAGGCATGAGGGGCAAAAAGATAGCCTTTATTGCGAATGGTCTTTATACGATAGGGCTCAGCAGCGCTATCCAGCAGTTTCTTACGCAGGCGGGAAATCGCCACATCCACGCTGCGATCCAGACCATCATAATTGACGCCGCGCAGCGTTTTTAGCAACGCGTCGCGATCCATAATTTGTCCGGCGTGTGTCGCCAATTCCCAGAGCAATTCAAAATCGGCGGTGGAGAGCGATATGAAATCGCCATTGAGCTGGACCGCCCGGTTAAGGGGATCGATGGTTAACGCGCCAAAACGCAGCGCTTTATGCGGCGTAAGCGCGCTCTCCTGAAGACTTTTTGCCTGTTGCGTTTGTTCGCTTTGCCGCAGGTGTAAGCGCAGACGCGCCAGCAAAACGGCCGGAGGCGTGGTTTTGAGGATGTAGTCGCAGGCGCCCATCTCCAGCGCCAGAATATGATTCATATCACTGTCCAGCGAGGTGAGCAGGACAATCGGGCCTTGCCAGCGGTGGCGTAAATCGCGGCATATCGTCATGCCATCTTTACCTGGAAGCATAATATCCAGTAAAACCAGATCGGGCTGAGTGGTGAGGATAAGATCCTCCGCCCGGTCACCACGCGGCTCAACAATGACATCAATATCATGTTTCGCCAGATAAGCGGCAATGAGAGAACCCACTTCAGCGTCGTCTTCAACAAATACAATGCGGTTCATATTATAAATGGAGAATAGAAAACGCCAACATACACCGCCTCTGTTTTCCCTTCCATAAATCTTTTCTAAACGAGAGCGGTTCCGTTATGCTACACGCTGTTGTTATTAGCGTGTTAAGGCAAGGTAATGGGACTCGTGATTAAAGCTGCCCTGGGGGCGCTGGTCGTCGTATTGATTGGTCTGCTGTCAAAAACGAAAAATTATTATATCGCCGGATTAATTCCTCTGTTTCCAACGTTTGCGCTTATCGCGCACTATATCGTGGCCAGCGAGCGGGGCATCGACGCGATGCGTACCACCATCGTCTTTAGCATGTGGTCGATCATTCCTTATTTCATTTATCTTGCAACGCTATGGTATTTCAGTGGCGTGATGCGCCTGCCCGTCGCGCTTGGCGGTGCGGTGGTCTGCTGGGGGCTAAGCGCGTGGCTGCTGATTTTTTGCTGGATTAAATGGCATTAATATTGGCACAGACCGTGGTTTCCCCATCGTAATACATACGGATATTACGATGGGGAGGTTGTTAACCCACCAGCATCCACGTAGCCGGAACCGCCGCGACCAGCAATAAACCAATCAGCACGACTTCCTGACGATTTAATACGTTGTCATGCTTGTGCGTTCGACGCGCATACAGGAAAACCAGTAATCCAGGCGCGTACAGTACGACGGACAGCAGCAGGTGCATGGGACCCGACGCATATAATAACCATAAGCCATAAATACAGGCTCCGATACCGACCGCCCGATGGAGGGGACGCGTTGCAATCTTCAGCAGAAATGCGCCGACCAGAAAGTAGGGCACCAGAATCATTTCTGACGCAATCGTCAATAGCGTGTTGTAGTCTGAACCGGTAAGCCAGATCAGTACCAGACAGATTTGCACACAGATATTGGTGAGCCATAACGACGCAGAAGGCGCGCCTTGCGCATTTTGTCGCGCGAAGATGCCCGGGAAGGATTTATAGGCTGCCGCCAGAAACGGCACCTCCGCCGCCATGATAGTCCAGCTTAGATAAGCCCCGCAGACAGACACAATCAGTCCCGCCGCAATAATAATTTCTCCCCACGGCCCCATCATTTTTACCATCAGTCCGGCCATCGACGGGTTACGCATCTCCGCCAGTTCCGGACGCGCAAGAACGCCAAGAGAAAGCAGCGTGACCAGGAGATATATTCCCAGCGCTGCGAGTACCGCCAGTAGCGTGGCGCGGCCTACATCGCGTTTATTTTTCGCTCGGGCCGAGACGACGACGGCGCCTTCAACGCCAATAAACACCCACAGCGTAATAAGCATGGTGTTCTTGACCTGTTCCCATACGGGAATACCGAGCTCAACACCGGTGAAGTCCAGTGTGAAGGTATCCAGTTTGAACATCATGATAGCCAGCACAATAAACGCGCCGAGCGGTAACAGTTTCGCCAGAGTCGCGACCAGATTGATGCTGGCTGCCGTTTGTACGCCGCGCAGGATGAGGAAATGGACAATCCAGAGCAGGACTGAAGCGCCGACAATAGCCTGCCAGGTATTACCGTCGCCAAACAGACGCAGCGCAGGCGTATCGGTAAAGAAACTCAGCGCTGAAAAAACGATAACCAAATAGGATACGTTGGCGATGACCGCGCACAGCCAATAGCCCCAGGCAGAACAAAAGCCAATCAGTTCGCCGAAGCCTTCGCGGGCGTAAGTAAAGATACCGCCGTCAAGCTCGGAGCGAATGCGCGTGAGGATTAACATGGCGAATGCCAGTAAGAGTATCCCCACGCCGGTAATGGCCCAGCCAATTAACAACGCAGCCGGACTGGCAACGGCGGCCATATTCTGGGGCAGACTGAAAACACCTGCGCCAAGCATTGAGCTTAAAACCAGCGCGGTCAGCGCGCTCAGTCCCAGTTTTTTTTCCATTGGTATCCAGCTATAAAAATGAAATTGGAAGAATAATTATTATGGCAAAACGCATAAAAATGGTGAAAGCCACTAAGGCGCGGGATTTTACGGAGAGAAGGGACCGCATGCAACGGCCTGGATAAGATTTATCGCCAAAAAAGCGAAAAGTGAGATTCATCGCGATATTTGACGGAACTGGCATCCCGCGAGAAAGTGCCTGATGGTGGCTTATCAGGCCTGCCGTTGAACGATCGTATAGGCCTGATAAGGCAGGTATGCCGCCATCCGGCGAGAAAGCCTGATGGCGACGCGCGCCTTATTTATAGAGGTCGGCGCTGATGGTGATGTTATTGCCGCGCTCCTGCCACTGACGCGTAATATGATAATACTTAGCGCCTTTCTTCGCCGCGCGTTTGGCGACCTGGTAGGAGATTTCTGTCATATTGCCGTAGTTGCCGGTGAACTTAACGCTGTCGAAAGGCACCATCATCGCAGCCGTCGCTTTATTCAGCTCCTCAACTTTTGTGCCATCCGGAAGTGTGACAGTGTAACGCCCACCTTTGGTGGATTGCGTTTCGAAGAAACGGCCTACTTCGGCGCTCGGCGAGGCTGACGTAGCGACGCCTGGAATTTCGACTTTCTTCGCAGCTTCGCCGCCCTGAGCCAGCGCGGCGCGGCCAGCTTCAGAGTCCGCCGGAATAGCGTCCGGGCTCTGGACGATGCGTTTTTTTGCATCTTGTTTATAGATAAATGCAGTGATGCGCTGGTTTCCGCCCTGATTCGCATCCACCTGACGAACAATATAGAAAGCGTATGCGTCTTTCTGTTTCGCCGCTTTCGTAATGGCATCGTTAACTTCCGGCTGGCTACGGTAGAAGCCCTGAACGGTGACGGTGTCATACGGTTCTAATTGTACGGCCTGGTCTTTCGGTAATTCCACGATGCCATTAATGACACGATTTTTGGGCGCGTCGGCTTTCGGCGCGTCGGCTTTATACACGTCCGCCACAACACGCCAGTTACCACTGTTGCCGAACTCCGAGGTGTCGACAACATAGAAGGAGGCTGCGCCTTCTTTATCTGCGCGGCGGGACACGGCGGAGACCGCATCGCCAATAGCATTAAAACGACCGGTAATAACGATGCGGTCATAAGGTTTTAGTGCAGCCGCTTGCTCCGGCGTCAGTTCTGTTGCTGCATGGACAGAAAAAGCAGCCGCAGAAAGCAGAGCCGACGCCAGGAGAGTGTTCTTAAGCTTCATAAAAATAATCCTTCGCCTTGCGCAAACCAGGTACTGGTATTGTTATTGACTAGAAACGTGGCTGATTATTGCATTTAAACCATATGGATGTCTGCGGGATTTTTCACGCATCGTGTCATGTATCCTATCTTTGATGATAACATTTGCCGATATGTCGAAAAAAACGGCGTCCGGGCGGCTAAGCTAATGAAGCGCATGAATTTAATAAGTTAATTTAATGTTAATTTCTTGATATCGACAGAGGTTTAATGATGTTTTACTGTCAAATTTGAGCGAATTATCAGCCCTCGCAGGCCATTTTCAAGGCATTATGGCTGCTTAGTGGCTGAATCGTTCATGTTTTGCAAATTTGATAAAAAATTCTGTTTTTTGGCGCTAGATCACAGGCGTTATTTTCAGTAGGTTATAGAGAGTTTGTAACGGTTTTATTCTGCAGGGGTAACATTTACCTCAAACGCGGGCAGGCGTACGCTTCTCGCGCTTACTGACAAACCATCATCAAAAATACCGATGGAAGGGAACATTTATGCGAATTGGCATACCAAAAGAGCGGTTACCCAATGAAACCCGTGTCGCTGCGACGCCGAAAACGGTAGAGCAGCTACTGAAGCTGGGGTTTAGCGTCGCTATCGAAAGCGGGGCGGGTCAACTGGCAAGTTTTGACGACAAAGCGTTTGCGCAGGCTGGCGCGGATATTGTAGACGGCAATGCTATCTGGCAGTCGGAAATTATTCTCAAGGTTAATGCGCCTGAAGAAGAGGAAATCGCTTTACTGAACCCCGGGACTACGCTGGTCAGTTTTATATGGCCTGCGCAAAATCCTGGGTTAATGGAGAAACTTGCCGAACGTAAGGTCACGGTGATGGCGATGGACTCCGTGCCGCGTATTTCCCGCGCGCAGTCGCTCGACGCGTTAAGCTCAATGGCGAATATCGCGGGTTATCGCGCCATTGTAGAGGCCGCGCATGAATTTGGGCGCTTCTTTACCGGGCAAATCACCGCCGCCGGGAAAGTGCCGCCGGCGAAGGTGATGGTGATTGGCGCGGGTGTAGCTGGTCTTGCGGCTATCGGCGCGGCAAACAGCCTGGGGGCGATTGTCCGCGCGTTTGACACTCGTCCTGAAGTCAAAGAGCAGGTTCAGAGTATGGGGGCTGAGTTCCTCGAACTGGATTTTAAAGAGGAAGCCGGTAGCGGCGATGGTTACGCCAAAGTCATGTCCGAGGCGTTTATCAAAGCGGAAATGGCGCTCTTTGCCGCCCAGGCCAAAGAGGTCGACATCATTGTTACCACCGCGTTGATTCCGGGCAAACCTGCGCCGAAGCTGATTACCCGCGATATGGTCGATTCTATGAAGGCCGGCAGCGTGATTGTCGACCTGGCCGCGCAGAATGGCGGTAACTGCGAATATACCGTCGCCAATCAGGTTGTGACGACGGACAATGGCGTGAAAGTGATTGGCTACACCGATTTACCGGGGCGTTTGCCGACGCAGTCATCCCAACTTTATGGCACCAACCTGGTTAACCTGCTGAAGCTGCTGTGCAAAGAGAAAGACGGCAATATTGACGTGGATTTTGACGATGTCGTGATCCGTGGCGTGACGGTGATTCGCGACGGCGACATTACCTGGCCTGCGCCGCCAATCCAGGTTTCCGCACAGCCACAGTCCGCGCCTAAAGCAGCGCCTGCGCCAAAAGAGCCGGAAAAGCCCGCTTCACCCTGGCGGAAGTATGCGTTAATGGCGCTGGCGATCATTCTTTTTGGCTGGCTGGCCGATGTCGCGCCAAAAGAGTTCCTCGGCCATTTTACCGTGTTTGCGCTCGCCTGCGTGGTTGGTTATTACGTGGTGTGGAACGTGTCTCATGCGCTTCATACGCCATTAATGTCGGTGACCAACGCAATTTCAGGGATTATTGTTGTCGGGGCATTATTGCAAATTGGTCAGGGCGGCTGGGTCAGCTTCCTGAGCTTTATCGCGGTGCTTATCGCCAGCATTAATATTTTCGGTGGCTTCACCGTGACTCAGCGTATGCTGAAAATGTTCCGGAAAAACTAAGGGGTAACACATGTCTGGAGGATTAGTTACAGCTGCATACATTGTTGCCGCGATCCTATTTATTTTCAGTCTTGCCGGGCTTTCAAAGCATGAAACGTCCCGCCAGGGGAATAACTTCGGTATTGCCGGGATGGCGATCGCGTTGCTGGCGACCATTTTCGGGCCGGATACCGGCAACGTGGCATGGATTCTGGTCGCCATGATTATTGGCGGCGCGATTGGCATCCGCATGGCGAAAAAAGTTGAGATGACCGAGATGCCGGAGCTGGTCGCGATTCTGCACAGTTTCGTGGGCCTGGCGGCGGTACTGGTTGGCTTTAACAGCTATCTGTACCATGACGCCAGTCTGGCGCCGGTGCTGGTGAATATCCATCTGACCGAAGTCTTCCTCGGTATCTTTATTGGCGCAGTCACTTTCACTGGATCGATCGTAGCGTTTGGTAAACTGCGCGGCAAAATTTCTTCTAAGCCGTTGATGTTGCCTAACCGTCACAAAATGAACCTGGCGGCGCTGGTTGTTTCTTTCCTGTTGCTGCTGGTTTTTGTCCGCACCGAAAGCGTGGGTCTACAGGTTCTGGCGCTGCTGCTGATGACCATTATCGCGCTGGCGTTTGGTTGGCATCTGGTCGCCTCTATCGGCGGGGCGGACATGCCGGTGGTTGTTTCAATGCTGAACTCCTATTCCGGTTGGGCTGCCGCGGCGGCTGGCTTCATGTTGAGCAACGATTTGCTGATTGTGACCGGCGCGCTGGTCGGTTCGTCAGGCGCGATCCTGTCTTACATTATGTGTAAAGCGATGAACCGCTCTTTCATCAGCGTTATTGCTGGTGGGTTCGGTACTGACGGCTCCTCAACGGGCGACGATCAGGAAGCTGGCGAACATCGCGAAATCACGGCGGAAGAGACCGCTGAGATGCTGAAAAACTCCCACTCCGTCATTATTACGCCGGGGTACGGGATGGCGGTGGCGCAGGCGCAGTATCCGGTAGCGGAAATCACCGAAAAACTGCGTGCGCGCGGTATCAACGTGCGTTTCGGCATTCATCCGGTGGCAGGGCGTTTGCCCGGTCATATGAACGTGCTGTTGGCGGAGGCGAAAGTGCCTTATGACATCGTGCTGGAGATGGACGAGATCAATGATGATTTCGCCGATACCGATACCGTGCTGGTAATTGGCGCGAACGATACGGTGAACCCGGCGGCGCAAGACGATCCCCGCAGCCCGATCGCCGGTATGCCGGTTCTCGAAGTGTGGAAAGCACAGAATGTCGTGGTCTTTAAGCGTTCAATGAATACTGGTTATGCTGGTGTGCAGAACCCGCTGTTCTTTAAAGAGAATACGCAAATGCTGTTTGGCGATGCCAAAGCCAGCGTGGATGCAATTCTGAAAGCGCTTTAATCTTTTAAACGTGCGGCGGCCTCTTCGGAGGCCGTTTTTATAAACTTCACCCTTTAAGCTGCCTCTTTGTTGGCTGCGCTCAGAAACCCCGGTCACATCGTTATCTATGCTCCCGGGGATTTCTTCCCTTGCCGCCGCGATGCATCTTGAATGATTTTGTGTATGTATTGCATTTTATCTTTTGTTTAAATCGCTAAGCAGAACGGCGATACTCTGCCCGCCGGTGGTCTGTTCGAGGGCGATTTTGACAATGATGGTTAACGGAACGGAGAGCAACATGCCCACCGGACCTAATAGCCAGCCCCAGAAAATTAACGACAAAAATACCACTAAGGTTGAAAGGCCTAAACCACGTCCCATGATACGTGGCTCAAGGATATTGCCGAAGACCAGATTAATCAGCAGATAGCCTGCCAGCACCAGCAGCGCATCATAAAACCCGTTAAATACCAGCACCTGAATAATGGGCGGCAGGGCAGCGAGCACCGATCCAATATTAGGAATATAGTTCAGCGCGAAGGCCAGTAGACCCCAGACAAAGGCGAAGCGGACATCCAGCGCGGCCAGCATTCCCCATGCGACCAGCCCCGTCACGATACTGATCGCTGTTTTTAACACCAGATAATGGGAAACGCTATCAAGCGCGCGTTGAATTGCCGCCATGCCTTCCACCGGACGGCTCATCATCTGCTGCAGTTTTTCAGGCAATTGTGGAACCTCCAGCAGCATAAATACCACGGTCAATAACAATAAAAAGATGGACGACATGGCATTGGACAGCTGGGTGAGCAGGTTCGTTACCAGAGTCATGGCGGCGTTTGGATCGATATATTTCGCCAGCTCATCAACCGACACGCCAATGCCTGCTCGCTGTAACCACGGTTCAATACGTTGCAACGGTATCACCAATGAGGAGCGATATTGTGGTAGGGTACGAGCCAGTTCATTTAATGATGTCCCCAAATAGGCCAGTAGCAGTACCATTAACATAACAATAATCACAATGAGCAATGATACGGCGATAACGCGCGGAATTCGGCATCGGGTCATCCGTTGCGCAACGGGATTGAGAACGACTGCAATAAATAACGCCAAAATAAAGGGAACAATGATATCTGCGGCGAAGCGGATACCGCTCAGAATAACCACCAGCATTCCCAGCATAATGACGATTTTTAGACCATTGAGCGTGATGATCGGTTTTGCCATATCAGTCCCTGTTTTCTGATGCCGACTCGAATAATAATGTGATGTCGGTCGACCTGTTCTGGTTAAAATCAAACACTTCAGGTAAAGAAGTGAAAATATTTTGAGTTAATTCCTGGCTTATGATACAAATCAGGCGTGTTCAACTACCGAGGACAATTATCATCCGCGATGACGAGAAGCAACACTGCGGATAATTGTAATATTATGGACAATATGTTCAGCACTTTTTTCTCCACGCAAACGCATCTTCACTCTACCTCCTTTTTCCTGCTTATTGGCGAGCAGCACTGGCGTAACGCACTTTAGTCTCTCACTTCTGCCTGAGCTGGCGCAACGCGCTGTGCTAACTGATTTTATTTTTTAGTTTGCTGCGTGCAGCAGACTCGAAAGAGTATATTCTCATGCAGGAGAAGTGTCATGTTTTACTGGATTTTATTAGCTCTGGCTATCGCGACTGAAATTACCGGCACGCTCTCAATGAAATGGGCTAGCGTGGGTAATGGCAATGCGGGTTTTATTTTAATGCTGGTGATGATCACGCTGTCATATATATTTCTTTCCTTTGCGGTAAAAAAGATTGCCCTGGGTGTGGCGTATGCCTTATGGGAAGGGATCGGCATTTTATTTATTACCATTTTTAGCGTGCTGCTATTTGATGAAGCATTATCAACCATGAAGATTGCCGGCTTGCTGACGCTGGTCGCCGGCATCGTATTGATCAAATCAGGGACGCGTAAACCCGGCAAACCGGTGAAGGGGGCGGCTCGTGCAACAATTTGAATGGATACACGGCGCCTGGCTTGGGCTGGCAATAATGCTGGAAATCGCGGCTAACGTACTGTTGAAATTTTCGGACGGCTTTCGCCGTAAATGCTATGGCATCTTATCGCTTGCCGCTGTTCTGGCCGCCTTCAGCGCGCTTTCCCAGGCGGTTAAAGGGATAGACCTGTCGGTGGCGTATGCATTATGGGGCGGTTTTGGTATTGCCGCCACGTTGGCGGCGGGCTGGGTGCTCTTCGGTCAGCGCTTAAACCCCAAAGGCTGGGTTGGCGTGATATTGCTGCTCGCCGGAATGGTCATGATCAAATTTGCCTGAGACGATCGCTGCCTGTCGGTTCAGGCAGCGATTCCCGCATTAATCCTGCGCCAGTGCTTTCAGCTTATCGCGAAAGCCGGTGACGGATATAGCGCGGTTATCGGCGCGCCAGCGATCTTTAGCCGCAGGGGCGGAGCTTTGTACGCCAATGAGCTGCCATCCGCTATCCGTGTGCAATAAGAGCGGCGAGCCGCTGTCGCCAGGTAAGGTGTCGCACTGGTGTGAGAGTACGGCATTCTGCGCCCAGCCGGTCACGACGCAATCCTGATGGGAATAGAGCGCATTCAGATGATCTTCCGGATAACCGGACTGCGTGACTTTTCGGTCTGCGGCTTTCAACGCCGCAGTGAGCGCCGCTTTATCGCCGGTAAATAAAGGCACTGGCGTGATACCGGAAGGTGGGTAGCGCAATATTACCAGACCAAAATCCCAGCTTGCCGCGGCAGGCGGCACAATCCAGCCATCGCCATCCGCTTTCAGACGTCGGCCCAGCGACGGTTCAACGCGGCCTTCAATGCCGTGGATTTCATAGCGCCATACTCCTTTTCGCGCCACAAAACGCAGCGCAACCGCCTTGTCTGGTTTTCCTTTCGGTGGCGTTAGCAGGCAGTGACCTGCTGTCAGGGCGATATGCGGGGAGATAAGCGTTGCCGTACACAAATTACCGCTGGCGGTCTCTAGTTGCCCGATGGCATCCCACGGTGATTGGGTAGGATCGGCGACGGGCACCCGATCGTCATGGTTAAAAAAAAGCGTTTTAACGTCGCTGGCATCCGTGGCGTCTGTTTCAGCCTCCCCGGCTTTCGCCATAACCGGTAAAAAACACACTATGCCCAGTAATACAGCAATGGTTTTATGCATATCACACTCTGGTGGGTAATTATGATTATTAACAACAAACCCTCAGTACTACTATAGACGTGACGGTAAGAAAGTGGGAGTAAAATCAGATAACTACACTCAGGAAAGATAGAAATGCGTGGCAATAACGGCGCATAAAATAAGCACGATAAGAATGAGCTCAAAGCGGTAGCGAGACACTTTTTTGCCCTCCCGGAAGGCGGCGC
This sequence comes from Salmonella sp. SAL04157, assembly GCF_046551635.1. Lineage (NCBI taxonomy): Bacteria > Pseudomonadati > Pseudomonadota > Gammaproteobacteria > Enterobacterales > Enterobacteriaceae > Salmonella > Salmonella sp. SAL04157. Next base: position 539,503 of record NZ_JBGDVS010000002.1, read on the forward strand.
TAAACCAGAACAATTTAGCGCCGTAAAAACGGGCGCGGGGGCGCGCCGCAGCATGTTACGACTTACGCAGCCGGTTGAGTAGTTGGTTTTGACGTGGTTTTGGCTGGCGCTTTACCACCTTTTTTCTGGTGCTTTTTAGCCGCCTGCGCTTTTTGCTCAACGGTTTTCTTATGCTGCTTTTTGTGGTGCTGGGTGGTCTGGGGTGTTTTGGCAGGCGTTGCGGTTTTCGCAGGCGTTGCAGTCTCAGCCGCGAATGCTGCGGAAGAGAGACCCATTGCAGCGGCAACAACCAGAGCTAATACTTTTTTCATTTTGATACCCTCGATTTGGTTTTCATTCAACCCCACTGCGGGGCCGGTGAAATGACTATATCGCTGTTATCAAAAGGCTTCCGTGAGTGATTGGTTTCGGCATGTAACGCTATGTACAATCCCCCGGTAACGCGATGTCAGCCCCCACCATAATAGGTAGCTTTACGTTACCGGCCGTTATTTTTGGTCGCAGAGTCGGTAATATTCGCTCTCCAGAATAACAAGTACACCGTATATGAATCCGATAATCTGGGTGGTATTTACGCTTCTGGCGCTGGATGCAATCAGAGAAGTCATGGGAGTATCAAGCTTGACAGGTCTGTGGTAAACAGTGAGTCGTGGCGTGAAACCAGCCCGGCGATAGCGCACGTTGCTATCGCCGGATTATTTCTTTTCAGGCGTGAAGACGATGATGTAACCGCGTCCCGACCAGGATGGCCAGCACCAGCATTAGCGCGATAAAACCGCCTACGCCGTTCCAGCCGTAACTATGCCAGAATACGCCGCCTAGCGTCCCGGCGATACTGGACCCCAGATAATAGCTGAAAAGATAAAGTGACGAGGCCTGTCCCTTCGCCCGGCGCGCACGCGGGCCAATCCAACTACTGGCCACGGAGTGCGCGGCGAAAAAGCCGGCGGAAAAAAGCAGCATTCCGGCAAAAATCAGCCAAAGCGAGGTAAAAAGTGTCAGTAAAAGCCCGCCCAGCATTACTGCGATAGAGAACAGCATCACCGGCCCCCGGCCATAGCGTGAGGTCATTGCGCCAGCTTTCGGCGAGCTCCATGTGCCGGTGAGATAGGCTACGGATAACAGTCCGACCACGGCCTGGCTTAATTCCCAGGGGGAGAGCATCAGGCGATAGCCAATGTAGTTAAACAGGGTGACGAACGCGCCCATCAGTAAAAAGCCTTCCGCAAACAGCAGAGGTAACCCCCGATCGCGCCAGTGGAGACGGAAATTAATAAATAGCGTTTTAGGCCGTAGCGACGTGGGACGGAAATGTTGTGAGGCGGGTAAAATCTTCCAGAACATCAGCGCGGACGCCAGCGCAAAGCATCCGATGGCCGCCAGCGCGATGCGCCAGTTAAAAAAGTCGGTCATGACGCCGCTTAATAAACGCCCGCTCATCCCGCCGATGGAATTACCGCTAATATAGAGCCCCATGGAGAAAGCGACAAAGCTGGGATGGATTTCTTCGCTCAGGTAGGTCATTCCCACCGCGGCGACGCCGCTTAACGATAGACCGATCAGCGCACGCATAATCAGAATACCATGCCAGCTGGTCATCATGGTTGATAACAATGTGCAGCAGGAGGCTAATAACAAGGCGGTGACCATCACCGGTTTACGGCCTATCGCATCAGAAAGCGGGCCAGTAAAAAGTAAGCCGATAGCCAGCATGGCGGTAGAAATAGAAAGTGAAACGCTGCTGCTGGCGGGGGAGACGCCAAACTCCTGGGAAAGTACCGGTAGTATAGGCTGAACGCAATAAAGGAGCGCGAAAGTCGCCAGGCCCGCGGAAAAAAGGGCCAGCGTGACGCGCATGAAAGGCGCTGTACCGCGTTTAATAAATTGAACCGGCTGAGAATGGCATTGTTCATCGATATCGCTCGCCGTGGCGTCATCGAGAATAGTTGTACGACTCACGTTAAATCCTTGCTTTACATCTCCGTCAACAGGAGACGGGTATAACCGACATGTAAAGCATAGAAAAAGCAAAATATTCTGTCTAATATATTAATTGTCTCAAATAAGACGTTAAAAATATGAATATCGAATTACGTCATTTACGTTACTTTGTGGCGGTAGCAGAAGAGCTGCATTTTGGTCGCGCCGCCGCGCGCCTCAATATCTCGCAGCCGCCGCTGAGTCAGCAGATACAAATTCTGGAGCAGCAGGTCGGCGCGCGATTACTGGCGCGGACCAACCGCAGCGTAGCGTTAACCGCCGCCGGGCGACAGTTTCTGGTGGATAGCCGACACATCCTGAGTCTGGTAAACGACGCCGCCGCTCGCGCCGAGCGGTTGCATCAGGGCGAAGCGGGAGAAATCCGTATTGGCTTTACGTCTTCAGCGCCTTTTATTCGGGCGGTATCGCATACCTTTTCGCTGTTCCGCCAGACCTATCCGGGGGTGCATATGCAAACGCGTGAAATGAATACGCGTGAGCAAATCGCGCCGCTCAACGAAGGCGTACTGGATATTGGCTTGCTGCGGAATACGCCGCTGCCCGACACACTTAATCGCGAGGTGATTTTGCATGAGCCGCTTATGGCCATGATCCCGCGCGAACATCGGCTGGCGCAAAAGCCGGTCGTCAGTCTGACAGAACTGGCGGAAGAACCTTTCGTCTTTTTCGATCCGCATGTCGGGACGGGCCTCTACGACGATATTCTCGGCCTGATGCGGCGCTATAACCTGTCGCCGACCATCACGCAGGAGGTTGGCGAGGCAATGACCATTATCGGTCTGGTGGCGGCGGGACTGGGTGTCTCGATTCTGCCGGCATCCTTTAAGCGTGTACAGATGAGCGAGATGCGCTGGGTTCCCCTGGCAGAAGAGGACGCCGTATCTGAAATGTGGCTGGTATGGCCAAAGCATCATGAACAGAGTCATGCCGTACAGCGGTTTTGCCAACTGCTATTACTGGCTGCCCGACGGGATTAATTACGCTTTAAAAGGGTGAAAATGTGCAGTTAATCACACGGCTAAGCAAAAAGTTGACGGCGAGTATTGAAGTGTTTCACCATAGCACACAGATTATTTCGGAGCGCGAAAATAAAGGGAGTGAGCGGTGGTTGCTGATAGTCAGCCTGGGCATATCGATCAAATTAAGCAGACCAATGCTGGCGCAGTGTATCGCCTGATTGATCAGCTCGGACCGGTATCGCGAATTGACCTGTCTCGTCTGGCGCAGTTGGCGCCTGCCAGTATTACGAAAATTGTTCGCGAAATGCTGGAAGCGCATTTGGTTCAGGAACTTGAAATTAAAGAGGCGGGCAGTCGTGGACGTCCCGCCGTCGGGCTGATGGTGGAAACGGAAGCCTGGCACTATTTATCTATTCGTATTAGCCGTGGCGAAATTTTCCTTGCGCTACGCGATCTTAGCAGCAAACTGGTGGTAGAAGAGTGTCTGCCGCTGCCGTTAACCGAAGCCACTCCGTTGCTTGAGCGAATTATTACGCACGTTGATCGGTTTTTTACCCGCCATCAGCAGAAACTGGAGCGTCTGACCTCCATTGCCATTACGTTACCGGGCATTATCGATACCGAAAACGGCGTTGTGCACCGGATGCCGTATTACGAAGATGTCAAAGAGATGCCTTTGGGAGATGCGCTGGAGCGGCACACCGGCGTACCGGTTTACATTCAGCATGATATTAGCGCCTGGACGATGGCAGAGGCGCTTTTTGGCGCCTCACGCGGCGCGCGCGACGTTATCCAGGTGGTGATTGATCATAATGTGGGGGCGGGCGTTATCACCGACGGTCATTTGCTTCATGCGGGCAGTAGCAGTCTGGTAGAGATTGGGCATACCCAGGTCGATCCTTATGGTAAGCGCTGTTATTGCGGTAATCATGGCTGTCTGGAGACCATCGCCAGCGTCGATAGCGTGCTGGAACTTACGCAGCTTCGGCTTAATCAGTCGATGAGTTCAATGTTGCACGGCCAGCCGTTAACGGTAGATTCACTGTGTCAGGCGGCGATGCAGGGAGATCTATTAGCAAAAGATATTATTAGCGGCGTTGGCGCGCATGTCGGACGCATTCTGGCTATCATGGTGAATTTATTTAATCCGCAAAAAATTCTTATTGGTTCGCCGCTAAGTAAAGCGGCTGATATCCTTTTTCCGGCCATTGCTGACAGTATCCGTCAGCAGGCGCTGCCTGCCTACAGCAGGAACACGGTTGTGGAAAGCACGCAGTTTACCAACCAGGGCACGATGGCCGGGGCGGCGTTGGTAAAAGACGCGATGTATAACGGCTCTTTGTTGATTCGTCTATTACAGGGTTAACATTTTTTAACTGTTGTACAAAAATTTGCGCTAACTCAAGCTGATTGCCCTTGCCATATCTTAGACTTTCTCCACTGTATTATTTTCCTGGCTTATATTTTCGAAGCATAACGGTGGAGTTAGTGATGCTGAAGCGTTTCTTTATTACAGGTACAGACACTTCTGTTGGGAAGACGGTGGTTTCCCGCGCATTACTACAAGCGTTAGCGTCGGGTGGTAAGAGCGTTGCAGGGTATAAACCTGTCGCTAAAGGGAGCAAAGAGACTGCAGAAGGGATGCGCAACAAAGACGCGCTGGTATTGCAAAGCGTCTCTTCGCTGGAGTTGCCGTATGAGGCGATTAATCCGATCGCGTTAAGCGAAGAAGAAAGCAGCGTCGCGCATAGCTGTCCTATAAATTACACCTTGCTGTCCAACGGTCTGGCGAGCCTGAGCGATAAAGTGGACCACGTGGTTGTGGAGGGTACTGGCGGCTGGCGTAGTTTGATGAATGATTTACGTCCATTGTCCGAATGGGTGGTACAGGAACAGTTACCGGTATTGATGGTGGTAGGGATTCAGGAGGGGTGCATTAATCATGCGCTACTGACTGCGCAAGCTGTCGCTAACGATGGACTGCCATTAATTGGCTGGGTGGCGAATCGTATCAATCCTGGCCTGGCGCATTATGCTGAAATTATTGATGTGCTTGGGAAAAAACTGCCAGCGCCGCTGATTGGCGAGTTGCCGTACCTGCCGCGCGCCGAGCAGCGTGAGCTGGGGCAGTATATTCGTTTGTCAATGCTCGGCAGCGTGCTGGCGGTAGATAGAATCATGGCGTAACGTTCGCGAGAGCACTGACGCGACTACACAGGCAATCAGCAGACCGGGGAGTAACTGATACTCGCCGGTCATTTCACAAATCATCAGGGTGGACATTATCGGCGCATGGGTTGTCGCCGCCAGTAGCGTCGCCATACCCGCCAGCCCCAATAAAATCGCTATTTCATCCGAGCCTGGCAGCCAGAATCCCCATATCCGACCCAGAAACATTCCAATTGATAATCCGACAAATAATGTTGGCGTAAAGACGCCGCCCGGCGCGCCAGACCCGCTGCTGGCGAGCACCGCCAGGATTTTGCACACAAAAATTCCGCCAATCAGCGAGAATAGCGGCGGGGAGAGCAAAAATGATTGTACGACGCTATAGCCGTTTCCCCATACCGTGGGCGTGAGTAACGACAGTAATCCGACAATAAGCCCGCCCAACGCCAGTTGCCAGGGCGGCGACAATTTTAAGCGTAAGAAACTATTATGGCTGGCCGTCATCAGCCACATCAGCAATGGGCCGCACAGACCGGCGACCAGACCGGTACTGACTATCATGACGTACTCCCGCGCGTGGAGATCAACGGTCAGATGTACGGTATAGAGTAGTGAATCGCTACCGTTTAATACATGGGTGGTTAGCAGGGCGACGACGGCGGAAACGACAACCGGGCCGAGGGAAGCCAGCATTAAGGTACCGAACAGGATTTCCGCGATAAACAGGCTGCCCGCCAGCGGCGCATGGTAAGCGCCCGCCATGCCCGCAGCGGCACCGCTGGCGATCCATAATTTCCATTCCTCACGCGGCGTGAAGCGTCTGGCAAAGCTGGATGCCGCCAGCGAGGCGAGGAGGATCATTGCGCCTTCGCGACCAATTGCGCTGCCGCTGACCACGACCAGCAGCGAGGCCAGCGATTTCACCAGACTGGCGCCAACGTCAAATTGCCCGTCGGTTTGCAATGCTTCCATATAGTCAGTGGGCGCATGGGGGCGCTGTTGGTTCATTTTTTGCCACCCCCACAGCAACAGACCAGCGGCCAGGCCGCCAAGCGCCGGCGTAATCAGCCGTCGCCAGGGCGAAAGCCCCTCAGCCGCATTCACCAGACTGCCGGTGTCATTACTCAGGAAAATCCACTCCAGCAATTGCATCGCATGACGGAAGGCGGCGACAGCCAGCGCCGCGAGAATACCAATGAGCGTAGCGATCAGCAGGCGACGAAACATCGCGCGCAGATCCGGGTAAGCGTGTAAACGATGCATGAGCAGGTAAACAGGGAGTTTCAGGATAGCCTATTCTGCGGGGAAATGGCGTCAGACGCAAAAGCACTATGTGCCATATAATATTGCGTACAATAATGATATTGCCGGATAGCGAGAGACCATCCGGCGGCAACGTTAGCTGCTTTCGTGAATATTTAGCGCCCGACGCGTGCGGCCTGAGCTGAGATAATCGGCGATGTAATCCTGAGAGATTTCACCGTTATAGCGTCCGTCTTCATCAACGATCGGCATCCAGCTGGTATTACTTTCGTACAATCTGGACAGCACAATACGCAGATTATCTTCCGCTTTGCCCGTAATACGGAAAGGATGGGTGATATCGGCGCAGATTCCGCTGGCGTTCCGCGCTTCCCGGCGCTTCACAAATCCCAGTGGCTTACCGTCGTTGTCAATGACGGTAATGGCGCGAATATCGTGATCATCCATAATGCCGAACGCCTCGCTTAACGGCGTGGAAGGCCGCGCGGTAATGGTTGGCTGTTGGTCGGTCACATCGCCTGCGGAGACCAGTAGCAAACGCTTTAACGTTCTGTCCTGACCGACAAACGACCCGACAAACTCGTTAGCCGGTTTGGCCAGCAGTTCATCAGGACTGGCGCACTGTACAATTCGCCCCTGACGGAACACGGCGATACGGTCGCCGAGCTTTAGCGCTTCGTCGATGTCATGGCTGACCAGCATCACGGTCTTTTTTAGCTTACGCTGCATATCCAGAAACTGGTTCTGGATCACTTCGCGGTTAATTGGGTCCACCGCGCCGAAGGGCTCATCCATCAGCAGTACCGGCGGATCGGCGGCCAGAGCGCGGATCACGCCAATACGCTGCTGCTGTCCCCCGGACATCTCCTTTGGATAGCGATGCAGAAATTTTCTGGCATCCAGCGCCACCATGTCCATCAACTCTTCGGCGCGTTGCTTGCAGCGTGCTTTGTCCCAACCCAACATGCGCGGCACAACGGTAATATTTTCTTCAATCGTCATATTAGGAAACAGGCCGATCTGTTGGATAACATACCCAATATTGCGGCGTAGCGTTACCGTATCCATATCGTTGGTATTCTCGCCGTTGATAAGAATATTACCGCTGCTGGGCGCGATCAGCCGGTTGATCATCTTTAACGTGGTGGTTTTGCCGCAGCCGGAGGGACCGAGTAAGACGCACATTTCGCCTTCCGGCACGTTCAGGTTGACGTTGTCGACGGCTTTTAGCGGCTGACCCTTTTTCTGTACAAATTGTTTGGTGAGATTTTCCAGTTTTATCATTATCGTATCCCCTTAGGTGTCAGTACGACTTGCAGACGATGCAACAGCCAGTCAAGTACAATTGCCAGTAGACAGATCATCAGCGCGCCGGCAATTAACATGCGAATATCGCTGCCGCTAATGCCGTTTAACAGTAGCAGCCCCAGACCGCCGGCACCGATCACCGCGGCAATCGCCATCACGCCGATATTCATCACTACCGCGGTGCGGATACCCCCGAAAATAACCGGTAGGGCCATTGGGATTTCGACCCAGCGCAGCCGTTGCCAGAAAGTCATACCGATGCCGCGTCCCGCTTCACGCAGACCGGGCGGCAAACTATCAAGCGCAGTATGGGTATTACGGACAATCGGCAGTAAAGAGTAGAGAAAAACGGCCGTCACGGCGGGCAGAACGCCAATACCATGCCCGATCAGCGAAAAGAGCGGGATCATTAATCCAAACAGCGCGATAGACGGAATGGTAAGAAGTAGCGTGGCGGCGCCCAATACCGGCGTTGCCAGCCATTTGTGGCGTACAATCAAAACGCCTAACGGTACGCCGATGATAATCGCCAGACCGACGGCCAGCGCGACCAGCCAGAGATGCTGAAAGGTAAGGCTGGCGAGATAGCCTGCGTTATCCAGCATATAATGTATCGTATCCATAGGCGCTCCTTACAGCAGACCTTTGTCCTGCAAAAATTGATGGGCTACCTGTTGCGGCGTGCGATGCTCGATATCGACCTGGGCGTTTAGGGTCGATATCACATCGTTATTGAGCAGGCCGGAAAGGGTGTTTAAGGCGTCATCAAGGCCAGGATTGGCTTCCAGCACCTCTTTACGCACTACGGGCGTGACAGCGTAACTTGGGAAGAAGCCTTTATCATCTTCCAGCACTTTCAGATCAAACCCTTTCACCCGTCCGTCGGTGGTATAGACCAGCCCGGCGTCAACCAGCCCATCCCGAACGGCGTTATAGACCAGCCCTGGGTCCATCTGTCGTATTTGCGGGCGATCAAGCTGCATCTGGTAGGCTTGCTGAAGGGGCTTCATTCCGTCGCTGCGCCCGGCAAATTCCAGATCGAGGCCGAGCATCCAGTTGTGGTCAGGATCGTTCTGCCGGACCTGTTCGATTTTTGCCACCATTTGCGAGATGGTGGTGATATTTTCCGACTCGGCGCGTTTGCGCTGCATCGCGAACGCGTAAGTATTGTTCATGTCAGCCGGTTTGAGCCATACCAGGCCCAGCTTCGCATCCAGGCGTTTTACCGTGTCGTAGGTTTCCTGTGGACTCATGCGCTTATCGATACGGTTGAAAATAATCAGCGATGTACCGGTGTATTCCCAGGTAATATCAATTTGTTTATTCACCATCGCATTACGTGAAATCACCGCGGCGATATTGGTTTGCGGCTGAACCTGAAAGCCTTTCTTCTGCAAATACTGAACGGTCATAGCGGAAAGAATATGCTGCTCGGTAAAGCTTTTGGTGGCGAGAACCAGCGGCGCGGCCTGCGTCTGGCTACTGAACAACAGCGTTGCGGCAAGCCATCCTAACAGGTGTTTTTTGAATCTCATTTAACGCTCCTTATTGTTATTTATGCGTTCAAACGGTATGAGGGCTAAGGCGTCGCCCAAACCAGGCAAGCAGAGTGTCAAGAATCAGCGCGAATAACGCCGTGGCCGTTGCGCCGAGGATCAACGTCGGAAAATCGTTGAGATAAATTCCCGGGAAAATCAGCTCGCCGTAGCTGCTGGCGCCGATCAGAAAGGCCAGCGGCGCGGTGCCGACATTGATGGCGGTCGCGATGCGAATACCGGACAGCATCACTGGCCACGCATTAGGTAGCTCTACCTGGCGAAGCCGCTGCCATTTTGTCATCCCAATCCCGTTCGCCGCTTCAATCAGTGAGGCGGGAACGGAACAGAGGCCCGCATAGGTATTGCGGACGATAGGCAGAAGGGAGGCCAGAAATAGCGCGACAATGGCGGGCGTATCGCCGATCCCGATAATCACCATCGCTAAGGCCAGGACGGCCAGTGGCGGCAAGGTATTACCAACATTAAAGATTTGCATGACATATTCAGCAAATCCTTTTGCCGCAGGTCGGCTGAGTAAAATCCCACTCGGGATACCGACCAGTAAAGCAAAAAACATGGACGTAAAGACCAGCATCAAATGCCGTTGTCCGAGATACAGCAGATCGACCTGACGCGCTTTCAGCGTCTCCAGACCGATTCCCCAGATAAACAGCGCCAGTAACAGCAAAATGACGATAGTGAACCCAAGTACGCGTTTTAGGGTGAGGGTGTGCATTGCGGTGTGTCTCCCTGTTTGCATGTGTTATGGCGACGTTAAGAGTCGCGTGTTGTTATGCCATGTTCCGGCAGGGTACTTTGAGCTATAGCAACAGGTTGGGAAGGATTCCAGCGGAGCGTGATGTTTAACACTGTTAAACATCTATTAACAATTATGTTTTGCCCTTATGCGGCTTCGCGTGAACATTCACGATAAAGAATTATCTTAAAAATAGAAACGTAGTGTGACGTTGTCACTTTTTGTAGATAAAAATAGGCCGCAATGGGAGAAAAGGCAGGTAAAATCCTGCCTTTTGTGGGGATTAACGGAATAACGGTTTTACAGCGACGGGAATAATGAGTTGAGCTTGCCATTGCGCCAGAGTCAGACGCGCCAGTTGCCCCAACGCCTGATAAAACGGATGCCCGGCATGATCGATAAATACGTCCAGAAAGCGGGACGACCACGGAAACAGATGCCAGGCCAGGAGTTGTTCGCATTCATGATGACGGTCATTCTCGGCAAGCCAGGCCGCCAGCAGCAACAGCGACCCAAAATGATCTTCTGGCTCGTTTTGCTGCATTTCAAACTGAATTCCGTTTTCGCGCATCCACTGACGTAGCGCCAATGTAGAATCGCCAAATAATACGCTCTCACGATCCAGCCAGACGGAACCCCACGGCGGAGACGGCAGAGCGTAAGGGCCGATAAACAGACGCTGCCAGGCCTGTGGCAACGACTCTTCGCTGTGGGTCTTAAACATAGCCGCCACAGGCGCAAGCGCCTCGGCATCAAGCGGCCACTGCGCCTGCCAGTCGTCGGTTAATAGCGCCTGAACCAGAGGAGCGGTTTCGTGGCTTTCCGGCGAATAATAAAACAACGCGCCGAGAACACGCGCCGTTACTGCAAAATCATCACGTTGTAAAAAAGTGGTCATTCAAACAATCCCGAAAGGTGCGGGTCGCCCCGCACGCATAAATTAACCTGCGACGGCCATACCTACGGTCATATGCAGGCCATAAAAAAGTCCGCGGCCAATAATTTCGCCCGCCAGCACCAGCACGACACCGAGCAGCAAACCAACGGTATGCGGTTCGCGGCGACGGATTAGCGGACATAGCCAGCAGCCTAATCCGGCAGCAAGCAAGACAATGCGCCAGACCTGTAGCATACCGTAATCCGGTGCGAGATGGCTGGCCTGTTGCACGGAACTGTGAATGGTTGAGAGAGACAGCCCTTGTAGTACGATGACCGCCACGCACACCACCAACGCCAGGCCGCTAATACTGGCAAACGTCACGCTGCAAAATGGGACGCGCGCGATGCGTAGCAGTAGCGCCGCAAACACCGGGCCGCACAGGAATGCCGTGAGGAAAAAGGCCAGCGTGGTGTAGCCATTATACCAGGTTGGCACGGTATCTATCTGATAAACGAGCGTCATTGCCCAGATGAATGCAACGCCGAGCGCCATACTGACCAGCAGCCACACTTTACCCAGCGCCGGGGGCATTTTACCGAGTACCGCCACCAGCCACCAGATGCCGCCTACGGCAAAGAACACCGATCCTGCGGCGATTTCATTACTCAGTGCGGAAGCGCCTACGCGGTTAAGCGAGTTAAACGCACGCATCGGCGAGCCGAGATGCATAATCGACGCGAGGAATCCCACTCCCATCACCAGCCACAGAAAAAACATGCTGCGCACGATGCGCTGACGGGCGATGGTATCGTCTTTTGCCGTCAGCCAGCCCAGTCCGCTAACGATTAACGCGCCGACCACGCACTGACCAAAGACCGTGAAGATCATCAACGGCCATTCATGCCATCCACTTCCCATCTTATACCTCCTTCGGATTGGCCAGATAACCGGTAGTGTCCCCGGTCGGGCGGCTGTTGGCGTTGGGTTTAATCACAATATTCGGCTTCGTGAAATGCGCGCGCGGCAGCGGCGCGACGGCAGCCAGCTCACCGTGTTTTTTGCGCAGTTCGTCTATCGGACCAAAGTCCAGCGCCCGCAGCGGACAGGATTCCACGCAAATTGGTTTCTTGCCTTTCGCCACCCGGTCATAACAGCCGTCGCACTTGGTCATATGACCTTTGGCGGCGTTGTACTGCGGCGCGCCGTACGGGCAGGCCATGTGGCAGTAGCGGCAGCCGATACAGACCTCTTCATTCACCACCACAAAACCGTCATCGCGCTTGTGCATCGCGCCGCTCGGGCAGACTTTCGTACAGGCCGGGTCTTCGCAGTGGTTACAGGAGATGGAGAGATAGTAGGCAAAGACGTTCTGGTGCCAGACGCCGTTATCTTCCTGCCAGTCGCCGCCTGCGTATTCATATATCCGCCGGAAACTAACGTCGGGAGTGAGATCTTTGTAGTCCTTGCAGGCCAGTTCGCAGGTTTTGCAACCGGTGCAACGACTGGAATCAATAAAAAATCCATACTGGGTTGTCATCGGTTACTCCTTACGCCTTTTCAACCTGAACAAGATTACTGTGTGACGGATTACCTTTCGCCAGTGGGGAAGGCCGGTGCGACGTCAGAATGTTAATGGAGCCGCCGCGATCGATTTTGTCGCCAAACATGTCGGCATTTAACCAGGCGCCCTGGCCGATAGCGGTGACGCCAGGCAATATGCGCGGCGTGACTTTTGCCGGAATGAGCATCTCTCCATTCTGGTTAAAGACCCGCACGGTGTCGCCGTGCTGAATGCCGCGCGCTTGCGCATCAATCGGGTTGATCCAGATCTCCTGCGGACACGCCTGTTGCAGGACGTCGATATTGCCGTAGCTGGAGTGGGTACGCGCTTTATAGTGGAAGCCGGTTAGCTGTAGCGGGTAGCGCTGACGAAGCGGATCGTCCCAACCGTCAAAGCCTGGCGTATAGGCGGGTAAAGGATGGATAATCTCATCTTTCTTCAGCTCCCACGTGTTGGCGAGGGTTGCCAGACGCTCGGAATAGATTTCGATTTTACCGGACGGCGTTTTCAGTGGGTTGGCGGCAGGGTCTTCGCGGAAGGCGCGGAAAGCGACGTAGTGCTCCTCCGGGCATTTTTTCTTGAAAATCCCTGTCTGTTTCATCTCTTCGTAATCCGGCATTTCCGGGTTACGCGCTTTGGTTTTTGCGTGCAGGTATTTGACCCACTCATGCTGCGTGCGGCCTTCTGTGAAGGTCTGGTATACGTCCGGACCAAGCCGTTTAGCCACTTCACTGAGCGTCCAGTAAATGGGCTTTCTTTCAAATTTCGGCGAGGTGGCGGGCTGACCAAGAATGACATAGCCCATATTGCCTGCGGATTCGTGGGAAATCAGATCTTCCTGCTCGGTCGGCATTAAATCAGGCAGCAGAATGTCGCAATATTTTGCCGACGCGGTCATAAAGTGCTCGATGCCGACGATCATTTCACATTTACTGTCGTCCTGAAGCACCTCGTGGGTGTGGGCGATATCGCCATGCTGATTGATCAGCGTATTACTGGCGTAGCACCACAAAAATTTGATCGGCACGTCGAGCTTGTCTTTTCCCCGCACGCCGTCGCGTGTGGCGGTCATTTCCGCGCCATGATCGATAGCGTCGGTCCAGGTAAAGACCGAAATCTGGGTTTTTACCGGGTTCTCCAGCATAGAAAACCATTCGACGCCCAGATCCCAGGTGCCTTCGCGCACGCCGGAATTACCGCCATTTATGCCGACGTTACCGGTGAGTACAGACAACATGGCGATTGCGCGTGCGGTCTGCTCCCCGTTAGAGTGGCGTTGCGGTCCCCAGCCCTGGCAAATGTAAGCCGGTTTCGCCGAGCCGATTTCCCGCGCCAGTTGAATGATTTTTTCCGCCGGAATACTGGTAATCTGCGCGGCCCATTGCGGCGTTTTAGCAATACCGTCTTCGCCCTGACCCAAAATATAGGCTTTATAGTGCGCGTTACGCGGGGCCGAGGCGGGCAGAGTGGTTTCGTCGTAGCCGATGCAGTATTTATCCAGAAACGGTTTATCAATAAGATCTTCGGTAATCAGCACCCAGCCGATTGCCGCCGCCAGCGCGCCATCGGTACCTGGGCGAATCGGCAGCCACTCGTCTTCGCGGCCGGCGGCAGTGTCGTTATAACGCGGGTCAATGACGATCATCCGGGCGTTGGAGCGTTCGCGCGCCTGTTCGACATAGTATGTCACGCCGCCGCCGCTCATACGTGTTTCCGCGGGGTTATTGCCAAACATCACCACCAGTTTTGTATTGGCGATATCATCCGGACTGTTGCCGTCGTTGCCGCCGAACATATAGCTCATGGCCGCGCTGATTTGGGCGGTGCTGTAGCTACCGTAACGGCTGAGATAGCCGCCGCAGGCGTTCATCAGGCGATACGGTACGTTAGAATTGGTGATATTGCCGCCGTCCACGCCGGTACCGTAAAGCACATGTACCGCTTCGTTGCCGTAGTCCTTGAGGATACGTTTCAGGTTATCGCCGATGGTATCCAACGCTTCATCCCAACTGATACGTTCGAATTTGCCTTCTCCACGTTTACCAACGCGTTTCATCGGATATTTCAGGCGATCGGGGTGGTTCATCCGGCGACGAATGGAACGACCGCGCAGGCAGGCGCGTACCTGATGGTTGCCATATTCATCGTTGCCCGTGGTATCTGATTCAACCCAATATACGGTGTCATCTTTTACGTGCAGGCGTAGCAGACAGCGGCTGCCGCAGTTAACGGTACATGAACTCCAGACCGCTTTTTCTGCCACATTGCCAGATGCGAGGTCTGCTGCGGCGTGGGCGATGCGGGAGAACGGAAGGGTGAAAGCGCTACTGGCAAGCGCAAGGCTACCGATAGCGGAGGTTTTCACCAGGCTTCGTCGGCTGATACTGGCCGCCATTAATGCCTCAGGGTTGGTGATTTTCATAACAGCTCACTATGCTCATCCAAAAAAGAGTTTTAAATGTTGTTGTGTTCGCAAAACGGGGAGCCCCGGGCGCGTAAAAACGTCCCGGAGCAGGCGGCTTAGATTTTTTCGATTTCCACCAGATTTGTATGTTGAGGATTCCCTTTTGCCAGGGGGGAAGGACGCAGCGTCGTGAGCGTATTGATGCAGGCGCCGTGGTCAATTTTATCGCCAGCCATATCCGCATTATGCCATGCGCCCTGACCCATCGCGCTGACGCCGGGCAGAATACGCGGCGTGACTTTGGCGGGTAGACGCACCTCTCCACGATCGTTAAAGACGCGAACCTTATCGCCATTCGCGATACCGCGTTTTTGCGCATCGAGCGGATTTATCCACACCTCTTGGCGACAGGCGGCCTGCAGAACATCAATATTGCCGTAGCTTGAATGGGTACGGGATTTATAGTGAAAGCCAAACAGCTGTAGCGGGAAGGTGTTCCGTTTCGGATCGTCCCATCCTTCAAAAGTAGGGGTATAAATCGGCAGTGGGCTTATCACGTCGCCTTCCGCCAGCTCCCAGGTACTGGCGATGTGAGCGAGTTTGCTCGAGTAGATTTCGATTTTGCCGGACGGCGTTTTTAACGGATTGGCCTGCGGATCTTCACGAAATTTTTTATAGGCGACAAAATGGCCGTTGGGATCTTTGCGTTTATAGATGCCCATTTTTTTCAGCTCGTCATACGCGGGCAATGCCGGATCTCTTGCCTGCATTTTGGCGTACAGATATTGCAGCCATTGCGCCTGTGTTCGGCCTTCGGTAAACCGCTGATACACATCGTCGCCGAGGCGTCTGGCGATTTCGCTGAGTACCCAGTAGATGGGCTTGCGCTCGAACTTAGGCGTCGTCGCCGGTTGGATAAAAATCAGATATCCCATATTGCCGGCGTAATCATTGGGGATGATATCTTCCTGTTCGACGGTCATGAGATCCGGCAGTAAAATATCGGCGTACTTCGCGGAAGAGGTCATAAAATTGTCGATGACCACAATCATTTCGCATTTCGCTTCATCCTGAAGAATTTCATGGGTTTTATTAATATCCGAATGCTGATTAATCAGGGTGTTGCCAGCGTAGTTCCATAGAAATTTGATCGGAACATCCAGTTTATCTTTGCCGCGTACGCCGTCGCGCAGGGCGGTCATTTCCGGACCGCGCGCAATGGCGTCCGTCCAGCTAAAGCAGGAGATGGCGGTTTTAACGGGATTCTCCAGGACCGGCAGACGTTCAATGGTAATGGTGTAAGTAGATTCGCGTGCGCCGCTGTTACCGCCATGAATGCCGACGTTGCCGGTCAGAATCGGTAACATGGCGATGGCGCGAGCGGTTTGTTCGCCGTTCGCCTGACGCTGCGGCCCCCAACCCTGACAGATGTAGGCCGGCTTGACGCTACCTATCTCGCGCGCCAGTTTGATAATCCGATCGGCGGGGATGCCGGTAATGTGTGACGCCCACTGCGGCGTTTTGGCGATACCGTCCTCGCCCTGGCCCAAAATATAAGCCTTATAATGGCCATTGGGGGGCGCGTCAGCCGGAAGGATCTTTTCATCGTAGCCGATGCAATAGTTGTCGAGAAAAGGCTGGTCAACGAGATTTTCGTTAATCAATACCCAGGCAATTCCCGCCACCAGCGCGGCGTCGGTGCCGGGGCGAATCGGTATCCACTCGTCTTCACGTCCGGCAGCGGTATCGGTATAGCGCGGATCTATCACGATCATGCGCGCATTTGAGCGTTCACGCGCTTGCTCCAGAAACCAGGTAATGCCGCCGCCGCTCATGCGTGTTTCAGCCGGATTATTGCCGAACATGACCACCAGTTTACTGTTTTCGATATCAGACGTGCTGTTGCCGTCGTTGGAGCCATAGGTGTAGGGCATGGCGCAAGAAATTTGCGCGGTACTGTATGAGCCGTATTGATTCAACGAACCGCCGTAGCAGTTCATCAAACGCTTCACCGGCGAGGCGGCAGGCGACGAGCGGGTTATGTTGCCGCCTACGATGCCGGATGAATAGTGGATATAAACGGCTTCATTGCCGTAGGTCTCTACGGTCTTTTTCAGGCTGGCGCTAATGGTGTCCAGCGCTTCCTGCCAGCTAATGCGTTCAAATTTGCCTTCGCCGCGGCGGCCAACGCGTTTCATGGGATAGTTAAGGCGATCCGGATGGTTAATGCGCCGACGGATTGAACGGCCCCGCAGACAGGCGCGAACCTGATGATTGCCGTAGACATCGTCGCCAGTATTATCAGTTTCAACCCACCAGACTTCATTATCTTTTACATGCAGACGCAGGGCGCAGCGACTGCCGCAGTTGACCGAACAGGCGCCCCAGACGATTTTATCTTCTTCGTTGCGCATGGCCTGCTGCACCGCCGCGGCCGCGGTACGCATCCCAAACGGTAAAGATACGCCTCCGGCAGCCAGCGCCAGTGAGCCAAGCGCCGCTGATTTCACTAACGTCCTGCGGCTAACGCCTGTTTGTTGCTTTTCTCCGGGCATCACTCACTCCATTGTCGTTATTATTTCGCTATATATTGATAACTATAACGAAATTATTAACATGCTAATGATGTAATGAGTTTACCCCTTTGGGAGTAAGGATTATTAATCCATGTCAAAGAGCGTTACCCTCCGGACCCGGAGGGCAGGAGGAGATTATTGCGGTTCGGCGGATGAACCGTCTTGAGCGGGAGAGGTATTGGCTGGCGCATTGCCGCTGCTGGTGCGGGTATAAAGAATTTTATGCGTGTCGTTCGCGCAATGGCCCACCACCTGTGAGTCCGGCTGATCGGCCTGGTCGTTAGGAACGATAGTGAGCGTAAAATTATCTGCCGGCACGCCGTTATTGATGATACGTTGTTCAATATCGCTTTTTACTCTCTCGCACGATCCCGGTGCCGCCATCACCAGCGAGGGGGCGCTGACTAACGCCAGAGCGGCTATTGCAGTTGCGATTTTCATCATGAACTCCTGTGATTAATGACGATGTTCTAAGCTTAGCATTTTTCGTGTAAATAACTGTATTTGCTAATATGATGATAAATATCTTTTCATCCTGGTGATACGTGTGAAGAAACCCCTTTTACTGACGTTATTGTGCATGATACTGGCTGGTTGTGATAACCCGAAATCCCTTGAGTCTTTTACGCCGGAAATGGCCAGTTTTTCGAACGAATTTGATTTTGATCCATTACGTGGTCCGGTAAAGGATTTCAGCCAGACATTGATGAGTGAGAATGGCGAAGTGGCGAAGCAGGTCACCGGTACGCTTTCACAGGAAGGCTGTTTTGATACGCTTGAGTTACACGATCTGGAGAATAATACGGGGCTGGCGCTCGTGCTGGATGCCAATTATTACCGGGATGCTCAGACGCTGGAAAAAAAGGTGCAGTTACAGGGGAAGTGCCAGCTGGCGGCGTTGCCTTCGGCGGGCGTGACCTGGGAAACGGACGACAACGGTTTTGTGGTATCGGCGACGGGCAAAGAGATGAAAGTCGAGTATCGCTATGATAGCGAAGGTTATCCGCTAGGTAAGACAACCATAAGCTCGCAGAATACGCTCTCTGTGACGGCAAAACCCTCCGCGGACCCGCGTAAAAAGCTGGATTACACGGCAGTCAGCCGGGTGGATGATCGACAGGTCGGCAACGTCACACAGAGCTGCGAATATGATGCGTACGCGAACCCTGTTGACTGCCGGCTTGTTATCGTCGATGAGAGCGTTAAGCCGGCAGTGTCCCACCATTACACCATTAAAAATCGTATCGATTACTACTAAACCGGGCGCGGTGCGACTCTCCGTGACTGCCGCGCCGCGTTTACTGCGCGGTGGGTTTCAGGAGCGTAGAACCGGACGTTTTATGTTCATCCAGATACTGCTGCTGGAAGATACACATGCGGATGGTGTTACGGTATTCGCCGTTAATGAAGAACTCATGAATCAGCTCGCCTTCTACTCTAAACCCGAGTTTACGGTAGATGTGAATCGCTTTTTCATTCTCTTTATCGACGATCAAATACAATTTATAGAGATTGAGTACGGTAAATCCGTAATCCATCGCCAGTTTGGCCGCGCGTGACGCCAGGCCTTTTCCCTGGTACTCCGGCGAAATAATAATCTGAAATTCCGCCCGCCGATGCACATGGTTAATTTCCACCAGTTCTACCAGCCCGGCGTTTTCACCGTCACATTCGACGACAAAGCGCCGTTCGCTTTGGTCGTGGATGTGTTTGTCGTAGAGATCCGACAGTTCGACAAAAGCCTCATACGGCTCTTCAAACCAGTAACGCATAACGCTGGCATTATTATCAAGCTGGTGGACAAATCGTAAATCTTCACGCTCAAGCGGGCGCAGTCTGACCTTGTAGTCACTTGTCATACTGTATCCTTACACTTCCTTTTAGTTATCCTGCATCAGGGCGTAATAACGCGACCTGTACGACGATCCAGACACCGCAGCGTATTGGGCTCCCAATAGGCGTTGATGTTGGCGCTTTGCTCGCATTTATCGCGGTTATCAAAGGCGGCATCGGCTTTGTCCCACTCTTTTTCTGCGCGGGTATTCACTTTCTGACGCAGACTGCGAGTGTCGTTCCATTGTTCCTTTTCCATCGCCGCTTCCTGACGACTTTGTGCGCTATCTCCCGATTCAATCACCAGTTTACTGGTTTCAGCGAATGCGGAAGTAGTATATACAACGGTCGCCAACGTAAGCATTGCCGTCAGGCACAGGCGTTTGCTCAGCGTATTGTTCATCACAACATCCTTTCATTAGAGGGGAAAAAGCGGTAAACCACCTGTAAATTCTACACCAATCCTTATGCCTGGCATATACACAAGAATGGCCGGATAACCGTAACGATATTCTGTTGTATTATCACTTATCATTTCGTAACCAAATGAATCTCATGCTAAAGACGACTCTGCTTTTCTTTGTCACCGCCCTCTGTGAAATCATTGGATGTTTTCTTCCCTGGCTATGGATTAAGCGCGGTGCCAGCGTGTGGTGGCTTCTGCCCGCCGCCGCGTCACTTGCGTTATTCGTCTGGCTTTTGACCTTGCATCCGGCGGCGAGTGGGCGGGTTTATGCGGCTTACGGTGGGGTATATGTCTGTACTGCGCTCCTGTGGTTACGTGTTGTCGATGGCGTCCGGCTCACGGTTTATGACTGGTGCGGCGCGCTGATCGCGCTGTGTGGAATGCTGATTATCGTCGTCGGATGGGGACGTACGTAACATTGCCGCGCGACCAGAACATTTTGTGATCTGGCAGCGCTTTTTACATCAATATACTTGTATGGTAGTAGCTCAGTTGGGTAAATTTCCTGCATCCCATAATGCGATGTAAGGAATAAACATGAAGATTGTAGGGGCTGAAGTTTTTGTTACGTGTCCAGGGCGTAACTTCGTCACCTTAAAGATAACCACGGAAGACGGGATCACCGGTCTGGGGGATGCCACCCTGAACGGACGCGAGCTCCCGGTGGCCTCGTACCTTACCGATCACCTGTGCCCACAGCTCATCGGGCGGGATGCTCGCCGCATCGAAGATATCTGGCAGTTCTTCTACAAAGGTGCGTACTGGCGCCGTGGCCCTGTCACCATGTCCGCCATTTCCGCGGTTGATATGGCGCTATGGGATATTAAAGCCAAAGCCGCCAATATGCCGTTGTATCAGTTACTCGGCGGCGCTTCTCGTGAAGGCGTCATGGTGTATTGCCATACCACAGGCCACACCATTGACGATGTGCTGGAAGACTACGCGCGTCATAAAGAGCAAGGGTTCAAAGCAATCCGCGTGCAGTGCGGCGTTCCGGGGATGAAAACCACCTACGGCATGGCGAAAGGCAAGGGGCTGGCCTATGAGCCCGCGACAAAAGGCCAGTGGCCGGAAGAACAATTGTGGTCAACGGAAAAGTATCTCGATTTTACGCCAAAGCTGTTTGACGCCGTGCGTAATACGTTCGGTTTTAATGAACATCTTCTGCACGATATGCATCACCGGTTGACGCCTATTGAGGCTGCCCGCTTTGGCAAATGTATTGAAGACTATCGTTTGTTCTGGATGGAAGACCCGACGCCGGCTGAAAATCAGGCGTGCTTCCGCCTCATCCGCCAGCATACGGTCACGCCGATTGCGGTAGGCGAAGTCTTTAACAGTATCTGGGATTGCAAACAGCTCATTGAAGAGCAATTGATTGACTATATCCGCACCACGCTTACCCATGCCGGTGGTATTACCGGGATGCGCCGCATTGCCGATTTTGCCTCGCTCTACCAGGTGCGTACCGGTTCGCATGGGCCGTCCGATCTGTCGCCGGTTTGTATGGCCGCGGCATTACATTTCGACCTGTGGGTGCCTAACTTTGGTGTGCAGGAGTTTATGGGCTACTCCGAACAAATGCTGGAGGTTTTCCCGCATAACTGGACGTTCGAGGGCGGCTATATGCATCCGGGCGACAAGCCAGGACTGGGCATTGAGTTTGATGAAAAACTGGCGGCGAAATATCCGTACGATCCAGCCTATTTGCCGGTGGCCCGCCTGGAAGACGGCACACTGTGGAACTGGTAAGGAGCGAAAAATGAAAAGCATCGTAATCGAAAAACCGAATACATTAACCATCGAAACGCGCGCGCTTCCGCAGCCTGCGCCGGGTGAAGTTCGTATTAAAGTGAAACTGGCGGGTATCTGCGGTTCCGACAGTCATATTTATCGGGGACATAATCCCTTTGCAAAATATCCCCGTGTCATAGGCCATGAATTTTTCGGTGTCATCGACGCGGTAGGCGACAACGTCAATCACGACCGGATAGGAGAACGGGTATCCGTCGATCCGGTGATCAGTTGCGGGCATTGTTACCCTTGTTCAGTTGGTAAACCCAATGTGTGTACCTCGCTGGTGGTGCTGGGCGTGCATCGTGACGGCGGTTTCAGCGAGTATGCGGTGGCGCCGGCCCGTAATGCTTATCGCATACCGGACAACATCGCAGACCATCATGCCGTCATGGTTGAGCCGTTTACCATTGCGGCAAATGTGACGGGGCAGGTGAATCCAACCGAGCAGGACGTGGCGCTTATCTATGGCGCAGGCCCGATGGGACTGACGACCGTACAGGCGCTGAAAGGGGTTTATCAGGTTAAAACCGTCATAGTCGTTGATCGCATTGAAGAGCGTTTAGCGATGGCGAAGCAGAGCGGCGCTGACTGGACCCTCAATAATGGTCAACATTCACTGGCGGAATTTCTACAGCAGAAGGCGCTAAAACCGACCTTGATTGTCGATGCCGCCTGTCATCCCGCTATCCTGCAAGAGGCGATTACCCTTGCATCGCCTGCGGCACGCATTGTCCTGATGGGATTTTCCAGCGACCCGTGTGAGATTGTACAGCAGGGTATTACCGGAAAAGAGCTGGCTATTTATTCATCGCGTCTTAATGCCAATAAATTCCCGGTCGTGATTGACTGGCTGAATAAAGGGCTTATTGATCCGGATAAGCTGATAACGCATACATTTGATTATCAACATGTCACCGACGCGATTGAGCTTTTCGAGAAAGACCAGCGTCAATGCTGCAAAGTCTTACTCACGTTTGCGAAATAATATAAATAATTGCGAGTAAGTGGTACGCATCTTACCTCTTAGAGATTGCCTATATGACACAAATAAAGCATGAACGATCGACTCAGGATTTAGTGCGCGCTGCCGTATCTGGCTGGTTAGGCACCGCGCTTGAATTTATGGATTTTCAGTTATATTCACTAGGCGCGGCTCTGGTCTTCCATGAGATATTTTTCCCGGAACAGTCTGCCGCGATGGCGCTTATTCTGGCAATGGGCACCTATGGTGCAGGTTATATAGCCAGAATTATCGGCGCCTTTGTTTTTGGTAAAATGGGCGACCGCATCGGACGAAAAAAAGTATTGTTTATTACCATCACCATGATGGGGATCTGCACCACGCTGATTGGCGTACTGCCGACGTATGCGCAAATCGGTATTTTTGCGCCAGTATTACTGGTGACATTGCGAATTATACAGGGGCTGGGCGCCGGGGCGGAAATTTCCGGCGCGGGTACCATGCTGGCCGAGTATGCGCCGAAAGGAAAGCGTGGCATCATTTCCTCGCTGGTCGCGATGGGCACCAACTGCGGTACGTTGAGCGCGACGGCGATCTGGGCGGTGATGTTCTTTGCGCTTGAACGCGAACAACTGATCGCCTGGGGATGGCGTATTCCTTTCCTGGCGAGCGTCGTTGTCATGATATTCGCGATCTGGCTGCGAATGAATCTGAAAGAAAGCCCGGTATTCGAAAAAGTAAGCGAAGGCGAAAAATCGCCAGCGTTAACGCCTGCGTCAGAAAATACATTGGGCGCGATGTTTACCAGCAAATCTTTCTGGCTGGCCACCGGTTTACGTTTTGGACAAGCTGGGAATTCGGGGCTTATTCAAACCTTCCTTGCCGGATATTTAGTTCAGACGTTATTATTTAACAAATCTATCCCAACCGATGCGTTAATGATAAGTTCCGTAATTGGTTTTATCACTATCCCACTATTAGGGTGGTTGTCCGATAAATACGGTCGTCGGCTGCCGTATATAATATTGAATATCTCCGCGATTATCCTCGCCTGGCCGATGCTGTCTATTGTGGTAGATAAAACGTATAGCCCTGGCGTTATTATGGCAGCGCTCATTGTTATTCATAACTTTGCCGTGCTGGGATTATTTGCGCTGGAAAACATTACCATGGCGGAAATTTTCGGATCGCGTAATCGCTTCACCCGGATGGCGATTTCAAAAGAGGCAGGGGGGCTGGTGGCGGTCGGTTTTGGCCCCGTCCTCGCAGGAATCTTTTGTAACATGACCGATTCCTGGCTGCCCATCTTAATTATGCTGGTGCTCTACTCGTGTATTGGTCTGATTTCTGCGCTGTTGATGCCGGAGGTCAGAGATCGCGACCTGAGTTTGCCTGAGGATGCGGCGGAAGCGACAGCGGCAGAGAAGTTACGCCACTCCGCAACCCAGACGAGTTAAATCGTGTCGACGGTATGGCCGGAACGCTAATGCGGTTTCGGCCATGCTGTCCGGTCACTTTTGTTTAATTAGCGTAAATCCAAATGCACCAGGGCAGGCGTTACTCTGCGACTGTTCCGCTTTCAGAATATAGAGGTTATAAAATGCAAAACAGGCTTTTATCGGCAAAGGCGACGCTTCCTGATTACGATCGTGCGGCGCTGGCGGCGCGGATGGTCCATCTCGGTTTTGGCGCGTTTCATCGCGCGCATCAGGGGGTTTATACAGATATTCTGGCTGCGGAGCAGCATAGCGACTGGGGCTATTATGAGGTTAACCTTATTGGCGGCGAACAGCAGATTGCCGATCTAAAGCAGCAGGATAACCTCTATACCGTGGCGGAGATGTCGGCGGAAGCCTGGACGGCGCGTGTGGTGGGCGTCGTCAAGGCGGCGTTGCATGTCCAGGTTGATGGTCTGGAACGTGTGCTGGCGGCGATGTGCGAACCGCAAATAGCGATTGTGTCTCTGACCATTACCGAGAAAGGGTATTGTCATTCGCCAGCCACGGGCCAACTTCTGCTGGAACATCCCATGATTGCCGCCGACCTGCAAAATCCGCATCAACCGCTAACGGCACCGGGTATTATTGTCGAAGCGTTAGCGCGTCGTAAAGCCGCAGGCTTACCGGCATTTACCGTGATGTCCTGCGACAACATGCCGGAAAATGGGCATGTGACGCGTCAGGTTGTGACGGCTTACGCCCGGGAGGTGGATGCGGAACTGGCGATATGGATCGAGCAAAACGTGACATTTCCGTCAACCATGGTTGATCGGATTGTCCCTGCGGTCACGCCGGAGACGCTGGATAAAATCGAACAACTGACCGGCGTGCGCGATCCGGCGGGCGTTGCCTGTGAACCGTTTCGCCAGTGGGTGATAGAAGATACGTTTGTGGCGGGTCGTCCGCAGTGGGAAAACGCGGGCGCGACGTTGGTCGCCGACGTGGTTCCGTTTGAAGAGATGAAACTGCGAATGCTTAACGGCAGTCATTCATTCCTGGCTTATCTGGGGTATCTTGCCGGCTATCAGCATATTAATGACTGTATGGATGACGACAACTATCGTCTGACCGCGCAGGCGTTAATGTTACGCGAGCAGGCGCCCACGCTGAAAGTCCAGGGGGTAGATTTACAGCGTTATGCCGATCAGTTGATTGCGCGTTACCGTAATCCGGCGTTGCGTCATCGTACCTGGCAGATTGCAATGGATGGCAGCCAGAAACTTCCGCAGCGTATGCTGGACTCCGTTCGCTGGCATCTTGCTAATCATAGCGATTTTGATTTGCTGGCGCTGGGCGTGGCGGGGTGGATGCGTTACGTCGGCGGCGTGGATGAACAGGGCAAGGCGATCGACATTAGCGATCCGCTATTGCCGGTTATTCAGCGCGCCGTGGCAAATAGTGAAGAAGGCGCAAGTCGTGTTAAGGCGCTGCTGGGAATGGCTGAAATTTTCGGCAACGATTTGCCGCAGGCGGCGCGGTTTACGCAAAAAGTGCAAGAAGCCTATGACAGTTTACTGACATATGGCGCGAAAGCGAGCGTGGCGAAATATGCCGAGCGGTTGAAGTAGCGCAACAGAGACCCGGTAGCATTATGCTACCGGGAAGGCCGGGGCGGTTCTTAGCGGCCAGTGGTATCAGTTCATGCCAAGACGAATCAGTTCGACCGGCGCGAATTTACCTTCACAACCTTCGACAATCACCGTTTTGCCGCGGCGAATTTGACCTGCATCCAGACCTTCGCTCTCAATGGCTTTGATAATCCCGGTATGACCCGTGCCGCTTATCATGACCCGGCTACCGGTAGTGATTGCGTTACGGTTACGATCGTATGTCATCATGGTGTTTTCTCCTTTCAAACTTACAGCCAAAGCCCGCAGGTTTCCCCGCATGACGGGCGACATATAAATACGCTTATCGTTGCGAATTTTTTTTGTTTTTGATCAAGCTCACGGCTTTTTAGGCGGGAATGTGCAGGGTGAGAAAGCGGAGAAGGCGTCTCACCCCGACGTTAAAGGGGGTTAGTCTTCACTAAACCAGCCGCTGTTTTCCTGACGGATAAGCTGGACGGATTCGCTAATTTCCTGCAAATGCTGGGTCATTGCGCTCTCAACCGCATTGCCGTCACGATTTTCCAGCGCGGAGAAAATATCATGGTGCTGGCGCAACAACATCTCCGGCGGAGAAACATGATCCAGACTCATATAGCGAACCCGGTCGATTGTCGCTTTGATATTTTCAATGGTATCCCACGCTAACTGGCAATCGGCGATCTGCGCCAGCTTTTGGTGGAAATCGTCATCAAGCTGGAAAAAATCATCAATCTGTTTGCGCTCGATGGCAATATGTTGCAGGTGCAGGTTTTGCGCCAGTTGATAGCACTGGTTGTCGGTGATCATCGCCGCCGCACGGCGGACCACCGCGCATTCGATCGCCTGCCGAACAAAGCAGCCATTCTGTACCTGAGAAAGCGAAATCTTATTCACATAACTACCGCGCTGAGGGCGGATCTGAATCAACCCATTTTCCGCCAGCTTTATAAAAGCCTCGCGCACCGGTTGACGCGAAACGTTAAAACGGGTTGAGACCTCTTTTTCTGATAGCGGCGTGCCAGGCGGGATCAGACAATGCACGATATCACGCCGAAGAATACGGTAAATTTGCTGGTTGACTGGCTGTGTAGGGTTAAGCTGCGTTTCGACGGTCATTCATTCTTACTTTTTAGGCGGTTGACCCGGATACTCTACCACTTTTCCGTGGTGGTCTATACCTTTCATGTTTCTGGTTGCAGATACGTTTGCCAGGGATTACCCGGCCCGCAGACCGGGTATAACCCCTTAGCTACGGTGGACGCTGAGCCCTGCGAAGGATTGGGTAACAGGCATCATTTCAACGGTATTAATATTCACATGCGCGGGGAGTGTGGCCACCCACCATACCGCTTCGGTAATGTCTTCTGGCGTGAGCGCGGTGGTATTTTCGTAAGTTTTACCCGCTTTCTCATCGTCGCCTTTGAAACGGACGCTGGAAAACTCGGTACCGCCAACCAGACCCGGTTCAATGTCGGTCACGCGAACCGCCGTGCCGTGTAAATCCGTGCGCAAATTCAGGCTAAACTGGCGCACAAAGGCTTTCGTCGCGCCATAGACGTTGCCACCAGCATAAGGCCAACTGCCGGCGGTTGAACCGATGTTAATGATATGACCGCGATTACGTTCGACCATTCCTGGCAGCACGGCGCGGGTCATATAAATTAAGCCTTTATTATTAGTATCGATCATAGTTTCCCAGTCTTCTACGCTGGCTTTATGCGCCGGTTCAAGACCCAGCGCCAGACCGGCGTTATTGACCAGCACATCAATATCGCGCCACTGCGCAGGCAGAGAGGCCATCATCTCTTCGATGGCCGCGCGGTTGCGCACGTCCAGTTGGGCGGTCAATACGTTCTCGCCAAGCTCATCTTTTAACGCTTGCAGGCGTTCATGACGACGTCCCGTGGCAATGACTTTATGTCCATTCTCAACAAAACGGCGTGCAATGCACTCGCCAAACCCTGCGGTTGCTCCAGTTACTAAAACGATCATCACACAGTTCCTCAACGCTTTTTGTGTTGTATTACCATAGCACGCGGCGTTTATGAAAGGGTAATCCTGGTTAACACGGTTGCGGTCAGCATAGGGGGAAGCTTACTCTTATGATCAACCTATTTTCAGGAGTGAAAAATGTCGACGAATCCTTTGTTAGACCAGAGTATGTTGCCTTATCAGGCACCGCGTTTTGATCGGATCAAAGATTGCCATTATCGTCCTGCTTTTGATGAGGGCGTGCGGCAAAAACGCGTGGAAATCGAGGCCATCGTCAATCATCCGGCGGCCCCTGATTTTACGAATACGCTTCTGGCGCTGGAGCAAAGCGGGGCGCTTCTGTCACGCGTCACCAGCGTTTTTTTCGCGATGACGGCCGCGCACACTAACGATGAACTCCAGCGGTTGGATGAGGCCTTTTCTGCCGAGCTGGCGGCGCTCTCCAACGATATTTATCTGAATAGCGCGTTATTCGCTCGCGTGGATGCCGTCTGGCAACAGCGTCACTCACTGGGGCTGGATGATGAGTCGCTACGGTTGGTCGATGTGATCCATCAGCGTTTTGTGTTGGCAGGCGCGCAGCTTGCCGAAGAGGATAAAGCGCGACTGAAGGTATTGAATACTGAATCCGCGACCTTAATGAGTCAGTTTAATCAGCGTCTGCTTGCGGCAAGTAAAGCGGGCGGGCTGGCGGTCGATGACGCGCATTGCCTGGCAGGATTAAGCCCGGAAGAAATGACCGTCGCTGCTGAAGCGGCGCGTGAAAAAGGCCTGGAGGAGCGCTGGTTCATTCCGCTCCTTAATACGACGCAACAGCCTGCGCTTGCTACACTGCGCGATCGCCAGACTCGCGAAAATTTATTCGCAGCGTCATGGACTCGGGCGGAAAAAGGAGATGCCCACGATACCCGCGCTATCGTTCAGCGTCTGGTAGAGATTCGTCGCTGTCAGGCAAAACTGCTGGGGTTCCCCAATTATGCCGCATGGAAAATGGCCGATCAGATGGCGAAAACGCCGCAAGCCGCACTGAGCTTTATGCGTGGCATTGTGCCGCCAGCGCGTCAGCGTGTACTCAATGAACAGGCGGAAATTCAGAACGTCATTGAGGGTGAGCAGGGCGGCTACACCGTTCAGGCCTGGGACTGGATGTTCTATGCCGAACAGGTACGGCGGGAAAAATATGCGTTAGATGAAGCGCAACTGAAGCCCTATTTTGCCTTAAATACGGTCTTGCAAGAGGGGGTTTTCTGGACCGCCAACCAGCTATTCGGCATCACCTTCGTCGAGCGTTTTGACATTCCGGTGTATCACCCTGATGTTCGGGTGTGGGAGATTTTCGATTCCGATGGTGTCGGCATGGCGTTATTTTATGGCGACTTCTTCGCGCGGGACTCGAAAAGCGGCGGCGCGTGGATGGGGAATTTTGTCGAGCAATCCACACTCAACGAAACCCGGCCCGTTATATACAATGTTTGTAACTATCAGAAACCGGTTGATGGGCAGCCTGCATTACTGCTTTGGGACGACGTTATTACGCTCTTCCATGAGTTTGGTCATACGTTACATGGTTTGTTTGCCGTCCAACGCTATGCCACGCTTTCAGGTACCAATACGCCCCGCGACTTTGTTGAGTTTCCCTCCCAGATTAATGAGCATTGGGCGAGCCATCCGCGTGTGTTCGAACGCTACGCGCGTCATGTCGACAGCGGTGAAAAAATGCCTGCTGATTTACAGGAAAGAATGCGCAAGGCGAGTTTATTTAATAAAGGTTACGATATGACTGAATTGCTCGGCGCCGCATTGCTGGATATGCGCTGGCATATGCTGGAGGAGAGCGTAGCAGAGCAGTCTGTCGCTGAGTTCGAGCAGCAGGCGCTGGCCGCCGAGCATCTTGATTTACCGGCAGTGCCGCCCCGCTATCGCAGCAGTTATTTTGCCCATATCTTCGGCGGCGGCTACGCAGCGGGATACTACGCCTACCTGTGGACGCAAATGTTAGCGGATGACGGTTATCAATGGTTTGTAGAGCAGGGCGGCCTGACGCGTGAAAACGGGCAGCGTTTTCGTGATGCTATCCTTTCCCGGGGGAATAGTACTGATTTAGAAACGCTTTATTCAGCCTGGCGTGGACATGAACCGCATATTGACCCCATGTTGCAATCTCGTGGGCTCGATCGCTAAGCTGATACGGTTGTTCGGCACTGTCGAACAACCGCCTGAAAATGAATCCTGCACTTCTGATGACAGCCAGTTAAATTTATGGGGTTAAGTTGTCTGAATATAACAAGGGCGTGCATTCGGATTTTTCTACTTATTTTACCGTGGTGGCTTGATTGCCAAAGATTTATTACCGCTTCGCTGTTGATGTTTTCAAAAAATATATTTTCTGCCATGTGGTGGTATTATGTAAATAATGCAGAAATGAATTTGACACTGCGCACAGGGCGACTAGATTTAGAACTGTATCACATGATATGAGAAGACATATCATATTTAAAACGCAACATCATCATGAGGATTATATTATGGCAGAACATCGCGGCGGTTCCGGTAATTTTGCAGAAGATAAAGAGAAAGCCTCAGAAGCAGGTCGTAAAGGCGGCCAGCATAGCGGTGGGAACTTTAAAAACGACCCACAGCGTGCATCTGAAGCGGGTAAAAAAGGTGGCCAGAATAGCCACAGTGGCGGACGGAAATCCGGCAATTAATTTTACTCCTGATATTTCGTAAATATATTCTGAAATATTGCGCATACGATGCGGGCCATAGGCTCGCATTTTTTTATTCTGACCGGGAGTTATTCTGACCGGTCAGATGAAATTATTTTTTATGCTTTCTTCGTTAACAGAAAAAGCAATTCAGCGAGGGCGAAGCGTACGCATTTTTCCAATACTTCCTGACAATCTCCGTTGAAATGTTGTCGGCTTGTAAAAGTTGTATTGTTAATATTCCAGGCAAACCAAACGGTGCCCGCCGGCGTGCCATCTTCGCCGCCTTCCGGACCGCCATAGCCGCTGATCGCTATGCTGATATTGACCTCAGCCTGATCCTTAGCGCCCTGTGCCATTTCAGTAACGACCGCTTCGCTGACGGCGGTATGTTCGGCAAGACTGTGGCGTTGTACGCGTAAGATTTTTGCTTTGGCTTCATCAGTAAAGGTGACATAACCCACACCGTAAAATGAGGGCGTATCTTCTGCTGCGCACAATGCTGAAGCCAGTTTCCCGCCAGTGCAGGATTCTGCAGTGGTCAGACGGAGTTTCTGGTTAACCAGTAAATCACCAAGTTTTTTTGTCAGGGTATCGACGGTTTCGGCTTCATCAAGGGTGACAATATCGTGCTGTTCTAATCTCATCGTTTATTTTTCCGTTACCAGAGACAAAAGAAATCTGTTCGTTCTTCTCAAGTATGGCATGTTTATTTTATGACATTGTCAGTGAATGATTATTTTATCCAGTTACCAACAAACCCGCTGTTGCATAACTTGCTTACTTTTCTGCGGCGATGACTGTCATTGATTATGCGTAAGGCCATTATCCTCAAAAAATAAAGCCGATTATTCTGAATTGCTATCAAGACGTTGATGCATATGACTTCAGCGATGTGGCGAGTTAACTATTACGCCGTTACGCTTTCGTGCTCACCGGCGCTGATATCGGTTGCATATTAATCCGGATGGGTTGATTTTATTGCTTAATATCCTGCGGGTAAATTCATGTTTGTAAAAACTAAAAATAGCGGCCAGACTTAATACGTCAAATAGACGTTATTAAGGAGAGAGCATGAAACTACCGGTGGCTGCATTTTTAAGTTTGCTGATAATGCCTTACGCGCTAGCGGATGATCAAGGGGGATTAAAAAAAGACGTGGCGCCGCCGCCGCCTCATGCTATTGAGGATGGTTATCGCGGTACGGATGATGCAGAAAAAATGACCATCGAACAGGCAAAAACCCTGCATGATGGCGCGACCGTTTCGCTGCGCGGCAACCTTATTGATCATAAAGGCGACGATCGCTATGTATTTCGTGATAAATCCGGCGAGATTAACGTGATAATTCCTTCCGCCGTATTTGATGGGCGGGAAGTTCAGCCGGATCAAATGATCAACATTAACGGTAGTCTGGACAAGAAAGCGAAGGAACCGCTTGTTCGCGTGAACCGACTGCAAAAATAACGCGCGCTAACCGGCAATCTCCAGGTCAGCCATACGAGGCACGCGGCTGGCCTGATACCATGGGTCTTGTAAAAGCGCCTGGGGGACAAAAAGATCCCATAATGTCTTATTCAGGTCTGGTTGCGTATCGTTTAAGCTTCATTGATATTGACGGTGCTACAGTCGTTAGCGATCCGTTATCCTCGCAAGAATTTGCCCGGTAGCGTATAAGCAAAACACAAATCTATCCATGCAAGCATTTACCGCTGGTGAACCGGCGGTTTTTTTTGCCTGCCATCCAGACAAAAGCGGCCCCTTGCGCAACGATGCAGCAAGGGGCCGGCTCTGCGAGGGATTATCTCCGTTCATTAATCATCCCATTTGTGACTGAACCAGGCGGCCAGAAATCCGGAAAATAAAATAATTCCTAATACAACGATAAAAAGGTTAATACTGCCTAACATCTCGTTTCTCCTTATTTTAGCGTGCATCCTCTTTTTTAAAAAACCTCGTACAGACTATAGTACTAATTTATACTTAAGCAAAGTCTGAATTGCGTATTTATTTTACTGGAAGGGTAAAACATTAGAATATTTTCGTCAGCGTCCAGGAATATTCCTGAATTGTCGCAGTGACAGCAGATAATTAGCCTGCAATATATAGGGTTAACCCAGTGCGCCAGAAACTGCACACATCACTGGCTGCAGATAATTAACAGGTGATAGCCTGTTGCGTAGGGGTAATCCGCATTCCTTTTAACATCAGTGCCCAGGCGAACACAATGGCGATTATCAGGACAACGAAAAGCGACCAGGCGGGAAGCGTCGTCAGGATGACGCCGCTGGCCAGCGGGTTTACCGCCGCACCCAGCCAGCCCAGCGATTGCGCTGAAAAATAGCTGGCTTTCATCCCGGCAGGCGCAATGTTGTCAATTAACATATATTCGCCGGGGGCATAAATAATTTCGCCAATCGTGAATACTGCCGCTGAAAGCCCCCAAAAAAACAGATTGTCGCCTGAAAAAATAAATCCGATGAGCCCGGCGATAAAAAAGACGGTGCCGGTCGTCATCATTGGTCGAATATTGACGGCGGTAAGTCGACGGCCCACGGCGTATTGCAAACTGACCACAATAACCGCATTAACCGGCAGGACGACGGCTACCACTTTTTCCGCGAAGCCGCTATCGGCAACGACCATAACGTACTGTGAGATACAGGACGCAAAGGCGCCCCCCACAAAGGAGGCCAGAAATGCCGAAAGCGTAAACCACAATAATGCTTTGTCGCGCAGCAGAACGGAGGGAGACCAGATAGCGGCATTTTTCCCCTCGCTGGCGGCAACCGAACGTGTCACCCATACCTGAATAAAGACCAGCGGAAATGCGGAACAGATAGCGGCAAGCCAGAAGGGTAAATTGATGCTTTGCATCACCAGCAGCGTGCCGAGCGGCGGGCCAACCGTCCAGCCGATATTGAGTACGGTATAGTTGAGCGAAAAAATCCGTGTTTTTGTTGTCGCGGTGAGATTATCGGCGAACCAGGCCTTCAGGACGGTAGAAAAAACCGAATAGGCGCAGTTAATAAGCGCAAAAAGCAGGACAACCAGTACGACATTATGCACCATTGGGATGGCGATAAATCCGCAGGCGAAGGCGATAATCGCGAGTAACATGTAGCGCTTTTTATCAAACTTGTCCGCCAGAATTCCAAAGCCAAGACTAAAAATGACGCCAATCGTTAACGCGCTGGTCAGCGCGTAGCCAATCAGATCCACGCCTAAACCGTACTGACGGTTAAGATAGATGGTCATAAAGGGGAGCGTGGCGCCGCGTCCAATTGTCAATAACAGCGATGAGGCGAGTAGAGCCAACGTCGAACGTCTCAATCCTGGATTCATTTTTCCTGCCTGAAATGGAGGTTACGTATCGGGACGTTTTAATCTACCGTGCCCGCAAAAGCATGATGTCTATACGCTATAGCGTAGTCTTAACATACCATAACGCAGGATTTTGCCCATCGTGTGTTGTTCAATGCCATGCTCACGGTAAAAAGAAAAGTCCTGTTATGGCGCACTGATTTCCGATAACTTACCTTTTTACAAAATTTTAATAATGACAGGGGCCGATGATGTCGCGTAAAGACGGTTTTTTGGCGTTACTGGTGGTTGTCGTATGGGGGCTCAATTTTGTTGTCATCAAAGTAGGCCTGCACCATATGCCGCCATTATTGCTGGCAGGATTACGATTTTTACTGGTGGCGTTTCCGGCAATTTTCTTTGTCGCCCGGCCTAAAGTCCCGCTTACGCTGTTGCTGGGCTATGGCCTGACGATAAGCTTTGGGCAGTTCGCCTTTCTCTTTTGCGCGATAAAGTTTGGTATGCCCGCAGGACTGGCGTCGTTGGTATTACAGGCGCAGGCCTTTTTTACCATGGCATTGGGGGCGTTTGTTTTTAGTGAGCGGTTACAACGTAAGCAGTTAGCGGGGATCGCCCTGGCGATTATAGGTGTACTGGTATTGATTGAAGCCAGTCTCAACGGACAGCATATAGCGATGTCGGGATTTATGCTGACACTGGCGGCGGCATTTAGCTGGGCCTGCGGCAATATCTTTAATAAAAAAATTATGCAACATAGTCCGCGCCCGGCGGTGATGTCGCTGGTGGTCTGGAGCGCGCTGATCCCGATCCTGCCGTTCCTGCTGTCATCGCTGCTACTGGAGGGGGCGGAGCACATTACGCAAAGCCTTATTACCATCGATATGACGACGATATTGTCGCTGCTTTATCTGGCTTTTGTCGCCACTATACTTGGCTACGGCATCTGGGGCACGTTACTGGGGCGCTATGAGACCTGGCGCGTGGCGCCGTTATCATTGCTGGTGCCCGTAGTCGGGCTGGCGAGCGCCGCGGTGTTACTCGGGGAAACGTTGACCGGGATGCAACTTGCGGGCGCAGTACTGATTATGGCTGGACTCTATATCAATGTGTTTGGATTTCGTGTGCGCCGTACTGCGCGCGTCAGGGGATGAGGCATTATGTTACTAAGAAGACAAACGCTAATTTCAGACTATGCCGCGAGGTAATAGCGACGAACTCGTATAGCCAGACGGTACTAAAAAAATGCCCCGCAAAACGGGGCAAAGAGGTTAAAGGTGTTGGTCGTTATAATAGGGCACGCCTAATTCATCTGACTTATCGCTGTTCACGCTCACGGGGTGAAGGTCATTTGGCGGATCGCCCACACAGGGCAGCAGCATCACATCGCGGCTATTTTGCGCCACAGGTAACAAAGTTTGTTCTGCAATGCCATATCC
The DNA here is from genome assembly GCF_046551635.1 of Salmonella sp. SAL04157. NCBI lineage: Bacteria > Pseudomonadati > Pseudomonadota > Gammaproteobacteria > Enterobacterales > Enterobacteriaceae > Salmonella > Salmonella sp. SAL04157. The sequence continues at coordinate 574,524 of NZ_JBGDVS010000002.1, forward strand.
GGAGGCGATAAGTAACAGACCCGGCAGGGCGGGAAACAGCATTTTCATGGTGCTCTTCGCGTGGCGCATAAACAAACTAGTAGTTGCCATGGTTCAGCGGCAGCATATACCGTGATTCGCCATGCATATTGGTGATCCGGTATTTGTGTGGCGGCACATCAAAATAGTTTTTGAACGTCCGGGTCAATGTTTGCTGTGACTCAAAGCCATAGCGTTCCGCCAGATAGAGAATGGGCTCGTTGCTCTCTTTTAATTTTTGCGCGATTTCCGTCATTTTACGGCTGCGGATGTATTGGCCTAATGAATGACCGGTCTCTTTTTTAAACATCCGTTGCAGGTGCCATTTGGAATATCCTGAACGCTCAGACACTTTTTCCAGTGAGAGCGGCGACTCCAGGTTATCCTCGATCCAGTCCAAAATGCTATGAATAGTAATAGCGTCAGTGTTGCGTCTGGACATCGTCATACCTCTTTTTTGTCTACGGCAGAATTTTCTTGAGCAAATACTCAAGCGTTGCCACTTCGTCCGCCGTTAAGTTTTTTGTTAATTCCTGATGCAGGTCTTGCCCTGGTCGTTGATGACATTGCTCACAAATTGCCGCGCCGTCCGGCGTTAGCTTCACCAGTACGCCGCGTTTGTCATTAGGATTCGGCAGTCTTTCGATCCAGCCTTTGCACAGCAGGCGGTCGAGCATCCGCGTCAATGCGCCGAGATCGACAGACAGCACTTTTTTAAGTTCAACCGGGGTAATACATCCCGCGCAGCGTATCGAGCACAGCACTTTAAACTGTGTTGCGGTGATATCCAGCGGGGATAAATAGTTATTTAACAGGCGATCTTTTTTTTGATTTACCATGTAGATCAAGCGACCCAGCGGAATGATTTCATTGAACAGATCACTGGTGCTTTTCAAAATGGTTGCCCCGGCAAGTAATTAGTTTCGTCAGATACTATTGCCCAGGCAAGTATAAGTCAACTAAATGAATTGGCCGATGCCACGATTTGCTAAAAGGCGTCCGGGGTATTGTGCTGTGATAACTTGTAACTAATTGATAATTACAGGTTATATGTTGTAGAGGATATTAATTCGCACACTGGCGAAATGGCGCGCCTGGGCAATTTCACTTTATACTTCCGGTTCATGAAACGCTGATGGGTAAGAGATAGTATTATGATGGATTTGTTTAAAGCGATTGGATTGGGGCTGGTCGTACTGCTCCCGTTAGCCAATCCGCTAACCACCGTGGCGCTGTTTCTTGGCCTTGCGGGCAATATGAATAGTGCGGAACGCAACCGGCAGTCCTATATGGCTTCGGTTTATGTCTTCGCTATTATGATGGTGGCGTACTATGCCGGGCAGTTAGTCATGAACACCTTCGGTATTTCGATTCCAGGGCTACGGATCGCCGGGGGGTTAATCGTGGCGTTTATCGGCTTCAGAATGCTTTTCCCGCAGCAGAAGGCGCATGAGTCGCCGGAAGCGAAAAGCAAATCGGAGGAGCTGGCAGACGAACCGACGGCCAATATTGCGTTTGTTCCACTGGCTATGCCAAGCACCGCAGGACCGGGGACCATCGCAATGATCATCAGTTCCGCTTCCACAGTGCGTCATGGCGGCGAGTTTCCCGACTGGGTCATTATGGTCGCGCCGCCGATTATTTTTCTTGCCGTGGCGGTGATCCTGTGGGGATGCTTACGCAGTTCTGGCGCTATTATGCGGCTGGTGGGGAAAGGGGGGATTGAAGCGATCTCCCGCTTAATGGGATTCCTGCTGGTGTGTATGGGCGTGCAATTTATTATCAACGGCGTGTTGGAAATTATTAAAACGTACCACTAAGGCGCATTTTCGTCTGCCGGAAACCTGTTCCCGGCAGACGAATGTCTTAATGCGGTTGTTCTTCCAGCGTCACTGGCCATTTGCGGAATATGAGCACAGCCCATACCAGCGCGGCACAGGCGGGTATAGCGCCAATATAGCCGATGGCCGACATTGACCAGTGCAAACTCACCTGATTGCCTACCAGCGCGCCAGCGCCAATACCAATATTAAAGATGCCTGAAAATAGCGCCATTGCGACATCGGTCGCGTCCGGGGCCAGCGCCAGTACTTTCACCTGCATACCGAGCCCTATCACCATAATCGCGATGCCCCAGAAAATGCTCAGTATGGCCAGATGCGCTTCGCTCTCCGCCGCAGGCAGCAGCAGAAGCAGACAGACAACCAGCAGGGCAATAGCGATACTGACGAGCGACGAGGCATGGCGATTACCCAGTTTACCAAACACGAGGCTGCCGATGATCCCGGCGCCGCCGAGGATCAGTAACAGGACGGTAGCAAAATTCGCACTGAGCCCGGCGACATTCTGAACGAACGGTTCAATATAGCTATAAGCGGTGTAATGCGCAGTCACCACAACGACGGTCAGTACATAGAGGCTCATCAGCGCCGGGCGCCGGAATAGCAAAGGTAAACTTTTTAGTGAGCCGGAATGCTCGCTCGGCAATTTCGGTAGAAGCTTAATCAGACATAGCAGCGTAATTAATGCGCCCATGCCGATGGCAAAAAAGGTGGTGCGCCAGCCAAAATACTGACCAACAACGCGACCTATCGGCAGCCCAAGCACCATGGCCAACGCGGTGCCGGTCGCTATCAGACTTAATGCCTGAGCGCGTTTCCCGGCAGGGGCCAGGCGGATCGCCAGCGAGGCGGTTATCGACCAGAAAATAGCGTGGGCGAAAGCGATGCCAATACGGCTAATGACCAGCACGGTAAAGTTCCATGCCAGAAAGGAGAGCACATGGCTGGCAATAAACAAAACAAACAGACAAATGAGTAGCTTACGGCGCTCCATTTGACTGGTAAGAAGCATAAAAGGCAGCGACATGACGGCAACTACCCAGGCGTAAATGGTTAGCATGATGCCGACCTGCGCGGTTTGCATATGAAAGCTTTCAGCAATGTCTGATAGCAAACCAACCGGCACAAATTCTGTGGTATTGAAAATAAAAGCGGCAATAGCAAGCGTAACTACCCGTAGCCACGCGACCTTGCGGGAAACTGGATTGATTGTCATAAAAATATTTCGGGTTAGTTGCGAGAAGGTGAGACCGCGATCTTAAAACGTTTACTGGCGAAAAGACAATCATTTTGTGACCTGCTTCTCATTTACTTCGCAGGCCGTTTCGTCTTCAGTCGACGCTCGCCAGTTGGGCGTTAAGTAACTCGATAAAGGCCTCAAGCTGACGCGTCATCGCCCCGCGCCGCCACATTAGCCAGGTGTTAAGCCAGCGCCACTTCTCCGCCAACGGCCAGGCTTCCACCTGATGATGTCCTGGCATACTGTTGAGCATACTTGCTGGCATCAGCGCAATACCTGCGCCGGCAATTACGCACGCCAACATTCCATGATATGACTCCATTTCGTGAATCGTACCGGGGGTCGCGCCATCGGCATGAAACCAGCTTTCGAAATGCCGTCGGTAAGAACAGTTGGCGCGAAAAGCATAGATGTTATAACCATTCACCTCGCTGGCCCGCGAAACGACGGAATGGCCGTGTGGCGCGACGATCATCATCTCTTCCTGGTAAGCCGGTATACCTTCCAGCCCCGGATGCATTAGCGGGCCATCAATAAAGGCGGCGTTCAGCTTTCCCTCGAGCACGCCATCCAGCATGGCGCCGGAAGGACCGGTCGTTAACGCGAACTGAATTTTAGGGTAACGCTGGTTATAACCCGCCAGCAGCGCGGGGATACGTACGGCGGCAGTACTTTCTAACGCGCCGAGTGAAAACAGTCCTTGCGGTTCCTCTCCGGCAACCACCATGCGGGCTTCATCGACCAGCGCCAGGATCTGCTGGCTGTAACGTAAAAAGTTATGCCCGGCTGGTGACAGCCTGAGTCGCTGGTTTTCGCGAATAAACAGAGAGACGCCCAGGTCGGCTTCAAGCTGGCGGATACGCGTGGTCAGGTTGGACGGAACGCGGTGCACTTTTGCCGCCGCCTGCGTAATGCTGCCCGTCAGAGCGACAGCGTTAAACATTTCCAGTTGCGTCAGGTCCATGGTTTTCTCAATTCGTGAATAGTCTGGTTAATATTATTCATTTTTCAGAAAGGGTAAAGGGCGTCATGATGGTACAACTCCCCTGATAACGAGAGAAAGAACATGACCATGATGACTGCAACACAGGCGTTATCCGTGAATCCTGCGACCGGCCAGACGCTGGCGGCAATGCCCTGGGCTAACGCGCAAGAGATTGAACATGCGCTGAGTCTGGCGGCGAGCGGTTTCAAAAAGTGGAAAATGACATCGGTAGCGCAACGGGCGCAAACATTACGTGATATTGGTCAGGCGCTTCGCGCTCATGCAGAAGAGATGGCGCAATGTATTACGCGTGAAATGGGTAAACCCATAAAGCAGGCGCGTGCGGAAGTGACGAAATCCGCCGCGTTATGCGACTGGTATGCGGAACATGGCCCGGCAATGCTGAATCCTGAGCCTACGCTGGTAGAAAATCAGCAGGCGGTGATTGAATACCGTCCGCTGGGCGTCATTCTGGCGATAATGCCGTGGAATTTTCCTTTATGGCAGGTGTTACGCGGGGCAGTGCCGATACTGTTGGCGGGGAATAGCTACTTGTTAAAACATGCGCCCAATGTCACGGGTTGCGCGCAGATGATAGCCCGAATCTTGACGGAAGCCGGTACTCCTGCTGGCGTCTATGGATGGGTGAACGCCAATAATGAGGGCGTGAGTCAGATGATTAACGATCCGCGAATCGCGGCGGTGACGGTGACCGGTAGCGTGCGCGCCGGCGCGGCGATTGGTGCTCAGGCTGGGGCGGCGCTGAAAAAGTGCGTACTGGAACTGGGTGGCTCGGATCCGTTTATTGTACTCAATGATGCCGATCTCGAGCTGGCGGTAAAAGCCGCGGTTGCAGGACGCTATCAAAACACCGGACAAGTCTGCGCCGCCGCCAAACGTTTTATTGTCGAAGAGGGCATTGCGCAGGCGTTTACCGATCGTTTTGTGGCGGCTGCCGCAGCATTAAAGATAGGTGATCCTCTGGTTGAAGAGAATGACCTGGGGCCGATGGCGCGCTTTGATCTGCGTGATGAACTCCATCAACAGGTGCAGGCTTCCGTCGCCGAAGGTGCACGGTTACTGTTGGGCGGCGAGAAAATCGCCGGGGAGGGCAACTATTATGCCGCGACCGTTCTGGCGGATGTCACACCTGACATGACGGCATTTCGTCAGGAACTTTTTGGGCCTGTTGCCGCCATTACCGTTGCAAAAGATGCGGCGCACGCCCTCGCGCTGGCGAATGACAGTGAGTTTGGCCTGTCGGCGACGATCTTTACCGCCGACGATACGCTGGCCGCGGAGATGGCGGCGCGTCTTGAGTGCGGCGGGGTATTCATTAATGGGTACAGCGCCAGCGATGCGCGTGTGGCATTCGGCGGGGTGAAGAAAAGCGGCTTCGGTCGTGAGCTTTCGCACTTTGGTTTACACGAATTTTGTAATGTGCAGACCGTCTGGAAGAACCGCGTCTAATCGCCCTGACGTCGCGTGGCGCCCTCTGCTATACTCGCAGGCCTTTTCAGACCTGCGAGCAAGGAGCATGTTGTGGCCAGGGCCATGGATAATGCAATTTTAGAGACGATTTTACAGCGCGTTCGCCCCCTCATTGGCCAGGGCAAAGTCGCTGACTATATTCCGGCATTAGCGTCCGTCGAGGGTTCAAAGCTGGGGATAGCGATTTGTACCGTGGACGGGCAGCATTATCAGGCGGGCGATGCGCACGAACGCTTCTCTATTCAGTCTATTTCGAAAGTGCTTAGTCTGGTGGTGGCGATGCGTCATTATCCGGAAGAGGAGATCTGGCAGCGCGTCGGAAAAGATCCTTCCGGCTCGCCGTTCAATTCGTTGGTTCAGTTAGAGATGGAACAAGGCATCCCGCGTAATCCATTTATCAATGCGGGCGCGCTGGTGGTATGCGACATGTTGCAAGGGCGGCTTAGCGCGCCGCGTCAGCGGATGCTGGAAGTTGTGCGCGCGCTTTGCGGCGTATCGGATATTACGTATGACGCTACGGTCGCGCGCTCTGAATTTGAGCATTCCGCCCGTAACGCCGCTATTGCCTGGCTGATGAAATCATTCGGTAATTTTCATCATGATGTGCCTACCGTGTTGCAAAATTACTTTCACTACTGTGCGTTGAAAATGAGCTGCATGGAACTGGCGAGGACGTTTGTCTTTCTGGCGAATCAGGGCGAGGCGTTTCATCTCGACGAGCCGGTAGTTACCCCCATGCAGGCCCGGCAGATTAATGCGCTAATGGCGACCAGCGGTATGTATCAGAATGCCGGAGAGTTTGCCTGGCGGGTGGGATTGCCCGCTAAATCCGGCGTGGGCGGCGGTATTGTCGCCATCGTGCCGCATGAAATGGCGATTGCCGTCTGGAGTCCGGAGCTGGATCCTGCAGGAAACTCTCTGGCAGGCATCGCCGCGCTTGAACAATTAACACAAACGTTAGGACGTTCGGTATACTGATGAATGCGCTTGAACCGCTCTTTGCCCGCCTGGCGCGATCGACATTTCGTTCGCGTTTTCGTCTCGGGATAAAAGAAAGACAATATTGCTGGGATAAAGGCGCGGAGGTGATTGATAAACACGCCGCCGATTTTATCGCCCAGCGACTGGCGCCAGTTCACCCGGCGAATGATGGTAAGCAAACGCCGATGCGGGGCCATCCGGTATTTATCGCGCAACATGCGACGGCAACCTGCTGCCGCGGGTGCCTGGCGAAATGGCACCAGATTCCTCAGGGAGAACCGCTGAGCGAAGCGCAGCAACAGTATATTGTCAGCGTTATCCATTACTGGCTGGTCATACAAATGAATCAGCGGTAGGGCAGCGCGTCGTTGCTGACGCTTTCCCCGATAAAACACCCTATACCACTGATAGCAGCCGTTGACCGTCATATATCTCATGTGCTGAAGTGTCTTTTTAGTTACAACATACATTTGGTTGTTTTTTTTCAACGCCTGTCAGCACTGTGCAAAAAAATGTTCTACAAGGCAGGGGATCCGTGTATCACCAGAAGCTTGCAACCTTGATCTGGATCACGTTTAATGACAGTGCTTTTTTACCTGCTGAAGATAATCATGATCGTTAGACCACAACAGCACTGGATTCGCCTGATATTTGTCTGGCATGGTTCCGTGTTATCTAAAATCTTTTCACGACTGCTCCTTAACTTTCTTCTTTCTATCGCCGTTATTATCATGCTGCCCTGGTACACAATGCTGGGTATTAAGTTTACCCTTGCGCCGTTTAGCATACTGGGCGTCGCTATCGCCATTTTTCTTGGGTTTCGCAATAATGCCTGTTATGCGCGTTACGTCGAAGCGCGACATTTGTGGGGGCAGTTGATGATCGCTTCACGCTCAATACTGCGTGAGGTGAAAACAACCTTACCTGATGAACGCGGTATCGAGGATTTTGTTCGGTTACAAATCGCTTTTGCCCACTGTTTGCGTATGACATTGCGTCGACAGCTTCAGACGCAAGTTTTGGGCAACTATCTTAACCAGGGCGCGTTACAGAAAGTTGTCGCTTCCCATTCTCCCGCTAATCGTATCTTATTGCTGATGGGAGAGTGGCTGGCGATTCGCCGCCGCAGCGGAAAGCTTTCCGATATTTTATTTCATAGCCTCAACAACCGTTTAAATGATATGTCGTCAGTGTTGGCCGGCTGTGAACGCATCGCCAACACGCCGGTGCCTTTTGCCTATACGTTAATTTTGCATCGTACGGTTTATCTTTTCTGCATTATGTTGCCATTTGCACTGGTGGTTGATCTGCACTATATGACACCGTTTATTTCGGTGCTTATTTCTTATACGTTTATCGCGCTGGATGCGTTAGCGGAAGAGTTGGAAGATCCGTTCGGTACTGAAAATAATGATTTACCGCTGGATGCGATATGCAATGCGATAGAAATCGATTTACTGCAAATGAATGATGAAAGGGATATTCCGGCAAAACGGATACCGGATAAGCACTATCAACTGACCTGAGATCGTCTTAACTGGCGCAGAATGTTCATCTGCGCCATAACCTGAAGAGCAAAGCTTAATAGCCTTCTCCAACGCCGGTTTTGGCTGGACCGGAGTAGTGGACATGAACGATTCGCCATCCTGTGTTTGGTATCTTCGCCCACACCTGGCTTTCGCGGCCTGTCGTGTGTTGAGTCTGCCCATTATCACGGCGTACCGCGGTAAAATGCCAGTCGAACTCTGCAACGGCGGCATTGCCATACACATGAATAGCAGGGGAAGCGTCCAGTTTTAATGTGCGTTTGCTGAAGGTTTTACCCATAGTGGTGCCATAAAAATTTTCAGCGATCTGCGACCATCCGCGTTCGTGACCGCGTGGATGAATAAAACTGGTTTCCGGTGAAACATAAAAGAGCTGCTTGCCTAACGTTGGGTCTGCCTTATCTATTGAATAAAGGTAGCGGTTAATACCTTCTGTAATTTCTTGTTTAACGGTCGACGTAGCTTCATTTTGTGCGGCGGTTGGCGTTGCCGCTGATGCCGATGACGCCATCAGAGTTAACGTTATCGCGGCGGCCGAAAACAATAGTGACGTTTTTTGCATAATAGTTATACCCATATGGTCTGTTTTTGAGACACTTTATCTTTCCTGTTACGTTAACCTTTGTACTAAAGGAGCATGGCTCACGAACAATAAAAACATCCTTTTATAAAATTACCCCGAAAAGGGAGTAGTGCAATTAAGAATATCGTATTTGTTTGTAACGGCATGACTCAAAATATCAACATTTAGAGTTTCAGTATTGTTGTTGTCCCTTGACTTACTTTTATGTTTATTACCACTGGTAAATAGTTAATCTTATGAATAGTGATACACAAATGACCGTTTGCGCTATGTGATAATTAACCATAGTAAAAATACACGAAGCGAAGAAGTGCTATTTCAGTAGTACTGATATTTTCATAACGCTAATTTAAAAATAAATGTAAACGTAACAAATTATACACAAAAATAAGAAGCGCTGTGGCCTCAACTGACTTGATTATGGTTCCGTCTTAACGAATGTCAGCCGAGTGTTCAGTGCCATTCTCACCCTGGCATCCCCGACCGTAAGCCTGTTCTCTACTGGTAACCCCCTTGTTATTACAGCAGAAAACAGGGCATATCATTGATGTAGTCATGCTTAACTTGCATTTTAACATCACTAATACATAGCAAGCTAATATTACACTTTGAAACTTAACGCACGGTAATTGTTAGTGATATTGTCCTGGACAGTTCCGCGAGCAGGCTTTGCGGAAAGTCCAAAAATAAGACAAATAAGGCATATAAAATGAAAAAAGTAGTGGTGTTATCTGCGGTAGCCGCAGCCGTGATGATGGCTGGAGCCGCCAACGCAGCAGAAATCTATAACAAGGATGGCAATAAACTGGATTTGTATGGCAAGGTCGACGGCCTGCATTATTTTTCCAGTAATCATAGTACGGATGGCGATCAATCTTATATCCGTATGGGTATTAAAGGCGAGACTCAAATTACCGATCAACTAACCGGTTTTGGACAGTGGGAGTATCAGGTCAACGCCAATCGTCCGGAGGATGGTGACTCCAGCGGTTCCCCGCAAAGCTGGACGCGTCTCGGTTTTGCTGGTTTGGCATTTGCCGATATGGGGTCTGTTGATTATGGTCGTAACTATGGCGTGTTATACGACATTGGTTCATGGACTGACGTACTGCCTGAATTTGGTAATGATTCGTATGAAGCTTCCGATAATTTTATGACCGGACGCGCGAATGGCGTTCTGACTTATCGCAATAATGATTTCTTTGGTCTGGTTGATGGTCTGAATATTGCGTTGCAGTATCAGGGTAAAAATGACGGCCTGTCGAAAGAAGGCGATCCTTTAAGTAATAATGCCAGAAAAAGTATCGCGTACCAGAATGGCGATGGTTTCGGGGCATCAGCGACATATGATTTGGGCATGGGGGTGAGCCTGGGGGCAGCCTATACCAGTTCCAAACGCACGCTTGATCAGATGACGCAAGATAAATACGACAATGGTGACCGCGCTGAAGCCTGGACTGGCGGCGTGAAGTATGATGCCAATAATATTTACCTGGCGGCAAACTATACCCGTACTTATGATATGACCTATATGGGTGATACATTGGGCGGCTTTGCACATAAAACCGATAACTGGGAAATGGTAGGGCAATATCAATTTGATAATGGCTTACGCCCATCACTGGCGTTCCTGCAATCCAGAGCCAATGATGTTGATGGACTGGGTTCGTTCGACCTTGTGAAATATATTGATGTGGGTTCCTATTACTACTTCAATAAAAATATGTCCGCGTATGTTGACTACAAAATCAATCTGCTAAAAGATGGCAACCCATCGAATCCTAATACAGACAACACCGTGGCGCTCGGCTTAGTCTACGAGTTTTGATAAAACTTGCTGATTAAGACAGTTTAGGGATACCCTCCTTTTCCCAAAACTGTGTCACTGCTTAACCTTTATTATTGTTAATTTATTCTTTTATTATTTCAGGACGCTTCTGGCGTCCTTTTTTATTGACTATTCGTTGACTATTCGACTTCGATCTCGCGAATGCGCATTCTGCTACTGTCATCTATCTGCACTTTGCCTGAATGACAAAAGGGGCAACAGAGTGTGGATGTTTGAGAGGTGAAGGGTTGATTACAGGACAGACACCAACCTTGCGCCGGTGCGATAGTAATATGGAAACGCGCATTGTCAGCAAGGGTATGACGAGCGGCGACGTCCAGGCCAAAATGCAGCGCCGGCACCTCAACACAGGCCATAACGCCAATCTCCAGCCAGACTTGCTTTACCTTGCTGAACTGGTGATTTACTGCCTGTTCCTCCAGCAATTCGATAATATTTTGCGCCAGGGCTAATTCATGCATGGGCCAGCTCCTTCATTCAACAATATTTACGGCGACACAAGGATCAATTACCTGTAACTGTTGCGACCACAATGAGAGTGGAATAGTGGCCAGTTCGCGAGCAATGACGCCGTCAGATTGGGCGTGACGTGTGGTAGGCGAGATAATACGGTAATCAAGAATATTGCCTGACGTCGTCAGTCTGGCCTGATGAACTAACCATCCTCGCGCGGTTTCCACTACCGCTATTTTCCATTCGCCATCATCAAAACGATTCCAGCGCAGGGTAGGAAGGGCGCTCAAACTTCGGGCGAGCGTAATGCAGCGGGCCAGCAGACGTAGCGCAGTCGTTTTTCCGCTAAGACAACAGGCTGACAGTAGCGGATATTCGATAGCCAGAGGCGAGACATCCAGGGGACCAGGGGTTATTAACGTATGGTCCGGGGATGACGCCATCGGTAGTGTAGGTGTAATGATATTCTGTACTGCCGCCAGCCAGCGGGCGGTTTCAGAACGTTCTTGCAAAAACCAGGCTTCCCAGCCCTTTACGCCAGCGGCAAGCCAGGTCTGAGGATCATCGTCAAAAAAGATTGTGCTTGCCAGCGGGGATAACTCTCCGCGACGTAACAACGCCCATTCTTCAGCGGTTGCCTGTCGGTGGCTAAACAGGGGGAGCCAGTCGGTCAACGCGCGACGGAGCGTTTCTCGCGCCAGCTCTTGTTGTGCGGCCTGCATATCTGGCTTCTCTTCAGGAAACAACAGTAAAGCCGCCGCTGCGCTGTGTGCCTGAGCGCACAACGTAAACAAACGTGAAATAAGCGTCTTCGCGTATACCGGCGTTGCGCCCTGTAACAAACGACCGATCGGCGCCTCCTGCCAGATAATCCGTAGCGGGTGAGAATAGACGGTCAATCTTTGCACGAATTATTACCTTCATCGATCACCATAAACCCGGACTTACTGGTTTCGCAAACCGGACAGCACCAGTAATCAGGTAACTGGTTGAAGGGCACGCCGGGTGGAATTTGCCATACATCATCGCCCAGCGCAGGGTCGTAAACCCACCAACATACTTTGCACTCCATGCGCACCACTGGCTCATTTTCTGTGACCGGGTATTCTTTCAACCATTCCAACGTATTTTTTAGCCCCGCGTAGGCATCTTCGATATCGTCGATGCCTGCAACGGCGATATCAGGAATGTCCGCTATCTCAATCATATCTTGCAGTAATGTGTTCATATCATTGAAATAGTTGACCCGCCATACGCCGGGAAAATGCGTGCTTACAATCCGGCATTTACCATATCCGCGTGAAAAAATAGCGCTACAGCCTTCGCCTAAAAAATGCTCCAGATACTCGCGATCGGCATCGTTTACTGGCAACAGCGTTAAGTTAATGATATGCGGCTCTTTTACCGGCTGTTTTACGCGCTCGGCTATTTCATGCGCGATAAAGGCGCCATTCATCAATCCCGCCGGTTGTGGCGGCAATTCTGGCGTAATCGGCGGCTGCGGATGCGTCTGCCAGATGCTCTCCGGGATCGGGCCAATGATAATTTCATCGGCAACCCGTTGCTGGTCAGCGTTATATTCACGTACACGCCAGACGCCCGTAAAAACCGTCTCCTGAATACGCTGTTCTTTTCCATCGGATAATAGTACCCGGGCGGAGATTTCACCTTCGCCGAGCAGTTGATCCAACAAACCGCTATTCTGTTGCTCAGTGGCATTCAGCTTATAGCTCAGGGGAAATGGGAGCGTTGCCACCGGGTTATCCATATCGCGAATAAGCGTAGTCAGGATGTGTCTGGCAACACGAAGCTCAGCGGGCAACGCCTGTTCCGGTAAAACCGGCGTCAGTGGTAGATTAATGCCGGCGGGGATAGGAAGAAAGTTAAAGTCTTCCTCTTCTGGCTGCGAGCCTGGTCCGGCAATATTAACGACTGGAATAGTTCTGGAATGATTCACGTGTGTTACCTTTCATTCTATTGCGTGATAACGGGAATATCCTGACGATAGCCCGGTGTGGTCAGCAATGCGGCCACCCGCTGAGAGTATTCTTGCCAGCTATATAATCCCGCCAGACTGCCGACAAAACGGTGCTGGCGAAAGAAAAGCAGCGCCGGATATTTCAGAATGCGATACTCCCGGGCGATCAGATCACTCTGTTCGCTATCCGCAAATGCCGCGGTATAAGACGTCGCCGGAAATTGCTTGAGGATTTCCGGGATAATGACCCAACTGTCGGCGACTTCCGGATGTTTGTTGGGGTCGCTTTGCAGCAAAACCAGCAGAGTCGGATGCGCATTAATCAACGACGGGAGCGTTTGCGCATCGGTAACCAGAAAGCCTTTATCCGCCAGTGGACAAACAGGATTTTGGGGTGAGATAGTCATTTTTTTAAATGCTCCGGTAATTCAGGCGTGCGAGACAATAAATCGGCAAAACCGGTCAGCGGATCGCTTTGCGTAAGCATGGCCTGTTCCAGCGAGTCCAGCGCCGCCAGTACCTCAGCGGCTTCCGCTTCGTCCATTTCTCGTCGTGCTGCGCCGCCAAATGTCAGCAGCCATGCGCCTGCTAAGGGGGGAGCCACAAGCCGAATATCAACGTCGATAAGCTCGCCGTGTCGGTCGCGGCATTTGGCGAACCACTGACCGGGTGAAATAACCTGCACAGGAACGCCGATACACATTATGATTTCTCTCTCTGTAGCACCCGAATATCGCCGACCCGGCAAGCGCTTTGCGCATCTGGCCGTTCATCTTCGTAGCGTTCCATACACAGGCTGTAATGATTGAGTCTTTCAGTGGGCAAGGCCGCTGAAGAGGCGGTGATACCCCATTGCGCCAGCACTTCCTGCGCGAGACAGACCGCAGGCATCAGTTGCGCCTTTACCTGCGGCGTAAGACTCCCGCCATAGTCATCCAGACATTCCGGCTGCACGCCAATCAGCACAATCTCCGATAACTGGCCGCCGGTTAATTGCAGCAATGCCAGCACTTCAGAAAAACTGGTCTGATGTAAACTGAGTTTTTTCGCCGTCAGATAGGCGGGAACCTGTTCATCACGAAACATCGCCAGCGAACCTGGCGCCATACCAAAATCGATAGCATCCATGATTAACAGTTTTTCGGTCTGTTGCAGCCAGGGCAGCAGTGCCAGCCCCTGCGTACCGCCATCAACAACGTCAACTTTCTCGTTATCGGCATACTGTTCAAACAGCTTTTCCGCCGCTCTGACGCCAAACCCTTCATCTGCCCAAAGCAGGTTGCCAAGCCCTAAGATTGTTACTTCTGCCATTGTTATCACCTGAACCAGCGCCAGCCGCTTATCATGACGGAAATCACGCTTTGTCGGCTCATAATGTCTTCACGGATAGCGGTATAAACATGCGCAATGACGAAGGCGATAATGAACCACATGCCCAGCCGGTGCCAGAAATGCAGCGCGAGGCTATCGTTGCCAGTCAGGCGAATCATCCAGCCAAACCATTGATACGCCCAACTGTCTGTTCCAAGTCCTTCGCCATAGAGCGCAAAGCCGCTACACACCATCAGTACGGACATCCAGAAATAGAACATTACCGCCAGTCCCGCTACCGGATTATGTCCATAGTAACGATGGGCCTCTTTTTCGAGGAAAAAATACCAGCGGATTTCGCTGATAACGCCTTTGCGCCAGGCGCGGCGCCAGAACGGAACCAGAAACATCTCCCTGGCGTACTCATTGCCGACACATGCCCAGTAAATACGAAACAGCAGCGCGACAGTAAAAATATACGCCGTGGTAAAATGGATCAGTCGTATCCAGCCCATCCAAAACATAAAGGTCGCTTCACCTTGAATCGATGGCAGGGGGCGGCCAATGAAATATCCTGTAACAGCCAGGACGACAATGGATAACGCCGTGATCCAGTGCCATAAACGGACCGGCGCTTCATAGATATAGTACCCCTGGCTGGTTATTTCTTTGAGATGCATTGAGACCTCCGAATCGTCGTCATCGTACCTGAACCCTGACCAGCTCCCCTCCATGATTATCAATAACATGGGTGGAGCAGGCCAGGCAGGGATCGAAGCTGTGCAGAGTACGTAAAATCTCCAATGGTTGATCGGGAACGGCGAGTTTAGTCCCCATTAACGCCGCTTCGTACGCGCCAATTTGACCTTTATCGTCACGTGGCCCGGCATTCCAGGTTGTCGGTACCACACACTGATAGCTGTCGATTTTCTGATTTTCAATTTTTATCCAGTGCCCCAGCGCGCCTCGCGGCGCCTCGCTGAAACCAACGCCTTTTGCCGATGTAGGCCAGGTATCGGGTTCCCAGAGCGTGACGTTTGCCGTCGCCGTATCGCCGGACTTGAGGTTACGCATCAGACGATCGAAGAAATATTGCAGCGTATTGCCTGCCCATACGGATTCCAGCGCACGCGCGGCAGTACGTCCTAATGTAGAAAAGAGCGCTTCTTTAGGCAGCTTTAATACACTAAGCAGTTGATCCACAGGTTCTTTAAATTCCGGTTTATTTTGATGATATCCAATCAGATAACGCGCCAGCGGACCTACCTCCATCGCATGTCCCTTCCAGCGCGGCGATTTAATCCATGAATATTTAGCGGACTCATCCACCTGTTCGATAAAGGTTTTTGTGCCTTTATAGTGTTCGCCCATGACCAGTTGCGGTTCGGTCAGACCATCCCACGGATGCAGGCCCTTATCGTTATTGCCGTTACCATAGGTATACCAGGAGTGAGTGACAAACTCCTGAATCTCATCGGGGGCGGTTAAATCGACAGGATGAATTTCGTCGAAACGACCGTTAATGATAGCCCCACGCGGAAGCAGAAGATTACTGGCGGAATAATCGTTAGGGTTATCCGGAAACTCGCCATAAGCCAGCAGGTTCATGCTCGATAACCCGCCGCCGATTTTTGCCCAGTCTTTGTAATAACTGGCAATCAGCAAAACGTCCGGAAGATAAACCTGTTCGCAGAACTGGCGAGCTTTTTGGATGATGGAACTGACAAGGTTCAGGCGTTCCATATTCACTGCGCCGACCGCGCCCGTTTCGTCAAGGTTGATGGCGCAAGGAACGCCGCCCACCAGCCAGTTAGGATGCGGGTTTTTACCACCGAAAACGGTGTGAATTTTTACGATCTCTTTTTGAAAATCGAGTGCTTCAAGATAGTGGGCGACCGCCAGCAAATTGGCTTCCGGCGGAAGTTTCATCGCCGGATGTCCCCAGTAGCCATTACGGAAAGGGCCAAGTTGACCGGACTCGATAAACCGCTTCAGTCGATTTTGCAAATCGCGGAAATATCCCGGCGAGGATAGCGGCCATGCGGAAAGACTTTGCGCGATGGCGGAGGTCTGATGCGGGTCGGCTTTCAGGGCGGCAACCACATCAACCCAGTCCAGCGCGTGCAGATGATAAAAATGCACCAGGTGATCGTGAACGTGTAGCGTAGCCTGCATCATATTACGGATACAGTTTGCGTTGTCCGGAATCGCGATTCCCAGCGCATTTTCTACGGCACGGATTGAGGTCAGAGCGTGTGTACCGGTGCAGACGCCGCAAATGCGTTCAACGAATGCCCAGGCGTCTCGCGGATCGCGACCTTTCAGGATAACCTCAAGGCCGCGCCACATGGTGCCGGTCGACACGGCGTTAGTAATGACATTATTACTGTCGATATTCACTTCGCAGCGCATATGCCCTTCGATGCGAGTAACCGGATCGACCACAATTCGCCGTCCGCTATTGTCCAGCGTAAAACCCTGAGTCTGATAAGGATATGCCATAATTATTTTTTCTCTTCCGGAGCGTTTTCTGATGACGTGTTGTTTTTATTACGGGCGTGTTTTATGGCGCTCACCGTGGCGTGAGCGATGGCGGCAGCGCCCGCGACGCCAGCAACGCCCAGTCCGATTTTATCGGCGGTAGCCTCAATGCCGGTTTGCGGAATGCCCGTTGCCCGGCTGTAAAAAGAACCGTAATCCCAGAATCCATCTTCCGAACATCCGAGGCATCCATGACCTGACTGGATAGGAAAAGACACGCCATCATTCCAGCGAACGGTTGAACAGGCGTTATAGGTGGTCGGGCCTTTACAGCCCATCTTGTACAGGCAATACCCTTTTCTGGCGCCTTCGTCATCCCACGCTTCCACAAACTGACCGGCATCGAAATGCGCGCGTCGGTAACATTTGTCATGAATTCGCTGGCCATAAAACATTTTTGGTCGTCCAAGACGATCAAGGGGAGGGATGCGATCAAATGCCAGCATATAGGTGATAACGGCGGACATTACTTCAGGTATAGGTGGGCAGCCTGGCACTTTAATAATGGGTTTATCGGTAATTAATTTGTGAACCGGCGTGGCTTTAGTTGGGTTGGGACGGGCTGCCTGCACGCAGCCCCATGATGCGCAGGACCCCCAGGCGATAATCGCTTTAGCATCCGCGCTGACGCGTTTTAACTTCTCCAGGAACGGCTCACCAGCCAGTATGCAAAACATCCCATCTTCATTCAGCGGCGCGTTACCTTCCACGGCAACGATATAATTTCCTTTGTACTCGCGCATCACATCCGCCAACGCCTGCTCGGCTTGTTGCCCTGCGGCGGCCATAATGGTGTCGTCATAATCCAGGGAAATGAGCGACAGAATGGCATCTTTTGCCAACGGGTGCGCAGAGCGAATGAAAGATTCGGTACAACAGGTACATTCAAGACCATGCAGCCATATCACTGGCGTACGCGGTTTATTCTCCAGGGCATAAGCTATCTGAGGAATCATCGAACTGCTCAGGCCTAAAGACGTTGCGGTAAGGCTGCAAAACTTGAGGAAGCTACGCCTTGTCACGCCGTGTCTACGCATAACTTGATAAAATGTATCTTGTGTTTGCATAACGTTTATCCCAAACCACTATAGTTAGTGTGGGCATCATATGTTGCATTTCTTGTCTTTCTCAACGTGTTTTAGTAGCAATTATGTTTCTAATTCGTAACAACCGATTACATGTGTGCTACTCACATTACTCAAAAACATAAATTAATTTAATGTTATTGGTGATGTGGAGTAAATATAGCGTTGTGATGGTATCTCTTAATGTTGATAAGAAACCGTGTTTTTTATTTATAACATGATGGGATTTTTTTAAATGGTCACACGGATAACGCGTTTCATATTAGTTCGCTGTGTTTAACTCTCCTTTAAACCCGTCAGTTAAATTTATTAGCTTGTAAAATAAGATCACAATTAATTACGTGCTGCATAACCATTGATAGGTTTAATTTAATATATTCATCCAATCCATTTTACAAACAAGGAGAGCATGATGAAAAAAAGTAAAGCAATGTTATTTATCGCTCCGGCGCTGTTTTCATACGCCCTGGCTGCACAGGCCTGCACAACCCTTGCTATTCAGGATAAACAAGGCGATGTTTTTCATGGACGTACGCTGGAATATATGCAGGATTTACCCTCATGGTTAACGTATTATCCGGCGGGAACACAGTTTGATAAAAAAACGCCGGATGGCAGTCAGGGAGTAAGCTATCAGGCGAAATATCCGATACTGGCCATTACTTCCACCATTACTGATGGCGATAGCAGAGACATACTTGAAGGCATGAATAGCGCGGGATTGTCATTTAGTGAAAACATGATCATGAATGCGCAATTGCCGCCATTGCCCGCGAGTGAATATAAACAGGCAATTCCTGTCACCTCGTTGGGAGAATGGGCGCTGGCCCGTTTTGCTACTGTCGGCGAGGTAAAACAGGCAATAAAAGAGGGTAAATTCTGGTCACCGGAACTGCATCGGTTTGGCGATCTGAAATCGCCATTTCATTATGCGTTTTACGACAAGAAAGGAGGAAGCATTGTCGTTGAAGTGGAAAATGGCAAATTCCATGTCTATGACAATCCCACTCGCGTGATGACAAATGGTCCCGCATTCCCCTGGCATCTGACAAATCTGAATAACTATACGCAATTAACCAATGTGGACCGCTCTTCAGGCACACTGGGCGGGATAAAAGTGATGCAGCCTGATAGCGGGATTGCTATTGCAGACTTGCCATCGTCCGATACGTCGGTTTCCCGTTTTATACGCGGCGTTTATTACACCACATATGCGCCGCAAGCGACATCCGCCCACGATGCAATGAATACGCTTGCGCATATTATGAGCCGTTTCGATCGTCCGAAAAATATTACGGTTGATTATATGGGGAGTGAAGGGGAAGGCAACGCCACCCGCAAACCGGTCTCAGAATATACGGTCTGGACAACGCTGTCTGACTTAACGCACGGTGAGATGATGGTGCGCGGCTACAATGATATCAACTATAAAACCTGGTCTCTTTCTCAGTTTAAGAACGCGACAGCGCCCGTGTTCGAGAAAATCAACGTCAAAGGATAAATAGCTCATCTCGGTTTAGTTTCCCCGGTAGTCTCGGCGAAGGTAATGGAGGCTACCGGCGGTTGCTTCTCTTTATCATGCACGGTAATTAATTATCACGATCACCAGCGCCAGGATGGTATGCTAAATCCATTCAAAATCCCCTGGATATGGATTGGAGGGCGCATGGTTATACCTGAGGTCAGGCAGGAGAGGCTCTATCAGAAGATAGCCAACCTCATCATTAAGCTGATCAATGATAATATTTTTCCCCCGGGAACTTTTTTACCGCCAGAACGCGAACTGGCAAAACAGCTTGGCGTGAGCCGCGCCTCCTTGCGAGAAGCCCTTATTGTACTGGAGATCTCCGGATGGATCGTGATTCAGTCCGGTAATGGGGTTATCGTTTCAGATAAAAAACACCTTGCCAGCGACTATACCATCGAAGAAATTCTCTCTACTCGCGAGCTGGTCGATAGCCATTGTGCGCGCTTAGCCGCACAAAACGATAACGTTGACGTCATCAACCAAATAGAGGCGATTTATCATCGTATGGATCAAGCCATTAACGATAATAACGTCCACGGCTTTTACTCGCTGGATAAAGAATTTCACCTTGCGATCTCTGAGGCCAGCCGTAACCGGGTGTTGTTCGATATGTCCCGTATGTTATGGGAACAACGGATTAATATCCCTTATGCCGGGTTTGATGAGCAGTCTGGAGACAGAAATGTTTTACTTAATCTCAACAAACAGCATAAAGCGATAGTGGATGCGATGCGCCAGTCTGATGCTGACAGCGCCTATGAGGGATCTCTGGAACATTTACGCTATGTGAGAAAGATTGTCGGCGGCTAAGTTTGTCGATGAATAACACCGCATGGCGGTCATGCCATGCGGTAGAACTCGCCGTAACTCAATGGAAAACAGCATTAATCTTTAAGTAGCGCTCCGGATAGCGATCAAGCTCTTTAACTGCATCAGGGATCTCATCAAGATTGACGATCTTACTGACAACATCTTGTGGATTAATCTCCAGCGTAGACAGCATACGTAATGCCTCATCAAATTCACCGGCACTGGTGCGGGAGCCGCGTAAATCCAGTTCTTTATAGGTGATCAGGTTCGTCGGCAGCGACGTTTCCTGTTTTGGCCATCCGGTAAACGAAATACGACCAGCAAACGATGCTAAATCAAGCGTATTTCGAATAGCGCTATTTGCGCCGGAAGCTTCTATCACGACCTGCGCCATGGTGCCGTGGGTGATATTTTTAATAGCGTCGATAACCTGATCGTCAGCGGCGTTCAGCACATAGGGAACGCCAAGCTTTTGTGCATAGCGTAGCCTTTCTTCCACAATATCGATCAGAATAGGCGTTGCCTTGTAATGACGCGCGCTTAATGCCGCCATAAGACCAATGGCCCCCGCGCCGATGATGGCAACATATTCCCCGGCCTTAACGTTTGCCCGATGCAGCGCGTGCAGAGCGATAGTCAGCGGTTCTGCCAGCGGCGCCATTTCAGAAGGCACATTATCTGGTATTTTATGAATTAAATGTGCGGGATGAGTCACCACCTCCTGCATTGCGCCATCGACATGCACGCCAATGACGTTTAAATTTTCACAACAGTTAGTTCTGCCGACAGAGCAAGGGTAGCAGTGACCACAATAAATATAGGGGTCAACAATCACGCGGTCGCCTTTTTTAATATTGTCCGGCATTCCGGCACCTTCCTGAAGAACAATTCCGGTCACTTCATGCCCAATAATTCTTGGGTAAGTAACAAGTGGGTTCGTTCCACGAAAAGCCCCGATATCCGATCCGCAAATGCCTGCAGCATCAACCTTAATTAATACTTCATTTTCTTTCTTATGGGGATAATCCACCCAGCGGGTTTCAACTTCACCAGGCTTATTAATGAACACAGCTTTGACTTTCATTGGCTTTGAATCCTTTACTTTTTACAAACACGAAGACCAACAGGCTTGAAACGATAGCGATAGCACCGGCCAGATAGAACGCATAGTCATATTTACCGCTAAATTGAACGATAAAACCGGTGACAAGCGGACCGATAATGCCGGATATATTAGCCAGGCCATGCATGGCTCCGCCGACGCTCCCTACTTTATCTTTATGAACAACATCCTGAATAACCGCCCAATAAATTGGGCCCGTTAAATAGAGCAGGAAGAGTGAAACTGACATGAGCGTAATTGCGCTACCAATAGTGCTAACAGTACCGGAAACGGCAACACATACCGCTGCGCCTGCCAGACATACGCCCAGAATAAGTCGACGTGAGAGCAGAGCATTACCGGTAATCCGATAAATTACATCAGAACAGACGCCGCCGAGCACCATACCAATCGCGCCGATGACCCAGGGAATTACCGTGGCGATACTAATTTCTTTAATATCGAGATGTAACGAATGGTTCAGGTAACTTGGGAACCAGGTCAGGAAGAAAAAAAGAATATAGTTGTAGCTGAAAAAAGCCAGAGTTGTTGCCCATACCATTGGTTGTTTCATGTAATAGCCGAGTGAAGGCGTAGCCCGGCCATCATCAGATAAAATAACGTCCTCATGATTTTCAAAATCAATGCGTTCTTCCGGCGCCAGGCGTTTACTCATTGTTGGCTTATCGCTAACGATAAAGTACCACAGTAGTACCCAGACCAGGCCAAATAAGAAAATAATGCCAAATGCGGGGCGCCAGCCTAAGGATAACGCCAGCAGGCCCACTATCGGCCCGGACACCGCGCCGCCGAGCGGGGAACCGGCGCTAAAAATTCCGATCGCCGTGGCAGACTCCTTTCGGGAAATCCAGTTATTGATGATTTTATTTCCGGCAGCGCTGACCGGTCCTTCAGCCATACCGAAAAGAACGCGCACGATAAGCATTGTCCACAATCCGGTGACTAAACCAGTTAAGCCACAAAATACAGACCATAGTAACGCTGCGATGAGAAAAACCGTTTTTGGCCCAACTTTATCGCTGGCCCAGCCACCAATAAAATTAAACAGGGCGTATCCGATAAAAAATGCGCTGAAGATCATTCCCATCTCCGCGGCGTTAAATCCTAACTCCTTTTCGATCAAGGGGGCAGTTATCGACAATGCTGAACGATCCATATAGTTTAGCATGTAAACTATAAATAGAAGAAAAACGATAAGCCATCCCATTGTTTTTCTTTTCATGATTAATCCTCTTATTGTGGTCTAGCGGCCTGACCACAATATTTTAAGGTTATTTTCAAATCACCTCTCTTGTGGTTAGAACGTGATCAATATAACAAAAATTTATCGCAGAGGATTCCTGGTCATCGCAAACGTGATGGATAAAATTCTTTAAAATCAGACAATTAATTGAAAATTCAATCGGGGCTATCGTTTTCCCCTAATCCACGCCCCGGTAACGTTTGACATGTGGCGTTAACGGAAGGTGGTGCTGTCTGTGGGTATTTTTCATCGGGCGTAATATAAACCTGACTCGTGGCGACATAGCCATCATTAAAAGTGGCTTCGATATAGGTAGCTTCCCAACCTGTCTTCGGTTCATTTAACGTAATACTGATCTTATTGTTGGCGGGAATATCTATTGTAAGCGGCTGATAACGGATGCCACAGGCATAACGGAAATCACGCGCATTTGGATTGTTGGCTGTCCAGCGAACGACTTTTACCGGCGCTTCTGAGAAATAGACCGTAAGAAGATGGTGGTGAATAAGGCCGATCAACTGTGGTAATGTTTTTTTACTTTGAAACCTATTAATAAAAGGAACGAGGCTTTCTTCAGCGAACTGGTTAATTGAGTAGTGGTTCATATTAGGCACTATACGTAATGATTTTACGCCAGGGAGTTTGCTATAATAAAAGCGAGTATTGTCTGGTACGAAAAAATCATCGCCGCTTGCATTAATAATATATTTCGGTATTGCAAGGCGGGGTTGATAAATAGTGTTGAGATATCTTAACGGATCTATTATTTGCCTTAGCTGGGTAAATGTGGGGGATTTTATTTTCTCATCTATGCCTTGCTGGTAGTAGGGGTAGAATGTAATGGGCCAATTTCCACCGTATGATTGATAAATATGCTCAAGTGAAGCATCAATATCAAGTAGATCAATGGCGAAGGGAACAATTGCTTCAACATCAGGATCGGCAATAGCTGACAACCAGGTAGTCCACCCACGCTTTGAAATACCTGTAATGATAAAGGAATTTATATTCCATTGCGTTAACTCCTTTTTTGCTAATCTCATCGCTTGCGATAGGGCAGTGACCATAGGAATATTTAAGGGCATTAACTCACGTTGCTCCGGCGCTTCCATAAATAATGCCCAGCTTCGGGAAACGCTCTCGTCCTCTTTCAGTGGTTTTTTATCATCCTGAAAGGTTAAATATTGGTTAGGTATATCACTCACTGATATTACGATGGTATTCGTATCACGGGCGATGCTTGCCAGTGTTTCCTGGGGGAAATCACCGGGTTTACCAGTGATTTGTACGCCTTTATCATAATTAATTCCGTTGTTTACAACCACCAAAGCATGGTGCTCTTTTGCCGTTTCAGGGATATAAATATCAACGTTATGTCGCCATTGCGCAGGGGTTACCATGTCATCTGGCGACCAGTGTTGCGATAATAATTCATAGTGTCTGACTACAACCTGTGCTAATGGAGCTGTACTAATCAAGGTATATTTTAGCGGTGTGCCTGAAATCTTCTCCCGGTAGTCGGGGAGAACATGAGACAAATCACACTCCGGGCTGTTTCGACAAAAGAAGATGTTGTTATGAAGTAGTGTATAAACTTTTGTAGAAATAAAAAACAGTACGATAACAACGAGATATATTTTTTTCATGCTTTCCCCGCGCTTTACAAGGGCAAATGCCAACCAGCATAATTTCCATAAATACCTCTTAAACATTCAATATAAGTACAATACTTTTGATAAATAAGGGAAGAAGGGAGTAATAATGCTTGTGACGTTGTCACATTATTCTGTTTCTGGTTTCGCTATTAGCACTGAACTTTTTGAAAGGTAAATCATTGCCGTCACCAGACCAATAATGGCGACAGAGATAGCTATACCGATCCAGACACCATACAGGGCATAACCCAGGACAAATCCGCCCAATACGGGGGATATAAAATCAGCGATTGCGATTAATGCCTGCGCCGTTCCGATGACGATACCTTGTCGGGCAGGCGATACATGGACGGACAAGGCGGCAAGATAAGTGGGTTTGGCTAGCGCATCAGCGATACTAATACAAACGATAGCAAAAATAAGCACTGGTATGGTCGTGGCGATACCCGCAGTGAGAAATCCAGTACAAAGAAGGGCGAAGATTAGAATAATTAGCTTTCGCTCCGAAAAATATTGGCTCACCCAACCTAACAGAAATAGCTGGACGAAAATATTAATAACCCCGTCCGCCATTAACAGGTAGCTTAACGCTTTTGGCCCAAAGGGAAGCCCATTCCAGATGAAGGTGTCAGAAAGAAAAACAGGTAATTGTGAAGAGTACATGCCATAGGCGAAGAAATGACAAAGCATTACGATGATTAAGACGCGAAGGACTGGCATCTTTAAAATAGCGCGGGCAGAGAACGCCGCTATTTTATCTGCGGTACGTGATGTTGTGGACGGGTCTTTTAACCCCCAAATCGCGACCAGGGCAGACCCAAGGACAAGTATAAAGGCGGCGTAGATCGGCGCGCTCAGACTGATACGCGATAGCCACCCTGAAACGCCTGCCCCGACAATACCGCCTAAACCAATGCAGCCTGTGAGGATACCGATTGCCTGGCGCCGATTTCTGACGTGCGTACAATCGGCAATATAAGCTGCGGCGGCTGACAAATTCCCGGCGCTAATGCCAAAAAGCGTGCGGGCGAGCAGGATAAACAGGATACATTGCGCGTTGGCGAGTAATAGTAAACTTATCGCCGCAATAGCCAGCGTGACAATCAGTATTCGCTTGCGGCCAACGCGATCGGAAAGGTGGCCAATCAGGGGCGCTGCACAAAATTGGCTAAAAGCCTCAGTGGCGATGACGATTCCAATGATAAGCGGCGAACCGCCCATCTCGCGGATATAAAAAGGCAGTACCGACATCACTGCCGCTGTACTGGCGGCGTAAAGGCCGACAAGCAGGAAAACAGGCAAAATACGCCGCTTGTTGAGCGGGGTGATAGTTTCGCTGTCGGTGTTCTCATAGACATTAGTATTCATCTTTAATCCCTATGGCAAAACGAGAGAGATAATTTTCAATATCGTTGCTCTGTTTGCCGTGAAAGAATGCGCCGACATAGCCATCGGGTCGGATCAGCACGCATTGACCCGGCGCCAGATGATAGGACTCCCGGAAGTGCCCCAGGGTATCGATGAGCTCGTCCTGCTCGCCAATGTGATGAATACGCAGACCTCGCCGCGCATCGATGACCTTACCGTGGGTTTCGTAGGCCAATAGATTCCAGTCCGGGCCTTGTAGTAACTGAAATAATCGTAATGATTGGCCGCCGGCGCCCAAAAGAGGAGCATCCGGCGCTCTTTCTCCCGCTTGTAACCCATGCTGACGTTCGGGCAACGTGTGGGCTAAGGGGGAGTTGGTATACTGGATGTCAAGTTGTTGAACGTCGCGTTCTCGTTTGATGCCGCCCTGTTTTTGAGAGTCAAGTAATCGGGTGGAAAGGTGGAGCAGTGATTCGGCTACCGGGCGGCGTTCCTGTTCATAGCTATCGAGAAGCTCTTCTCCTGCGCCCCGCAGCGAGGCTGCCATTTTCCATCCCAGGTTATAGGCATCCTGGATGCTGGTATTTAACCCTTGTCCACCCGTCGGCGGATGCACATGAGCGGCATCACCGGCTAAAAATACCTTACCCACACGGTAATGTTCCGCTATGCGCGCATTCATCTGGTACTTCGATACCCAGGGAATCGAATGGATGCGAACATCCGTCCGCCCGATTCGCTCAGTAAGAAAAGCCGTGAGCACGTCGGCTGAGAAATTCTGCGAGTCGTCCGGGGCCAACAATGCCTGGATTTGAAAGAGCTGCGTGCCGGCGAGAGGGCAAATCATTATCATTCGCGCCATATCGCCATCGTTAAAATGGTGCCATACATCCCGGTTCAGACCGGAAAGTGAAGCGTCAGCCACAAGCGCATGGATTCCCAACGTATGGCCGGAAAAGCTGACGCCTAATTTCTTTCTGACAAAGCTTCCGCCGCCATCCGCGCCTATCAAATAATGAGCGATGATGACCTCTTCTCCAGCCGGCCCGGCAACATACGCGGTGACCGTGCGTGGGGTTTGCGCAAAATGTCGTAATTCGCAGCCGAACTCCACCCGATGTCCCCATGCTTTTAATTGCTCCCGCATAATCGTTTCTGTCACGTTCTGTGGAACCATCAATGGCAGATGGTAGGGTTCGGCGTGGGTCGGTTTTGTATGATGCGCAATATCTGAATCTACATAGCTTCCGTCGTGACGGTAGGTTCGTAATCGGGGATAGAGCCCGCCGGCGGCGACCACTTTATTGAGTATTCCAAGATCCTCGAAGATTTCTTGCGTTCGCGGCTGAATACCTTTACCGCGGGAGCCGATAAAAGGCGTCGTTCTTTTCTCAATCAGGCGAAATGAGACCCCGTGACGCGCCAGTTCGATGGCTAAAGTAAGCCCGGTAACGCCAGCGCCGCAGATCAGTACATCTGTAGTGGTGTATCTTGTCATCGTCTCTCCGATATGTGTATTATGCACATAAGAGGAGACATGCTATGTCAGAAAATAAAAATGTGCAAGATACACATATTTCCGAGCAAATGAAGGCGCTTCACGGTGCGTTGATTCGCGTGGTGAGCGCGCTTAACCGGCCTCGTAATGATGAGAAATTAATTGCAGAGGCGGGGATTCAACTCGATCGTGCGCTATTTTCGATCCTTATTAGTATCGAACGTTTAGGGCCGATTGGCGTTGTTGAGTTAGCCGAACGTGCCGGTCGTGATTATACGACGGTAAGCCGACAGGTCGCCAAACTGGAGAAGCTGGGGTTGATAATACGGCAGCATAATGCCATCGATCGTCGTATACGCGAGGCCGTTATCTCCCGGACAGGAAAGGCGATGACGGAGCGTATAGACGCTGCTCGAGAGCAAATGGGCAAAGTTGTTTTTAAAGACTGGCCTCAGGAGGAACTTGATGTCTTTGTTCGGTTAATGCAAAAGTTTGCCGATGCAATGGATAGCGATGCTTCAATGCCGGAATAAGCAAAAGAAAAGGGCGGTCAAATCCGATCGTCCAGGTTAATATCGGTATCTGACATTGATTAAATAGCCAGCAAAGTAAATATAACAACAACATTTATCGAGTTAATTATCACCCTTTGAAAGGCCAACGTATACTGCAGAATACGGCTATATAACAATCGCCGTATCAATGGTTTTTCAAAGGGTAAATATATGCTTACCGAAAAATATGATTTTCGCATTACCGATCAGATGACTATCCCACTCAGACCTCATTGGATAGCCAATGATTCATACAGGGAAAAGTGTAAAATGCTTGTCCTCAACCGGAGTAAAGGGGAAATTCATAAGGTAGACTTTAGTAAAGTAACAGATTATATCAAAGAAGGTGATGTAATCTGTTTTAACGACAGTACTATAATAAACCATATGTTTATCTGTAAAACAAGACAGAATAGGTTAATTAAAATTGTTTTAGAGGGATTTTTACCAAATAATAGAGTAATTATTTCCGGACTTTTAAAAGAAAGGCTTAACGCGAATGATGTTTTCTATTTGGTTGATAACCCTGGAATTTCCATTAAGGTAGAGCAAAAGTTTAGCGAAGATAGTCAGTACCGAGCCGTCGTGGAAAATCATGAGGCCTTAATTTGCTATTTAGCCAGTCATGGTGAGCGTCTTGATGAGTATGTGGACTCCAGCTTGTTTTATAAATATCCAGATGCTTACCGTTCCGTTTTTTCTAAAAAGTATGGTTCTTTGGAAATACCTTCTGCCGGCATTCATTTTACCTGGGATCTTATCCAAAGAATCAAAGATAAAGGTGGGTTAATATCCTTCATCACTTTACATGTTGCATCAACAGAAATGTTGTCCAACAGAAAAATACAAACAAAATGTGTAGAGGAAGTGACTATCAACGAAGAATACTACGAGGTTCCACAAGCTACAGCGGATATCATTAATACTGCGAAGCAAAATGGCGGACGTATTTTTGCCGTAGGAACTACCGTTACACGATGCCTGGAGTCCGCGTATTCGAGGGAACACAATTGCCTCAAAGCAAGTTCTGGCTGGACTGCGCTTTATATACATCCAGGCTATCAACTGAAAGTGGTTGACTGCCTGCTAACGAACTTACATCAGCCAAAAACGACGCATATGGTGTTAACCGGTCAATTTGCTGGGGTTGATCTACTCATGAAGGCCTATGCCTCAGAACATATCCAGTCATGTAAGTTCGATATGTTTGGTGATTGCATGTTAATCATACAGGATGAAGGGTAGGGATGAATAAAATAAAACCGGTACACATAATGCTACCGGTTTTACCGAGAATAAGCATCAGGGGATTCGGGCAATAACCTTTATTTCGAAATCAAAGCCGGCCAGCCAGGTAACGCCAATAGCGGTCCAGTTAGGATAAGGGGGATGGGCAAATATCTCCTGTTTCACCGCCATCACGTCGTTAAGTTGTTGCTCTGGATCGGTATGGAAGGTGGTGACATCCACTATGTCATCGAATGTGCATCCTGCTGCAGTCAGTGTTGCTTTCAGGTTTTCAAAAGCAAGCCTCACTTGTTTTTGAAAATCAGACTCCGGCGTGCCGTCTGTGTGACTGCCTACCATACACAACGTAGGCCATAGTTTCATATACGTGACATATGTCAAGGTGCAGTCACATAAAAGAACTGAGCCTGTTTGTCGTATCGCTTGACGGGGAAAGAGAGCATTTCCTGAGTGATTAGCTTCTGTGTTGTGTCACTTTGTAGACGGCATCATTTTCACGCTTTCCAACACCAATGACAGTTACCGTGATAATTTCATCTTCGACGCTGTACACCAGTCTGTATCCTGCACCACGCAGCTTAATTTTGTACTGATCCTTTCTTCCATGTAATTGAGAAGCCGGAACCCGAGGGTTTTCAAGCCGTTCCCTTAGCTTTTTTTTAAACTGTTCCTGTATGGTATGACCCAGTTTTTTCCACTCTTTTAGTGCTGATTCGTTAAATGCCAGCTTATAAGTCATCAATGTTGACCTCAATGACGCGTTCATTCGCACGCTCATCGATAATACGACCGAGTTCTTCATCCTCAAGAATATCCATAAGATGAGCATAAAGTGCCGGAGGCACACAGTAGAAAGCCGGTTCATTACGGTTAAGAATGGCAACTGGAGCGCCATCTCCGGCATTGAAAGTTCCCATTGGATCACGTTTCAGTTCTGTAATGCTTGCTGCAGTAGTCGTTAAAATTTGAAATGCCATAATTTACCTCCTGGTTGATGACTAAATATAGCACCTTTAATAGTACTAATAAAAGCATCCTTCACGAAGGGGATTCAGCTCCAGCCCGGTCAGTGATGCGGGCAGCTGACGGTTTTTTCAAGGCTAAGTTCAGATGTCCAGAACCTAACTTGTGACCACTGAAACCGGCGTTAATAACTCGCCAACCCTTATCAAGCGTGATGTAACAACCGAAGTCAGCCTTGCAGATGGTGATATTATTTTACTTGGTGGCCTTGCTGAACAGTCGGATGGATTATTCTGGCCTCTGACGTGTCGCAGATTGCATATCGTACAGGCAGGGATTACAACCGTATTGCCAGAGGAAGCGATAAAATATGGTAAGTGATGCTCTTGAACAGCGGATTTATGAACTGGTAAGAAGCCATGATGGAATTTACCTCTTTAAGAAAAAAGAACTGACACCGTCAACAGATTTGGATTCAGATTTACGGTTAGAAGATGATGAAGCACTGGCATTGATGGATGATTTTTTTACGACATTCAATGTAGATAAAGGGAATTTCTCGATCACAACATACTATCCGCCAGAACCACCGCTAAAGCATTTGCTTAATCCGTTTCGCAAAAACGATATTCCTCAGGTGCCGGAGTTCACGATAGGTATGCTCATTGCGTCTGCCAGGTCTGGTCGCTGGTTGTATGACTGATTCACGCTGGGGGGCTGCTTTTCGCCCTCTGCTATTCTAATGCGCATAATGTATATTATGTTAAATGAACCAGAACATTTAAAAGACATGTTAAGGCGGCTGGATTCGTGCATGTCAAAAAACTTCTGGCCCATAAGTTTGATCCCTTCCCTGCCGTGACGCTGAGCGAATTCTGTTGATTTGCACCCGCTATTCCTGCACACGATTTCACGCAGCACACGCCGCTCAGGCATAAAAAAACCGGCTATTGTGTTCGGTTCGTCATTGTCAGTGTGTCAGTCCAGGATGAAATCGTCGCGCAGCGTATCAGCGAGCGCCCACGGCATTTCAGACGGAAAACTCTTTTCACGCGCTGCAGATAACACGGTATCGCCGTAGGACTCAACAGCCATTTCCGACAGTTCCCGTTTTAATAACGGGCTTTTTTCCAGACGACGGGCAATTTTCCTGCGCTGCGCTGACATGGGCTAAAAAATTAATGGGAACCTCATTTCACGAGGTTTGTTTATTCTCTGTCTGCCAATGTCTTGCATTCACACTCGCCACGTACACTGGCGGCGGTCAAACATAATCGGCTCGTATTTTAGCGTCGCGCCTGGCATGACCTGCACATGCGTAACCGTATCGCCTGGCCTGTTTGTTTTTGTATACGACGCCGCCGAACATCCAAAAAGGTTGCGAAGAATTGGTAGCGATTTTACAAATGACATGTCTTACCTCAACCACCCGGTAAAAGTCATGTATCGATAGCAGTATGTTACTCCAGATAAAACAATCAGCTCACAAAGGGATATGTTCCAGCAGACAGGAATGTTATAAGGAGCTTCCCCCTTCGACACAAATAATGGTTGAGGACTGAGAACAGATGCAGCTGAATATGCTGGAAGCCATGAATATTTATGTCAATGTGGTAGCGCAAGGGAGCTTTATCCGCGCGGCGGAGGTGCTTGAGCTGCACCGCCCTGCTGTTACCCGCGCCGTTCAGAATCTGGAACATGATCTGGGCGTTAAGCTCCTGCATCGCACAACACGACAGGTCAGTATGACGGATGAAGGGGAAGAGTTTTACCAGCGTTGCCTGTCGCTTCTAAGCGAGCTGGACGACGTCCGGCGATTATTTTCCCGCACGCAACCGCCGAAAGGCCGCCTGCGCCTTGACGTCCCTATTACGCTCGCCCGGGCAGTCATCATTCCGGCTCTTGGAGATTTTCAGAACCGATACCCGAATATTGAGATTGTACTTGGCACGTCCGATCGCAAGATTGATTTGATTGCCGAGCGTGTGGACTGCGTCATCCGACTTGGTGAGCTTAATGACTCCAGTTTTGTTGCCAGACGTCTGGGAACGGCAGCCATGGTGACTTGTGCTGCGCCATCTTATCTTGCGAAGCATGGCACGCCGCACTCTATCGATGAGCTGATGAAGTCCCACCGGGCTGTAAATTTTTTCAGTAATCACAGCCTGCAGATAATGGAGTGGAAATTCACGGTTGATGGCAGTATTGCGTCAATAAAAGTACCCTCCAGCATCCTGGTAGACAATTCAGAAGCGTTTCTTTCATGTGGGCTGGCGGGGTTGGGGATTCTACACGGATTGCGTCCGTCGCTTGCACCCTTTATTGCCAGTGGAGAGCTGACAGAGATCCTCACTGATTTCCCGCCCCCGCCAAAACCGGTTTCACTGCTTTACCCGGATCGTCGGTATCTGGCACCTAAAGTTCGTGTATTCATCGACTGGCTGTGCGAGGTTTTTGGTCCGGATGCACATCTCTGATAACGCTCTTTCGTGCATATCCGACCTGGCTATTGTTACTTTATCAGTAATTCTGTTTTAAAGATTGGATGGTTTTTCGTAACAATAAAGAGGCTTAAGATCTTCTTCAGATTAATTAACTACCACAGTCGCCTAAAAGGCTGGCTGAAAATTTGTTCGAAGGAGATTACGTCATGAAGTACAACCGTATCTGCCAGATTCTGGGTATCGAAAAACCTGTTATACAAGGCCCATTGTCCTGGCTTACCGATGCAAGACTGGTTGCAGCCGTAAGCAACGCCGGTGGTTTGGGTGTGCTTGGCCCAAATGCGGGCTTAACAGCGGAAACTGCTGTATCAACACCTGATGAAACAGCAGAAAAAATGCGTGAAGAAATTCGTAAAACCAAAAAACTTACCGAAAAACCATTCGGGGTGAACCTTATTCCAACCCCTGAAAACGACATCTGGACTCCGCCTATCCTACAGGTAATAAAGGAAGAGGGAGTAAAAGCTGTTGTTTATACCGGTTACGGAGAAGGAGCTATTATCACTTCGCTGTTTAATGAACTAAAAGCGTCGGGTATTGCAATTATTTACCGCGATATTAATCCGACACCTGAAAATACACGTTTAGCGGAAAAAGCCGGCGCCGACATTATTGTTGCAACAGGTTTTGATGAAGGTGGCACATTGCCTGGCACCGCGCTTGGCACCTTTTCGATCGTGCCGCTGATTGCGGACTCGGTGAAGAGTGTTCCCGTCATGGCTGCAGGCGGGATTACCGATAGTCGTACCGCCCGTGCTGCCCATGCGCTGGGAGCAGAGGGTGTCTTTGCTGGTTCGGTGTTTATTGGGACAGAAGAAAGCCGTGTGCCGCAGTCAGTAAAGGATAAAATCATTAATGCTAACGGCCTGGATTTGCTGCTTTTCCGTACCCTGCCAGATTACTACCGCTCACTTCCTGGCAAGCTGGCTGACAAGCTCGTGTCGATGGATAAAGCTGGTGCAAGCAATGAAGAACTGGCCCAGACGATGGGAGGTTTACGCGGGTTGCGTATCGGCATGCTGGAAGGTAATACAGATGAAGGATACATTGCGCTGGGCACGGGCATCGGAAATATCCGCAGCATCAAGAGCGTAGCTGAGGTCGTGAACGAGCTGGCCATTTGTTAAGGGCAGAACACTGCAAAAATAATCGAACTTTGCGAAACGGCCTGGCGCGCAGCGGCCCTCTGACACAAGATGTGGTAGTGTTTTCAGACATTGAAACGCCATAGGCTGTATTCCTCCCCTACCCTGTGACTACCGGCGCCAGTAATAAATATCCTCCGGCATAGCCGGAGGTTTTTCAGATGCGCCTGTAAGGCTCTCTTACCAGCCGCGCCCTAACAGGCGCATACGATCTGACATTTGCATCAAACCTCGTTACTTACGGCCCGTAAACGGGCTGCCCGGATAAGGGATCGATAACTGCTCTCCCATTTTATCCTCTTCAAGCTGGTGCCTTATGTAGTCCTGTATCTTCGCCGTGTTCTTACCCACCGT